>CAMJPL010000009.1 GCA_946407735.1 uncultured Clostridia bacterium
ATACAAAAGAAGGAAGTCTCGCAAAAGATGTGCTGATCGAAAACGGCCTTGAGTTTATATTTACAGACTAAGGCGGAGAACAATAATGGATTTCTTTGAATTTGGCGGGGGAGCTGTTCGATGATTTTTCCCTGATGTTGATATAGATTGCGGCTGCAGTATGAGATGTGTGATCTGTGAAACACATAATAACTATCAGGAAGCCATTTCATATTTAACTCCATCGGCAGAAGATAAAGCCGATAATTCTTCTGCACATAGAATCCTTATTTCGTTCGGCTGTTTTTGTTTTTCCTCACAGACGTGACAATAACCCTGTCCCCCCTGAAGCACCTGAATGGTCACTCGTTCAAAAAAATTAACCCGAAAACCGGCCGGAAAGCCGGTTTTTTTGTTGTTTTGATTGAACAAAAAGCGGAAAACATGCTTATATATATATTAGGAGCACTTTGGCATGATATACGACAAAAAAAGAAAAGAGAGAAACAAGTCATGACTAACAATCCCGACGGTTTATTATCATCTGTCATTTCATGGGGAAAAGTGATCGGAATAATCATAGCTGCTATGGCGGCATTGATTTTGCTTAGATGCCTCATGATCATCATCTGCGCCGGTATAAAAAGGGCCGGAGCGATACGTAAGATCAAAAAAGCGGCGAGAAAAATCGGATGGGAATTTGAGGCTCGGGATAATACATATAATGTCATTTCCGCGAACGGCAGAAAATACGAACTGAGACTGAAAAAAGGCGAAAAAACGATAAATGTAAAGCTCCTTTCATGCCTGCATCCGAGAGGAAAATATATCCTCAACGGCTTGGATGAATTTATCGGCGTGAACTCTTTTTCTCCGCTGCTGCATGCTCAGGTTCCGTATGTCTACTATAAAAGTCCGGAAAGTGCGATGAATCCGAAATATGTTTCCGTTTCTGTTGAAAAAAGCAGAGAGTACGCCATAGATCCTCAATTTCCGGGATCTGAGATCAATACCGAAAATGTTATCTGCTTTTCTCCGATCGCGCATGAGATCATGAGGGTCGACGGGAATCAGACGACGGCAGTCGGCAACGGAGACGTGTATCAAGGCTGTCTGCTGTTCTCGGGGAGCGGATTTGTAAAATATCTTGAGAACGGAATGCGGAAAAAGTAAAGCGGAAACCATCTGTCACGCCCGCATCGGAGACACCCCGACAATACAAAAATCGTCCCGTGGCGGGGAATGTCATCCCGCTACGGGACATCTGTTTCTGCCGGAAGCTCTGCCGCGGCACGTCTATAATTTCTTTTCCCGATACGAAATCAGGTATTGCTTTTCTCCCTTCCTTTTCTCATCTCCCATACGGCCATTATCCCGAACCATATCAGCATGCTCTCGCTCATCAGACCGTTCGTAAAGCCGAGACGGAATGCGCTGACCGGCATAAGGAGTGATATCATTTTCAGGATACCGAAGATCATGATGACATTTGTGAGTGCCATAGGCCTCGGAAATACGGTTTTCCCGGCTATCTGCAGGCAAAACCAGTACAGAAACACCGGCAGCATCATCCCCTCCGACACCGGGACGATCCATGAGAGTCTTGAATACAGCTCTTCGCAGACCGCCTCCGCTTCCCCGGCGTATCCGAGCCTCCGCATCATCGAGAACAGAGTCAGGATCATTATGTAGAACATATGCAGGGCGATCCACGGCGTCAGACCGAAGGCGTTCAGGTAATGATATATCCTCCGCCTGCCGGCATCCTTTATATAACCGCCGGCGGCGAACAGGGCGGCGCCGTACAGGATTACGCCGGGAAAGGCGAGCGCCGCCGCGAGATCGAACCGCCATAGAGGAATCCGCGCGGCGCCTTCGGTAAGCCATGAAAGGGCGCCGTGATATCCCGGATCGCCGTACAGCATCAGCCAGTCGCCGCCGCCGAAGCAGAGGCAGCCCAGCATGCCGCATATAAGCGCGGCCTTCATCCTTTTTGAGCCGGTCGTCTGTACACGCTCCTGATTATTCACGCGTTTCGCCTCCGCCGACGATCCAGTAGTCGCACTCGTCCCCGCTGGAGGCGATGGTATGCTTTCTGATCAGACGGCATCCCGCCGCTTCGGTCATCAGGTGATCCAGCTGACAGAGATACTTCATCCACGGGAGCATGTCATGCTCCTTCGCGAACTCGGCGATAGGGCAGGAGGTAAAGCGCCAGGCGAAACCGTCCTTATGCCCGTAAGGATTGATCTCCAGTCTCCATGAGCTGTCCCAGCCGTTTTTCTCCCGCTTCCTTATATACCCGCCGTAGATACGGTAAAGGAGCTTCTGCGCCCATTTTCTGCTGACGATTTTTTCGGTGTTAACGAACCGGCAGAGCTTTTTTATCCTGCCGACGGCGAGCTCCTCGCCGAGCGCGAGGATGTCCTCGCCCGGAAAGTCCCTTCCGCATGCCTCGACGGCGGCGAAAAGCACCTCGCTCATATACAGGTTCCCCGAAAGGAGGTTTTCGCCGCCTCCGATATACGGCGTCTCGTCCCAGTACCTCTGGGCGATCCTTATCGTCCCGGCGCTTTTTTCGGCTCCTTCCTTCGCTCCGAAGCGCCGGGTGAAGTAGCTGTTCATCAGCGGCATCAGTCTCTTTATCGCGGGATTCGTCTTTGGTCTTCTGCCCATGCCGTGCATCACTCCTTCAATGAAATCGGTACGCCTGAGCGGAGCTCATTCTCTGTTTTTCAGGATCTCGCCTGCCGGGATCTTTTTTATCCTCGCCGACAGCAGCGCGTGTATGACGGCGTAGATCAGCATGCAGCCGAGGAAGATGACGAGGTACACCCACGGCGCGATATGCAGATTGATAGCGCAGGCGACGTTCGACACGAGATACGGGTACATCGCGTCCATGATGATCTTGGCCAGCGGGATCGACACGGCGGTGCCGAGCATTATCAGTATCGTGTTGCCGTCGAGGAAGAGGCGGCTTATCTCCCGCCTCCTGTACCCGAACACCTTGAACAGCGCTATGCTCTGCGCCGAGTGATCGAGCATCACCTTCATCATAAGATACATGACTATGGCCATGATGACCGACGACGTTATGATCATGGCGTAGACCATCGAGAACATGAGGTTCACGAATACGTCGGCGGCCTTGACGATGTCCGCCTTGCTGCTGACGCTGTAAAGTCTGCCGGGATCTATGCCGAGATCATGATCGGAAAAAACGGCGTTGTAATACTGATCCGGCATGCCGAACAGCTCCCGCATAGATTCTATTCGCATGAACACGAAGAACGCAGGAGCGTACTCGACGACGCCGTCCACCGTGAAGGCGTAGCACCTGTCGCCCTGCTCGTCGCTTAAGGTAAGCTGATCGCCCGCCGAAAGGCCGTATTTCTGCGCCATCGCCGAGCTTATCTGAACATGGCTGAGGCTCTTTTCCGGGCGCGCGTCGAAATATGGATTGTCCTCCTCGATCCCGAGGACCGTGACGTCGAGATTGTAGCCGAGCACCTCTTTTTTCAGCGTCTCGGCGTAAGCCGGGCTTCCGCCCTCGGGAACGGTTTCCTCCGGGTATTTATAGAGATACATATATTCGTATCTTGTGTCGGCGACGTTGTCCTGACCGACGTGTCTGCAGAGGGTGTAGGCGTTTATGCCTATCATCATCAAAAGAAGGCATACGAAGATTCCGAGCACCACGCCGAGAGCGCTCCTGCCCTCCCTCAGGAGCTGACGGAGCTGAAATCGGGTGATGAAGCCGGCGTTTTTCAGGTCTATCTTCGAGACGTCGCGGCGCTTTTCGGTGTTGCGGAGCATCTGCAGCGCCGGTCTCGAGAGCTCGCGGCGTATCACGACTGCGTTCACCAGCGCGGCGATCAGCGGCGGCATCACGGCGCCGTACAGTATCACAGGAAGCTCGATCACCGTCTCGAGGGCGGGAACCGAGTAGTAGGCGTATGTGTCAGCCGTCTGCGTCGGAACGCCGATCACGCTGTATCCGACCGCCGTTCCGATCACCCCGGCGGCGAAGCTGACGATTACGGGCAGGGTGATGTAATGGATCAGAAGATCTTTCCGCCTTACGCCGAGTGCGTACAGGGTGCCGATCACGCTCCGCTCCGACTCGATGGTGTGTATGACGAATACCGAGATGACATAAGCGAGCAGCGCGAGTATGATGATCCCGGCGGCTATGCTCGCGTATTTGTTTATGATAACGTCGTCTGCCGATCCGCCGATGCGCGGGTTGTCCTCCGCCTCGGTGAAGCTGCGGAGGCTTAAAAGATCCTCCTTCATATATGTGTCGGCGATTTCAAAGACGGCGTCGCGAAGCTCCTTTGATCCGTCGGCGAGGCTTTTTCCAGCCTCATTCAGTTCAGACACAGCGGCGGGAAGCTCAGGCGGGAGATAGTCTCTTATCTGCGAAAAAGCCTCACCCTCGAGCCCGGCGATGAGTTCGCCGAGAGCGCCGCTCATCTCGCGGCTGCCTTCGGCGAGATCATCCGCGCCGGAAAGCAGCTCGTCTCTTTCCCCGTAGGTCTGCTCCCAGTACTGCCTGAAATACGTATCATCGACTTCATCAGGGTCGAATCTGAGCTCTTTCAGCTTTTCGCGCAGCTCTTCGGCGGACATATCGCTGCCGAGCCGGAAGGCGTACAGGTATTCCTCCGACTGCAGGGCTTTTCCGCCCGAAGCCAGCTTATCGTACAGTCCGTCCGACGCGAACGCCGTGCCGAAATTGGCGCTGTCGACGGTGCTGTCGCCCATCGAGCGGAGCGGCGCGTCGTAATCGGGCGACGTCACGACGGCGCTGACGCGGAGCTTTTCGCCGGATATCTCCGTCTCGCCGCCGACTCCGATCCCGTTCGCTTCGCAGTATCTCTTTTCGAGCGCGATCTCGCCGTCGCCGAACGGCAGCGAACCCGTTTCCGTCTCGGTGAGGTCTATGTTTTTCCGAAGCCGGAACACCCGCAGCACGCCGCCGTCATCGAGCTGATAATCGAGATAAAACATCGGCTCGATTTCGGCGCCCGAATCGGTCAGCTCTTTTATCTCATCGTCCGTAAGCGGGACGAAAAGCGTGAACTGCCCGTCCTCGATTCGGTTCGCTTCGGCGTGCTCCGCGGTGCCGATTATGACGGTGTCGGCGGCGCCGATCAGGCTGACGATCAGGTACATCGCGAAGGCGATAACGCATCCGAGCGCGAGATATCTCAGACCGCCGCTCTTTAGCTCCCTGAGGGACTTGATACGTAAGACGCGCTGCATATCAGAGCCCCTCCAGATCCGAAGCCCCGACGCGGCTCCTGTTCTCGTATTCCTCGACGATCCGTCCGTCCTTCAGCTGCAGCACATTGTGCGCCATATGCCGGATAACGCCGTTGTGCGTCACGAGAAGGATCGTCGTGCCGTACTTTTCGTTGATTTGCTCAAGCAGAACGAGCAGCTCGCGGCTCGATACCGAATCGAGGGCGCCGGTCGGCTCGTCGCAGAGAAGAAGCTGAGGGTTCTTGATGAGAGCCCTCGCGACGGCGCATCTCTGCTGCTGACCGCCGGACAGCTGAGACGGGAATTTCTTCTGATGCTCGGTAAGGCCGAGAGTATCGAGGAGCTCGTCGAGGGGCAGGGGCGAAGGCGACAGATACTGGCAGACCTGTATGTTCTCCTTCACCGTCAGGTTCGGCACGAGATTGTAGAACTGGAAGACGAACCCCAGCTTTTCCCGCCGGTATTCCGACAGCTCCCCGGGCTTCAGGCGGCAGATATCCGTCCCGTCCACCTTGACAAAGCCGCTGTCCGCCGTTTCAAGGCCGCCTATGCAGTTGAGCAGCGTCGATTTTCCCGATCCGCTCGGACCGAGTATCGCGCAGATTATCCCCCTTCCGATCCCGGTCGTGACGCCGCGCAGCACCTGCGTGTAGCTGCTCCCCTCGCCGTAGCTCTTTTTAAGGTCTTTTATTTCCAGATACATCGTTTTTCCGCTCCTTCATGCAGTCAGTCATTTCTCCGAATGCGCGCGATGTTTTATTTCAGCAGCTTTTTCATGCTGCTGAGAGATAAGAGAAGCGTAGATATGTTGTGGGCCAGCGCAGCCGTCGGCGGAGATATGATCCCGAGCACGCCTAGCGTGATCAGGCCGAAATTGAACGACATGATGACGCGGTAGTTCCTGTTTATCCGTTCCGCCAAAGCGTTCGCGGTCTCGCGCAGGACAGCGGCTCCCGATATCCCGCCGCCGTTTATCGTCACGTCGGCCGCCTCGCGGGCGATCTCTGCGCCGCTGCTGACTGCGATGCCGCAGTCGGCTTCGGAAAGGGCCGGTGAATCGTTGACGCCGTCGCCGATCATCATGACCTTCCGCCCAGCTTCATGCTCCTTCCTTATAAATTCGGCCTTGTCGTCGGGGAGCACCTCCGAGTGATACTCGTCGACTCCGACCCTCGCGGCGACCGAAGCGGCGGTCCGCTCGCTGTCACCGGTCATCATCACCGTCCTGACGACTCCGGCTCTGTGAAGCCGCCGTATGACCTCAGCGGCGTCGGGGCGGACCGGATCCTCTATGCATATGACGGCCGCCAGCCTTCCCCCGACTGCGAGATAAAGCTGCGAGTACTCGCCGGGGATCGAATCGAACAGCTCCCGCTTGTCTTCGGGTATGACGCAGCCCTCATCCTCGAATACGAAATGATGGCTGCCGATCACGCATCTCACGCCGTCCACCGAGCTCGCGATCCCGTGAGCGACGACATATTCGACCTTCGCGTGGTGCTCGTCGTGTCTGAGACCGCGCTTCTTCGCCGCGCCGACCACTGCCGAGGCTATCGAATGAGGGAAGTGCTCCTCAAGACAGGCGGCGAGGCGCAGACATTCGTCCCCGCTTTCGTCGCCGAAGGTGTATATCTCCTTTACCGTCGGTATGGCCTCTGTCAGCGTGCCGGTCTTGTCGAAGACGACTGTCTCGGCTTCGGCTGCCGCCTCGAGAGCCTTGCCGCCCTTTACCGTGATGTTTTTCTGTCTGCATTCCTTCATGGCGGAAAGCACGGCGATAGGCATCGACAGCTTGAGCGCGCAGGAGAAATCCACCATCAGCACGGCGAGAGCCTTCACGGCGTTCCGCGTGATCAGCCATACCGCCGCCGTCCCGAAGAGACTGTACGGAACAAGGCTGTCGGCGATATGCGCCGACCGCGCCTCGGCCGACGATTTCAGCTTTTCCGATTCCTCGATCATCCGCACGATCCGGTCGTATCTGCCGCTTCCGCTGACGCTCGTCACCCTTATCAGCAGCTCGCCCTCGTCCACGGCGGTCCCGGCGTAAACGACGCCGCCTTCCTTTTTCAGCACCGGCTCCGACTCTCCGGTCAGCGACGCCTGATTTACCGTCGCCTCGCCGCCTGCCACCGTGCCGTCGAGCGGGATGAGCCCGCCGGTCCTCACGACGATGACGTCATCGCGCCGGATATCCTTCACGTCGGTGAGGATGTCGGCTCCGCCGCCCCGCTTCCAGACCTTTTCGACGCCGAGAGACATCGTCTGCGCGAGATCGTTCACAGCTTTTTTATGCGTCCATTCGTCGAGGATGTCTCCGATATTCAATAGGAACATCACCGACGACGCGGTGCTGAAATCGCCGCGAAGGACGGACACCGAAATGGCCGCCGCGTCGAGCACCGGGACGGTTATCCTGCCGCGCAGAAGCTCTTTTACCCCTCTTGCGGCGTATTTCACCGCCTTTACGGCGGTGATGACGGCCCTCAGAGGCGCCGGGAGCAGAAAGCGCTTAGCCAGCCGCAGGGCGACCGTAAAGAACAGCCTGTCCTCGAACTCCCTCTCGACGGCTCTCGCCGAATGCCGGGGGAGGGACACCGCCTTTTCCGCGCTTTCAAATGAGATGGAGGACAGGGCCTTTATGACGCCGTCCCTGCCGCCGGTAAAGAATATCACGACGTCGCAGGTGCGGTCATACACCGTGACGTCCATGACGCTGTCTGTGTTTTTAAGGTAATATTCAAAAATGTCGGCCTGAGAGAGCGTCATCCGGCCGACACACGCATGGATCCTCAGGCGGCTTCCGGATTCATGCTTTATCACAAATTTCATTTATCCGCCTTTTCATCGGCGGTATCGTCACCGCCGCAGCAGGTCTCTGCCTTGCATCCGTCTTCGACGCATACTTCCTCACATTTGGCGCGTGTTTCGTTTATCTCCTTCGCGTCGGCGAGGATGTCGCCGCAGTTCTCCTTTATGGTGTCGACGGTCGTAATTACCGATTCCTTCGCGCGGAGCGCGGCGGCGGTGACATGAGTGTACACCTTCTTCGCGTCTTTGCTTGACAGCACCTTCACCCCGGCTGTGCCGAACAGCACTCCGCCGAGAAAGATTCCGAGCTTCGCCATTCCTATCATGATATAAACCTCCGTATCTGACTGAATTGACAGTTAAATTTATGTAACTCATATTATATCACGAAATTGTTAACTCAGTTAGTTATATAAAATTAATATTTGTGAGCCATATTTAACTCATCTTCGGAATATGATTTCACGGACGGTATCTATTCCGCGTAATGTGAACCGTTTTTAAACCATTTGTGAAATATCTAATGTAACCATTGACATTACAACGGCGATGTGATATAATAACGCCGTCAGATGAAATCACAACGGTTACAACCAAACACAAAGGAGAACCAAAATGACAAACATCGAAAAAGCGCTCGCTCTCATCGGAACCTTTGCTTCCGGCGATACCGAAAAAGCCGCCTCTCTTCTCGCCGAAGGGTACATCCAGCATAATCTCGCCTACGGCACCGGCCGCGGCGCGTTCGTCGGCAGCGTCGCGTACCTCGCGTCAGCTCCGGCAAAAACCACCGTGCGGAATATCCGCGCGTTCGAGGACGGGGACAAGGTCTTTCTGCAGACCGTCTACAATTTCGCCGGAATGGGCGAGCAGATCGCGTTCGATATCTTCCGCTTCGACGATGACGGCATGATAGCCGAGCATTGGGACAATATCGCCGCCGTCGCGGGACCGAATCCCTCCGGACATACCCAGACCGACGGGTACGACAAGCTTGAGGATCTTGGCAGGACTGAGGAAAACCGTGAGCTCGTAAGGAATTTCCTCCATGATGTTCTGCAGGGCAAGGCTCCGGAGAAAACTCCCTCCTACTTTGACGGCGACAGATATATCCAGCACAACACCGGTATCGCCGACGGTCTCTCCGGGCTCGGCGCCGCTCTCGAGGCTCTCGCCGGACAGGGAATACAGATTATATATACCACAGTTCACCAGGTGCTGGCTCAGGGCAACTTCGTACTCGCCGTATCCGAGGGCACCTTCGGCGGAGCTTTGACGTCATATTATGATCTCTGGCGCGTCGAGAACGGAAAGATAGCCGAGCATTGGGACGTCATGGAGACCATCGCGGCGAAGGAGACCTGGAAGAATCAGAACGGAAAGTTTTGATATCCGCAGTTGAATTTTCAGCTGAAATGAGGTATAATTTATGACAGCGGTCGGAGGTGAGAGCAAATGCAGATATCAAGCAGATTCACGGTCGCTCTGCACATATTCGCGTGTGCGGAGACGTTTAAGGATAAATACAAGGTGACGAGCGACTTTCTCGCGGCGAGCATCAACACCAATCCTGTCATAATACGAAAGATCCTCATTCAGCTGAAAAACGCCGGTCTTGTAACCGTCGCCAGAGGCACCGGCGGCATTACCGTCAAAAAACCGCTCGGCGATATCACCTTTTACGACGTCTATCAGGCCATCGAGCCGGTGGAGAACGGCGATCTCTTCCGTTTCCACGAAGCGCCGAACCCCGACTGCCCGGTCGGGCGGAACATCCACGCCCTGCTCGACGGAAAGCTGAAAGCCATCCAGAACGCGATGGAGGACGAGATGAGAAGGTACACCCTCGCCGATATTCAGGCCGATCTGAGCGAGATACTGGCAGAAGAAGACGGGCAGAAAGCGGAAAAGGAGACATCCCGATGATCGGCAGAACAGCGCAGGAAAGAAGACTTGATGAGCTCGTCGGGATCTTTTTGGACGAATCCGGCGAATACAGGGATATCGCTGTCCCGAGAGACACCGATGGCAAAAAGCAGCTGCTCCGCTCGCTCATGAACGTAAGGATGCCGAAGGCTCTTTCGCCTGACGCGCTGCGTCTGCAGGACGAATATCTCATCGGGCGGGCAAGGGAAAAGGGGATAGTCGCTTTGGAGGATATCCCGGTGACGGAGGGCGTCATCTCGATATGGCAGGGCGACATCACCCGCCTTGCCGCCGACGCGATCGTCAACGCGGCGAATTCGGGGATGCTCGGCTGTTTTGTGCCGATGCACGCCTGCATCGACAACTGCATCCACACCTACGCCGGAGTGCAGCTGAGGGCGGAATGCGCGGATAAGATGGCTCGGCTCCGCAGGATATACGGCCCGGGCTATGAGCAGCCGACCGCCGTCCCGATGCTGACGGACGGTTACAACCTTCCGGCGAAAAAGGTCGTGCATGTCGTCGGACCGATCGTCAGCGGCCGTCTTAACGCCGAAAACGAGCGCGATCTCGCCGCCTGCTATACGAACACACTCGATCTGTGCCTTGAAAACGGCCTGAGATCGGTCGCCTTCTGCTGTATATCGACGGGCGTCTTCCGCTTCCCTCAGGACCGGGCGGCGAGTATAGCCGCCGATACGGTGAGAAAGTGGCTTTCGATACACGACGGGACGATGGACAGGGTGATTTTCAACGTATTCACCGACCGTGACAGGGAGATATATGAGCGTATTTTCACAAAAACATAAGTCGGGCTTCGAGCTGACGATGCTGAAGGGCATGCGGTATGTCCGCGGCCTCAGCGGAGTGGTTACAGCGGGCTCTGGCGACAGGGAAGCCGATATCCGGCTCCTCAGGGAAAAGCTCGATTCGGCCGACGCCGTCGTGATAGGCGCCGGTGCCGGGCTCTCGACGGCGGCCGGATTCACATACGGCGGCGAGCGGTTCAGAAGATATTTCTATGACTTCAGCGAGCGCTTCGGGATAAACGACATGTACTCCGGCGGCTTTTACCCGTTCCCGGACGACAATATCCGCTGGGCGTGGTGGGCGAGGAACATTTATTACAACCGTTATGTCGGCGCGCCCGAGCCGGTTTATGATGATCTTCTGGCTCTTGTGAAGGACAAGGACTATTTCGCTGTCACGACGAACGTCGATCATCAGTTCCAGAAGGCGGGATTCGAGAAGGAGCGTCTGTTTTACACACAGGGTGATTACGGACTGTTCCAGAGCGCTTCCGGCAGAGACAAAAAGACATGGGACAACGAGGAATGGGTAATGGAGGCGATGGCGGCGCAGCGGTTCGTAAAGGACGAAAACGGCGTCTTTCAGCCGCCGAAGGACCGCCTCATTTCGATGATCCTCCCGGACAGGCTGATACCCGTCTGCCCCGGCAGCAAAGAGCCCGCCGCGATGAACCTGCGCGTCGACGACACCTTCGCTGAGGACGAGGGCTGGCATGCCGCATCCGACAGGTACGCGGCATTCCTTTCCGGGCATGAGAAGGGGAAAACGCTTTTCCTTGAGATCGGTGTCGGGAGCAACACGCCGATGATCATAAAATACCCGTTCTGGGCGATGACGGCGGAAAATCCTGACGCCTTCTACGCCTGCCTTAACTTCGGCGAGGCGGCCTGTCCCGCTCAGATAAAGGACAGAGCCGTATGCGTCGGCGGCGACTGCGGCAGGGCGATCAAGGCGCTTCTCGCCGCCGCATGACGCGGAGATATCCGTGATATGACATATCGCTCCCGGCCGCCGGGGGCGGTTTCCTTTCCGGCGAAAAAAACGCCGAAAAAAATAAAAAAAATCATCCGTTCCGCCAACCTTTCGCGCTTTGCCCGCACTATATACACGAATCGATTCGGAGAACAGGGCATGGAAAAAGAAAAAGCGGACGCCGTCATCACGGCGTATCTCGAAAAGATATACGGCTTCGCCGTCAAAAAGTGTTTCTCCTACGCTGAGGCGGAGGAGCTGGCCTCCGACATAGTCGAGGAGGTCTACACGACGCTTCTCAGGCGCGACGGGATATACAATATCGAAGGGTATATCTGGCGCATCAGCAAGCACACCTGGGCGAGATACGTCTCGTCGAAGAAAAGGCATGAGGGCGTTTCCATCGACGGCGTCGAGATCCCGTACGAGGATGAGCTTCCTTCGGACGACGCCGCGGACGAGCTCATGAAGCTGCGGCTCGGGATCGCGTATCTTACCGAGGTCCGCCGCAGGACCGTGTATCTGTTCTATTTTGAAAACAGGTCCGTCAGGGACATCGCGTCGGAGCTCTCGATGCCCGAAGGGACGGTAAAATGGCACCTGAATAAGGCGCGGAAGGAACTCAAGGAGGCGTTTCGGATGGAAAGAAAGATCGGAAAACTCGGCATGAATCCGGTAAAGGCGAGAGGATTCGGCCACAACGGGCGTCCCGGTGACGGCGGCGGCCCGGAAAAATATCTCAGCGACCCGCTGGACCTCAATATCGTGTACAGCTGCTATTATGATCCCCGCACAGCCGATGAGATCGCCGACGAGCTCGGCGTCACGCCGGTGTTTCTGTCGGACAGGATAGCGAAGCTCGAGGGAAGCGGCTTCCTCGTGCGCGAAAAGGGCGGGCGCTTCACGACCTATGTGGAGTTCAGCCCTCTGACATATTCCCTCGCCGAGGAGGAGGAGCTGAACCGAAAGCAGCTCGAGGCGGCGAAGATCCTCGCCGACGAGTATTATCCCGTCGTGAGCGGCGCCGTGGACCGGCTCGGGGAGATATATCTGCCGACGGGAAACCGTCAGCTCGCCGAGATGTCGATATTCCTGCATAAGGTCTGCACGACGCCGGTTTCGTCGGCCGGACGGGACATATCGAGGTACTTTATAAAGACGCCGGACGGCGGCGAGTTCATCGCTTACGCGGTGCTTGAGCAGACCTGCTCCGATCCGGACTATCAGCCGACGATCCCGATGGAAAACTGGCTGTGCTGCGGGGCGATGAACCGGTGGTCTGACAAATACCCGGTAGGCTCATGGTCATACGACACAAAATGGACGTCGCGTCAGGGCGCGTGGGAAAACAATCTCGGCGAGGACTATGAAAAGCTGTACGAGTATATGACGCATCAGCTCCCCGACATACCGGCGAACGCCGAAAAGCTCGCCCGTCTGAGAGAGCGCGGTATGATAGACGAAAGCGGCCGCGTCGCCGTCATGGTCGCCCGTACCGGGGTAAGGGACGAGATCGAGAGCATACCTTCCATCGGGGAGTCGGTGACCCGCCGCTTCGCCGACGCCGCGCTCGAATACGCCCTGAACGAGGCGAAGAAGTACCCGCCGCAGATGCAGGACCTCATCGTGCATGAGGAATCTCGCGCCTTCTCCGGCTCCGTCGTTGCGCTGATGGCGCGTAAGATTCTCTTTGACAGAGGTGTCTGGAAGCCGCTTGCCGACGCGGAAAAGGCCGCCGTCGATCTCATGGTGTTCAGCGACGTCCTGCCGACTGACGAATGATCGGCGTAAAGCTCTGATACGACCTGAATAAAACGGATATCCTCCCGGCGTATAACGCCGGGAGGATATTTTTCACTAAGTTTTCGGATATAAACCGCGGTCTGACATATGATCGGGACGTATCCCGGCTTTATCCGAGCTTTTCCGAGAAATCGGCCAGCACCTCGGATATCTTTATCTGCTGGGGGCAGACCTGCTCGCAGCTCCGGCATCCGAGACATGCCTGAGGGCGCTTGTCCTCCGGCATGGCGCTCAGCGCCATCGGCGCGATGAAGCCGCCGCCGGAATAGGCGTGCTCGTTGTACAGCGATATGAGCCCCGGGATATCGAGCTGCTGCGGGCAGTGGCTGACGCAGTAACGGCAGCCGGTGCAGGGAACGGTCCCGGCTGTCAGCATCCCGGCGGCGATATCGAGGAGCGCGGCAGTCTCATACGCGCCGAGAGGCTTGTCCTGCCCGAAGGTGGCGAGGTTCTTTTCGAGCTGCTCCATGTCCGACATGCCGGAAAGTATCACCTTCACGGACGGCAGGCTCGTAAGGAACCTGAACGCCCACGCCGGGATATCCTCGTCCGGGCGCAGGGCCTTCAGCTTCGCCTCGTTTTCGGGTGAGAGCTTAGCCAGCTTCCCGCCGCGCAGAGGCTCCATGACCCATACCGGGATGCCCATCTCGTCGAGCATATCGACTTTTTCCTTACCGCTCTGGAAGGTCCAGTCGAGATAGTTCAGCTGCAGCTGGCAGAATTCCATATCCTTTCCGTATGCGTCAAGAAAGCGCCGCAGCGTTTCGGTGCCGCCGTGGCAGGAGAAGCCGAGATGCTTTATCAGCCCTTTCTTCTTCTGCTCGGAAAGATAGCTGAATATGCCGTATCTCTCATCGTCGAGATAGGCGTCTATGTTCATCTCGCAGACGTTGTGGAAAAGGTAGAAGTCGAAATATCCCGCGCCGGTCTTCTCGAGCTGCCGCTCGAAGATCTCTTTCACCTTTCCCCAGTTCGACGGATCGTAGCCGGGGAACTTCGTCGCGAGATAATAGCTGTCCCTCGGATAGCGGGAGAGTGCCCTGCCGATGATAAGCTCGGAATTGCCGCCGTGATAGCCCCACGCCGTGTCGTAGTAGTTTATCCCGCCCTCCATGGCCCTGTCGACCATGCTCATGGCGGCGGCCTCGTCTATCCTGCCGTCGTCGCCGCCGATCACCGGCAGGCGCATGGCGCCGAAGCCGAGCGCCGACAGCTTTGTCCCCTTGAAATCCCTGTAAATCATTGTTGTCCTCCGTGATGTCCGCGTGTGGGTCCGATAATACCGTTTTTAAAAGAATATGCTGAAAAGGAGATGAAATATCGGGCACGGCATAAGCCGCTCAGTCGTCGACCACCCTTGATTTCGACAGACTCGTTTTGTGATAGTAGATGAAGGTTATCGTCGAGCAGACGAGCCATCCGGCGGGATAGCCCATCGCTATCGGTATCAGCTCGTTCGCGATGAAATTCGACATGACGAAAAGATATATCTGCCTGAATACCACGAACGACAGCAGCATTATGATCATCGGCGCGCGGCTGTCTCCGGCTCCGCGCAGCGCGCCGGAATACACCTGATTCACGCAGCAGAGCACGTAAAACGGCGATATCGCGCGCAGCAGCATCGCTCCGTATTCGACGACCTCCGGCTTTGAGTTGAAGAAGGCGACGAACTTCGGCGCGAACAGCATTACCGGGATCATGATGACGACCGTCGAGACGGCGGCCATCATAAGGGAGATGTTCGCTCCCCGCTTTGCCCGCTCGACCTGCTTTTTCCCGAGATTCTGTCCGACGAAGGTGGTGGAGGCGAGGGATATCGACTGCATCGGCAGGAACAGGATCTGGTCGATCTTGTTGTATGCCGTCCATCCGGCCATGACGTCGGTTTGGAAGTAGTTGATGTACGACTGAACGAAGATGTTCGAGAACGACGTCACCGCCATCTGCAGCGCCGCCGGTATGCCGACCTTGAATATCTTTTTCAGCATGTCGAAGGATATCCTCAGTCTGCGCGGTATCAGCCTGATGCACGATTTCGACCGCATAAGGGTGATGATGACGAGCACCGCCGATGTGCACTGGGCTATGACTGTCGCCCACGCGACTCCGGCGACGCCCATATCGAAGGCGAGCACGAACAGCAGATCGAGGACGGTGTTCATCAGAGCCGACACGCAGAGAAAGTAGAATGGCCGCTGCGAGTCGCCGACCGCCCTCAGGATCCCGGCCCCGATGTTGTAGACCATGAGCCCGGCGACGCCGGAAAAGTATATCGTAAGGTATGACACCGCCTCCGGCCTCACGTCCGCCGGAGCCTTCATCATGTCCACCATGTAGGGCGACATTATGACTCCCGCCGCCGTGAACACGGCTGCCATCGCCAGCGTCATCAGGATCGAGGTGTGGACGGCCTCGCTCACCTTTTCGTCGTTCTTCGCGCCGTAATACTGCGAGATGACGACTCCGGCGCCGCTCGCCAGACCGAGGAAGAAGCCGATCAGCATGTTGGTGATCGGACCGACGCTCCCGACGGCCGAGAAGGCCGCCGTCGAGACATAATTGCCGACCACCCATGTGTCGACCATGTTGTAAAGCTGCTGGAAGATGTTCCCTATAAGCAGAGGGAAGGCGAAGGTCAGGATATGCCTGACGATACCGCCCTCCGTCATGTCGACGTCGCCGCGCCCGAAGCGGCTGAAAACAGAGGCTTTTATTCCCGATGCCATAATCCGTGCCGTAGATACCGCGTTTGCTCCGGATTATGATACCAGAACATCGCCCCGATTTCAAGCTGTGACAATGAAATTTCGGTTAAATGATTCGACCGTCAGCCCATGGCGCGCCGTCAGTTCGCGGCGCTGTCTTCGGTGATATACAGTTCCGTCATGCCGCCGTCTCCGATAAGAACCGTCTTTATCTCGTACGGCCGCATCGGGACGGCGTATTCCTTGCCTTTCGCGCGGAGCAGGGCGTCGGTTTTCACGCCTTTGTCCCCGTAAAGTCGGAGGACAGTTCCGCCGCCGTCCTCGCAGAGCTTCACGGCGGCAAGGCAGGCGCCTTCGGCCGAATAATAGCTGTTTTCTGGCGGCAGATCGCCGCCGTGATTCGATTCGTCGATGGTGATCGGCGGATTCAGGAAGCCGTCCGCCATCTCCCATCTTCCGCGGCTGAAATCGATCCTCAGCTTCCCCTCGTTCATCCCCTGGGACATGTAGTCGTAATCGCCGTTTTCCTCGTCGAGCGGTGATATCCTGAGATCGCCGTATATCGCGCTGCGAAGGACCGTCAGCCCGAGCCTGCCGCCCGTCATTGTATAGGCGAAGACGCTGTCGGCGCAGACCGAGTATCTGCCGGTGTCGAGCCACAGCCCGAGCGGGAGATCGGCCTTCGTCCCGCCGCGCGCCGTCTCGCCGTAGGGAAGCGCCGCCGTGTGACCGTGCGATTCCGCAGGCAGCTCGAGCTTGAGGACGATATGCTTTTCGTTCCAGTTCACGCGGTATGATATGTCGATATACCCGGCGTCTTTGTATATTATATAGTATATGTCGATGAGCGACGAGCGGAAGCGGTAGGAAGTCTTCACCTTTATCCGGTGGATCCCCGACTCCGTCACTTTCACGCTGAGAAGCTCCGGGTCCTCAAGCCTTTCGCCGTACTCTGAGATATTGAAGCACCATGTGTCGCCGTCGTCCTTATAGCATACCGGCCTTACGCCGCCGCGGAGAAGATCCTCGCCTGTCGCTATGTCGGTCACGGAGGCTATATACCCGGTCGATCTGTCTATCGAAACGGTGAAGCGGTCCGTCGTTATCCGGCTTATGTCGGTTTCCGGTTTCGGCTGCTTTTCGCCGGTCTTTATCACCCGGAAGCACTTGTAGCCGAGAGACGGTATATCGGCTTTGAACAGGAACCTCGAGCGGAAGCCGGGTATCACCGACTTCTCCTGAATAATCTGGCAGGGGTATCTTGCACCGTCAGCGTCCTCGAGATCGATCCCGTCATAGTACCACGGGAACTGATGCACCCACTGTACCTCGGCTTCGATATAGCCGCGGTACGGCGCTCCGCCGAGGTTCCACGCGACTATGTTCCACTCGTCCCGGGAATTCTCCCCAACCGTTTTTATCCTCGCCGTGACGCTCTGCAGGCTGAAATGCGTGATCTCGTCCGCCGATGCTACCGCGCGCCCGGTGAGGTTGCGGGCGTCAAAGTACTCGTCCTTTATGCAGGTGCCGCCGAGGGTGTCGTGGAACTGACCGAACATGATATCCCGCCAGATATTTTCGATCTCCCGCCGCCTGTCGAGCCCGGCTATGACGGACGCCTTCTCGGCGTTCAGCGCGGCGTACTCGGCGTTCCTGTTCAGACGCTTGTACCAGCTCTCGTCGGAATACGAGCCGAAATCCGGGATCGGCAGCTCGCCCTCGACGACATAGCCGATATCTCCGCGTGACGCGAAGAAATCGTCGACGCGGGAGAAGACGGCGTCCTCCCGGGCGTTTATATCGCTTATCATCTTTTTCGTCGGCGCCCCGCCGTGGTCGGTGACGCCGTATAGGATCATCTCGTCGCCGCCGTCGGCATCGCCGCCCTCGGATAGCGGCTTTCCGAGCCTGTCGCCGAGCTCATATGGATAGCAGCCGTCGAAGCGGTACGCCGGGATATCGCTTCCGTCGCAGCCGCGCCAGACGAAAAGCGGACGCTCGAACTCATACTGCCCCGGCGTCGGGCGGACGAAGCAGTAGTGGAGGATATGGCTTTTCAATAGTATCTGCGGCAGGGAGGAGCTGTGCCCGAAGCTGTCGACGTTGAAGGCGCCGGAGGAGAAGATACCGAAGTTGTCCTTCAGATATCTCTGTCCGTACAGCCCGTGCCTCGCGTAGCTCTCGCCCATGGCGCAGTAGCAGTCGGGCTGAACCCACCATCCCTCGCACAGCTCCCAGCGCCCCTCTCTGACGCGGGCTTTGATCTCATCGAACATCTCCGGCTCGGTGTTCTTTATCCACTCGAATACCGGCGGGCAGGAGAAGGAGTAGATGAAGCCCTCGTCCTCCTTCATCCGGTCGAGCGCCGATCTGAAGGTGGCGCGTATCGAAGCCATGCTCTCGTCCCATTTCCATTCCCATACCGGGTCGAAATGGGTGTTGCCTATCATGTAATATCTTTTCATATGCCCTCCCAGGACGGCGGTGGCGTGTTGTATGGTTATTATTATACTGCATTCGGGCGGCAAATGCAACAGAAACATCAGAATACCTTGTGAATGCAAGACGGAATTGATCTGATAATCTGAATTTGCAAAAAACACGGTGCAACATAATCCCGGGATCATATTGACAAATCACAATTTTTTATCTATAATATGAAGTGTGATCCTCGCCGGACAGAGAGATTTTTCAGGAATAAACGGCCTGAAATGCCGGTCCCGGAAAACAAACGATACATCAAAAGATACTCCGGCAACAGAAAAATCCACAAATAAAACCGCATAATGATTCCGAATCGAACCGAAGAAAAATTTACGGGGGATAGATATGAAGATACCGCTTAAAGACTGGACCGTCGCCGGATCGTGGCCGTGGACCGTCATGCAAGGCGCGTCCGTCGAAACCGGAGCGAAGTTCTCAGCCGTGACGCCGCGCATCGCGGCGAGAGTGCCTGGCAGCGTGTACGACGATCTCGAGCGGGCCGGACTGATCCCGGACCCGTATTTCGAGCGAAACTCCCTGCTCTGCGAGTGGGTGGCGAATCGTTTCTGGAGCTACTGCACGTCGCTGAAAAAGCCGGAGACTGGCGGCAGACGCGCGCGTCTTGTCTTCCTTGGGATCGACTATCATGCCCATGTGTTTCTGAACGACCGGAAGATCGCGGAGCACGTCGGCATGTACGCGCCGCTTACCGTCGACGTGACGGAAGCTCTGCGCGAAGGGGAGAACACCCTGACGGTCGTGCTCGAAAGCGCGCCTGACGAGATGGGGCAGATCGGGTACACCAGCCGCACATGGACGCAGAAGGCGCGGTTCGGGTACAAGTGGGACTTCGGCACGCGGCTGGTGAACCTAGGTCTGTACGGTGAAGCGTTTCTCGATATCTGCGATGATCCTTTAAAGGACGTACAGATCCGATATGAAGGCGGCGGGAGGCTCACCGTCTCGGCCGCGAATCCGAGCTTTTGCGCGGCCCTGTCGCTGCGCGGCATCCCGAAAGCTGAGGGGAAGACCGCAGCCGGAACGCTGACCCTCGAGATCCCCGAGCCCGAGCTGTGGTTTCCGAACGGATACGGAGAACAGCCGCTGTACGACCTGACGCTTTGCTCTGAGGACGACGAAAAAACCTTCCGTGTCGGGCTGAGGACGATCGAATACCGAAAGCCGGACTGCTCAGACCCGGGCGTGCTGCCGTATGTTTCAGTCGTGAACGGGATACCCGTTTACATCAAGGGCATGAACATGACTCCGCTTGACCATCGGACCGGCACGGTGACGAGGGAGCGGTATGACAGACTGCTTTCCCTCGCCCGGGACGTCGGAGTGAACCTGATCCGAGTCTGGGGCGGAGGAGTGATCGAAAGCGAGGATTTTTACGGGCTCTGCGACGAATACGGCATCATGGTCTGGCAGGAGTTCATCCAGTCCTCGTCCGGGATCGACAACATCCCGTCGAAGCGCCCGGAATTTCTGAGACTTCTTGAGCAGACCGCCCGGGCGGTCCTGCCGGAGAAGCGCAATCATGTCTCCCTTACATATCTCAGCGGCGGGAACGAGCTGATGGACGAAAACGGGATCCCCTCCGATTTCTCGGACGAAAACATCGCCATGCTGAAGCGGATCGCCGACAGGCTCGCGCCGGATGTGCTCATGCTGCCCACCTCCGCGTCAGGGCCGACCGAGTGGTTCGATCCCGACCGCCCGGAGCGTAATCAGGACATCCACGGCCCATGGAAATATGAGGGTGTGCGCGGACAGTACGAATTGTACAACCGTTCAACGATCCTTCTGCACAGCGAGTTCGGCGTGGACGGCATGTCGAACATCGGCTCGATCCGGACCGTCCTATCACCCGAGAATCAGAAGGTCACGATCATGGCTGAAAACCTCACATGGCGGCATCACGGGGAGTGGTGGGACACCTATTCCTATCGCGAACGCCCGCTGTTCGGGGAGATCGACGATCTCGAAGAGCTCTGCGATCTCAGCCAGTATATGCAGGCCGAAGGCATCCGATACGCGGTCGAGGCGCACCGCCGCCGGGCGAAGACGTCAAAGCCCGCTGTCTTCACGCAGGGCGAGGTTTTTGCGCCGGTCACACAGGAGAATATCGGTTCGATCGTGTGGCAGCTGAACGAGCCGTGGCCGAACGTATCCTGCACCTCGATGGCCGATTATTACGGGAATCCGAAGCTCGCCCTCCTGTTCTGGCGGGACGCGCAGGAGCCGCTCCGTCTGACGCTTCGCTATGACCGGCTGGTGTGGAAAACGGGTGAGAGCTTTGAAGGATTTGCCTTCCTCTGCGACGACAGGAGCACGGGAGCCGATTCTATCTCTGTCAGAGCGTACGGGGACGGGTATTCGCTTCTCCCGGGAGCGGACAGCGAAAAGCTCCGCATCCCGGTCACGCTCTCCGGAAACCGCGTCTCATTCCCGGTCCCGGAGGGAGGATCCTTCTCCGTCGTCTGCGATGCCGTAAAGGACGGCAGGAAGCGCAGCGCGGTTTATCTCTTCCTTGTAGGGGAGGAAGGCAGCCTGCCGCGTGAGCCGATCCTGCGGTTTGTGCGGGAATACAGGGCTGTAAACGGGCAAAAGCAGTGAAAACGAACTCGTCGCCGCTCAGAGCATAAAGGGCATTCCTGCCGCCGCTTATTGATGCGCCAAAAAACACGCTCAAAGGCCAAATATCATGATCGACATAAAAAATATAAAACAATCGTTCGAGAAAAAGGGATTCGATTTTTCCGGAAAGTATATCCCGTACGCCTTCGATATGCAGGAGTATATGAAACGGTATGACGTCGTTTTCCGTACTCCGATGAAGCAGCCCTTCGAAGCTTTGCCGATCGGGAACGGCGACGTCGCGGCGATGATATGGAATACCGACGAATGCCTGAATATGCAGATAAACAAATGCGATCTCTGGTCGCAGCCTGACGGCGAGTCGCCGATGCTGCTGAGATCGGCGGCCCGCGTGAAAATCGACTTCGGGATGCCGTGCTTTGATTATCTGTATCTTGACGACTTTGATTCCCGTCTCTGCATCTCGAACGCCGAGGCGAAGTTTTATTCGTCGACTCCGTTCGCTCAGGTGTCCGCGGCAGCGTATGCCGACCCGGATCGCAATATCATAGTCGTCGAGCTGGAAAGCAGGACGGCGGATTTCTCTGCGATCCGCATCTCTCTTGAGCGCTACGGCAGCCGGTCATACGCCGGATGGTATCACAGTATTTATAAAGGCGCCGAAAAAGGCCTCGGAACGGCGAAGACCGGGATCAGTGACGGCAGGGCGTGGATGCTTGAAGGATTCGACGGGACCGGATCGCTTTCCTGCGCCGTCGCCGCGGCTGTCCTTGATGATGGAGCGGTCCTGAAAAAAATAAATGACCGACGGACGGAATTCACGATAGATTCCGACGGCAGCCGCAGGGTGACCCTTCTGATCTCGGCGGCGACGTCTCACGAAGCTCCCGATCCGCTCTCGAAGGCGTTTTCTCTGCTTGATGAGGGCATGGCCGGGTATGCCGCGATAAGATCCCGGAAGGACGAATGGTGGAAGGACTTCTGGAACCGGTCCTACGTTCATCTCAGCAAAGAGGGAAAAGAGGAGGAATTCGAGTATCTTTCCAATATCTATTACATACAGCAGTATATGATGGGTATCGGGTCACGCGGCAGATATCTCATGACATTCAACGCGGGGACATTCACATGGAACCGCGACGTCAGGCAGTGGGTAAATCCGCATCACTGGAACACGCAGCAGGCGTACTGGGCATTACAGGCGTCAAATCATCCCGAGTTGATGGAGCCGTATATAAACACATATACCCGGATAAGACCTCAGGCGGAAAAGTACGCTCGAGACACGTTCGGGATAAGCGGCATCGTCATAAGCGAGATGCACGACTTCGACGGGAGTATGCTCGCGTACAAATATACGCTCACCCCGGCGGCCCAGATCGCGATGCATTTCTGGGAGCATTATCTCTACAACGGGGACACAAAATACCTGCGCGATACCGCCTACCCGTTTATCGCCGGATGCGCTGATACCTACGCCGGTTACGCAAAGTACAACGAATCCACCGGGAAGTACGATATCGGCCCCGCGTCGCCGTACGAAACCGACTGCGACCTTCTGCTGTACAACACAGCCGTCGACGGCGTCATGTCGAGGTACATCCTGTCGGCGGCTCTGAAAGCCGCGGCCGTCCTCGGGACAGAGGATGAGAGAACGGATAGATGGAAGAAGGTGCTTGACAACATCTTTGATTTCGTCTATGAGCGCTCCTACGGCGATCCGAAAAAAGCGAAGGAATATCTGGCACTGGGACTGTCCGCCGACGACAGGACGGTCGTTCCGGGAAACGGCGGGTTCGCCCGCAACGCGGCTCCCCTGATGCCGGCCGCGATCATCGGGTCAAAAGATAAAGGCACCAGATTGTACAAAGCGGTGGAATCGGCTGTCTCGTCCTATCAGCGGCATATTCTCGCGATCACTCCGAAGGCGTGTCTCGAGGCTCGTCTCGGACACGGAGACGCGGCGGTTGATACCATGTTCGACATGATAGACCAGCTTCAGCATTTCCCGCAGGGGCTGTTCTACAATATCGACCACTGGCATATCTACTCGCGGTATGTCGCCTCGCATGACAAGGTCTCGAGAGCGGACGGGACCGGCCTTCAGTATCCCTTCTCACAGCGGGATTATATGTATGACTCGATGTGCGAATACGACAACATAACCGTTCGCGTCCCCGGCGGGTCGGAAGGGACGGTCGAGACCCCGACGCAGCCGTTCGTTCAGTGCGGATTTGAAAGTCCCGGAATAATAACGCACGCGTACAACGAGCTTTCGATGCAGAGCTATGAGAACGTCATACGGGTATATCCCTCATTCAGCGGAAATTACACGGGTTCCTTCACGCTGAAGGCCGTCGGCGGATTCATGGTGACAGGCGCCTGTACTCCGAAGGGACCGTCGAAATATATCATAATCAAGAGTCTGCTCGGGAACAGATGCGCGGTCGAGATCCCGTTCCCTGACGCCGTAATCTGCGATACGGACGGCACGGAGATCGAAAGCCGGACTGACGAAAACGGATATACGGTCTTTGCGACGGAAGCCGGCATGACGTATCTTATATTCGGCAGAGATCTTTCGGAAGACGACATTCGGGATATGCGCATCCCGATGTATACGAATAACGACTGGCGGCACTGCGGAAACGCCAGGATCGGAAGCAAAAGACAGTTCTGATTCATATCTATGAAAAATCACATACTTTGAGGAAGCGGAAAAATGAAACCGTATTTAGTGCACATGACCGATCTGTTCCACCCGCACGGCGATCCCGACGACCATTACGATCTGGCTTTGGCGTTTGCTCTTCACAAGCTGGGATATCTGGAACTCGGGAGGGTGGTATGCGACTATCCGCCGGCGCATCGGGCCGGCGATCCCGCGCTCTGCGCCGTTGCCCAGCTGAATGAGCTCACCGGGAGCGACGTTCGTGTTTCTGTCTCTCCGTCCGATCCGTCTGCTCAGGCGCAGATGATAGTGAGCATACTGAAAGAAAGCAGCCGTCCGGTCTGTTTTACCGTCGTAGGCACGACGGAGCATATCGCCGGCGCGATAAGACTCGATCCAGAACTGTTTTCGGAAAAGTGCGCGGGGATCTGGCTGGCTGCGGGGACCGGCGCGGAAACAGAAGGCGGCGTTTTGGAATACAACGTCAGTCTTCACCCGTCGGCATTCGTCACTACGCTGAACGCTCCGTGCCCGGTGTACTGGGCTCCCTGCTTCCATACGATTCTTCCTTCCGGGGAGCAGCACGGCGGTGAATACGGCAGCGTATACTGCATCAGACAAAGCGAGCTGCTGGATGATCTCTCATCCGGCCTGAAAAATTATTTTCTCTACATGCTGACCCGTTCGGATGATCCCAGATATCTGAGGTATCTTAAAAAGCCGGTGGATGAGTCTTCCTTATCGGCTTTCGGCTCAGAACTGCGCAGGCTGTGGTCCACCCCGCTCCTGCTCGATATAGCGGGCGTTCCCTGCGAAAGCTATGAATTCCTGCCCGTTCAGATCAGCTGCACCGAGGATGCCCGTGTGTCATGGAAATACAGCTCCGAAAGCAGCCGCTTCATTTTCCGCATGAAACATTGTGACAGGCAGACAGCGGACTCCTTCGATCGAACTGGGAGATACCATGATGAAATGCTTGCTCAGATGAAGCGGGTGCTATGTCGGATATGAAGGAGGCGGGGGTATCGGCGGCGGTCAGAGAGTTTTCGATGAGGATGGCTGTTATGTAAAGCCGGCCTATCTTGAGCAGGCTCTCAAGATCAAGTATTCACGCGACGATACCGCGTCGAGAGTTATCGATATCATCCTTGACAACTGCCGTATCGATTTCCTGTTCGTCGAACGTCTCGGCGGTCTCGGGAACGTGTTCAGCGATCTCGTGAAGAAGGGATCGACGGATCTTGCTTCATATTATCAGAAAAAGCTGCAGTCAGCTGAAAAGAATCTCGCGAAAATGATAGATTCCTACAACGAATCGACAGGCGCGTGAAGGGAGGCGCAGGATATTGAATAAGTGGTGTTATGACGCGCTGATGGTCAACCGTGACCCCGACTGGGTGTTCGCCTTAAATACAGTTCCCGCCGAAAAGGCGCTTCAGACGGTCCTCGATTATTTCGGCGCTTTTACCGGATACAGGATAACCGATCTTGCTCTCTGCGTATATGAGCAGTCATCGGTAGTGCCGTGCGGCTCTCTTCTCTGGCGGGGGGATAAATACCTCATGAAGGAAGAGAAGGGGATCCCGGTCGATTACTCCGGCCTTGAAGGGATATACAGATATTACCGGGAGTATGATATCGACCCGGTGGAGGTTTACCTTTCCGTGATGAAGGATCACGGCATCCGTCCGTGGATCGCCTTCCGTATGAACGACGCTCACGAAAACAGCGCGCCCGTCGTATATCTCAGGGATCAGGAGTTTTTCGATAAAGCCGCGGAAAACGGATGGATGATCGGCGAGGAATACGGATATTACGCCCATAACTATAACTTCGCCGCTGAACCGGTCAGAAAGCGCATGCTCGATTATATCGCCGAGATCGCCGGAAGATATGACGCCTTCGGCTTCGAGCTCGATTTCATGCGCGAGATATACTGCTTTGATTTCAGACACGATCCCGACATATGTGAAACCATGACGGGATTCATGCGCGATGTAAGGAAGATACTGAATGATATCGGCGCAAAACGCGGTCATGACATAAAGCTTTCCGTCAGACTGGCACGCAGCGCGAAGGAAGCGAAAGGGTACGGCTTTGACGCCGCCGGGTGGGCGAAGGGAAGACTGGTCGACGTCATAGTCCCCACGGCGCGGTGGGAGTGCACCGACAGCGGCATACTGGTAAAGGAATGGAGAGAAGTATTGGGAGACGAAGTCGCTCTTATCCCCGGCGTTGAGACGCGTTTTCTGAAATCTACCGCAATCTTTCCCGAGATCTCGAAGGCTTATGCCGCGGCATGGTACGCCGAAGGCGCGGACGGCTTCTATCTGAACAATCACGATTACACGGCGGTCGAGAGAAATATACGCTCATATGATATCCATCGGAAGACCGCGCTGGAAGGCCTCAGGCGATATGTTGTCACATATCAGGATATCACATCGCTCGGCGAGCTCTGGCATCCGCTTCCGATGGACATACCCGGAAGCATAAGCATTTCAGTCGGGCCGATAACGAAAGACAGCAAGGCGAAGCTGATAATCGACTTTGATGGCGATACGCCTCCCGCCGTCACGGTCAACGGAGTGAGGCTTCATGGACCGAAGGCCGGAAAGCCTTTTGTCAGGCCCGATGTCTCCGATCCTTCGCGGGATGTGTATATCACCGATAATCCTCTCAGCTATGATATGAACGGGATCGTGACTGACGGGCAGCTTGATATCGCGTTTGATACCGCCGGAACGGTAAAGTATATCGAAGTCAGTATCGGGAACTGACGGCCGATAATTATATAACGGCTGTTGATTCTGCGGATCGGATGCGATGAATTCTCCGCGATGTTTCTCATAACGGATGCCGCCTCGGCATCCGTTTTCTTTCTCCCGATATGTAAGCTCCGTCATGCTCCGCGCTTTGTAAGATGACAGGGAAACGGCTCGGCCGGGATTTATCCGTGAATGACAAAAAGTTTCATGACCGCTATACAAACAGCGCGAAATGTGATATAATATACTCGGATATACCATGATAATGATCCATTCTTAGTGGAGGGCAGCATGATATCGCTTATCAGAAGAGAGTCGGGATGGGCTCTTGAGCCCGCGCCCGAAAATCCGACCGCTATCCGTGCAGATATAACCGGAAACACGCTCTCGCTCGGTTTCTCCGGTTTTTCCCTAACCCTTGACGACAAGATCCATTCCGGCTGGCTCCACGCCGGGGATGGCGGCAATCTAAATCCCGCCATGCTGACGAAAAGCGGCGATTACCCGCTGTTTTCCGCCGAATCGACCGTCGATGTGTCTCCGGGGACGGTGATAATCAGGACCCCGCTCGCCGACGGGATCACCGGGACCCCGCTCGGCGCCGACGCTTACATAAAGCTGATCGCGCGTGACGGTCTTATCGCCGTCCTGACATGGTTCGACGCGAAGGAATACACTCCCGTCCGTCAGATATCCCTCTGCCGGGCGGCTGTGAGCGAGGGGAAGGCATACGCGTGCTATGGCGGTGATGTGAGCGAGATCACTCAGGAGACCGGAGCTTTCGCCGATTCCTTCCTTGTCTGCCGGGATCTTCGTGAGTTCGGGGAGGACGACCCGATAATCTATTATCTCTGCGCGGAAAAGACAGAGATCCCGGAGCTTGTCCGCGAAAGGCGGGAAATGAGCCTTACGTCTGTACGGAGCGGCGATCTTGCCATATATCTTCGCGAAGGGGAGCACGGGATAAGCCTTGCCGGGATATCGGACAGTAAGATCGGTGATATCTTCTCCGGCCCGCCTGCTCCGCTGTTCAGGGTCATTATACGGGATCTGAGCGAAGGAAAGGACGAGATGCTGACGTCCGAATCGGGATGGGAGAGCATTTCGCGCTTCGATACCCCGTCAGGCTCGGGATTCGTTTTCGAGCGGGAAGGGATCCGCGCCGAGCTCACTGCCGTTTTGTCGCCCGAAATAAGTCAGATAGCGTGGGAGGCTGACATACGGCTGAGAGATCCCGGTCTTTCGGTCGTCCGGTTCGATCCTCCGTCGGCGAAAATGAAGGCGGGAGACGACACCCGGTTCTTCTTCGCCCTCGGCCCCGGTCAGGACATCCCCGTCACCAAGACCACCGAGATGCACTCGACGAGCCCGTATCCCTCCATCGGTGTGTGCATGCAGTATCTCGCCGTCTGCGACAGAAAGCTGAGACGCGGCCTTTATGCCGGATTCCATGACCCGGAGGGATCATACAAGACCCTTGTCGCCGACTGCCATAACGGAGTCTGCTCGGCGATCGCCATGATCCCCGCCGAAGGGATAGACGAGCCGATGAACGGTTATCATCAGGAGGGTCAGGTCGTCTGGCGGCTCTTCGACGGCGACTGGTACGACGCAGCCATGATCTACCGCGACTGGGTGCATACCTGCTCCGCGTGGTTCACCGAGGTAAAGGCGAAGGACAGGCCGGACGTTCCCAAGTGGCTGCTTGAAATGCCGGTGTGGCTGCGCTCCGACGCGAATCATGACGGGTGGCTGGACAATATATTCAAAGCCCGTGAGTTCATCGGCGATATCCCGCTCGGGCTCCATCTCTATCGGTGGCACAGGATACCCTTTGACACCAACTATCCTCACTACAAGCCGGCAAGGGAGGACGTCGCCGCCGTAATGCCGGTGCTTCAGGCGGCGGGGATAAAGGTCATGCCGTACATAAACGGCCGCCTGTGGGACACTCACGACCGCGGTGATTACGATTATCAGTTCTCGTCTCTCGCGAAGCCGTACGCCGCAAAGGGCAGGGACGGCGAAGTCATCACCGAGCACTACGCCTCGAAAAACAGCCGCGGCGAGCCGGTCGAGCTCGCGGTCATGTGCCCGTCGACCGCTCTCTGGCAGGAAAAGCAGTCGGAGATAAACGACTGGATACTGAACGATCTCGGCTGCGACGCCGTGTACGTCGATCAGATCGCCGCCGCTCCCCCGGTCGCCTGCATGGACAGGAGCCATTCCCACCGTCCCGGCGGCGGATCGTGGTGGTATCATCATTATTATAATCTTATCGACCATCTCAGCAGACGCGCCGGAAAGGCCAAGTGCTATACCACCGAATCGAACGCCGAACCGTTTACCGGGCACATAGGCGGGATGCTGGTGTGGCACTGGGTGGGATCGAATCAGGTCCCCGCCTATCCCGCCGTCTACGCCGGATATCAGCCGATGCTCGGAAGGAATTACGGCGCGATAAAGCCGGACGACGGCATGGCGTTCAAGGTGCTGACGGCGCAGTCCCTCTGCTTCGGGGACCAGATAGGATGGATGACGCCGGAGATCCTTTTTGCGAATCCGGAAAAGGAATTCTTCAGGCGGATCGTTGAGCTGAGATATAAATACGGCGAGTATTTTACGTCGGGGAGATGCCTGCGCCCGCCGGTGCTTTCCGGCGATGTCGGGGAAAGGTCGCTTCCGTTTGCCTCCGACGCCGTCATATCAGCCATGTGGGAAAAGGAGGACGGGAGCAGGATAGTCGTGATCGTCAACATAAGCGGCGAAACGAGGACTGTCGAGGCCGCGCCGGACGGGCTCGACGGCTTCGCGATCACCCTCGGGCCGTCGTCCGCCGAGATCTAGATAAAGGAGTATGTAAAATGAGCGAATTCATAAAAATGAGGAACCGCCTGCTGGCGGAAAAGGTGATAAAGGGCCTTGCGTCCCGCAACATGACGGGGTATTACGCAGAGACGAAGGAGGACGCGCTCAGGCTCGCGCTCGGACTCATACCGGAGGGCAGCTCGGTATCCATGGGCGGCGGGATGAGCGTCATCGAGATCGGACTGTGGGACGCGCTTAAAAACGGAAAATACGACGTCATCGACAGAGAAGCGTATCAGGACAAGCGGGAGGCGATGATAAAGGCATACGACGCCGATTATTTTCTCTCCAGCTCCAACGCTGTCACCGAGGACGGGGTGCTTGTCAATATCGACGGCAATTCCAACCGCGTCTCCGCCATCGCCCAGGGGCCGAAGCATGTGCTGATGATAGTAGGCATGAACAAGATCTGCAGCGACGTCGACGGCGCGATGAAGCGCGCGAGAAACGTAGCCGCGCCGACGAACGCCCAGCGCTTCGGTCTTTCCACCCCCTGCGCGAAAACCGGCTCATGCCTGAACTGCAAATCGCCGGACACGATATGCTGCCAGTTCCTGATCACAAGATTCTCAAGGCACACCGGCAGGATCATCGTGATACTCGTGAACGACAGCCTGGGATTCTGACGGGGAGGCGGATATCGGCGCGGCAATTTGAAATCAGCTAATATATGTCCATGACAGTGAATCCAATACTTATTGAAAATGACAGGCTGATAATCCGCAGCCTTTAAAAACAGGATCTGAAAGGGCTTGAAGCTCTCAGACGCGATCAGCAGATATACCGCTTTGAACCGGCGTTTATTATGGAGCTTCAGAAGACCTCGGAATAGGCATTGGAAACGATCCGTCAGTGCATCCTGGGCGTATATGAAAACAAGATCCTGCCGTATTGGTCGGTCTGGCGGAATTGTATGATTTCAAATCATCCGAAAAAGTGATCTAGATGGGTTACAGATTTTTGTCAAAGTATTGGGGAAGGGGGATCACCACCTGTTGCATCCGCGCCTTATTGCAGTATATTCAAAGCAATCCGGACGTGGAACTTGTCACCGCCCATCTGATCCCGCAAAACAAAGCCTCGGCACCTGAAACAATCATAGAAAAGATCAGGCTGACTATATCAGATTAAGTAACATTATGAAATATCAACCGCTTACCGAACGCTTCGGCGTTCTGGACACCTGCGCGACGTTTGAATGCCGCTATACATATGAAGAATTCGCCGCCATGCGTGACAGAGGCTATACAGGCGTGATCTTCGGCTATCTGGACGCCAACTGGGACGGGAATTTCAGCCGTCTGGACAATTACGGACATACCGATGTTTTTGCCGACATGATCCCGGCTGACTTCATCGAGGCAAACCGCATCGAGCTTGCCCGCCGTCTGGAATGCGCAAAAAAAGCCGGTCTCAAAGTCTGGATGTCCGTCCGCGGACCTCTGACCGGCACCGATCTGTATGCCGTTTCACCGGAAACCGAAGCAAAATACAGGAACTATTTCGGTCCCGGCGGCGACAAATGGGGCGGCTCCGGCAAAAGGCCCATGTGCCTGTCCTTCCCGGAAGTCCGGCAGCGGTATCGTGAACTGATAAGTGATATCGTGAAGTCGTTCCCCGATATCGACGGATTCACCTTCTTCGGCGGCGATTCCTATTCCCTTGTTTGCGATGAAACCTGTGAACGCTGCAATATCCGCCCCTGTCACAGCAACTGGTCGGGCTGGATCACAGAGCTTAAGGAAACTGCGGCCGCTATAAGGGATAATGTGGAATTTAACATCATGAACTGGCCGTGGTGGGACGACATGTTCGATATTGCAGAAGAAACTCCCGCCGACATTTCCTTTATGGTGATCCCGAACTGGGGAGCGGTCTACAGCGGAGACGGGGAAGAATATCCCGCCGCCGTCACTCCGTGGGAGTGTCAGGAATGTCAGTCAGACGCCCTGCGTGTTCCCACCAACAACAAAATGACCGCTATTGCGCTGACCCAGCATTGGATCAACGCGCCGGTGACGGATAAGTTCAGGAGGCTCGCGCGGATATGCGATACGCAGGGACGAAAGCTGTACGCGTGGTGCGACCTGACGACTGCCGAAGCGGTTTTGCCGTATTTCACGCCGTATCCGGCTACTGCGCTTTCCAGACTGCGTTCCTTTGCGGAAGCCGGCGCCTATGGTTTGGCGGACGGCTGGGGGATCCCGGCAGACAACATTTACGGAAGACATATCGACGCCAACACCGTCCTGATGGGCGAGTATCTGAAAGACATGTCGGCCGAAGGCGATATCCCCCTCCGCAGAACGGCTGAAAAGCTTTACGGAAAAGGCACCGCCGAAGATGCGGTCGACGCGTGGACGCTTATCGACAAAGCGCTGGCGCAGTGGCCCATCATAGCCTACTCACAGCGGATGCACTGGATCCTGCGCCGCCTTTTCCAGAATCTGAATAAGATATTCTATGTGTTCGATCTGACTCTGCCGTATTTTGAGCGCAGCAAGACATATGAGCCGGAATGGCCTGAATTCCTGTATGACCCGGCAGTCTGGGAAAACCTGAAAAAGCACATGACCCGAGTCGTGGATCTGTACGACCGCGCGCTGGCGGCATATGAACGGATCTGCATGACCGCTGAGAAGAACATGGATCCGGCGCTTCTGGAAAACGCGCGTTTTCACCGTGACTGCGTGACGCTTACCCGGTGCTATTTCATGCTCGCGCTGGAAACCTGCGACTACCATATCGCCGGACTGAACGGCAGAACGCTGTCCAGAGAGTATATCCGAAACGCGCTCGGAACAAGACGCCTTTGCAGGACGCTGTTTACCAAGCTGAATGTGTCGCCGTATGAGAACGATCTGAGTCAGGCTCTGGCGAATATGAGCGGGTATTCGGCGGAATAAGTGATCGGGGGACGGGAGTATTCGGTTTGAGGGAAATAAGAAAATATCGGGAAGGGCGATTCTCTATGTCTCTGCATTTTTATCCCGGCATATTTGAAATCAGATCCCATCCCGCAGCCCCGAAAACGCGTCCGCTATTCCTCCCATCTCACCCATACTCCCTTAAATTAACAAAATCACAAAGAACTCCGCCGTGAATGATGATATAATCATTTATGCCGCTCTGATCATAGGCGCGGCTGAATACGATGTGAGGTGAAATCGGCATGGAACTGTACGACGGACATACGACGCATCCGGATGCGCAGTGGTTCCCGAAGGCTGAGCTCGGTCTTTTCCTGCACTGGGGCATAAGCTCGGTGCACGGCAACATAGACCTGTCGTGGGGCATGTTCAGGGACTTCAAATGGGGTCCCGAGGTGATACCGCCGGAGGAGTATTTCGATCTCGCGAAGCGCTTCAACCCGAAGAAGTACGATCCCGAGAAGTGGATCAAGGCCGCGAGCGACGCCGGCTTTAAATACGCCGTGCTGACGACGAGGCACCACGACTCGTTCGCCCTCTGGCCGTCAGATTTCGGCGACTTCAACACCGGAAGATATATGGACGGGCGCGATCTCGTCGGCGAATATGTTAAGGCCTGCCGCAGATACGGCATGAAGGTGGGATTCTACTACTCTCCGCCCGATTTCCGTACGCAGAGGAAGTACATGTCCTTCGGCGGCTGGTACGACGACCGGAAGGAGGATCTCATCGTCCCGCAGGTCTATACCGATTACATGCGCGCGATAGTCCGCGGACAGCTCACCGAGCTTCTGACGCGCTACGGCGTGATCGATCTGCTCTGGTTCGACGGCGCCGGGCTCGATTACATGAGCCGGGACGAGATTTACTACTATCAGCCCTCCGTCGTCATCGGGCGCGGGGAGATGACCGACTTCCTCAGCACCGAGTGCACCATCCCGACGGAGGAATACTATCATGAGAACCTCGAGGGGCACTGGTGGGAGTGCTGCCACGAGTGGAACTGCGGCGGCTGGGGATATACCAGAGACGAGGTCTACAAATCCGCCGAAACGATCATGGACTACTACAAGACCGTGGTCGTGAAATATCACGGCAATCTCCTTATCAACATGGGCCCGAACGCCGACGGCGAGCTGCCGCCGGTCGCCTATGAAAGGCTGAGCGAGTTCGGGGAGATGCTGAAAGAATATAAAAAATCGGGACAGTGAAGTGTTATGCCGGAGAACCGGGAAATGCCTGAAGAGAATATGAGCCCGGGAGATTTCTCCCGCAGCGCCGCGTTCAGCCGCGCGAGGATGCTGCTCGGCGACGAGGCGATGGATAAGCTCGCGTCGGCGAAAGTCGCCGTTTTCGGCGTCGGCGGCGTCGGCGGCTACTGCGTCGAGGCGCTGGCCAGATCCGGCGTCGGCGCGCTCGAGCTCGTCGACGGAGACACCGTCTCGGAATCGAATCTGAACCGCCAGATAATCGCCCTGCGCTCGACCGTCGGGAAGTACAAGACCGACGTCTTCGCCGACAGGATAGCCGATATCAATCCCGCCTGCCGGGTCGGCAGGCACAGCGTCTTCTGGCTGCCGGGAGACCCGCTCGGCTTCGATATATCCGACTGCGATTATATAGTCGACTGCGTCGACACCGTCACGGCGAAGATAGGGCTGATATGCGCGGCAAAGGATGCCGGAGTGCCGGTCATATCCTGCATGGGCATGGGCAACAAGACCGATCCGACGCGGATATGCGTGACCGACATCTATAAAACGTCGGTCGATCCGCTCGCCAAGGTGATGAGATATAAGCTGAAACGCCTTGGCATAAAGAAGCTCAAGGTCGTCTTCTCGCCTGAGGAGCCGCTCACGCCTCTCATGCCCGCCGGGGACGGAGGGAGCAGGCGCGCCGTGCCGGGATCGCTCGCCTTCGTGCCGTCGGCGGCCGGACTCGTCATGGCTTCCGAGATCGTGAAGGATCTCACGGGACCCGGCAGATAAAAAACAACAGCAACAAAAAAAACGAAAAGAGGCAGATAAAAATGAAGATCATCTCAACTCCGAACGCTCCGGCCGCGATAGGGCCGTATTCGCAGGCTGTCGTTTCCGGCGGCTTTGTCTACGTCTCAGGACAGCTCCCGGCAGATCCCGCCACCGGAGAACTCAAGACCGATATCACATCCGCCGCGCGCCAGTCGCTTGACAACGTCGCCGCAATCCTCGCCGAGGCGGGGACCGACATGGCTCACGTCGTGAAGACGACCTGCTATCTCGCGCATCTGTCCGATTTCGCCGCCTTCAACGCGGTCTACGCCGAATATTTCAAGTCCGACTGCCCGGCGCGCGCCTGCTTTGAGGTAGCGGCGCTGCCGAAGGGAGCTCTCTGCGAGGTCGAGGCTGTCGCCGAGATCGCCGGCTGACATACGCTGCATAAATGTGATAATGCGCTGTAATTCACATATCATGGCGCCGTGTTTTTTCACCGGAATGTAATTCGGCGGTTTTCTGTACAGATTGCACAAATTAATCACATGAATTTTGGAAAAAAAAACACTTTAAATTTACGCCCAAATATGATATAATATTATAGCGAAAAAAACCGGTATTGCGCAGGCAGATCATCTCCAGTATTCAGAATTTATGGTGCGCGGGCCGGAAAATGATCTTGGAAAGAAACGACAATCCGGCCGCCCGATGGCCCGGGAAGACCGCGTTTTGCACAATATCGAGGAGGATATAATTCATGGCAAGTCTGTCGTTCAAGCATATCTATAAGAAGTACCTCGGCAACGTTACCGCCGTGTCTGACTTCACTCTCGAAGTCCGCGACAAGGAGTTCCTTGTTCTCGTCGGCCCGTCTGGCTGCGGAAAGTCCACCACCCTGCGTATGATCGCCGGCCTTGAGGAGATCTCCGAAGGCGAGCTCTTCATCGGCGACAAGCTGGTAAACGATATCGCTCCGAAGGACCGCGACATCGCGATGGTGTTCCAGAACTACGCTCTGTACCCGCACATGACCGTGTTCGACAACATGGCTTTCGGCCTCAAGCTCCGCAAGACTCCGAAGGAGGAGATCAAGCGCCGCGTCGAGGAAGCCGCCCGCATCCTTGATATCACCCACCTTCTCGACCGTCGTCCGAAGGCTCTTTCGGGCGGTCAGAAGCAGCGTGTCGCTCTCGGCCGCGCCATCGTCCGCGAGCCGAAGGTCTTCCTTCTCGACGAGCCGCTGTCGAACCTCGACGCTAAGCTCCGCGCGCAGATGAGAACCGAGCTCACCAAGATCCACAAGAGACTCCAGACCACCTTCGTTTACGTTACGCATGACCAGGTCGAGGCTATGACCATGGCGACCCGTATCGTCGTTATGAAGGACGGCGTTATCCAGCAGGTCGACACTCCTCAGAACCTCTACGACAAGCCCGTCAACGTATTCGTCGCCGGCTTCATCGGCACTCCTCAGATGAACTTCATCAACGCCACCCTCGAGCAGAGAAGCGACGGCGTTTACGCCAAGTTCGGCGATCCCGAGGACCTCAACAATCCGGTTTACGCCTACTTCAAGATCCCGGCCGAGAAGGCTTCCGACCCGGCTCTCAAGGATTACATCGGCAAGGATGTCATCATCGGTATCCGTCCCGAGTGTCTGCATGACGACGCCGCCTCCATCGCCGCCAACCCCGACGCTATCATCGAGTGCGACATCGACGTCACCGAGCTTATGGGCTCCGAGATCCTTCAGTACGTCAACTGCGACAACATCAACCTTGTCGCCCGCGTATCGAACCGCTCCACCGCCCGCGCCGGCGATCATATCAAGATGGCTGTCGAAGCTTCCCGCGTGCACATCTTCGACAAGGACACCGAAAAGTGCCTTATCCACTGATATAAATCGGTACATAAACAATATCGCGGCCGCCCTTCGAAGGCGGCCGCTTTGTTCGTTCTCACCCTTTTTACATTATTCGGTAGAAATCCGGCGGACTGTATGATATGATATTAGAGTATTTCGCGTCCGGGAGGCGGAAGATATCATGTACGGCATGATGAAGGCGCTGAATCGTATGGCTTCTCTCGTTTTTCCGCCGAGATGCGCGGTATGCGGCTCCGTAATGGCGGAGCGTGACTCGCCGCTGTGCGGCAGATGCATGGAGCGGTGGCTTGCCGAGTGCGCCGAATACGACGGCTCGCCGAAGGCGGATATCGAAGGGGTAAAAAGATCGTATCATCTCGCCTTCTATACTCCGTCGCGCATGGGAGAGCGCACCGTCGCCGACACGCTCGCCTATTCGATGAAAAGCGGCGGCAGCGGGAGCGTCTATCCCTTTCTCGCCCGTCAGATGTGCCAAAGGCTTTATATGAGCGCGGTCGACGGACGGTGTGAGCCGAAGGACGAAGATCTCAGGCGGCTGGCCGGATTTTTCGATATCGTGGCATATATCCCGAGATCGAGAAAGAACGCGCTCAGATTCGGCGTCGATCAGTCCGGCATGCTGGCGCGCGGGATATCGGAGCTTACCGGGATACCGGCGGCGCGCCTGTTCGTCAACGCATCGGATAAGACTCAGCATGAGCTGACGGAAGAAGAGCGGCGGGAGAACATGTCGAAGCTGCGCCTGAGAAAGGGAGCGGAAGACGAAATTCTGGGAGCGAGGGTGATCCTTATCGACGACATCGTCACGACAGGCGCGACGGTATCGTCGGCGGCGTCGCTCGTAGCATCTGCCGGAGCCTCGGAGATCATACTGACGGCGCCATTCAGGACGCGCGGCAAAGTACAGAAACACGGCGAAAAGAGAGATCCCAGCGAAAGGGCTTGACAAGGAGACACGGGGAGATCCCCCGTAAGACAAGGCGGGAAGCATGAAGACAGATATCCAGATCGCGCACGAAAAGAAGATGAAGCCGATCGCCGAGATAGCGGCGATGCTCGGCATACCCGGCGAGGAGCTCTGGCCGTACGGACAGTACAAGGCTAAGATCAGCGAGAAGTTCATCGCTGAGAAGACGGCCGAATACAAAAATTCCGGCGAAAAGCACAAGCTGATCCTCGTCACGGCGATCAATCCCACCCCGGCGGGCGAGGGCAAGACGACCACGACGATCGGTCTCGGCATGGCGCTCAACCGCATAGGAAAGAAGGCCTGCGTGGCTCTGCGCGAGCCGTCCCTCGGCCCGGTGTTCGGCATCAAGGGCGGAGCAGCCGGAGGCGGATACAGCCAGGTGCTCCCGATGGAGGATATCAACCTTCATTTCACCGGCGATTTCCACGCCATCACATCGGCGAACAACCTGCTCTGCGCGCTGCTCGACAACAGCATCCAGCAGGGCAACGAGCTCGATATCGACCCGAGACGCGTCGTGATCAACCGCGTCCTCGACATGAACGACCGCGCACTGCGCAACATCGTCGTCGGTCTCGGCGGCAAGGCGAACGGCGTGCCGCGCGAGGATCATTTCTCGATCACCGTGGCTTCCGAGGTCATGGCGATATTCTGCCTCGCGACGTCGCTTTCCGACATGAGACGCCGTCTCGGCGAGATGGTCGTCGCCTACACATACTCCGGCAAGCCGGTTACGGCTCACGATCTCAGGGCCGAAGGCGCGATGACGGCGCTTCTGCGCGACGCTCTCAAGCCGAATCTGGTGCAGACGATAGAAGGCACCCCCGCCTTCGTGCACGGCGGTCCCTTCGCCAACATAGCTCACGGCTGCAACTCGGTCAGAGCGACCCAGCTTTCGATGGCTCTCGCCGACTACACCGTCACCGAGGCCGGCTTCGGAGCCGATCTCGGCGCCGAGAAGTTCCTTGACATCAAGTGCCGCATGACCGGCCTGAAGCCCGACGCCATAGTCCTTGTCGCCACGATAAGGGCGCTGAAATACAACGGCGGCGTGAAGAAAGAGGACCTTAAGACCGAAAACGTCGAGGCGCTGAAAAAGGGCATCTGCAATCTCGAAGCCCATATCGACAATCTCCGCAAATTCGGAGTGCCGATCGTCGTCGCGATGAACCACTTCGACACCGACTCGAAGGAGGAGATCGACACCGTGCTGTCCTTCTGCGAGAGCAAGGGCGTCGAAGCGGCCTTCTCGGACGTCTTCGCGAAGGGAAGCGAGGGCGGCATCGAGCTCGCCGAAAAGGTCGCCGCCGCCTGCGATACCGAGTCTGACTTCCATACCCTTTACCCGGACGACATGCCGGTGAAGGAGAAGATCATGACCGTCGCGCGAGAGATCTACGGCGCCGACGATGTCGTTTACGAAAAGGCGGCTCTCGATTCGCTGAAGCAGATATACTCGACCGTGCCGGACGCTGACAAAATGCCGGTCTGCATGGCGAAGACCCAGTACAGCCTCTCCGACGATCAGAACCTGCTCGGCAGGCCGACCGGCTTCAGTCTGACCGTCCGCGACATGAAGCTCAGCGCCGGAGCCGGCTTTATCGTGGTGCTCACCGGAGCCATCCTGACCATGCCGGGACTCGGCAAGACGCCGGCCGCGTGGGGGATCGACGTCGACGAAAACGACGAGATCACCGGCTTGTCATGACGCTCAGGCTGTTTGATTGCGAGACGTCAGACCCGAAGGAGACCGAGGAGCTCGGACGCCGTCTCGCCGGGATTCTCGTCCCGGCGCTAGAGGATGAAAGGTTCGCCCTTGTCGCTCTCAGCGGAGAGCTCGGGGCGGGGAAGACCGCCTTCACCCGCGGCCTCGCGTCGCTTTTCTGCGACGGGGCGTATGTCCACAGCCCGAGCTATACCATCGTCAACAGATACCCGGGGACTCTGCCGTCCGGCAGACGTCTCGAAATCGAGCATTTTGACATCTGGCGGCTGAAGGACGAGGACGATCTCTATTCGGTCGGATATTTCGACAGCTTTCCATACGGCGACGAGACGATGAAGCCCGAAACTGCGACGCTCATGGCGGTCGAATGGTGCGACAGCGTGCCCGGCGCCCTGCCAGACGTCTGCTGGAGGGTCGATATCTCCGGAAGCGGAGACGAGAAGCGCCGCATCACGGTCTCCCGCGTCGAAAAATAAATAATGATAAAAACATTTCTCCCCGCGGATCACGTGCATCCGCGGGGAGATGATCATTTTTCCCTTTTCTTTACGAACACCAGCAGCTTGCCGGTGACGTAATTCAGTATTACGACGAGTATCGCGACGGGGATCTTTATAAGGTATCTGTCGATGCCGAGCTTCTCGCAGCCTGTCCAGATAAGGAGCGTCTCAACCCCGAGCGAGAACAGTCTCGAGGCGGCGAATTTCAAAAATTGCGGGACGACGTATGACGGCTTTGAGTACCTGTCGCGGAAGACAAGGACCTTATTCGCCCAGAACGCCCATATGACGGCGCAAATCCACTGAACGATCTGCGCTGTGATGACGCCGGCGCCGAGCCATATCATGAGCCAGTAGACTCCGGTGCCGATGACCGTCGTCACGCCGCCGACGAACAGATATACGATCTGCTCGCGGTATCGTGCAAACAAAGCTTTTATCTTATCCATCATAATCGCCGTTTATCATCTCAAGCGCCTTATCGCGGCTGTAAAGCAGATTCAGCGCCTCGAGCAGCGCCGCCGAGCTCATGCCGGACGGAAGTGCCGCCGCCTTTGCCACGGCGTCCCGCTTCGCGGCGCTTTTGTCGCCGCCGCAGAGACCCGCGAGATAGAGGTCGGTCTTGGTTATCCCGCCGTGCACATCAGCGTCAGATCCGCCGGAGGCGAAGGGGAGGAATAGGTCGTACAGCAGCTTTTCGTCCATTCCCTCGACACCGAGATACCCCTCCTTCGAAGGGGCTTTTTTGCGCTTCTCGCGTCCCTCGATCTGGGGGATGTAGAGGTTTATCAGCTTATCCTTCGGAAGGATCGAGCGGAAATAGTTCCGTATGACCTTTCCGGCGCCGTCGCTGTCGGTGAGGACGATGATGCCGTTCTTTTCGGCGAGGCGGGTTATCAGCATCCGCTTCTCGCCGCTGCTGAACACCGAGAAGCCGCCGGTGGTGACGATCTGCGCATCTATCACGCGCATCAGCTTTTCCCGGTCGTATCTGCCCTCTACGACGACCGGGCGGTCGATTGCGAGCTTCTGTGTCATGATATGACCTTTTTATATTTCCAGCGCCCGGACAGGAAACGCCAGATATACCACGCCGAGCGGAAGATCCAGTCGATATACATCGCGTACCATACGCCGTTCAGCCCCATATCGAAGCAGCTGCAGAGCAGGTACGAGAAGCCTATCCTGAACACCCACATGCTGATTATGGCGATGACCATCGTGAAGCGGGCGTCGCCGGCGGCTCTGAGCGAATTGGGAAGGGAGAAGCTGAGCGACCAGATGAGGAAGCTTGCCAGCGCGTATGTTCGGACGATATACTCCGCCATCTCCTTTGCCTGAGGCGAGATATTGAACAGCGAGACTATCTCCGGCCCGGCGAAGAACATTATGAGGTCTATGCCGCCGCCGATGATGTAGGTGTACGACATGAGCCTGAAGGTGTACTTTTTTGCCTGATCGTAGTCCCCCGCGCCGACGCACTGGCCGACGACGGTGACCATGGCGAGGCCTATGGCCGATCCGGGGATTATGGCGAAGCCTGCGAGGGTATTTGATACGGCGTTCGCGGCGATGGAGGCGGTGCCGAAGGTGGTGATGAGGTTCGCCACCAGCAGCTTGCCTATCTGGAACATGCCGCCCTCGGCGCCGTTCGGCAGTCCGACTTTCAGTATGCTCTTAATCATGCCGGGATCGGTCTCCGGCTTATAGATCCTTTCGACCCTGAACTCGCTCCTGTTTGCAGTCGGGCGGCACATCAGAGCGAGCATTATGACCGCGCCGACCGTCCTCGACGCGAGCGTGGCCCATGCGGCTCCCGCCGCGCCCATGCCGAAGCCGTATATGAGCAGGGCGTTGCCGAACAGGTTGATGACGTTCATTATCAGCGACGTTATCATCGACACCGGGGAATTTCCCATCGAGCGGAAAAGCGCCGCGCCGCTGTTGTATATGCCGAGGGCCGGGTAGGATACGCAGGTGATGTAAAAATATATCTCGGCGCTGCTCATGACCTCCGGTTCCACCGCTCCGTACACGGCGCGGAGTATGCCGTGGTTGAATATTAGGCACACCGCCATGATGACGGAGGTTATGGTGCCGCTGAGCCAGAACAGCTGCTTTGCCGCCTTGCCCGCGTTCTTCCTGTCGTCCCGCCCCATATACTGCGCGGCGACGACTGCGCCTCCCGTGGTGAGGGCGCTGAATATATTGATGAGAAGGATGTTTATCTGATCTACGAGCGAGACTCCTGATATGGCCGCCTCACCGGCGGCCGACACCATGACGGTGTCGAGCATGCCGATCGTTACAGCGAGGGTCTGCTCGGCGATGAGCGGCAGTATCAGCCGCAGCATCCTGCGCCGGGGAAACAGCTCCCCGACGGGTGTTTGTGTGTTCAAGATACGGAATTTATTATCTGGGGGAGGGAAACCCTTCTGAAGAAGGGTTTCCCTCCCCCAGGCCCCCACCTTTCCCAAGACTTTTGCTGCAAATTGTATTACCTATGTTATTACAGAGCGCCGTTTATCACGTCGGTCATCGAGTACATCCCGGGCCCTCTGCCCTTCATGAACTCGGCCGCCCTGAGCGCGCCTTCGGCGAAGACCTCGCGGCTCTCGGCGGTATGCGACAGGCGTATGACCTCCTTCGGCCCGGCGAAGATGACCTCATGCTCGCCGACGATGGTGCCGCCGCGTATCGAGGATATGCCTATCTCGTTTTTCGGGCGCTTCATCGAGCGGTCGTGTCTGCCGTAAACGTACTCGACGTCTTTTTCCATGCCTTCCTTCGCGGCGTCGGCGAGCATGAGCGCCGTGCCGCTCGGGGCGTCGAGCTTGTTCCTGTGATGGGCTTCGACGATCTCGATATCGAAATCCTCTCCGAGCGTTTTCGCCGCCTGTCTCACAAGCATCTGGAGGACGTTTATCCCGAGCGACATATTGCCGGAGCGGAAGACGGCGGTCTTCTCCGACGTCTGCCTGATGCAGTCCAGCTCGTCTTCGGTATATCCAGTCGTGCAGAGGACGATCGGCAGATGTCTCTCGGCGGCGTAGCCGCAGAGCGCCTTTCCGGCGCTGTGATGCGAGAAATCGACTATGACCTCGTCTCCGTCTGGAGTTATCTCGTTTATATCCCGCGCGACAGGATAGTCGGCGCTCTGTCTGCCGTCAAAGCCGACGTCGACGCCGTATTTCACTCTGAAAGCGGAACTTTTTTCCTTCGCGGCTTCGGTGACGGCGCGTCCCATGCGGCCGAGGCAGCCGACAAGTATGATGTCCGTCATTTTATGAGCCCGTGCTTTCTCATTGCGGCGAGCAGTCTTTCCTTATGCTCCGGCTCCATGGCGCAGAGCGGCAGACGCAGCTCGTCCTGACACCAGCCGAGCTCGGCCATGGCTGTCTTCACCGGGATGGGATTCACCTCGCAGAACAGGGCGTTTATGAGGTCGAGGAGCTTGAGCTGCATTATGGCGGCTTCCTTTGTGCGTCCGGAAAGGTAGAGCTCGACGATATCGTGCGTCTCCCTCGGCATGACGTTCGACAGCACCGAGATGACTCCGACGCCTCCGAGCGAGAGTATCGGGACGATCTGGTCGTCGTTGCCGGAGTATATATCGAGCGAATCCCCGCACTCGGCGGCGATCTCGGCTATGGCTGAGATATTGCCGGAGGCTTCCTTGGTGGCGACGATGCGGTCGTGCTTTGCGAGCTCCTTATACACGGAGAGCGGGATGTTGCATCCGGTGCGCGACGGGACGTTATAAAGGATGATGGGCTTATCGGTGGCGTCTTCGATTGCCGAGAAGGACGCGATGAGTCCCTTCGGCGTGGCCTTATTGTAATACGGAGTGACGAGCAGCAGCGCGTCGCAGCCTATCTCGCAGGCGTATTTCGAGAGCTGTATGGCGTAATCGGTGTCGTTTGAGCCTGTGCCGGCTATGACGGGGACGCGTCCGGCCGTCTTTTCGACGCAGTACTTCATTACGGCCTTATGCTCCTCGTCGGAGAGCGTCGAGCCCTCTCCCGTGGTGCCGGCGATGACTATTGCGTCGGTTTTATTGTCTATCTGCCAGTCGATGATCCTGCCGAGGGATTCATAGTCCGGAATATTGTCCTTGAAGGGTGTGATGATGGCGACCGCTGCGCCGGTGAAGACTCTTTGCTTCTGCATCTGATTTTTCCTCCGCGATGCCGCTTTTCGGCCCGAGACCGCTTCGGCGGCGTGAAACATTTTTGTTAAAAAATAAAAAACCGGTTGAAAACCAGCTATGCATGTAATATAATATACTGATGCGCGCCGTCAGTCTGCCGCGGCGTTATGCGGCCGTGATCCGCGCAAGCGATATGTCTATACATGATAGCTCTCCACAGCCCTTAGGGCTGTGACAGTCCGGCGGCTTCCGCCAGCCGGCCCGACATACGGCTTATGCGGCGCCGTACATCTCGGCGAAGCTTCCTCACGCGCCGCGTCCCGCCGCACGGGGTGCGAGATACGTTTATTCAAGGGAGGGGGAAAACCCCTTCTGCAGAAGGGGTTTTTCCCCCTCCCTTGACCCACCCCTTTTCCCCAAGACTTTTACTAAAGGGAAAAGCGGTTTATATCGTTTTTTCTCGCTTCGCGGCGGCGCTGCTAAGCTCCGCGCCTCTATCTCTGACGCCCGCCTTCTGCGGCGGCACGCCACAATATTAATTTTATCACTTACTGCCGAGATTGTCAATCTTTTATAGGGCAATATACATTAATTTATTTTAAACTTTATCGAAAATGACATCATCTTGTGAAATTCCGGGCGGTGTAATAAAAAACGAGCTGCCGCCGACCGATCTTGTTACCGCCGATTTCAGCTACGATCTGCCTCAGGAGCTCATCGCCCAGACTCCGGCCCAGCCGCGCGACAGCGCCCGTCTCATGACGGTCGACCGTCGTACCGGAGCGCTTTCTCATCACGTTTTCAGCGAGATCTGCGATTTTCTGCGTCCCGGGGATGTGCTTGTCATAAACGACACCAAGGTCATCCCGGCGAGGATCTACGGCGTGAAGGATCAGTCTGGGATCGTGATGGAAACGCTGCTGCTGCGCCAGCTCACGCCCGACACATGGGAGACGATCATGCGTCCGGGACGGCGGGGAAAGGTCGGCGTGACGCTTACATACGGCGACGGCAGGCTGAGAGGCGAGATCGTCGGGACGAAGGACGACGGGGGAAGGATCATCCGCTTCGACAAGAGCGGCGCCAATCTTTACGCCGCCCTCGACGAGATAGGCACCATGCCGCTTCCTCCGTACATAACCGAGAAGCTTGAGGATCAGAGCCAGTACAACACCGTTTACGCCCGTGAGAAGGGCTCGGCGGCCGCTCCGACGGCGGGGCTCCATTTCACGCCCGAGCTGCTTCGGAAGGTCTCGGACATGGGCGTTGACATCGTGCCGGTGCTGCTGCATGTGGGGCTCGGCACCTTCCGCCCGGTGAAGGCCGAGCATCTGACCGACCACGTCATGCACAGCGAGTTCATAACCGTTACCGAGGACGCCGCCCGCCGCATCAACGGCCGCAGAGGTCGTCTCATCTGCGTCGGCACGACCTCCTGCCGGACTATCGAGTCGGCGGCCGACGATAAGGGCGAGATACACGCCGTCGCCGGGGACACCGGGATATTCATCTACCCCGGCTACCGGTTCAAGGCCATGGAGGGGCTGATAACGAACTTCCATCTGCCCCAGTCGACGCTCCTGATGCTCGTCTCCGCCTTCTCGAGCCGTGAGATTATGCTATCAGCGTATAAAACGGCGGTCGATATGAGATACCGCTTCTTCTCCTTCGGCGACGCCATGATGATAACCTGAGCCGATAAATGAGACTGCCTCCCGCGCTTATGGGCGCGGGAGGCGTGTTTATACATGTTTATCCGATCTTCACCGTGATCCTCGCGGCGCTGTGAGGCGGAAGGACCGCCGTGACGCAGCCGTCTGAGAGACCTGCGTCGAGCGCGGCTTCTTTGAACACCGAATGAGGCATCACGCTGTCTGACGTAAGGAGGACGCTGTCCGTTATCTCGCCGGAGCAGGCGAAGGAGAAGGTCTTATCCTCGCCGTAATCGGCGTTTATCAGCGTGACGGTCAGTACCCCGTCCTTTATCGTCGCGGCGGCACAGTGATCGTCATCTTTCCCGACAGGGCAGAGCCTGCCGCCCTGATGCGCCCGCATCAGCTCGAACATCTGCCCGATGGCGGTGAGGCTGACGCCGTCCGGGCGGACAAGTATCGCCCCCTCGCCGACAGGCTGGAAGTAGCAGCAGACATCGGCGCCGTTTTCCGGGCATTTATACATCATCATGTGCAGCATCCGCGCGGCGTATATCCCCTCTCCGACGCAGGAGGGACGGTACCAGGCGTACCAGAAGTTCCACTCGTCGAAGGAGATCCTTATCTTATCGCAGAATCTGTCGACGCTCCTCCTCATGTCGGAGATAAGCCTCTCGGCCGGGAAGACGGAATCCGCTATGGCTTTGTACGTTTCCTCCGTCTTTTCCGGCGTCGTGTAATCAAGCGCCGTGAAGCTGTAATGATGGAGCGAGACGTGGTCGGTCTCCGGGTAAAGCGCCGCCGCCGAGTCCCTTGCCCAGTCGTCATTCGGGTACGGGCCGGACGAGAACAGGGTGATATCGGGCGATTTCTCCTTCATCGCGGCGGCGTGCTCTCCGGCGAGCGCCGCGTAGCCTGACGGCGCGTTCGGCCCCTCCATGTGTCCGTATCCCATCTCGTTTCCGAGCGACCAGAACTTCACGTTATACGGCTCGGGATGTCCGTTTTCGGCGCGCTTCGCCCCGTATTCGCTGTCGGCGGGGCCGTTGCAGTACTCGACCCAGTCGGCGCTGTCACGGACGCTGTTCCACGTCAGGTTGATCGTGAGGAACGGCTCGGCGCCGACCTCGCGGCAGAGGGCGATGAAGTCGTCGGTCGATATCTCGTGGAAATCGTAGCCGAAGCTGTGCGGCTGCGTCTCGATCTCCATATTCGACTGGAGCGGACCCCTCATATCGCAGGGAAGCAGCCCGTCCTTCCACCGGTACTCGCCGGCGAAGTTGCCGCCCGGCCACCGGATGATCGTCGGCCCGATTCGCCTGAGCGCCTCGACTACGTCGGCTCTCATGCCGTGGAAGCTGTCGGCTCTCATCATCGACACCGCGCCGAAGACGACCTCGGTCTTTTCGGTGAAGGTGATATACAGCCCGGCGTCACGGCAGGTTTCGTCCGGCGTGAGGATGAACGAAAGGGTATTCCAGTCTCCCGGTCCGATATCGGCCGTGTGTCCGGCGAGCGTCCTGCCGCCGGAAGACCTTATCTCGAAGCGGAGCGCGGCGGCAGACTTGCAGCTCACGGCGGCGCGTATCTCGTACGCGGCGCCTTTTTCGGCGTAAAGCCCGCGCTGGGCCATGCCGCATACGTCCCCGGTGAGATTCTGGATGCTCTGGGAGGACAGCTCGTTCTGCCGCGCCATCTTCTCGCAGCCGATGTGCTTTGTGTACGAAGGGCGGAAATTCATCTGGAAGAAGGCGGTCTCCTCCCCTATCGGTTCCCATTCGGCGGCTAGACCGAGATTCTTCTGCGGCTTCCCGGCGAATTTGCGGTTGCGCAGCATCTGAGCCGAAAGCCCGCCGGCTCCGCCTACCGCCGAGCGGGTGTGCTCGAGATTGTGACCGAAGATATACGGCGAGAGCTCTATCGCGCCGTTTATGTCGATGCTTAAAGTCATTCTTCGTTTCCTTTCCGGCCTTTTCCGACCGTGACGGACTGGAACCGGATCTTACGGCAGGCGGTTCCCGGCGGCGAGGTACATTCTGTACCAGTCCTCTCTCGTCATCGTAACCTCCGTTCCGGCGGCGATCTCGGCGAGACGCCCGGCGTTCATCGTGCCGGAGATCATCATTATGTTCGCCGGATGGCGGAGCACCCACGCCGTGATTATGCCGTTGTCGGTGACACCGTATTTTTCGGCGAGCTCGGCTATGACCTTGCTCAGCTCGGCGTATTTCTCCGAGCCGAGGAAGACGCCCTCGAAGAAGCCGTACTGGAACGGCGACCACGCCTGGATGGTGATATCCTTTAAGCGGCAGTATTCGAGCACCCCTCCGTCGCGGACGGCTGCGGAGTCGAACATCGTGTTGACGTTGAGCCCCGAGTCGATCATCCCGGTGTGGGCGGGACCGAACTGCAGCTGATCGGCGATGATGGGCTGATTCAGATACTTCGACAGCAGCTCCATCTGGCCGGGATTCTGGTTGGAAACGCCGAAATGCAGGACCTTGCCCGACGATTTCAGCTGATCGAAGGCCTCCGCGACCTCCTCCGGTTCCATCAGCGTATCGGGACGGTGCAGGAGAAGCACGTCGAGATAGTCGGTGCGAAGGCGCTTCAGCGATCCGTCGACCGCCTCGAGGATATGCTCCTTCGAGAAGTCGTACATTCCCTTGCGGATGCCGCATTTCGACTGTATGAAGATCTTCTCGCGGACGTCGTCGTTCATGCCGGCGGCGTCGGCGAATACGCTCTCGCAGGAGCCGCCGCCGTAGATGTCGGCGTGATCGAAGAAATTGAGACCGAGGTCTATGGCGGTTTTTACGAATTCCTCCGCCTTTTTCCCGGCGATCCCGGCGAGCCTCATGCATCCGACGGCTACGGGCGGCACGCGAAGCCCGGAAACTCCCAGCTCCATTGTTCTCATGATATTTTCCCTTTCATGTCTGTTTATTTATGATATCCTTGCTGTATCAATGATTATATCATATAACCCACGGCATTTCAAGCCCTGCGCGGGAGCCGGAAAATAATTTACACTTGACGCCGTCTGTTGACAAACCCGCCGTCCGATGCTATAATAATAGTCGTAAAAATGCGAAAAGGACATCCTGATCATTATGGAAAATACGGAAAAAAAGCGCTGCGTCGTCGTCGCGGCGGGAAATCTTTTCGGGCGGCGGATAGAGGCTGGGCCGGGCGATCTCGTGATCGCCGCCGACGCCGGGTACAGATACTGCGTGGAGCAGGGGATAAAATACGACATCCTTGTCGGGGATTTCGACTCGGCTCCGCGTCCCGATTTTCACGGCGAGACGGTCGCTCTGCCGGTGAGAAAGGACGTCACCGACACGTGGCAGGCGATGGAGATCGCCGCCGAAAGGGGATATGACGAGATAATCCTGTACGGCGGAGGCGGCGGGAGGATAGATCATACTCTCGCGAACATACAGACCGTCTGCGCCCACGCGATCGAGGAAAGACGCGTGACGATGCTTGACGACGGCATGGCGCTTACCGCCGTTCACAACGGCGTCCTGCGTGTCGCGAAGCCGCCGTTCGACGACAGTGCGGCGGCGTCGCCTGAGGATCAGCCGCATATCGGCGTCTTCGCCTTCGGCGGCAGAGCCGAGGGCGTTTCGATAAGCGGCACGCTGTACACGATGGAGGACGGCTGTCTTGAAAACACCTTCCCCCTCGGCGTGTCGAACCTGTTCGCCGCCGGATGCGGCGAAGCCGTCGTTTCGGTGAAAAGCGGCACTCTTATCGTCTGCTGGCAGGACAGGATATAAATCATTTCCGTTTTTTTGACTTTTTTTCGGATTCGGCGGAACACTTTCGCCTCCGCGGCGTCATACTGAGCAGACAGCATTCAATAATTGAGAAATCTATCGAAAAGAGGGTATATCATGAAATCGGCAAACAAAAACCGCGCCGTCGTTCTGGCGGCTCTTCTGGCGGCTTCGGCGGCCGTCCCGGTCTTCGCGGCCGGAGTGGTGTCAGAGCCTTACATCCCGGCCGGCGTAGCCGTCGCGACGACGGTCAGTCCGCCGGCACCCATCGCTGTCGCCGCTCCTGTTGCGGAGCCAGCTCCGGCGTCCCCGGCTCCTTCCGCGAAAAAGTCTCAATCGTCCTCCGAAGCCGACGCTTCCGAGGCGATAAAGGCGGCGAAGAAGATCTTCGGCTCGACAGACGAGTACAAGAAGGTCGAAACATACTCGTCAAAGCAGGGCGATCTCACTCTTTTCGACATAGAGTGGTCGGACGGCGGCGAGCGGAAGAACATGTCCGTCACGATGGGCTCGGACGGGATCCTTTACAGCTATTATCTCGATCAGGACTCGGTGAATTACAACAGGATTGTCGAGCCTTCGATCACAAGGCTCGAGGCGGCGAAAAAGGGACTTGAGTTCATAAAGAAGGTCTATCCCGATATATCCGGCGATTTCAGCGCCGACTGGTCGGATGTCACCTACAGCTCATACGGCCGCTTCAATCTCGAGTTCAGGCGGGTGCATGACGGATATCCCGTCGGCGAGGAATACATCTCGATGACGACGGACGCTGACGGCGAGATATACTCGGTAAATAACAACGCGACATACGCCCTCGTCTTTCCCGAGGCCGAAACCATATCCGACGCCGAGCTCGTCTCCGTCATAAAGAGCGAGCTTCCGATGAAGCTGAGATACGAGAGCTGGTACCCGGACGGCTACGGCAGGGACAAGAAGGCGCAGATACGCCTCGTCTACGTACCGAACGACGATTACGGCCGCTATTTCATCGGCGCGGCTGACGGTGAGCTTTATACCTATACATACGACTGGGCGAGAGCCGGAGGAAGCAAGAATTACTACGCCGCCGACATGGCTACGGCCGCCGCTCCAATGCCCGAGGCTGCCGAGGAGGATTCAGGACTTTCCGCCGCCGAGCAGGAATCGGTCGAGCTGCTTTCCTCGATACTGACGGCTGAAAAGGCCGCCGAAAAGGTTCTGAAAGACAAGGAGCTTTACTTCGCTGCGGCGAAGGACGGGGAAGTTTCGTTCAAGCTCTCTCATTCGCGGCTGTATAAGGAGACGTCCACATATTCCGACGCCGAGAGATACATATGGAACCTTGAGTTCAGCGACTCCGAAGGCCGCTGGAGCTCGGCATCGGTCAACGCCGACACCGGCGAGCTGATATCCTTCTCGTCGTATTCCGACCAGTGGAAGGCCGCGTCGGATTATAAGCTCGGCTATGACGACTGCGCAAAGATCGCCGACAAATTCATCGCCGCGCGTCTGCCCGACATCTATGGCGAATACACGCTTAAAGAGAACGACTACTGGATCACCGCCGAAAAAAGCGAGGAATACATCAGCACATACAGCTTCTCGTATGTCCGCGTGGTGAACGGCATCGAGTATCAGGCCGACAGGATAAGCGTCCAGATCGAGCCTGAAAACGGCCTTGTCAGCCAGTTCGGCTACAGCTACGCCGACGCCTCCTTCCCGGATCCGAAGAAGGCCGTGACCGCCGATCACGCCGCCGACGTCTATTACCGCACGGCCGAGCTGCAGCGCTCATGGATCGCCGTCGAGACCGGGGAAAAGTCTGACGAGTGCGATCTCATAATCGCCTCCGGCGCCGCCGTCGGCAAGCCGGTGAAGGCCATGCTCGTCACTAAGGCCGTCAGCTTCAAGGTCGACGCGATAAAGAGCAGCATGCTCCAGACACCGTATGACGTCAAGGCCGAAAAGTCGGTCTACGCCTTCTCAGATATCGCCGGAAACAAATACGAGGACGCGATAAACCGCCTCGCCGATATGAGCATCATTGATTTCAAGGCGAAGTATGAGCCCGACAAGGCGATCTCCGAGTCCGATCTCACCGCCATGATCAACGCCGCCGGAAGACGCTGGTATTATTACAGCTCCGAGGGCAAGCTCCGCGACACCATGACCCGCATCGAAGCGCTGAAGGTCATCGTCTCCACCCTCGGATGGGACGAGATCGCCTCGCACAGCGAGATATTCAGGCTCGATGAGGACGCCGCCGTGAATCTCGACGCAGAAGACGTCGGTTATATGGCGGTCGCGAAGGCTGTCGGCATGCTGGATTACATCGGCACAAGCTACGACGTCTCCCGCACCTTCTCCCGCGGCGAAGCCGCCGCTCTTGTGAGCGCGTACATCGACTATCTCATGACGAAGAACGGCTGACAGGACCTATATAACAAAAGCGAAGCCCGATAAGCGGGGGCTTCGCTTTTTTTCGTGATCATTCTAGATTTGTCATTTTTTCACATATGTGAGCCTGACGGACGGGGCGTCGGCGACGAAGATCTCAGCCGTGATGACGCCGTTTTCATACCGCATGGAGGAGAAGAATCCGACGAGCTGCACGGCGGGATCGGCGTCGATTATAGATATCCAGCCGCCAGAGTTGTGCCTTACCGCCGCGACTCTGACGGTATAGTCGACGCTCTCATCGTCTCCGATCTCGAGTATGCCGTCCTTGAAGCGGAGCTCGGACGGGAAATCGTCGGACACCCATCTGCCCTCGAGCTCGGGCAGCAGTTCGCCGCTTATCACCGTCACGTCGCCGTAGCGGCTGTTCGTCGTCGGGTACAGCGTCTCGACCCTCTCGCCGGAGAATCTGAACTCGTCTACGAAGACGATGGCTCCGTCTTCATAGCGGCATTCCTTCACCACGGCGTACGGATCGTCCGACGGGCTGTTCCTCAGACCGTTTTCGGCGAGCTTGAGTATTATCTTCCCGTCCTTTTCCTCGATCGTGAATTCGGTCTCGAGCACCGGGCTGCTGTTCCAGAGCCGTATCATCCTGCTACCGTCGATCTCGGCGCGCGGGCCGACATACCCCTCCGGCTCCCACGCCCCGTCAAGCGAAATGCCGTCCGACAGCCTGCCGCCGTTTTCGCTCATAGTCTCACCCTCCGTTTGTCCCTGCGGCTTATCTGTCTGCGCCGGTCTCGTCATCAGCGCCGCCGCTGCCGCCGTGAGCGCCGCGATGATCAGCAGGATCGCTCCCTTCATTTTTATACCGCCTCGTTTCGTCATTTTCCCGTTCCCCTTTTCATCCATTATATCATGCCGGGTGTCTCATGTCAAGCGAAAAAAGGCGTCTCACGGCCGAAAAAGGGCGGCAAAGCGTCAAAACTATTCTTATGGGTAGTTGCGCCGGAGCGCCGTGAGGAGTATAATATGGATAGACGCTCAGCGGAAGGGAGGGAATACTATGCCGGATATGGCTGATCTCGCGGCGGCGTACACGCCGAGGACGGTGTCTCTGCCCGACGGCATGAATCTGTACGGCCTGCTTGACGCTCTCACGAAGGCGTCGGGCGTCTTTCCCACCGCGTTCGGTCTGCGCGACACCAGCCTCGGGCGCGCGATAAGGTTCGAGCGGGAGCCGCAGACGGGGCTCGCCGTGCACGTCCTCGTCTCTGACGGCAGAGCGACCGTCATGCCGGTGATAACCGAAAGCGGCGACGAAGGCTTCGGCGGGTATATGACCCGCCTGAGGACGAGATATATCGACGCCATGACCGACTCGATAGAGGCGGCGGCGAGAGGCGTAATTACCGAGAGGGTGACGCCGTCCGTCACATACGGCGGGCACAGGGCGCTCTATCGGCGGACTGCTCTTATTCTGGCGGTGTTCCTCGGCGTTTTCGGGGCGCACAGGTTCTATGCAGGAAAAAAAGTCAGCGGCGCTATATGGCTGCTGACTTTGGGATTGTTCGGTCTCGGCTGGATCGCCGACATCGCGGCGATCATCGGCGGAACGTTTCTCGACTCATACGGGGAAACGCTGCTCTGACCTTGTCATGCCGCCCCTCAGCGGACGGCGGATAAGCCGACGGCTGTCAGCCGATCAGCTCTCTCAGCTTGTCGAGGAAGGCCTCCTCGCCGAAGGTGTTGATCTTGAAGAACATCGCCTGGCTGCCGCCGCTCGTGATGGCCGAAAGATGTATCGCGTCGGATCCGGCCTGGAAAAGGGTGACGCTGAGGCTGACGCGGTTGCCGCCGATGTAGCTGTACCGCTCGAACACCCGCACCGCGCATCTCGCGCTGCCGGAGTAAAAATCGCTTTTGTCCTCGAGCGTCGCCGATACGCTGCCTCCGAGTATCCCGTCCTCGATGGTCCGAAGCAGGGTGTCGAAGCTTCCGGTTACTGTCTTTTCGAGCTTGGCCATTGTGATTCCTCCGTTCAAGGCTTCGCTTTCAACGCTATGCGTTCAAGACTATTTGTTTCTTTTCGCCTTATATGACGTGCGAATCCGGAGGTTTGTTCCGTTATCTTCCGAGTCCCGCCGCGATTATTACGATCAGCGCGACGACGGCGAGCGCGGCGCATATGATGAGCACCGTTTTCGCGATCCTCCGCTTTTTTTGGCTGCGGCGCATAAGGGCCTCGTTTATCTCGCGCTGGGCCGCCTCGACGTCCGAGGCGTCGGGGGATATCACGACGCGGCGAGGACGGTCGGCTCCTATCGTCGTGAATACCTTGGTGTCGCCGCTCGGCGGGTTTCCCGGATCGAAGGTCACTGTGTCGCCGCCGTCCGGGACGTGCTCTTCCGGCGTCATACCCGCCGCCTGACGCAGCTCGCGCTCGATCCGCGCCGCGGCCTCTTGCTTTGTCTCGCGTCTGTATGAGTATGGCGGGGAGCCGCCGCTGTTCTGCGAAAATGAGGCGCTTTCTATATTTCTGACCGCCCTGAGCGGTCTTTTGGTTTTCTTTTCGGTCATATACCCTCCGGGGCAAGAATGGTTTATATATTATACCGCGCGGCGGATCATTAATCAACATACCGCCTTGAAATAATAATGGCTTTTTTTGTTAAGGCGGATATGAGATCTTTGCACAAAAAATCTGCTATCCGCTTGACAGTTTTGGTGCGATATGGTATAATATACCCATCCAGAATATTCATATATCTTCGAGAGGGCAGTAAGATGACAAAAACAAAACGAATCGCGGCGCTCGCGCTGGGACTGATAATGTCGGGATCGGCGCTGATATCCTGCGGAAATGACGCCGGACAGGCGGCTTCCGTCACTGCGGCGGCGAATGACGCAGCCGTCACCGAAGCCGAGGTGACGACAGACCCGAACGACCGCTCCGGGTACAAGGACAGCCTGCCGGAGGATCTCGATTTCGGCGGCGATACCGTCACTGTTTATACCATCGAAGTATCAAGCGGCACCGACTATGTCATCGGCGGGGATGAAATGACCGGCGATATCGTCACCGATACCGTCATCGAGCGCAACCAAAAGGTGGCCGAGCGCCTCAACATCGATCTGAAATTCATTCCCAACGCCACCTCCTACGATCAGATAGGAAACGCCGTGAACAAGCTGGTCATGGCCGGCGATACCACATACGACTACATCTTCGGTCAGCAGTTCGGTCTCGTCGCGCAGGCCACGAAGGGCATATATTACAACGTGCTCGATCTGCCGTATATCGATTTCAGCCAGCCGTGGTGGTGGAACGACTATATGGACGAGATCTCCATCGGCTCCGACAAGCGCTTCTTCCTCGTCGGCGACTATTTCATCGACTGCCTGCGCTGGAGCGGCGTTCTGTTCTTCAACAAGGATATGTACCGCAACCTCAAGGGCGATCCCGCCGAGCTTTATCAGCAGGTCTTCGATCAGAAATGGACGCTTGAGAAGATGGCGGCGCTCGTCTCCGACTGCTACAACGATCTCAACGGCGACTCGATTAAGAACGAACTGGATCAGTACGGCTTCGTTACCTACGTCACATACTCCAGCTCCGACCGCTTCGCCTTTGCCACCGACATCCATATGACCGAGCGCGGCGAGGACGGCACCATGACATGGACGATGGGCACCGAGCGCCAGCTCAAGGCCGCCGAGCTCATCAACAAGGTGTTCTGGAACGACGGTTCATATATCAGCAAGATAGACGTCAACCTCGCCGACCCGATATTCACCGAGGGACGCTCGCTTACTCTCGGAAACGCCACCCTCAGGACGATGGAGGGAGACGCGATGCGCGCCATGCAGGCCGAGTTCGGAATGATGCCGAACCCGAAGCTCGACGAGCAGCAGGAAAACTATCGCTCGCTGGTGCATGACACCGCGATCATGGGCGTCGTGCCGATGAACTGCGCCAGAACCGAGATAGTCGGCGCCACCATCGAGGCGATGTCCGCCGAGACGTGGAAGTCCCTGATGCCGGCTTACTATGAGACGGCGCTTAAGGTCAAGTATGTCCGTGACGACGCCAGCGCGCAGATGATCGACATCATCCACGACTCGATCTCCACCGAGTTCGCGTTCGTCTACTACGCCACACTCAACAACGCCGGACAGATCTACCGCACCCTCGTCACCAACAACTCCAACGACTTCATGTCGACATGGGCGAAGCTCGAGAAGGGCGCTACAAAGGCTCTCGACAAGCTGAACGCCGCATATCTTGACAACGTCGGCTGATAAGCCGGACAATATGAAAGGAGAGAGGATCATATCCCCTCTCCTTTTTGCGCTTTTTGTTTTTTTACGGCGATTTTCTGACGAGCTTCAGCAGATCGTCCCGGGTATTCCGCGCTTCACCGCTCACCACGGCTTCGAAAAGCCGTTTTTTTGTCTCTCCGATCTGTGTGCCTGAATATCCCATTTTGGCGAGATCGGAGCCTCGGAGAGCGAGATCACCCTCCGAGAGCGGGACGGCTGATCTTATGAGCTCATCGGCGGTTTCAAGCGCCGAGGCTCTTTCGTCCGCCGATATCTCGCCCAGCGCCAGCTTTATGTCGAACAGTCTCTTTATATCGCCTGAGCCGAGGCGTATAAGGAGCCGGTAGACGGCTTCTCTCCCGCGCGACGGCAGGTCCATGGCTTCGGTCACACGCATGGCCGTTCCGATATCGGCTCTCGAGCGCTTCAGCCGTCTCAGGACATTTGGTGCCTCGCTGCCGAAGAGCAGGATCAGCCGGGTCAGCGGATCGGGCGGGGCATATCGAAGCGGCTCTGTCCGCTGTGCCTTCGCTCCGGCGGCGGTCTCTATGATACCGGAGAAGCGGTCGATCACCGACTCGGCGTGATCTCCGGCGGCTGTCTTGTACAGCTCGTCGGCGATCCTCTCGCGGCTGACGCTGCCGAGCATACAGGCGCACCGCACCGCGGCGTCCGCCGTCTTTTCCTCGATATCGTACCCGAGGACCGACGAGAATCGCAGCGCCCGCATGACGCGAAGGCCGTCCTCCGAAAAGCGGGCGTAAGGGTCGCCGACGCACCGTATCAGCCGACGCGATATGTCGTCTCGCCCGCCGAACGGATCGGCGGTCTTTTCGGTGTCGGCGTATCCTCCGGCGAGCGGTATCGCCATGGCGTTCACGGTGAAGTCGCGCCGTGCGAGATCGGATATTATGTCTTTCGTGAAGCTGACGGCGTCGGGATGCCGCCCGTCGCTGTACCCGCCCTCCGAGCGGAAGGTGGTGATCTCGATCTTTTCGCCGGATATCATCACGGCGACGGTACCGTGCTTCACGCCGTCGAGGATCAGGGTGCGTCCGGGAAAGCAGGCGGCGGTAACGTCCGGCGGCGATGGGACGGCGATGTCGAAATCATGCGGAGACGCGCCGCGAATGATGTCGCGGACGCAACCGCCGACGAGGTACGCCTGTATTCCGCCGCCGGAAAGCGCTTCGGCGGCGGTCTTCACCGGCGCGGGAAGAGGATAGAGCATTTTTTGTAAATCAGGCCTTTTTCAGCTTTATGAGCGCCGTCGAGTAGAGCGGCAGATCGAGTATATGCCCGCCGCGGCATCCGGTGAAGGTCTCAAACGATGTCAGCTCGAGATCACGGCTGCCGTCCAGCATGAGGTATTCGGCGTCGGTCCCGGCATCGCAGGCGAAGCCGTCCCACTCGACGCGGACGCGCTGCGTCTCGCCTTCGGCGCCCGAGCCGTCGATGGAGTCGTGATCCTTGTAGTAGGTGATCATTATCGCCGCTTCGCGGCCGTCTTCGCCGAGAGCCGCGAGCGCCCTTATGTCGGGACAGTCGGAGCCGCTTTTCACTTCGCGGCCGAGGGTCTTCAGAGCGTCGAAGCAGATCATCGACCAGTATCCCTTGAGCGGAGCGGCCGTCGTCCTGTCGAACAGGCCGTTCCATGTCGAGGCCTGGCAGGCCTCATAGTACATGAAGTGGTCGAGCGGCGATTTCTGCGCCTCGATCAGCGACGACGCGATGAAGGCCGAGCCCTTGAGCGAGCGGAGAGCCAGATGCGAGTAGACGATGTCGTCCCCGGTCCAGCCGCGGACATAGTTCCATTCGTTCAGTATCAGCTCGGCGCCGTTGTACCCGTACGAGTCGAGCAGCTCTCTCGCACGGCGGGCGGTGTCTGAATACATGGAAGGATCCGTCGTGTAGCAGTGGTATGAGAAGAAGTCTATCGGCGTCGGATCGTCTTTGGCGCGGGTCATGTAGTCGAGCAGCTTGCGGCAGTAGCCGTTCTCCGACAGATGCGTGACCGCCGGACCGCCGATCTTCAGCTCCGGGAAGCATTTTTTGAGGTGTCTTACCGCCGTGTCGAACAGCGGGAAGAATTCCTCGTCCGTCCCGTCCCAGCACTGGGGATGAAGATCCGGCTCGTTCCATATCTCCCAGTATTCGATGCCGTAGCTGTGGCCGTCGGCCCAGCCGTAATTCATATGGCGTATGATATGCTCGCATATCCGCGCCCATTTGGCGTAATCCTTCGGCGGGATCGCTCCGTAGCGCTTCGACTCGTGCTCGATCTTCTGCCCGAGGCGGTAGAACACCTTCGTGCCGGTGGCGAGGATGTTCTCCATATACTCGTCGGTAAGCCAGAAATCATAGCTCGCGGGATCGTTCTCGTCGGCGTCGAAATCCGGGAAAATGTTCGATACGTCCACCGAGTGCTCGCCGCCGTAGGCGGTGAAGAAGGCGGCGTCATGGGTGCGCGCCATCGGGAAGTGAGCTTTGGCGTAGAGATCGGTGTTGCTCCTTGTGTGCGCTCTTTTGGTGAACGGCCCGTTGCCGACGCTGTTCATCGGTTTGATCGGTCCGATCATTGAGGAAAAATCGGTTTTTACAGTGATCATGATTGCCTGTCCTCTCTTTATATCATCTGTCTGAAATCATTCAGCCGCCGAGCTCTGCCCACGTCGCCGCCATCGCTTCGAGTCCGGTCTCGATCTGAGGCTTGACGCTGGCATATGTGGAAGCGAAATCGCTGCTGTTTTTCTGAATCGGGGTGAAGAAGATCGTGATCAGATTGCCGCCGAGATAGCCGTTGTAAGCCAGGAAGAATGACGCGTTTATGTTGTCGTGGATGATATCCAGCATCTGCGCCGACACGTTGTCGCTCGTGTACTTGACCTTGAGCGCGGTCTCGTAATACGCCGGCATGATCGTCTTCTGCCCTTCGCGGGAGAGCATTTCAAGAGCGGTGCCGATCATGTCATATTTCTTCGATGTGATGGGGACGATGCCGGTCTCGGTGGTGTCATGCGTGACCGTGACGTATCTTTCCTGTTCCTCGTCCAGCTTCGGGTAGGGAAGTATGCCGACGCCGAAATCGTTTTCGCGCAGCTGAGAGAAGGTATTCAGGTCGGCGTAGCCGAGGAAGAGGGAAAGCCCGTTATTGAAGTACGGCACCCACATCTCATCGTCGAAGGTCGTGATCGTGCCGGTATTCCAGAATACCTTGTTCATCGCCTCAAGTGTTTTGGCGGCGCGGGTCTCGTTCAGCACCAGTCTGAGATCGCCGTCGACATACTGAACCCACTGCAGGTCGCCGCAGAGCATGAACGGCATGCCCGAGCCCCAGTATCCCTGACAGCAGAAGCCGAGCTGGTCGCCCATATTGACCTGCGAGTTGCCGTCGAGATCGGAATACGCGCCTTCGATATATGAAGCAAGCGCGTCACAGGTCCATTTTCCGTCGATCACGGTCTTATATATAGCGTCGGGATCGCCGTAGATGTTCTCCATCATGGTCTTGTTGAAGTACAGCGCGTGAGCCGACTTGATCGCTCCCATGAAGAAGTCGCCGGCCATGATGTACACCTTCTGCCTGTCGACAGACATGTCGTACATATAGTCGCCCATCCAGTACGGCTGCGTGAAGTCAAGCATGGGATGCTGAGACATGTCTATCGCCATGCCCTCCATCACGACCTGAGCCTCACGGTACATATCCTGGATTATAACGTCGTAAAGATCCTCGCCGGACATGATGACCGAGCGCATCTTTTCCAGATTCGTGACGTAGTCCTCGTCGCACGGAGTGAATTCGATCTTTATGTTCAGGGCTTCCTCGACCTCCATGTTGCGCATGTAGACGGCGTCGTTTACCACTTCGCCGTTTTCCGCGCCGGTTCCGGCGATGAGATCGTGGGCGTTCGTGGAATCGTAATCGTTTATCGATGACCAGACGCGGAGCTTATCGCCTCCGAAGTCGATATTGTCGAATTTGTCGGATTCCTTTGTTTCGGCATTCGCTGCCGTATCTGCGCTCCCGGCGGTATCTTCCGCGGTGTTTTCCTCCGCGTCCGCCTCTCCGCCGCATGACGGCAGAATCGCCGAGGCGGTTATGATCAGGGCGAGAAGGGAGGCTGATATCTGTTTTCTCAATTTTTTTAAATAATGTCTCTTGCGTAATTATATCCGGAAAATCGGCGCAGGGGAAGAAACCCGATGTTTTCCCCGGCGTTTTATCGCCGAAATACGGGCTGAGTTTCTTCCCCTGCATGATTTTTCGCTTATTAAATGATATCCACCGCTTTGCCGGTCCTTGCCGACTCGTAGATGGCGTCGATCATCTTCATGAGGATCACGCCGTCCTCGGCGGGGGCGCGGCAGGGGGCTTTGCCCTCGGCGGCGTCGACGAAGCCGCGGATCTCGTCGTTGAAGGCGCGGGTGAAGTCGAAGCCGGTGTTGCCCTGCGGCGCTATGTTGATGAAGCGTCCGGCCATATCGGTGTAGATCTCGAACTTAGGCGAGAAGGAAAGGCCGCCCTTGGTGCCCATGAGCTCGATATTGCCGGTGTCGTGGGCGATGTTCAGGTTGAACGAGGCCTCCATCAGCATCGTCAGACCCGAGTCGAAGCGTATCATCGCCGAGGTGAAGTCCTCAACGTCGTACTTGTACTTCGACGCCGCTGTCGACGCCGCCCACGCCTGCTCGCCGCCGGATGCGCGGTTGTTGCCGAGGTTCTTGTATGTCACGCCGAAGGCCTGTATCGGCTTCGGAAGACCCGAGAGATAGCGCACCAGATCCATGACGTGCACGCCGAGATCGATCAGCGGGCCGCCGCCGGAGTAGGCAAGATCGCCGAACCAGCCGCCCGGGAAGCCGCTGCGGCGGAGGTATGTCGCCTTGGCGTAGTAGATGTCGCCGAGAGCGCCGGCCTTCGAGAAGGCGAGCACGGTGTCGGCGTCCCCGCCGAAGCGGCGGACGAAGCCGACCTGGAGGACCTTGCCGGTCTCCTTCGCCGTGTCGAGCATCGCCTGAGCCTCGATCGCGTTCATCGCCATCGGCTTCTCGCATATGACGTTGGCACCGCCTTTGAGCGCGGCTATCGTCGCGCCGCAGTGAGCGGCGTTCCATGTGGTGACGGAGACAAGATCGAGCGTCTCCTTCGCCATCATCTCGTTGTAATCCTCATATACGGCATCAGCCGGGATGCCGAATTCCTCGGCGTAGCGCTTTGCCTTCGGCAGGTCGATGTCGCAGCAGGCGACTACGTCTACACGGTCGGATAAAGCCTTGTACCCGGCCATGTGGCAGCGGCTGATGCCGCCGCAGCCTATGATTGCGGCGCGAAGTTTCATGATGTTATGCTCCTTTATGATTATTGTTCTGATTTTATATTGACGATACTGCGTTTTTCTCAATGCATGTACGCTTCGAAAGCCGCGAGGACATCGTTGTAATGCTGGATGTACGACGATTCCTTCTTCGCGTAGGCGGAGGCGTAATCGGTCTTGTTCGCGACCGCGAGATCCTGCAGAAGGAAGGACGGTCCCTTCCAGTTGTCATAGATGAAGCCGAAATCGAACACGCGGCTGTTCATGATCATGTCGAGCATGTCGACCGAGATCTCGTCGCGCGCGCCCTTGAGCTTGAGAACGATGTCGTAGTAGACGGGCTCGACCGTCTTGTAGGTCTCGGCGCAGAGCGCTTCGGTTATGATGCCGATGTACTCGGGATCCGATACCGCCTTCGATACCGCCATGGCCTCGTGGCAGCCGTTTACCATTGTTTTGTATTCCGGCTGAGCCTCGTCGAGCTTCGGATACGGGATGAGTCCGTAGTTGTCCGTCATGTCCCTGAAATAGTTGACAGAGTCATAGACGCAGCCGAGGACGAATATCGTTTCGCCCTTCGAGAACTTATTGCAGTAGAAGCTGTAGTCGGTGCTGCATATCGCGCCCGTGTTGTTGTGCATCAGGTCGCAGAGCTTGGAGAGCATGACCGGCATTTTTTCGGTATTTCCGACCAGAGTCGGTCTGCCGGTGTCGTCCTTTGCCATGACGGGGTTGTCGAACGCCCACTGGAAGGCGGCTATATGCGTGCCGCCGGAGCGGATGGTGATCCCGTAGAAATCGTCGTTGTCGCGCTTGCTGTTTCCGTTCAAATCGGTATAAACGTCGTTTACCGTTTCGGCCAGCCTGTCTATCGTCCACTGACCGTTGTTCACGGTTTCGTACAGATCGGGGATGCCGTACGATTCGGCGAGACGCTTGTTGAAGAACATGCAGAAGGTGACGGCTTCGGTCGACATGGCGTAGCTGCCCATCGCCAGCAGGGCGACGTTGTTGTATGTCAGATCGTTTATGTTGCTGGGCGACCACCACGGCTTCTCGAAATCGACATACGGGATATCGTACCAGTTGAGCACGATGTCGTTCGTGACGATGCCGGAGACCGTGACGACGTGCATCGAGATCAGATCGACGGCGTCCTCGCCGGCGAGCGTGCTTTTGGAGACAAACGACGCGGCCGCGTTCATGTCCTTGGAAACGTCGATCTGCATGTCGACGTTGAAACGGTCCTCTATCACTATGTTGCGCTGATAGAGCGTGTCGTTCATTATGTCGCCGTTCTCTTCTTCGGCCGCGAAATAGACGACCTGATTTTCGTTGTGGCCGAGGATGTAGAACCTGCGCCCGCCGTAATCCTTTTCCGGCAGACCGTCGCTTAAGGCGGCTCTCCCCTCGAACACGTCGGTTTCAGCGGGCTCCGCCGTGGTCTCCTGTACGGCCGTATCAGCCACCGCGGTGGGCGCGATCTCTTCAGAGGCTTCGCCGCAGGCTGTCGCCGAGGCGGATATGATGACCGCCAGCAGAAGACCTGCCGCGGTAAGCTTTTTTTTCATGACGCTGGGCTCCTTATATATGAGTTTTTATATGGGATTCGTTTTTCCGCCGTCATTCTCCGGCGTTCAGGGCCTTTTCTATCGCCTTGTTCACCTTCTTCTCCATCTTCTCGAGATACGAGGCGACAGGCTTGCCCTGCACGAAGACGTCGTTCGTGAACGGGCCTCTGATCTCGTTGAACCAGACGGTGTCGGCGAGGTCGATCATCTTGTTGGTCTGGACGATGTCCAGCATCTCGAGCGTATCGTCGTCGCGGATGAACTTGTTCTTCAGCGCGTCCTCATAGTACGCCGGGATGATGTAGTTCTTGGTGCCGATGGCGAGCTCCTCGAGTATCGCGCTGACGAATTCGGTGTCGGCGCAGTGGGTGGGGACGTTCAGGAGCCATCCGTCGGCTATGCGGGAGTAGTAGTCCTTCTGACTTTCGTCGTATTTCGGCAGCGGCACTATGCCGAAGTCATCCTCCATCGCGCGGAAGGCCGACGCCGTGCCGAAGCCTCCCATGTAGTAGAGCGCCTGGCCGTTTATGTAATACTGCCGTCCGACGGCGCGCTCGTTCTCGTCAAATTTTCCCTTGAGGAAGCTGTCCCAGTAGAAGCCGTCGGTGTCGAAGTATGTGTACATCTTCTCGATCAGCGACGCGAACTTCTCGTTGCCGAGGGCGGCGAAATACGGGATGTCGTTTTCGTCCTTCTTTATTATCATCATGTCGGCGCCGATCCACAGCGGCGGGATATAGCCGTCGTACTCGCCGACGTCGGCGAAGACGTCCCCGCCGTCGGGCGTGAACACGCCGTCGCCGTTGACGTCGCTTATCGCCGCCATCCCGTTTTCGTAGTATCTGTCAAGCGTCCATTTCCCGCCCCGCACGTCGTCGTAGGGCGAGCTGAGACCTAAGGTCTCGGCGATATGCTTGTTGAAGAAGACGGCGCAGGCTCCGGTGAAGGTGCCCATGCACTCGTCGGTGTAGAAGATGTAATAGTTGTTGTCGATCCGAAGCGCGTCGTTTACGAATCTGACGTACCACGGGCTGTCAAGATCGGCGTACGGCAGAGAGCTCACTGGCAGTACGTATCCCTGAAGCGCGAGCGAGAAGGCGTCGCGCATGATCAGGCGGCAGACGTCGAAGTCGTCGGACGACGCCATGACGCTCTTTTTGAAGGTCGACGTAAGCTCGCTGTAGCTCGCCATCGGGATGTAGCTGTCGCTGATCTTGATATTGTACTTTTCCTCGATTATGAGGTTGCGCTTGTACTGCGCGTCGTCGACGATATCGCCGGTCTGTTCCGGCATCTCGACGGGATCGCTGTCGCTTGTTATGACGCGGAAGGTCCGGCCGCCGTAGTCCTTTACGGCGATGGTATCGAGACTGTAGAGCGAGGTTGTCTCCTCCTCGGTCTCGTCAGGAGTGTTTTCCCCTGCCTGCGGCGCGTCCGTTGCCGACGCCGGAGTATCGGCGCCGGATGAGCCGCAGGACGATGCCGCGGCCGCTGAGAGCGCGAGGATCGCGGCGAGCAAGAGCGATGAAAGACGCATAGGTTTCATATAATTTTCCCCTCATAGTTATTAATCGCGTTGTTTATCCGAATACGCTGACGATGTCGGTGAGATGCGTGAAGGCGAGGACGGTCAGCACTACCAGAGCCACCGCGATCACCAGCCGTATCACCCATTTGATGACAAGGTTCTGTTTTCCCGTCTGCGGCTTGTCTCCGCTATCCGGCCTCTGCGCCTTCATCCGGCCGATGTCGGCGGCGATGAATATTCCGGCGTCGATCAGCGCCTCTACGATGAAGGCTATGCCGATGATCTTGACGGTGCCGATCTCCCCTCCCGGTATCACGATGACGAGGATCCCGACGGCGGCCGACAGATACGCCGACACCGCGAGCGGGAACCATATCCGCCGCATCGCCGGTATCAGCCGGAGCTTGACCACCCCGAGCAGACACAGCACCGAGCCGAAGAACACCGGGATCAGCTCGATGATTATGCCGGCCTTCGCGAGCGAGGCTATCCCGAGGATAATGAACCACGTCCCGGTGTAAATCGCGTAATTCAGCCGCTGCTCGCGGTCGCGCCCGCGGCTCTGGCGCGGAGCGCTCATGCCGAACACCATCAGTATGCCGGATATCACGAAGACGGCGCAGACGAGATATGCGAGAGCCTGCGCGAAGAAGCTTGCCGCGATGATCATCACGGCGCCTATCAGCGCGGCGAAGACGGGAACTATGTATTTGAACCTGTCCTCCGGGAGACGGTTTGACAGCAGCTCGTCGGGAGACCGCTTCTGCGGCGGATCCTCCGCCTTTACGTCTGCCGGGCGCGCCGGCACGTCGGCTATCGGCCTGCCGGTTTCCGGATCGAATTTGTTTGCCATGGCGTTATGCCCCTTGTTCAGCTTTTCGTATGTTTATGCGTTCAATATATTATATAATAAAAATTTCCCCGTGTCAAGTATAATCGGGAACAACGCCGCCGAAGCGCCCGGGTTTGTTTACACGATGTTCATTGAAATCCCGCCGCGATTATAGTATAATGAAAAAAGAAGCATATCATTCAAAGGCGTTTTTCGGGAGAGGCTTTTTCCCGTCCTTTTCCCGGCACTGACTTATCTTACTTCAAATGAACATTCTGATGGCAACCATGTCGCTCGGCATCGGCGGCGCTGAGACGCATATCGTGGAGCTCTCGAAGGAGCTCGTCCGCCGCGGCCACAGCGTCACGATCGTGTCTGACGGAGGGGACTACGTCCCCTCGCTTGAAGGCACCGGCGTGGAGCATGTCAGGCTCCCGCTCGATTCCAAGCGCCCGGACCGGGCTGTCAGGGCCTATTTCGGCGTGAAGAAGCTGATAAAGGAGCGCCGGTTCGACGTCGTCCACTCGCATTCACGCATCTCGTCGTTCATCTGCTCCCGCGCCTGCGAAAGGCTGGGCGTGCGCTTCGTGACGACCTGCCACGGCGTCTACGACATGAACGCGGCATGGCGCCGTCTTTCGAGATGGGGGCTTTATTCGCTGGCGGTAAGCTACGACACGAAGGATTATCTTATCCGCGAGTACGGCATACCCGGCGACTGCGTCGAGCTGACGATAAACGGCATCGACACTTCACGCTTCTCGCCGATGCCGCCGGAAAAGTCGCCGGAGGGCGTTCGCGCCGATTCGGCGCACCGCGTCGTCTATGTCAGCCGCATCGACGACGCCTCGGCGCATGTCGCCTTCATGCTCGCCGAAAAGGCGGCGGAGCTGGCTGCCGAATACCCCGACATCGAGATAGACATCATCGGCGGCGGCGACGCCTATGACCGCCTCAGAGCCGAGGCCGAAAAGGCGAACGCGGCTGTCGGCCGCGAGGCCGTCCGCGCCGTCGGCTCCGTCACCGACGTCGAGAACTATCTCCGCGCCGGAAAGCGTGAAAATACCGTCTTCGTCGGTGTCTCGCGCGCGGCGCTCGAGGCGATGGCGTGCGGGCTGCCGACCGTGCTCGCCGGAAGTCAGGGATATCTCGGCATCTTCGATCAGGATACGGTGCGTGACGCGCTCGACACGAATCTCTGCGGCAGGGGAAGGGCCCTGCCGGACGCCGCGACCGTCGCGTCGGACATAAAGCGCCTGTTTTCGATGACGGACGAAAAAAGACTGGCGCTCGGCGCCTTCGGAAGGGCTTTCGTAAGGAAGCATTTCACGGTCGGGCGTATGGCCGACGACGCCGAGGCGCTGTACAACCGCGTCCGTCCGTTCAGGCCGAGATACAAGGGCGAGGCCGACGTCATGCTCGTCGGCTATTACGGCTTCGGAAACATCGGCGACGACAGCCTGCTCTGGCAGATAACCGGGTCGCTAAAGGCGCTTTCTCCCGATCTCGACATCATTGTCCTCGCCCATCGGCCGAAGAACATATCGTCGCACGGAGCGGTGAGGGCGGTCGGCAGATTCAGGCTGCTCACTATAAAAAAGCTGATGCGCCGCACCTCGCTGCTGATAAACGGTGGCGGTTCGCTTCTGCAGAATTCCACCTCGATGAGGTCGCTGTATTATTACACCTATATCATAAATTCCGCCAAGAGAGCCGGCATGAAGGTCATGCTGTACGGCTCCGGCATAGGTCCACTCACCGGAGAGCGCGCACGCTCGGCGGCATCTGCGGCTCTCAGGGGGATAGACGCCGTCACGCTGAGAGACGAGGGCTCGCTTTCGCTGCTTAAGTCGCTCGACACCGGCGCGGCCGGGGAGACGGCGGCCGTCACGGCCGATCCGGCCATGCTGCTCGAGCCGTGCGACGGCGGATGGCTCGATTATCTGATGTCAAAGCAGGGGATAAAGGCCGACGAGACCTTTACCGTGTCGCTGCGCGGGCTTATCCCCGGCGAGCACGATCAGGACATCAACGAAAGGATCCTGACTGCCGTGAAGAGCATCGCCGCCGCAACGTCACTTACGCCGGTGTTCATGCCGCTGCAGCAGAAGCAGGACCTCGAGCTGAACAGGCGGGCGGCGAAGGAAACGGGCGGGCGGCTCGTCTGCGGCCTGACGCCACGGGAGACGCGCGCCTTCGCGGCGAAGACGCGGTTCGTCATATCCATGCGCCTGCATCTCATGATCTACGCCTTCTCCGCCGGGACGCCGGTGATAGGATTTTCCTGCGACCCGAAGATAGAGGCTCTCGCCCGTCAGACCGGGTGCGGCGTCATCATGCCGATGAAAGGCTTTTCGCCCGACGCCCTCGCGCGTGAGTCCGGGAGGATAAACGCCGAGCGGGATGAGCTTTCAAAGATCATGCTCCGCAGCGCCGGACCGCTCAGGAGCCGCGCGTCGTCCGACGCTCCGCTCGCGCTCGAGATCCTTATGAAAAACCGCCGAAGGGTCTAATATTTACATGAGTTTAACAAATCATGCTCCGATTGGTTTATAATTTAGGAGTATTATAAAATAAAGATAGCTTTCCGCTATCAGCCGTACGGGGCAGGGCGGGGAGCGCGATCAGAGGAATGTTTTCCGGAGGTTTCAGTTTTTGGCTAATCTGGTCATAATGGAGTCACCCGCCAAGGCGTCCACGGTAAAGGGCTACCTTGGCTCGTCATATAAGGTAGTTGCGTCGAAGGGGCATGTGAGGGATCTCCCGAAATCCACGCTCGGCGTCGACATCGAGAACGGCTTCGAGCCGAAATACATAAATATCAGAGGCAAGGGCGAGCTCATAAAAGAGCTGCGCAGGGACGCGAAGAACGCCGGCAAGGTCTATCTCATGACGGACCCCGACCGGGAGGGGGAGGCCATCGCCTGGCATCTCGCCAACACCCTCGGCATCCCGGTGGATCAGGCCCTTCGCGTCTCGGTGAACGAGATAACGAAGAACAAGGTCAAGGAGGCCGTGAAAAAGCCTCGCCATATCGATATGGACCTTGTCAACGCGCAGCAGACCCGCCGCATCCTCGACAGGATCGTCGGCTACAAGCTGAGCCCGTATCTCTGGAAGAGCGTAAGATCCGGCCTTTCGGCCGGGCGCGTGCAGTCGGTCGCTGCGAGGATGATAGTCGACCGCGAGCGCGAGATAAGGGCGTTCGTGCCGGAGGAATACTGGACGATAGACGCCTCGCTGACGGCGTCGTCCGGCGAGCTCTTCACGGCTAGATTCTGGGGCGAGCTCCCCGAGGGCGGCGCTCCCCGCGCCGTCGAGCTTAAAAACAGCGGCGACGCTGATAAGATAGTCGATTTCTGCAGAGGACGCGATTTCACCGTCACGTCGGTGAAGAAGGCCGCCAAGGCGAAGAACCCGGCGCCGCCCTTCACCACCTCCACCCTTCTCGTCGAGGCGGCGAGAAAGCTCGGCTTCCAGTCCCAGCGCATTATGAAGACGGCGCAGGAGCTGTACGAGGGTATGGATCTCGGCCCCGAGAACGGCGGCTCGCACGGTCTTATCACCTACATGAGGACCGACTCCACACGCGTCTCCGACGAGGCCGCCGCCGCGGCGAAAGAACTGATCCTCGACAGATACGGCGAGAAATACTTCCCGTCGTCCCAGCGGCAGTATAAGACCGACGCCGGGGCTCAGGACGCCCATGAGGCGATCCGCCCCTCCGATCCCGCCATACTCCCCGAGGCGGTCAAGGGACGCCTCACACAGGATCAGTACAGGCTCTACAAGCTCATATGGAGCCGCTTCATAGCCTCCCAGATGTCGTCGGCGATACTCGACACGGTGTCCGCCGAGATAATGTGCGGCAGCTATATATTCCGCGCCTCCGGCTATACCGTCGGCTTCAAGGGATATATGACCGTCTACGAGGAGAGCGAGCAGGCGGAGGACGAGGACAGGACGAAGCCCGACAGCGGCGACAAGCCTTCGAAGACGCTCCTTCCCGAGCTTTCGCAGGGCGATAGGCTGAAGGCCGCCGACGTCATCCCTCAGCAGCATTTCACCGAGCCGCCTCCGAGATACACCGAGGCCTCGCTGATAAAGCGCTTCAAGGAGCTCGGCATCGGCCGCCCGTCGACATGGACGCCGATAATCACGACGATAATCTCGCGCGGGTACGTCACCCGCGAGGGCAAATCGCTTCTGCCTACGCCTCTCGGCGAGACGACGACGGAGCTCATGGAGAAGAATTTCGAGGACGTCGTCGATTACAGGTTCACCGCCAATATGGAGAATGAGCTCGACGACATCGAGAACGGCACCCGCACCATGCAGGACGTTCTCGGCGCCTTCTACTCCGGCTTCTCCCGCGATCTCGATCAGGCGCAGAAGAATCTCGGCGGGGAAAAGGCCGAGGTCGCGCCCGAGATGACCGATCTCATCTGCGAGAAGTGCGGGGCGAGGATGATAGTGAAGACCGGCCGATTCGGCCGCTTCGCCGCCTGCCCGAACTACCCGAAATGCCGCAACACCAAGCCCCTCGGCGACGACGGAAAGCCCGCCGAGACGGTACCGGCGCCCGACGGCATCAAGTGCGAGGTCTGCGGCTCGCCGATGATCGTAAAGACGGGACGCTGGGGCAGCTTCTACGCCTGCTCGCGCTATCCCGACTGCAAATACACGAAGAGGATAGAGAAGGAGATCGGCGTCAAATGCCCCGACTGCGGCGGCGAGCTCGTCGTCAGGCGCGGCAAGAGCAAGCGGGTCTTCTACGGCTGCTCGAACTACCCGACCTGCACCTTCGCGTCGTACGATCTGCCGACGAGCGAGAAATGCCCGGTATGCGGCGACATGCTGATGGCGAAGCGCGGCAGGAGCGCGAAGCTCGTCTGCCGCAATAAGGACTGCGGCTATTCCCGCCCGGACGACCGTCCCGAGGCGAAGAAGCCTCAGTCGGGAGACGAATCCGATGAGTGAAGCCGCCCTCATCGTCGCCGGAGCCGGGCTTGCCGGATGCGAGGCGGCGTGGCAGGCGGCGCAGCGCGGGATAAGCGTTCGTCTTATCGAGATGAAGCCGGAAAAATACACCCCGGCTCACAGATCGCCGATGTATTCCGAGCTTGTCTGCTCGAATTCGCTCCGCGCCGCCGCCATCACAAACGCGGTCGGCCTCCTCAAGGAGGAGATGCGGCGGATCGGCTCGCTCATAATCGAGGCTGCCGATCACACCTCGGTCCCGGCGGGCGGCGCTCTCGCCGTGGACAGGGATAAGTTCTCGGCGTATATCACAGATAAGATAAAAAATCATCCGAATATTACTACCGAGACGGCGGAGCTCACCGAGATCCCCGACGCTCCGGCGATAATAGCCACCGGCCCGCTCACGTCGGACGCGCTCGCCGGAAAGATAGCCGGGCTGTGCGGCGGCGGACTGCATTTTTACGACGCCGTCGCGCCCATCGTCGACGCCTCGAGCGTCGATATGGATAAGGCGTTCTTCGCGTCGAGATGGGGAGAAGGTGAAGGAGAATACCTCAACTGCCCGATGCAGAAGGACGAGTACGAGGCCTTCTACGAGGCGCTCGTCTCGGCTGAAACGGCTCAGCTTCACGATTTCGACACCCCCGACACCGACAAGGACGGCAGGCTGAAGGTCTTCGACGGCTGCATGCCGATAGAGGAGATGGCAAGGCGCGGGCGCGACACGATCCGCTTCGGTCCGCTCAAGCCCGTCGGGATAAGCCGTCCCGGCACTGGGGAGAGATATTACGCCGTCGTCCAGCTGAGAGCCGAGAACGCCGAGGGGACAATGTACAACATCGTAGGCTTCCAGACGCATCTCACCTGGCCGGAGCAGAAGCGGGTGTTCCGCATGATTCCCGGGCTTGAAGACGCCGAGTTCCTTCGCTACGGCGTCATGCACCGCAACACCTTCATCGACTCGCCGAAGCTGCTCGATCCCACCTTCCGCATGAGAGACCGCGAAGGACTGCGCTTCGCCGGGCAGATGACCGGAGTCGAGGGATATGTTGAGTCGGCTATGAGCGGCATGGTATGCGGCATCGAGTCGGCGAGGGAGCTGCGCGGCATGGAGCCTTTTATATTCCCCCGCGAGACGATGACCGGCGCGATGTCGGCCTATATAAGCGAGGGCGGCGTCGGGTCTTTCCAGCCGATGAACGCGAATTTCGCTCTCATCCCGCTCGATATGACCGGCTGGGACAAAAAGAAGCGCCACGACAAGAAGGCTCGCGCCGAAATGAGGGCCGAATCGGCTCTCGCGGCTCTCGAAGCCGTGATCGGCGAGATAAAAAAATAAAACATAACATATACCTGTATAGAAGTCTTTGAGGAAAGAGGGGGTATGGGGAGAGAACCCCTTTCCTCAGAAAGGGGTTCTCTCCCCCGCAAATAAACTCATTCGTCATGAAAATCATCTTGGACGCCATGGGCGGCGACAACGCGCCGCTCGAGGTAATAAAAGGGGCGGTTATGGCCGCCGCGGAATACGACGCCGTCATCGTGCTCGTCGGTCAGACTGAGACGATAAAGCAGTGCGCCTCGGAGAACGGGCTTAAGATCGAACCCGAAGGGGACGGCCCGCGGAAGATAGAGATAGTCGAGGCTCCCGACATAATAACCATGGAGGATCCGGCGCTGTCGGTGAGAACGAAGCGTGAATCGAGCATGGCGGTCGGGCTTCACCTTCTCAAGGACGGAGGCGGCGACGCCTTCGTCTCGGCGGGCAACACCGGCGCTCTTTACGCCGGAGCGTCGCTCATCGTCGGAAGGATCAAGGGCTTCCGCAAGGCCGCAATCGCCACCGTGATGCCGTTCACCGATCCCACGCTTCTCATCGACTCGGGTGCAAACGTCTCGGTGTCCGCCGAGAACCTGCTCCAGTTCGCTCATATGGGCTCGGTCTATATGGAAAACGTGCTCGGAGTGCAAAGCCCGCGCGTCGGGCTGCTCAACAACGGCACCGAGCCTCACAAGGGCACCGACATGATGATAGAGGCTCATAAGCTGATATCGTCCGACCCGCAGATAAACTTCATCGGCAACGTCGAGGCGAAGACGGTGCCGTCCGGCGGCTGCGACGTGCTCGTCACCGACGGCTTCACCGGCAACATCTTCCTCAAGCTCACCGAGGGACTCGGATCGCTTCTGTTCGGCCGCATCAAGGCCATGTATAAAAAGAATGCCCTGACGAAGCTGTCGGCGGCGATGGTGATGAAGGACATGAAGGCGATGAAGAAGGAGTTCGACGCCTCGGAGTACGGCGGGGCCCCGATCCTAGGCATCTCGAAGCCGGTCATCAAGACCCACGGTTCGTCGGACGCCCTCGAGGTGAAGAACGCGGTGCGTCAGGCGATATCCTATGTGAACTCCGGCGTCATCATGCGTCTCGCCGAGTCTGTCGGAGCCGCGTCTCCGGCGCAGCCTGCCGCGCCGCAGCCGGCAGCGCCTCAGCCGGAGGATAAGCAATGAGCGAAGGTCTTCCGCTCGGGCTCGATCTGCTTGAGGAAAGGATCGGGTACAAATTCCGCGATATCTCGTTTCTTCAGACCGCCGTCACGCACTCGTCGTTCACGAACGAGCAGAAGGCGCACGGGATAGCCGCCGAATGCAACGAGCGGATGGAATTTCTCGGCGACTCGGTGCTGTCGATCACGGCGAGCGAATATCTGTTCAGGCACTATCCGTCGACGGCGGAGGGCGAGCTGTCGCCGATACGCGCGTCGGTGGTGTGCGAGGAGACTCTGGCGAAGCTGGCGTCCGACATCGATCTCGGATCGTTCCTGCGCATGGGACACGGCGAGGAGCTGACCAGCGGCCGGACCCGCCCGTCGATACTCGCCGACGCCTTCGAGTCGCTTCTGGCGGCGATCTATCTCGACGGCGGCTTCGGCCCGGTAAAGGAGTTCCTTCTGCCGAGGCTGATCCCGCACATCAGGGCCCACGCCGAGAAGGGGAGGTTCCGCGACTACAAGACACAGCTGCAGCAGCTCATACAGCAGGGAGGCTCCGGCGACATCCTTGAATACGTCACGGTCGGCGAATCCGGCCCGATGCACATGCGGGTGTTCGACGTCGAAGCTCGTCTCAACAGCAACGTCATCGGACACGGCACCGCGCGCTCGAAGCGGGCGGCAGAGCAGCTCGCCGCCAAGGAAGCTCTGGAGCTTTTCGGAGAAAACTGACGGAGGCATCGTCATGAAAAAGGAAACCGCTGACATCCTGTGGGCGATCTCGCTGATCATCTGCGGCACCGTCGGCATCATCGCCGGACTTACCGGCATCATCGGAGTCGACATCCCGGATGTGCTCACGCGGGTACTCGGCGTGATATCGCTCATCGGTCTCGCGCTTCTGGGATATACGAGCGTTATAAAGCTGAAAAACAGGAAAAAGAAATGATGAAAAAACCGCGCCGGTCAAAGGCGCGGTTTTGTATTGTCGGATTCAGTATCCGCCGTGATCGTAATAGTAGTCCTCGGCGTCGCAGTAATCGGAGAAGTCATCGTAATAATAGTCGTAGAAATCCTCGGGATCGGTGAAATCGGAGGGATCCGGATCGTATGACGGGTACGGCGTCTTTGATCCGTTCCTGTTCCGCTCTATCTGCCGCTGGATCTCACGGCTGTATTCTCTTTTTTCCTCGAGCCAGCGCTCAAAGGCTTCGGATTCCTCAGCGGCTTTCTCGGCTTCCCGCGCCTTTTCGGCGGCTCGTCTTTCCTCGTAGCCGCTTTTCCATTCGCGGTGCCATTCGTTATACGTCCTCCTCCGCCAGTTTTCAGCCTCCGTTTTATACTTCCCGCTGAGCTTGTCGGCCGCTGAATCGAATTCGGCCCACGCCATGTCGGCGTATCCCATCGAGTACAGCTTCCGCCCGTAGCAGTAATATGACATACCCCTCGAGTCCCGGTATCCGGATCCGGTGAGGCGGCTGAAAGTCTCGGCGGCCTTGTCCCATTCCGAAAGCCTTATCAGCCTCAGCCCCTCCTGATACCTTATCTCGTTCGGTACGATATAAAGCGATATGAAGAGCGCCAGGGCGGAAAAAGCGGCGATAAGAGCGATGCGGGCTTTTTTTGTCATTTTACAAGGATGTCTTCGGCGAAGTCCCCTATCCTTACATTGGCTTCATCTATCGACGTCACTGGTCTGCCGTTGAAGGTGAGGTTTTCGATCGTTATGCCGCGCGTCCAGTGGGCGTCATCCGCGCCGGAGAATTCGCTCGGCGGCATCGTCAGCCCGTCGTCGGCGAAGACCTGGATGTTCCTGAATGTGACGCGCTTGTTCTCGCCGTAAAGCATGTCCTTCGACCAGACGCCGCGGTAGAGGTGAGCCTTCATCAGCATCGGCAGATACGGCTTTGACGTGTCCGGCTCGTATTTCATGTCCTCGGTCGACTGATATATCGGTTCCGTCTGATATTTCGAGTACTCGCAGCGGATGTTGTCGAAAATCAGCTCGTGCACCGAGGCACGGTCGCCGTTCTGGATGTCGAGCATGATATGCGCGCCGTGGATGCAGTCGCAGTCCTCGAAGATGATATTGCGGTACTCGTCTGCGCAGGTCTCGGCGCCGATCTCGAGATTGCGTCCCCAGTCGCACCACGTCACGCAGTTTTTGACGTGGATGTTCTCGACGTTCCTGTGATCCCAGCCCTTCAGGCCTTTCAGGACTATGACGTCGTCGTAGTTGCGCAGATAGGAGTTCAGGACGCGGCAGTTGGCGGAGTTGACGAAATCGAAGCCGTCGCTGTTGTACCGCCACATGCCTATCGCCTTGCAGCGGTCGAAGGTCACGTTGTCGCAGTTGTACATCGTCGCCGTCCAGACTCCCGAGTCGCGGAAGACGGGACCGTGTATCTCGGCGTTGACGCAGCGGAACAGCTTCATGTTGCCGAGCGGGTATTTCATCTGCTTCACATACGCGTGGTTCTCTTCGCGCACCGAGCGGCTGTTGTCGAGTATGCCGTAGCCGACGACGCGGATGTTCGAGGCGTCCTCCGCGACGATGCCGCCGTAGACGACGGCTCCGGCGTCGATATATACCGTTTCGTTCGAGCGCATGCGGATCTCTCCGATATCGTGCACGCCGGGACCGTAATAGGTTATCCCCGGGCCTTCCTTCAGCCCGAAATCGAACGGAGGATCGACGAAAACGGTCAGCGCGCTGTGCATGCCGTCGATCTCGACCGAATACTGCCCTGGGCCGGGGAGGTCGAATTTAGCCGTATCGCCGTCGATGACCGGCTTTATCCCGAATCTGAGCGGGCGCACGGTCACGTCTGAATCCGGTCTTACGCCGCCTGCCTGAGCGGCCTTTTTCACCTCGACGGTTATCTTTCCGTCCGAGATCACCGAGACGAACGCGGCCTCCTCCGTCTGATCGATCGGCCGCTGATGCCCCGGCCAGACGACGTCGAACGGCATCGCCGAGACGCGGCAGACGCTGCAGCCGGCAGGTGTGCCGTTGATCTTTACCGAATAGAGCTCGGACGCCGGCTCACCGGCCGGAAGCGGGATTATCTGGAACATGATATGCCTCCGTTATGTTATCCTGAAAAATACGGCCCGACTGGAAAAATTATCCTTCTCTCCTGATCACGCATACTCCCATGCGGACGAACATCTCCTTCACGCCGGGGATCTTCGCGAGCGGAGTGAGGAACTTTCTCAGCGGTATCTCGGCGTAGTATTCCGGCGTGAGACCGGCTTCTTTCAGCACCTTCCTGAACTTGACGAGGGTCATCTTGTTTATGTAGCTCATGTACTCCCTTCCGTTCTCGTCGTAGGAGAAGCGGAGGGATATGCGCTCCTTCTCGTCCGGGAGCCCTCGGACCAGATCGTGATAGGCGGCGATAAGGGATTTTTCCGACCACAGCACCTGACACCACGGCGTGTTGATGGCGTCGGTCAGATGTGCGCCGTAGGGATGGAGATACGGCGGGAAGTTGACGAATATCCTCCCTCCGGACCTGAGCAGACGGTAGGCCTCCTTCAGCGCGTCGGCAGGCTGAGAGACGTGCTCCATGAAATCGTTCATGATGATCGTGTCGAAGGATTGGTCGGGGAAGGGGAGATCGAACGCCGACGCGCAGACGAAACTGAATTTCTTCTCGTAGCCGAGCTTTTTCGCCAGCTCCTCAGCTTCGCGCTCATAGCGCTGCACGATGTCGACGCCGACCACCCTCGAAGCGCCCTGACTCACGTAATAGAGCGATTTTCCGGCCGCGCCGCATCCCATGTCGAGCACGGTCTTGTCCTCGAACATGTCGTAGGTCTTGTATTTCGGCGCGTAGCACGCCACCGTGTCCATGCCCTTCTCGTACTGCCATTCGGCGTAGGACATCTCACCGCTGTCGGCGAGATTGAAGGGATGCCGCACCGGCTTGAAGATCCGGTTGCCGAATTTGATCAGTGAAACGCCTATTCTCGACATCTGTTCCTCCGCTATCAGGTTCAACAGAAAGAAAACAAATATTGTAAACATCGTAAGCATTTAGAACTCGATCAGACTGCCATGGTGCCGCGCCCGTGTTATCCGGAATAGACCACGAGGTCTATCGGTGAGCCTGCCGGCACCGTGCTCGAGTGGTTGAGCGACTGGCTCGCTATCGTCCCGGCGGCGCCTCCCGCGCGGTATGTCACGTCCCCGAGTTTGAGTCCGGCCGACGTCAGCATGCTGTATGCTTCGGACGTCGTTTTGCCGACCATATTGGGCACCGTGGTCTGCTGCACTTCCTCGCCCTTGCTGATCGTGAGCACGACGACGTCGCCGGCGTTCATGATGGTCCCGGCCTGAGGCTCGGTCGAAATCACATACCCCGCCGGTATCGTCGGGCTCGAGATCCTCTGCGGGTTGTTTTTGGCGTTGAGCCCGAGGTCCTTCAGATAATTGACGGCTTCGCGCGCATCGTAGATCGTGAGGTCGGGCAGGCGTATCGTCTCGGCTCCGCGGGAGACGGTCAGCTTGAGATCGCACCGCTGCTCGCCGGCCTTTACCTTGCGCCGCTCCCCGGCGGCGGGGGTCTGGTCGATTATCTGGTTTTCCGGCGTGTCGGGATCGTACTCGTATTCCACCGTTATGTTGTAATAGTTGGAATACTCGGTCGTCATGTCGAAGGTGTACATCGTCCCGATGAAATTCGGGATCTGGATCGACTTCGGCTGATTCTCGTTCATGCTCGCGGTGAGAGCGTTCCAGATGAATATCGCGCAGGTGAGCGCGACTATGAGGAAGGCGGAGGCGACGCCGAGTATGACCGGGAGCATGGTGTGGCTCTCGCGCTTGCCGGCGATTGTGCCCTGCACACGGCCTGAGAAGCGCGAGACTCCGCTGTCGCGGTATTCCTTGAAGATGATTTTCGGGTTGTCCTGAAGGGTGCGGACGTATTTTAGCATCTGCTCGGCCGTCTGGAAGCGGCGGTCGGGAGCCTTCTCCATCGCGCCAAGGATTATCTGCTCGAGTCCGACTGGGATCCTCGGGTTTATGTCCCTGGGCGGCACCGGATCGTCGTTCACCTGCATCAGAGCGACCGATACCGGCGTGTCGCCGGTGAAGGGCAGCTGTCCTGTCGCCATCTCGTACATCATGACGCCGAGAGAATACAGGTCGCTTCGCGCGTCGATCTTCTGACCGGAGGCCTGCTCGGGGCTGATGTAATAGACCGTGCCGATGGCCTTGTCGCCGACGGTGATGGTGTCGGCGTTCGGCATCTTGGCTATGCCGAAGTCGGTGACCTTTATCCGCCCGGACCTGAGCAGCATGATGTTCTGCGGCTTTATGTCGCGGTGGATTATCCCCTTCGAATGGGCCTGCTCGAGAGCCTTGAGTATCTGCTCGGCGTATGAGAGTATCTCCTTCGCCGGAAGCGCTCCGGTGCGGTTCATGTAGCCCTTGAGGGTGACGCCCTCGACAAGCTCCATGACTATGTATTTCGGCCCGGCGCTGCCTGTGACCGAGACGTCGTATATCTTGACTATGTTCGGATGGTTCAGCGCGGCGATGGCCTTCGACTCGTTCACGAAGCGGTAGACCGAGGCGCTGTCATTGGCGTACTCGTCCTTCAGCATCTTGACGGCAACATGCCGCCCCGAGCCGGTGTCCATGCCCTCGTAAACGACCGCCATGCCGCCGACGCCGATTATCCTCAGCAGATAATACCTGCGGTCCAGCGTCTGGCCGATGTATCGTTCGTATGTATCCATGATCTATATGTTCTGAATCTGTCAATAACGCTCGGCGCTGTTCAGTGACGCCGGCACGTCATTCGTTCTGCTCGCATTCGATGAGTATCGCGGTGATGTTGTCGCCGCCGCCGCCGTCGTTTGCGGAGCTGAGCAGGGTGGCCACCCTCGACCTCAGATCGGTCGGATCGGCGGGCGCGAAGCCGGAGCGCGCCGGAGCGCCAGTTTCCTCAGCCTCGTCCTCACGCTTTTCCGCCTCGCCGAGGGTCATCTGACCGACGACCGCTCCGCGCATGATGTCTCGGCTGACGTAATTCGTCAGTCCGTCGGAGCAGAGCAGGACGTATATCGGCTTCTCGGCGTCGTCGCCGTCATCGTACTGCGACGAGCGCATGCTCTTGACGCCCGATCTCGCCCGCCGCTCGTTAGCGGCGCGGGCGGACGGCAGCACCTCGCGGGTGTCGGTGAACTCGTCGGGAGCGACGGCTCCGGCGCGGAGTGTGACGGTATAGGTGTCGCAGAAGACGTTCTTCTCGCGGCCTATCGAGCGGGTGATGATGTTTTTGTACGGGCTCTGTTCGGCCTCTTCCTGCGTCATGCGGCCGATGTCGACGAGGTACTGAACGTAGCTGTGATCGTGCGTCACCTGTCTTATCGCGTCGCCCTGCACGAGATAGAGCCGGCTGTCGCCGACGTTGCAGCAGTAGAGGGTGCCGTCGCGTATCAGCGCGGCGACGAGCGTCGTGCCCATCCCCTCGAACTCGGGCGCCGAGCGGGATCGGTTGTAGACGGCCTGATTCGCCTCCTCGGCGGCCGATTCGAGCAGCGCCGGATAGTTGACCGAGGGGTATATCTGACTTATGCGGGACGCCATGTCCGTCTTCTGCGACGGGGTGTCGGCCGCGGCGTCGTCTGAGTCCTTCCCGCTCTCCTCGCGCTCGGCTTCGGGACCGGCGGCGGAGGTCCTTCCGGCGGTCAGCGCCCCGTAGGCCGTCAGGGCCGTCTCTATATATTCGAAGAAGGTCTCGAGGGCTATCTCGGAGGCTATGTTCCCGGCGTTCGCGCCGCCCATCCCGTCGCATAGAACGGCGAGGATCTCGCCGGTGGAGAGGGCGCGGACGTTGAAGGCGTCCTGGTTGTTTGTCCGCTTTTTTCCGACATCGGTCGCGCCGAAATATCGAATCATAGAGTCATACCTCCGTTCCGATCGTTATGCCGATCGGTGATTTCGCCGCGTACATCATGTACGCCGGTATGAAATATCAACTGTATCAACTGTATCAAAAGTCTTTTGGAAAAGGATAGGGGTTTGGGGAAAGGGAAAACCTTTTCTTCAGAAAAGGTTTTCCCTTCCCCCAAGAAAAGCTTTAAAATCGTTTACTCCCCCGCTCCCCGCCGGAGCTGGCCGCAGGACGCGTTTATGTCCGGGCCGAGGGTGCGGCGGACGGTGGCGTTCACGCCGAGGCGGGTGAGCCCGGCGGCGAATCGCGCGGCGGATGCGCGGCTCCCGGCCGCGAAGCGTCCCTCGACGGCATTCACCGGGATGAGATTCACGTGGAAAGGCCGCGCGCCCATGTATCTTTTGAGCAGAGCCGCCAGCTTTCCGGCGTCGGAGGGCGAGTCGTTGCGCCCCGGCACCAGAGTGTACTCGAAGCTGATGCGGCGGTGGGTGCGGTTGAAGTAATCGCGGCAGGCGGAAAGCAGATCGTCGAGGCTCCATCTTTTCGCCACAGGCATGAGCTGCCGCCGCGTCTCGTCGTCGGCGGCGTGGAGGGAGATCGAGAGCGTGATCTCGTATCTTTCCCCGGCCAGACGCTCTATCTTGTCGCACAGGCCGCAGGTCGACAGCGATATGTGCCTCGCGCCGATGCACAGCCCGTATTTCTCGTTTGACGACGATGTTATTTCGCCGAGGAACGAGATCACGGCGTCGTAGTTGTCGAGCGGTTCGCCGATGCCCATCATGACGACGCCCGATATCCTCCGGCCGACGTCCCGCTGGGCGGCAGCCACCTGTCCGAGTATCTCGCCCGCCGTCAGATCCCGCCTTTTGCCGCCGATGCCCGACGCACAGAAGGCGCACGCCATGTTGCAGCCGACCTGCGTCGAGACGCATATCGTCAGCCCGTGGCGGTATTCCATCAGCGCCGACTCTATCGTCTCGCCGTCGGCGCAGCGGAAGAGGTATTTTCTCGTGCCGTCGATCTTTGATATCAGCCGCCGCTCGATCGCCGGCACGCCGGTCACGTATCTCTCGGCGAGCGTCTGACGCATCGCGAGCGGAAGATCGGTCATCTCCGAGAAATCGGACGTCCCGGCGAGCATCTGCCGCCATATCTGTCCGGCGCGGTAGCGCGGGAAGCCGAGCTTTTCGATCTCGGCACCGAGCCCTTTTTCGCCCATCGACAGCAGATCAGGCGCCGGAGCTTCTAAAGCTTCAGCTTTTAAAGCCTCGGGCTTGACAAGCCCGGCATTTTCCGATAATTTATCCATCATACCTTATATTATATCACATTTTTGCTCCAATTCAAAGGCTTGAAGGTAAAATGATTATATTTAACATCCTGTTCACGGATGACGGGCGTTGACAGAACGTGAGAGGTGTGGTATAATAGTCGCGTGAAGACAAAATACACGATCCCGGCAGGCTTTTGCGAAAAGCTGCCGGATCAAACCACAAAGGAGCGTCACATCATGTCAATTCCGCGTCCCGAGCATCCCCGGCCCCAGTTCGTCCGCGACTCATGGCTCAATCTGAACGGACAGTGGGATTTCCTGTTCGATTTCGGAAACTCAGGCGTCGAACGCGAATTCCGTAAGGATGAGAATTTCGACGCCGCGATGAAGGCGTCGGTCATGCCGACCGCCATTACCGTCCCGTTCTGCCCCGAGAGCCGTCTCTCCGGCATCGGCTACACCGACTTCATACCCGCCGTGTGGTACCGCCGCAGGTTCACGCTCGGCGCGTCCGATATCGGCGGCCGCGTGATCCTGCACTTCGGCGCCGTCGATTATCATTCTGCCGTCTGGATCAACGGGGAAAAGGCCGGCGAGCATACCGGCGGATATTCGTCGTTCGAGCTCGATATCACATCTCTCGTCCGCGAGGGTGAGAACACCGTCACCGTCTGGGCCGAGGACGACACCCGCTCGGGCGCGCAGCCGAAGGGCAAGCAGTCCGACCTGTATTACAGCCATGCCTGCTCGTACACCCGCACCACCGGCATCTGGCAGACTGTATGGCTCGAGTTCACGCCGAAGGAGGCGATAAAATACGCCCGCATCACCCCGTTCGTCTCCGACGGGAAGATACTCATCGACGCCGAGACGACCGGCGGCAGGACGGTCTCAGCCGAGGCGTTCTATGAAGGCAGGAGCGTCGGAAAGGCCTGCGCTCCCGTCATGTACGGCAGGACGACGTTCTCTCTCGCCCTGTCGGAGCTGCATCTCTGGGATCTCGGAAGCCCGCTGCTCTACGATCTCGTCCTTACACTCGACGGCGGCGATACGGTGAAGAGCTACTTCGGCATGAGATCGGTCGGGATCGGCGAAAAGGGCTTTTATCTCAACGGCAGACCGGTGTTCATGCGCACCGTGCTCGATCAGGGCTTCAACCCGGAGGGAATATACACCGCCCCGAGCGACGAGTTCCTTCGCCGCGACATCGAGCTGTCGATGGATCTCGGCATGAACGGCGCCCGCCTGCATCAGCGCGTCTTTGAGGAGAGGTTCCTCTACTGGGCCGATCATCTCGGCTATCTCTGCTGGGGCGAGTACGCCAACGGCAGCGACATGAACGACGCGCGCGGTATCGGCTATTTCCTCCCCGAGTGGATGGAGGTCGTCCGCCGCGATTACAGCCATCCGGCGATAATCGGTTGGTGCCCGTACAACGAGTCGTACTGGGCGCACGATCTCGACAGCATAAATCAGAAGGTCACGTACGCCGTGACGAAGGAGATGGACCCGTACCGCCCGGTCATCGACGCCTCCGGCGGCGTGCATTACGTCACCGACATGTTCGACATGCACGACTACGACCAGAACCCGTCGAGCCTTAAGGCGAATCTCGACAAAATGCTCGATGATCCCGGATATGTACACAATCCGATCCATCAGGAGCAGTGCAGGAAAAACGTCTACGGCGGCCAGCCGTACTGGATCTCCGAGTACGGCGGGACCTTCTGGAATCCCGACGAGCCGGGAGGCTGGGGCTACGGCAACGCGCCGAAGAGCGAGGACGAGTTTGCCGAAAGGTACGCCGGGCTCACGACGGTGCTGCTCCGCCATCCGCTCGTCTGCGGCTTCTGCTACACTCAGCTCACCGACATCGAGCAGGAGCAGAACGGCCTCTACAAGTACGACCGCAGCCGCAAATTCGGCGACAAGGTCTACGACGCCATAAGAAAGGCTAACACGCAGAAGGCGAAGATAGAGGAATAAAGGCTTCACGATCACATTTTTCTCACCGCTCCGGCGGTGAGTTTTTTTATGCCGGAGAGTCCGACTTGCGCTTGACATTGAGGGGAGGGTATGATATAATTAAGACATAATATTGAGTATGATATAATGTTATCAGCGGCTGAGCCCGGCACGGCGATGCGTCTGCCGGGGCGCGGCAAAGCGATTGTTTTCATTGCGGCGAAAGGAGAAAACAATGACCGACATCATCCCCGCCCGCGACAAGATACGGGGCATCGTCTACGCATATACGCCGATGAAGCGGTACGATATGGTGCTCGATCTCGGCGTCGACTGGATACGTCTCAACGTGCCGTTCCCGTGGAAGGACAGGATCGGGGGCGAGATCTCCGACGGCTGGAGGAAGATAAAGGCAGACTTTGAGGAAGCGTCCGCCGCCGGGCTTAAGGTCATGCCGTCGACGCCGACGATATTCGGCTACAAGCCGGAGATATGCGGCGAGTACGGGACTGAGGAATTCTATTCGAACGTCAGCCGCGCGACGGCCTTCATGGCGGAGGATCTCGGCCAGCTCGCGCCGTCTCTCTGGCAGTGCATGAACGAGCTCGACATACCGACTTTCTCGGGCGACGTGCCGCTCGATATCTGCATCGAGACCTGCCGCCGCTCCGCCGTGGGCGTGCTGAGCGTAAATCCCGGAGCGAGATGCGGGACGAATTTCGCGTCGTGGCGGGACGAGAGCCGACGCGTCGGCGACAAGCTGTTCAAGGGCGATCATCCGTTCGCCTATGTCGGCGACGATCAGTATTTCGGCTCGTGGCAGGGCGGCAGCGTCGAGGACTGGCCCGGGGTGCTCGACTCGATGTGGGACGCCTACGGCCTGCCGATACTGGTGAACGAATGGGGATATTCGTCGAAGGGCGAGACGCTGACGCCCGAGCAGCTGCATGACTGCCCCGACAACAAGCTGCATCTCGAGCCGGTATGCTATCACAAGGCGTGGTGCAACGAGATGCCGGGAGGCCACAACGAACAGGTGCAGGCCGATTATTTCAGGCGCGGGCTTGAGATATTCGCTGCCCATCCGCATGTGCTCGGCAATTTTATGTTCTGCTTCTCCGACGCGAAGACCTGCTGGCACTGCCATCTGCCCGACTGCCCTGCCGAGTGCTACTGGGGGCTCTGCACATACGACTGCGTTCCGAAGCCGGCGTACTGGGCGGCGAAGGAGACGATAAGGAAGCTGTATTTCTGAATCACATTATGGGAGGTATATCAATGTCATTCAAGCGTATTTCCGCCATGCTCGCCGCCGGTATCATGCTGTCGGCTTGTATTCTCTCCGCCTGCGGGGAGGAAAGCGCTCCCGACGTCGCCGCCGCGACGACCGCCGCCGAAACATCGGCTCCCGAGACCGAGGAGCTGTCCGAGGTCGAGCTCCGCGCTCAGGTGAGCGACGATCTGCCAGAGGCGGATTTTGACGGCTACACATTCAGGGTCGTCATAGAGAATTATATCGGCGACTGGTACGATATACCGGAGCTCACCGGGGACATCGTCGACGACGCGGTGTATAAGCGCAATCTCGCCGTCTCCGAGCGGTTCAATGCCAAATTCGAGTATATCGCCCCCGGCGACTACACGGCCGTCGGCAACTGGATGCAGAAGACGGTGCTCGCCGCCGAGGACGCCTTCGATCTCGGCATCCATCACGTCGTCAACGCCTCAAAGGTCGTGCTCAAGGGCGTATTCCTCGACTGGTATCAGGTGCCGCATATCGACCTCACGAAGCCCTGGTGGAACCGCTCGAACATTGAGGATCTCACCTACGCCGGGGTCGCGCCGATAGTCATCGGCGACTATGTGCTCAACGCCGTTTCCGGCACCTACTGCATGTTCTATGACAAGGTCGTCGCCGACAGCTACGGCATCAGCGACATGTACGGCACCGTAAACGACGGCAAATGGACGATAGACCTCATGTCGGCGCTCACCGAGAACGTCTACACCGATCTGAACGGCGACAATCAGCGAAACCGCGACGACTACTACGGCTTCGCCACCGGCGCGGCGTCCAACATCGGTGCCTATCTCTGGGCGTTCAACAACCCTGTCTGCACGAAGAACTCCGACGGCACCATAAGCGTGACGATCAAGTCGGACAAGATGAACCAGATCGTCGAGAAGCTCAACAAGATCTGCTGGGAGAACACCGGAACGTACTACGCTCCCGGCGGTGACGACCATCACAACGGCGGCATCAACATGTTCCGCGAGAACAAGGCTATGTTCGCCAACGGAGGCATCGGAAGCGCGGTGGCGCTCCGCGATTTCGAGCACGATTTCGGCATCATCCCGTACCCGAAGTGGGACGAGCAGCAGGTCGACTACCGTGAGCTCGTCGACGGCAGCCACTGCTGTGAGCTGATACCGATCACGACGACCGACCTCGAGCGCAGCGGCGTCATCATCGAGGCGCTCAACGCCGAGAGCTACAAGCAGGTCATCCCGGTCTACTTCGAGACGGCTCTCAAGGTGAAATACAGCCGCGACAACGAGTCGGTGCAGATACTCGACATGCTGCTCGCCAACAGGTTCTTCGACTTCGGCTACGTCTACGACGGCTGGGAGGGCGCTTCCTTCTGGCTCGAGGGTCTTGTCCAGAAGCACAACTCCGACTTCGAGTCGTTCTACGCGAAGAACGAGAAGAAGATGAACAAGCATTACGACAAGGTCTTCGCCTATCTCGAGGAGCTGGCCGCAGCCCAGGGATGACATAAAATACGATATTTCAGCAGTTATAAAAGGATATTTCCGTCTATGAAAACCAGATTTGCGCTTTGTCTTCTTATCGCCGCGCTTATCGCCGCCGTTTTTTCCCTGCCCGCCTTCGCCGTGACGGAGATGGTGCCGGTGTATTTCCGCTATGAGCACGATCCCCGTCTCAACCCGTCGGCTATGGCGGATATCATCGCCGATCCGTCGGCCGTCTACGGCTTCTCGCCGTCGCCGGACGGAGGCCTGAAGGAATACGCCTCCTTCGACTGGACCGATCCCGAGCTCGTGAACGGCGAAAACGGCCGCGAGGCGAGGATCGCCTATCATAAGAGCATCGAGGAGCTGTACGGCATCGTCTATCAGATGGAGGAGGACGGCTCTTCCGTCGAGGAGATAGCCAGAGCTGTGAGCAAAAGGCGCAACGAGATCAGGATGGAGTCCTACGACGGCGATCCCGAAGGGCTCGCCGTGATGAAAGCCCGCAATCTCGAAAAATACGGACACGAGGAGGGCCCGCTCCCGGATGAGCTGTACGAGCAGTACGGCTCATGGGAAAAGGTCATCGAAAAGGCGTTCAGCCTGAATTCCGGCATGGACGCCTGCCTCGGCCTGTACGACGATTATTACGACATCTATGTCATAATCGGTCAGGTGCCGCAGGATCAGGCGATCACCCGCGAATACGCCGCCGCCGTGTTCGCCGATCTGTTCGGCGCGGAGGATAGTGGCGCCTCAGGCGATGTCACCGCCTTCTCCGACGGCACGGACGTAAGTCCGTGGCTTTCCGGCGGGATCGAAGCGGCTGTCGGTGCCGGGATCCTCAAGGGATATGAGGACGGGACGTTGAGACCCTCCGCTCCCGTCACATGCGCCGAGGCGGCGGTGATGCTGGGACGCTTCCTCACCGTGTCCGGCTACGCGTTTGAGGAAACCGGCAATGAAGCCGACATCGGATATGTCCCCGAATGGGCGTCGGCGGAGATAGACTGCCTCCTTCGTGCCGGACTTATAAAGAGCGGCGACGGCTTCGTCTGCTCGGACGCGCTTTCGGCACAGCAGCTCAGGACGCTCGCCGAAAGGACCGCAGAGCTCATAGGGCTCGATATTTCAGGTGAATGATATGACCGAATTTGAAAGGATCACACCCGAGGCCGCCGGAGTGCCGGCTGACGCCGTCCGGCGTTTCGCCGAAGGGCTTGAGTCGAGACATATAAATCTTCACTCTTTCGTCATGCTGAAGGACGGGAAGCTCTTTGCCGAGGCGTATTACGCGCCGTGGGGTCCGGATGACAAGCACCGGATGTACTCGTCGTCGAAGACCTTCGCCTCTATGGCGGTGGGACTTATGATCGGCGAGGGGAAGCTGAGCCTGTCTGACAAGGTCGTCGGTTTCTTCCCCGAATACCTTCCCGCCGAGGTGCCGGAATATCTCGCCATGGCGACGGTGCGGGATCTTCTGATGATGGCGACGCCGTATCAGGTGAACAACTACGGCTTCGACGACAAAAACTGGGTGAGGACCTTCTTCGATCCCGATTCGTCGGTATCGAAGATCCGCGCCGATCACCGCCCGGGAACGGTGTTCCAGTACAACACCTGCGCGACGGTGGTGCTGACGGCGATAGTCGAGAAGCTGTCCGGCATGCGGCTGACCGAATATATGAAGCCCCGCGTCTTCGACAGGATCGGGATGTCTCCCGACATATGGTGCGTCGAGCGCCCGGAGGGCGGCGACTGGGCCGGGAGCGGGATCATGTGCACGCCGAGGGATCTCGCGAAGTTCGCCGATCTCATCCTGCACGACGGCGAATACGGCGGCGAGCAGATCATCCCCGCCGACTATGTCCGCGCCGCGAGGACGAAGCAGATCGACAACAGGATAACGAATTCGGTCCACGACGAGCAGTTCGGCTACGGCTATCAGATCTGGTGCACGAGATACGGCGGCTTCGCGCTGAACGGCATGGGATGCCAGCTTGCGATAGGCCTTCCCGATATCGGAGCCGTGCTCGCCGTCACCGGCGACACGCAGGCGTCGAGCGTCGGGTATCACGAGGTGCTGAATGCCTTCTGGCGGGAGATATATCCGTATCTTTCGTCGGGAGATACGCTCCCGCCCGATTCCGACGCCGATTCGCGGCTCGAAGCCTGTCTTTCGGGGCGGCATGTGCTGTACACCGAAGGGGAGATGAAAAGCTGCCTCGCCTCCGTCATAGACGGCAGGAGATACGCCTTTTCGCCTAACCGCGCCGGGATTGCCGAGGCGTCGTTCTCGATCTCCGGCGACGAGGGTACGATGGACTACAAAAACGCGACGGGAAAGCACCGCATCCGCTTCGGCTTCGGAAAAAACGTGAAAGGCGAATTCCCGGAGACGCATTACTACGGCAGAAAAATCGGCGTCCCGGCCGGCAGGGGGTACAGGATCGTCTCGTCGGCGGCGTGGGGCACCGAAAGTCAGCTGCTGATAACCGTGTATTCGGTGGACGACTATCTCGGCACTCTGAGGATACAGGCGTCGTTCTCGGATGACGGGAGCCGGTGCACGCTGTTCATGAGCAAGGCCGCCGAGCGGTTCTTCGACGAATATACCGGCGTCTGCGAGGGCATGGAAAGGACCTTATAAAGAAATATTTGTATTTTCTGTAAATTACGCCGCCGCTGTGTTGACAGGGTGGCGTAATTGTGGTATAATTTACCTGTTCCGAAGACAGCAGGCTGTGCCGTACAGGCATGGAAGTCCTGCCGAGGGCGATATTAAAGACATATCCGCGGATATTTCCGCTTTTAAGTTTTTATCACCGCGATCTTCGGGATCGGGGTGAATTTTTAATTATCCCCTCACGTTTCAAAATAACCACGGAGGTGAAAATCAATGCCCAGCCAGAAGACAATCGACAGCAAAAAGCTGATCGTTGACGGTCTCGCGGAGCAGATGAACGGCGCGATCGCCGGAGTCGTCCTCGACTTCACCGGAATCACCGTCGCCGACGACACCGCTATGCGCAAGGAACTGCGCGAAGCGGGCGTCCATTACCGTGTCGCCAAGAACACTCTCATCGGCCGCGCCTGCGACCAGCTCGGATACGGCGACATGAAGCAGTATCTTGAGGGCAACACCGGTTTCGCCATCAGCAAGGACGATCCGATAACTGCCGCCAAGATCATCAAGAAGTACACCGACAAGATCGACTCCAT
>CAMJPL010000010.1 GCA_946407735.1 uncultured Clostridia bacterium
GTCAAAAACATTTACAAAATACTTGAAAACGGCGGAGCAATATGTTATAATGTTTATGCAATCAATCAGGAGGTGCGATAAATGTCATATACCGATATCAGAGGTCTAAGCGTCAAAGGTTCCGATCCGAGAAAGCGCGTATATCTCACACCCGTCCGTGTCGTAAAGACCTGGGGCGACACTGTAAACACCGAAAATCTCACAAAGGTCCTCCCTTCGCAGATCGCCGTCGAAAACAAGGATTTTACCCGCTTAAAGAACGGCTCTGAAGGCGAAAAGTCCGCCGTTCTCCTTGATTTCGGCAGAGAGATCAACGGCTCTGTCAGGATAATCACCTGGCATGTGACAAATCCGGCGAATCCGCAGAGGATGCGCATAAGATTCGGTGAGTCTGTTGGAGAGGCTCTTACCGAGATCGGAGTAAACAACACGACCAATGATCACGCGATGCGCGACATGGAGATCCGTCTTCCGAACTGGTCGAACACCGAAACGAACGAAACGGGTTTTCGTTTCGTATATATCGAGCTTTGCGATCCGGATTCCTACATAGATATCATGGCGGTAGAGGGCGTGCTGATATTCAGGGATATCCCGAGAAAAGGCAGGTTCGAGTGCTCAGATCCTCTGCTGAACCAAATATGGGACACCGCCGTATGGACGACTCATCTCAACATGCAGGAGTATCTGTGGGACGGCATAAAGCGTGACAGACTTGTATGGGCCGGGGACACGCTCACCGAAACAAGAACTATACTCGACACCTTCGGAGCAAACGAGGTCCTTCCGCGCTCATTTGACTACTCACGCGACTTCACCCTGTCTAACGGCTGGATGAACGGCATGCCGAGCTACTCGATGTGGTGGATACTGTCTCAGTGCAGATATTACATGGCCTCGGGCGATCTCGGTTATCTGAGGAGCCAGAAGCCGTACATGCTTGAGATACTCGGCAGGTACGAGTCGATGATCGGTGACGACGGCTGTGAGCTTGTCTCGGGCGGCACGAATTTCCTCGATCATTACGACCTCGGAAAGCCAGACGCCATCCACAGCGGACATCAGGGACTTCTTATAATGGCGCTCGAAACGGCCGATTATCTTCTCAGACAGATGGGAGAAAAAGAAGAAGCCGAAAAGGCGCTGATCGCCGCTGCGAAGCTGAGAAAGCATGTTCCTCAGCTGACCAATTCGAAACCCGCCGAGGGGCTTACGGTCGCGGCCGGACTTCGCGACGCCGTCAAGACATATGACTCTCTTATTGGTGTCGGCGGCGCAAGAGGCTTCTCCGCCTTCCTTTCGCTTTATACCCTTGAGGCTTTCAATATGGCCGGGCATTTCGAGGAGGCACTTCAGGCGATCCGCGACTACTGGGGAGGAATGCTGTCTCTCGGAGCTACTTCCTTCTGGGAGGAATTCGACGTTGACTGGCTGAAAAACGCCGGAAGGATAGACGAGATCGTACCGGAAGGCAGGATCGACGTGCACGGCACATACGGCTCGAGCTGTTTTGTGAAATACCGCCACTCCCTCTGCCACGGCTGGTGCTCAACTCCGGCTCCGTGGATGATGGAGCATGTTCTCGGCATATCGGTGCTTGAGCCCGGATGCAGAAAGATCGCCGTGAAGCCCACGCTCGGAAGTCTCGAATGGGCGGCCGGAGCTTATCCCACGCCGTTCGGCACCGTCGAGATATGTCACAGCAAAAAACCTGACGGCACGATAAAAACCGAGATCGACGCTCCCGCCGGCGTTGAGATCGTAAGATAGGATATCAATTTCGGCTTCAATATAAAACAATACCATCCCGGAAACGGAGGCAGCCAAACCATGCTTTACGATCACGTATTTCTTATCGGCGTTGACGGCGCCGGAAACTTCTTCAGAGAAGCGGACACTCCGAACCTTGACTATATCAGAGCTCATTCTTCCTACGCGGAGACCTTTGACGCTCAGACCGCGTTCCCGACGATTTCGGCGGAATGCTGGGGCGCCATGCTCCTCGGCGTGACGCCGGAGATGCACGGTCTCACCAACGGATATGTCAGCGACGAAACGCATAAACGCACAGGCGATGTGAAATATCCGTCGGTATTCAAGCTCGCGCGCGAGAAATATCCACAGGCGAAGCTTGTGTCATACAGCGACTGGAATCCGATCAATATCGGGATAGTCGAGGACGATCTCGGCGTAGACAAGAAGACCGGAAGCATAGTCGACATCACCAAATACATCGTCGACTCCATCGAATCCGACGAGGCTCCGAAGCTTATGTTCGTTCAGTACGACAGCGTCGACGGCGCCGGACATCACTTCGGCTACGGGACTCAGCAGTATTATCACTCCATCTCTCAGATCGACGCTCATATCGGCATCATCTGGAACACCCTCAGATGCAAGGGACTGCTCAGCTCCACCCTGCTGATAATCACCGCCGATCACGGAGGAACGCCTCAGGGCGGTCACGGCGGCGATACGCCCGCAGAAAGGACGATATACTGCGGCGTCTTCGGCGATGAGATCAAAGGTGAGACCATCGGAAAGATGGATGTCTGGGACATCCCGCCGGTCATCGGCAAGGCCCTTAATCTCGCCTCTTCACCGGAATGGGTCGGAAAGATCCCGAATAACATATTCTGAAATACTATTCATATATATTGTGATCAGGAAACCGTCTTCAACGGACGGTTTCTTATTTTACATACAATACATCATTGGTCCAACAAAGCGTCAAATAATTAAAATATGATCGCTTGAATAAATATGACTGATATGCTATAATTTATGACGTTTATCAATATGCGCGATATATCCCGTATATCACATCCTGTATATCATTTCATTGAATCCGGAGGATATATGCCTTCTCATGTAAGCCTCACTGAACTTCTTCACGGCGGCAAAAGCCAGGCTCTAATAAACACTAAGACAAAAAATGAAATACTCGCCCTCAATGACAAGACCAGGCAATACGGTCTCACCCTGACCGAAGAAGAGGCAAGGGAGCTCGTGATCACCAGAAACAACGCGCTCAGGGAAAACAGCCGCGTTGAATTCGGTCTCGGAGCGGTAAAGCTGATCATCGAAACATTCGCCGATTCCCCTTATCTTGACAGCGACAATTACGCCGAGGCGATAAACGAGCTTACCGATATCTTCTATTATGTAAAAAGCGAAACAGACGACGGCATCAGCGATACAGATCTCGTGCAGAGGATGAAATATTACTTCGAGCATACCTGTGAGGGATCGCTTGAGCTGCTGATGTCGCGTGACCTTGACGAGCTGATAACCGATCATAACAGACAGGGCGGATCGGGCGGCAAATCCGATTACGAGCATGTATATCGTCCGCTGTCTGAATTCTTTGATCTTGATGAGACCTTCAACGACAGCGATTTCGACAGTTTCGGTTCATCACACGGCGAAGAATCAGATGTGCTCGACGAAAAGGATCTTGATTATTACGATTATCAGGAGATGAGCGAATCGTCCGCCAGCGGAAAGGGGATCGAAGACGGCGGATACGGATATGTCGACGAGGAAGACGATTATACGTCCGACGACGAGGAGGAATTCTCGATCTCCAGATTCGAGCTCGAAAACGACGAGCTGCTCAGCATTCTCGAGCAGGACGGGATTATAGGGCTTGACGAATTCTCCGATTCCGAGAACTGAAAACAGAGTTTGATCTGAAATGAATTCAAAGCAAAACGAAATAACTGCCGTCAGAACGGATCAAAGCGATAAGTCACGGCGTCTTAATACAAGGAACATCAATCATCATAACTATACATTGACACTCCTGACAGAAGCCGTAAGGTGCGGTCTGATATCGGACGATGAGGCTGACAGCGTGAGGATCGGTATAACGAACGCGCTTGAGAGCTCCGTTATGACATTCACATCCGGCGACTCATCATCCGTTATGACAGGAACCGCCAATTCGCTGCTTCATTCGGTTCTGTTCGCGACAGACGCCTATCTGCTGTCGCTGAAAAACGATTACAGAGCAACCGAGGAGCTGAGGAACACTAAGATACCTCATCTGTACGAACTCGGCATGAAGCAGCTCAAGATAATGATCTACGAGACGATATCGCTTCTCGCCAAATGCCGCGCAGGTCGGATCGCGACGGTAAACAACAATTACAACAATACGATAGACAGACAGATAACCGATTATCTCCGCACCTACAACATAGCGACGAACGCGCATATATCCTGTTCGCTCACCTATAAGCCGTTTATTTCCGCCGCTTATCTTGACGGCATCTATCGTGTCAGAGCCTCCGCCCTGTATCTCTCGTATGAAAACGATTTCTGCTCCTCATACGGGATTCAGGAGATAAATGCCCTGTACAAACGGTGGTGCGATCAGAACGGCGAGTCGTATTCCGGCGCCAAGGTCAACATATACGAGATCGTATATACCTCCGCGCTGCTGTGCGATTACCTGAAAAAGGAGCATGGGACGCTGACGCTGAGCCGAAGCGACTGCGAGCTCATATGCCGGTTACTCGGCGACTGCGACGATGAGATGATAGGCAACATACTGAGAAATACCGCGTCGCACCTGATATACGGGAACGGCGAATACAACAGCCGCTGTCTCGATATAATTCTGCCGAGACTGATCAGGGTCATCAAAAACGGCAATCTTCATAATATCATCCCTATCGAGACAGGCGTCTGATCCCCTTAGTAACGGATCATGCGAGTCTCGCGATGCATTGAGCTCCGATCACATTTATACAAAGTGATTGAATTATTCACACAAAAACAATATAATAATAATTACGTTTAATCTGTATAACGACTTGTAAAATGGACATCCTATCCTTCGGTTTCGCCGCCGCGCTGATAATTTTCATAATCATGTACATTCTGATGCTGTCGCTTCAGAAGTACCGTACATATATCGCTCTCAGCGCGGCCCTGCTGTTTGTCGTACTCGGATATCTCGGTCTCTTTGAGATGGATATCCTTTCCGCTCTGAAAGCTGTAGATTACAATGTCATCCTGATGATAAGCGGTACCATGGGTCTGGTAACGCTGTTCATCGAAAGCAAGATGCCGGCAAGACTTTCCGAGATGCTGCTGACCAAAGTCCCTAACGTCAAATGGGCTGTCACCGTTCTCTCGCTGTTTGCCGGCATAATCTCGGCTTTCATCGACAACGTAGCCACCGTGCTGATGGTGGCGCCTATCGGACTCGCTATATCCAAAAAGCTCAAGATCTCGCCTGTGCCTGTGCTCATCGCGATCTCCGTTTCATCTAATCTCCAGGGTGCGGCCACTCTTGTCGGAGACACGACATCCATTCTGCTCGGCGGTTACGCCGACATGAACTTCTTTGAATTCTTCTGGATGAACGGCAAACCGGGCATATTCTGGGGCGTTGAACTCGGGGCGATAGCCTCGATATTCGTTCTGCTGTTCCTGTTCAGAAAGGATACACAGAAGATCACCGCCGAGGTGGAAACTGAGGTAAATGACTATTTCCCGTCGATACTGATGCTCGGAGTCGTCGCGCTTCTCATATGCGCCTCGTTCCTCCCGAAGCCCGAAAGCGGTATCCTCGCCGTGCTTTACAGCCTCAGAAGCGGTATCATTTGCCTTGTTCTCTGCATCATCGGCGTAGTCAGAGCCTGTCTGAAAAACAGCAGCTCCTCCCCGCTGAAGAAGGTCATCGGCGATATAGATAGGGACACCATCCTTCTGCTCTTCGGCCTGTTTATCGTTATAGAAGGCATTACAAGCGCCGGTGTCATCGACGCGATATCCGGCGTGTTCTACAAGATATCCGGCAACAACGCCTTCCTGCTTTACACGCTGCTGGTGTTCTTCTCGGTCGCGGTATCTGCATTCATCGACAACATCCCGTATGTCGCCACGATGCTCCCCGTCGTCAGCGGAATATCGGCTCTTATGGGCACGGAGCCGTATGTATTCTACTTCGGTCTGCTGACCGGTGCTACGCTCGGCGGCAACCTTACGCCGATTGGTGCATCAGCTAACATCACGACAATCGGTATACTGAAAAAGAACGGATACGAAGTCAAAAACAGTGATTTCCTGCGTATCGGCGTGCCTTTCACCCTTACCGCCGTGCTCGTCGGATATGCTTATATCTGGCTTGTTTGGGGAATATAAAAAAGCCGCGGCATAAACCGCGTCTTTATTGCAGGTCAGTATGTTCTTTCGCGTAAGCTATGACCGTTTCCGCGACTGTCCTTCTCTTTTCATAATCAAGCCTGAATATCTCAGCCGCCGCGCAGTACTTGTCGGTCATCGAGACTATAAGCGCCTCTTTTGACATGGGTGGGCGTAATGTTAGCGGCCACATGTGGACCAGAATTATCTCTTTTTCAAGCTCGGTAAGGTCAAATATCCCGGCGGCAGTCTCTGCGGCTATCAGCGGATGAACGAACCCGTGAAGACCTCCCCTCGGAGGCTTCGTGCGGTGCCAGTCATAAAGGTACATGTCATGGAGAAGACCGCCTCTCGCGCAGGCCCGCCCGTTTCCTCCCGCCTTGATCGCGCTGAGATAGCTGAAATATGAGACGCATATGCAGTGGTCAAGGGTGGTGCAGTCGCTGTGCTGAATATAATTCGACATGCTCAGCACCTTCGGATGGGTGATAAGGTCGTCTATTATTTCCAGATATTCGGGGACCACGGCGATCCGCTCTGTGTTTTTTCTTTCTGTGTTACTCTGCATCTTGATTTAATATTGATCATTTTTATAGTTTCCTATATTGTACCATTAATAATCGGGAAATTAGACCATATTTTGTAAATTATCTGTTTTTACCCGCGACATCATGATAAACCATATTTTCGGTGATCTGTTATGAAAATATACTATTGCCGCCATGCAGAGCCTATATATGATCCGGATTCCCTGACAGAAAAGGGTCAGCTTCAGGCAAAAGCCCTTGCCGAAAGGCTCAAAAAGGTCGAATTCTCTCATATATACACCTCGCCGTCAAACAGAGCGCGTCAGACCGCGCAGGCGACATGCGACGCGACGGGCGTGCCGTATGAAGTCGAGGACTGGACGCTCGAGCTGTGGAACGATTTCGCCGTCACGAGAGAAGACGGAAGAAAGATGTTCTGCATGTCGATCGACGGAGTCAGATTCCGCGAGGATATGAAGACGTCTCTCGGCGACGAATGGTACACCCTTCCGTGTCTCGATACGATAAACGGCAGAGAGGCTTATGACAAGGTCATAAGAAACTCGGATGAATTCCTTGCCAGACACGGCTATGTGCGCGAAGGCAGCGTATACAAAATCACCCGGGAAAATGAAGATAACATAGCCATGTTCGCTCACGGCGGCTTCGGGCTCGTATGGCTCGCGCATATCCTCGCCGTCCCGCTGCCGATATTCTGGGCAGGCTTCGGCATAAACCACGCGTCCATTACCGTGATCAATTTCAAAAACAAACCTTCCGGCTACACCGTACCGTCACTTTTATGCTTTTCCGATACGTCGCACCTTTTCGGAAAAGAATCTCTGCATTCCGATTCGCTTGATTATTAATATTCGAGGTATATAAACATGAAACCTTCAAACAGCAGATCAGCCGCGCTTATCCTTGCGTCGCTGATCGCTTCCGGCACCCTGTTTTCCTGCGACGAAGCCGCCGAAGTAAGCTCACCGGCGTCAAACGCCGAGACGACCGCCCCGGCCGATGAGATCGTCACCGAAGGGGAAACCACCGAGAGCTTTGATCCCGGCCTTCCGGAGCAGGATTACGGAGGATCGACATTTACGATCCTGACTAAGGGCGTTGCCGCTTATAACGAATGGGGCGAGGTCTCGATCTGGACCGAGTCGGAGAACGGCGAAGTCGTAAACGACGCTATATATGACCGCAACCGTCAGATCGAGGAGACATATAACATCGTCATAGCCGAGTATCAGTCAGGCTCTCCGGCAAACGATATCAAAAAAAGCGTTTCTGCCGGTGACAACGCATATCAGCTCGTGATGCCCGCCTTCGGCGACAGCGGTTCTCTCGCATCCGGCGGCTTCCTTGTCGACCTGTTCACTCTGAATTACGTCGATCTTTCCAAGAAGTGGTGGGATCAGAGATCCGTCAGCGATCTTACCATCGGCGGACATCTGTTCTTCGCCGGGTCCGACATCAGCAATCTGAACAACGACGCCACATGGTGCACGATGTTCAACAAGAAGATGATACAGGATTTCAACGATCCCAGCCCGTATGACCTTGTTGCCGAAAACAAATGGACATTCGATAATTTCTATGCCAGCTACCAGAACGTATATCAGGATCTGGACGGCGACGGCAAGGCCGGCGCATATGACTGCTATGCCAACCTTACGCAGAACGAGAACTACAACGCCTATTATCTCGGGACCGGTGAGAGGCTTATCGCGAAGAATGCCGATGATCTTCCGGTGATTGCCCTCGGCGTCAGCGAGAAATCGGCCGACATCATCGAGTCTCTGAACAAGATAATGAATGACGATCTGTTCTCGCTCAACTATCATAAATACGGCAACCTCGGGTATCATCTCTGGACCACGCAGATGTTCCAGGAAAGCCGCGGACTGTTCTGGATAACAAATCTCCAGATCGTTATCCGCCTTCGTGATCTTGAGACTCCTTTCGGAATAGTTCCCGTTCCGAAGTACTCCGAGAGTCAGGAGCATTACTCTAACGTCGTATGGACGGTCGGATCGTACGCGGCTGTGCCGAAGAGCTCCGACGACATGGACCGCACCGGCATCATCCTTGAGGCGATGGCCGCAAAATCCACCGAGGTGCTACGCCCAGCGTACTTTGACCGCGCTCTTACCGGAAAATATCTGCGCGACGAGGAATCCAACGAGCAGCTCGACATCATAATCAGCGAGCGCATCTATGATCTCGGACTTGCCTTTGACTTCGGCGGCATCTCCGGAATTCTTCAGTCTGTTATGGCGAAGAACTCCAACGATATAGCTTCCGAAATGGCGAAGAAAGAGACCAAGATCCAGCAGGCGATCGACAAGGTCGTCACCGCCTTCGACGAAAACACATAATGTGCGGAAGATACCTCTTTATATCCGAGGAAGACGAGCTTAAAGAGCTTCTCTATCTCGCGTCATTCGGTTCAGGCGTGGAGCCTGAGCCGAATGATTTCCCTTCCGGTGAGATTTTCCCGGGAACCAGGATGCCGGTGATAACAGACATGATCTTCGCCGGCAGCGGCGACGGCTTAAAAAGAATAAAGGAATCCGTCAGAATGGAGCTTTCCGTCTGGGGAATACCGATATACGGAAAAAAGAAGGACATCATAAACGCCAGACGTGAGCGCATCATGGAAAGCCCGTTATTTTCGGAGCTTTTCAGATCAGGAAGATGCGTAATCCCCGCGTCCGGATATTTTGAATGGAAGCATTCAGATGAAACAGCGGATGTCGACGACAATGTACAGCTTGATCTGTTCGGCGGTTATTCAGCGATGAGCGGAAATACGAAAAAAACGCGAAGCGAAAAGTATCTTTTCACGATGCCTGACAGCAAAATTATGTATATGGCCGGACTATCCGGCATATACGGCAATACGAGCAGATTCGCCGTCATAACGGGTAACGCCGAAGGAGGCGCCGCAGAGATACACGACAGGATGCCGCTCATCCTCACCGAAGATTCCGTATCTTTATGGCTGAACGATGAAAGATCGGCAATATCGCTTCTGGAAGGCGAAATCCCGGAGCCCCGGTTTGCTCTGGCAGGCTGATATGAGGCAATTCGTTTTACCGCGTTATTTGAAAAAGGAGAAAAAATGTATTTAAAGGAAGCATTCAGATATCAGAATTATCTTGACAAAATGATCGACTGCACAACCATCTTCCTTGAACAAAGCGGAAATATCACAAGGAAGAAGCAGATCCATTACAAATCAAAGGCCAAAAACGGCGCCGAGGACGAAGAGATCGTTATTCAGCAGGAGAAGAACTTCGAATCCGAAATCTCTGATATGATCGATTTCATGGTTTTTCTGGTGGATGAAAAACAGCGCCTCTCCGAAGCCATAAATATCGCCAAAACAAAATGCGGCTTCGATATAGACGCGGCGCTGCTGACAAATAAAGCCAGACAGCGCGCCATCGCTTCCCTTTCCGAGATGGCGCTCGTGAAATCAGGTGAACGTATGTCCACCGGCACAGCCTATACATTCAATATCAACGGTGATCAGACAGCTTATAAATATGACATAAAAGAAGTCACGACCATTGACTTCGACCGCAACAAAGTCAAAAAGCTCAAGCTTTCGCTGTCAAAAATCTCCGATGAGATTTCATCGAAATGCGATATCGCGCTTTCATCGACCGAGGTCGACTTCACGCCGACTTTTGATGTCAATGAAAACGATCTCGACGATTCCGTCAGAACATTTATAGAAAAGCGCAGGAGTAATCAATAACTCAATCTTTTCCGACCTTGTATCGGAGGCCGGAAGCGTCCTCACGATCGGCTTCAGATCCCAACCGCTTCAGACGCAGATGAAGTGTAATGCTGCGTGATGAGCATGTTATCGAAATATGCCGCTGTGGTCCGCCATAGCGTTCTGATTTCTTTTTCGGACGATCAATTCAATATGTATCAGATACATAATTCAATTTTTCGTCAATCGAAAGACGATACTCAATATACGCTTAGTAAATCGAATCCCGTCAATCACAAAACATTATAAAGTCATTTCACCATATCAATATTTGTACATCGCGTCGTAATAAACAATCTTTACTACTGATAAATCTTCGGATTTATACACTTTAAAATAATTGGATGGGCTTTGCTGGCTGATATAAGCTCCGGCTTTCCGCTTCCGGCTTCCGATACAAGGTCGGAAACAATAAAACGATCTGTTTTGAACAGATCGTTTTTTGTTCATTCAAGTTCAGTTCTTCCTTTGAACGCTCTGAAAAGCGTCCCCTCGTCAGCAAACTCGAGATCGCCGCCGACCGGAATGCCGTAGGCAAGGCGTGTTATCTTTACATTATACGGCTTCAAAAGCTTTGAAATGTACAAAGCGGTCGTATCGCCTTCAACAGTAGGGCTTGTGGCGATGATGACTTCCTCGACCTTGTTGTCAGGATCCTGCACGCGGTATACCAGTTCCCGGATATGAAGCTTATCCGGCGTTATGCCGTCTCTCGGAGACAGCACGCCGTGAAGGACGTGATACAGTCCGTGGTATTCCCTGACCTTTTCGAGCGAGATCAGCGATTTGACGTCCTCCACGACGCATATATATTCCCTGTCGCGGTTTTTGTCGCTGCATATGCCGCAAAGCTCATTCTCGCTCAGATTGAAGCAGCAGCTGCATTCCCTGATGTTCCTTTTCGCCTGTATTACGGCGTCGGCGAAGGCGTACGCCTTTTCGTCGGAAAAATCAAGTACCCTGAATGCGAGTCTCTGAGCGGTTTTTCTGCCTATCCCGGGAAGAGACTGGAATTTATCTATCAGATTCTCAAGAGAAGGAAGATTTTCTTCCATGATTATCAGACCAGACCGGGCACATTGAGCTTCCCGGTGATTTTCTCCTGTTCGGCGGCGTTAGTTTCCTCGACCTTCTTTACTGCAGAGTTGAAAGCTGCGATAAGAACGTCGGTAAGAGATTCGATATCATCGGGGTCGACAAGCTCCTTGTCGATCTCGAGAGAGGTTATCTCTTTTTTCCCGTTTATAACGAGCTTCACAGCGCCGCCGCCGGATTCTATGGTATACTCACGGACGTCAAGCTCCTCCTGCAGAGCCTCCATCTCCTCCTGCATCTTCTGCGCCTGACGGATCATGGCGTTCATGTTCTGCGGCCCGCCGCCGTAACCTTTGGGTAATCTTGCTTTCATGCTGTTATGACCTTTCCTGAACCTGATCCTGATCGATCAGTTCATCTATATATTCATTTTTATTATCTTTTGTTTCAGCGGATTTGAATACAATACCGCCCGGAGTGAGTTTTATTCCTGTTTCCGAGTAAATCAGCGCGGCGATCGTTTTCCTGACGCCGTCTTTATCCAGCATCGACACAGCGAAGCTGTTCTGCAACACGATATGTACCGAGCTTGAGGTGTCGTCCGCATAAGCCTTTGAGCCGAGCAGGAACGAAGCTGTCATCCTGTCAGACGCCGAATACTTCTCGAGAATATCCGGCCAGCGCTTCAGCGCGTTATAGGTTTTCTTCGTCTGCTGAACGGAAGTCTGTTTTACCGGGATCTCTGTTTCCGGTTCCAGTTTCTCGATTGACTTCATTTTTTTGACCGGCTCATCGGAAGATAGCTGCTCGCTGGGACCTGATAATTCAAGAACTGCGATCCTGTTTTCCGCGGCGGAAATTCTGTCGAGAAGAGCGTCAGGCGACGATGACAGCGAAGGTTCGCTCATCCTTATAAGCGCGAGCTCGGCGGTCACACGCTTCGATTCGGAGCTTCTTCCGCCCTGCATCGTGATGTAAACATCGTCAAGCTGACTGCTGTAAACGGTGAGCTGGGTCATGGTAAGAGAGGCAGCGAGCGATCTCATCTTGTCGAGATCCTCCTTCTGAGCCTCTATAAACTGCTCCGGTTCACGCATACAGCGTATGATCATCAGATCACGGCAGTATCCGATAAGCTCCTGCCAGAATACCGAGATATCCTTCGACGAGACATATATATCCTCGATAATCCTGAATATCGTCTCATGATCTGCGTTTTTCACAGCTTTGAAGGTCTCGGCCAGGGTATCGCGGCTCACCGAGCCAGATACCTTTTCGACCACATCGACAGTGACCGTTTCTTTTCCGCTTTCACCCGAGCAGAGCTCAAGAAGGCTTATCGCGTCGCGCATGCCTCCCTGAGAAAGTCTGGCGATATACATAGACGCGCCGTCGTCGAGCGGAATGCCGTCCTCGGCGGCGATATGATTCAGTCTGTCGGCGATTACCCTGCTCGGAATCCGCTTGAAATCGAACCTCTGACACCGTGACAGCACCGTAGCCGGAACCTTTCTCGGCTCCGTAGTCGCGAGGATGAAGGTGACCTGTGTCGGAGGCTCCTCAAGCGTTTTCAGAAGCGCGTTGAACGCGCTGTCCGACAGCATGTGCACCTCGTCGATGATATAGATGCGGCTTTTCATCTCCGACGGGGCATATACGACTTCGTCACGGATGCTTCTGACATCGTCGACGCCGTTGTTCGACGCGGCGTCCATTTCATATATGTCGGTAGCGGTGCCGCTGTCTATGCTGAGACACGCCTCGCATCTGCAGCAAGGATTGCCGTCCTGAGGGTCGAGACAGTTTATCGCCTTCGCGAGGATCTTTGCGCAGGAGGTTTTTCCCGTTCCCCTTGATCCACAGAAAAGATAGGCATGAGAGGTCTTACCGGTGATCAGTTCATATTTAAGAACATTCGTGACATGCTCCTGACCGCAAACCTCGTCAAAAGTGCGCGGCCTCCATTTTCTGTACAGAGCCTGATGCATAATCCTCACCGCTTTTCCGTCTGCGCCTTAAAAACACAGTGAGCCGCAAAATCAGACCATGCACCTCGCATCGAAGTACATTCCACACGCGCTACCCGCGATCTGCGCTCGAAACAGGCTGCCTCGCGGCACATCGACTGAACCGCTTAATGCTGCTCGGTTCCCCGCCTGACATGGTTCACGGAGGCCGATTGCGCAAGACCCATTTTGTCAACACGCAGACACGCGGAGCTGCCGTCTAAAACGCGCCCCTCAGACGGAGGAATTGACCCCTGCTGTAGCGGGTTGCAGGTTACAAGGCACCGCTGATTCCCCGGCTGGCATGGCCTGATTTCACAGCTCACTGTGTAAAGCTATATGCTTATAATATTATACCATGATTCACGCTGTTTTTCAAGCGTTAGCAGGCTTTTTTTACAATAAGTTTATCGAATCATACGATCATCTGTCTATGATCCGGTTTTACCTGAGCTCGAACGAGAATATATGCGCCTTCCCGTCAGCGCTGCCGTCCCAGAGAGAGACCGGGACAAGCGAGGCGGATCTTATCTTTCTTCCGATCCCGATATCGGCAAAGCGCTTTATATTGTCCTTGAAATCAAGAACGGTAATATCGCCGCTGTCCTCCTCGATCTCGAGCCTGAAGTCCTTAACCAGAGTCAGGGGCATATGCATGACGGGGGAATCCGGCTTTACATTCGCTCTCATGGTATGCGTTCTCTCGCAGTCATCGCCGGGGAGTGTTAGTCTGTCAAGGTCTGAATCAAATATTATCCTCACGCTTTCGACATATTCAGCTTCATTCAGCCTGTATTTCACAAAGCTGCCGAGTTTAATAAACGCTCCCTGCTCGCCTTCGCCGTATGTGTGATTGTTTCTGTCGATCCCGTTTCTGAGGTTGGAAAGATCATCCGACTGCTCCTCTGCGAGGAGCTCGGCGCCGAGCGTTATATCCGATACCCTGTATTTTATATACGGGAGGAAGCAGTCGTCATACATCAGCGTCTGCTGGATCTCGTCTATATGCTCTTCCCTCGCCTGTCTCGGCGTACAGCCGTATTTGCCGGCGATATACGCCGCCGTGCCGACGGCCTGACCGAGCAGAGCGCATGTCGCCATTACACGGGAAGAGCTCATTGCCGCGTGCGTCATGCTGATGTTGCGCCCGGCAAACCACAGATTTGAGATATTCTTTGAAGACAGCACCGAAAGCGGGATGCAGTACGGCTTCGGCGTATATCCGTTTTTGTTCGGATGACCGATATGCCAGAATCCGCCGGGATCGTGATCGTCGAGCGGCCATCCGCCGTAGGCCACGGTATCGTTGAAATGGATATCAGACGATATCGCCGTCTGAGGCATGATATAGTCTCCGACCATGCGTCTCGACTCGCGCTTGCCGGGAAGAAATCCGATGAAATCAAGCTGCCACAGATCGGCGTCGAACTCGCCGCTGTTCTTTATATAGTCCCACATGCCGTAAGCGAGCGCGATCAGCTCATCTCTGAGCGTTTCGGCGTCGCCTATCGTGTCGCGGTCGCCTCCGAGCTCAAGATACCAGTAATTCTCAGCGCTGTTTTCGATATTCGGCCTGCGGTTGGCGACATCTTCCTTCGTCAGCTTTTTCGCGAATGAGGGAGCTATGAATCTGACCGGCGTATCCAGCTTTCTCGCCTGAATAAGACAGCTGTTGCCCATGGTCTTGCAATCCGCTTCATCTTCCGAGATCTGCTCATTGAACTCATATTTCGACTCGCGCCCCATGCGGTACTCGGCGCCGGTGAGCGGAGCGAGTATGCTGTCTCCCGAGCAGTCTGAGAACTGCGGGGCATAGACCTTCTGCCAGGTCTGGGTCGTCATCTGCCAGCCGGTAACGCTCGATATCCTGCTGCCATCCATCTCGGCGGCGCAGCATGAGGTGTTCAGAAGCAGAGTTATATTCGGCTCGGAAACGACAAGATCATAGAGGATCCCGTCCCAGACAGGATACAGTTTATACGGATTCTGATAAAGCGACCTCAGCTGCAGCTCTTCAAGAATTCCTGTTTCCCTATTGTTCTTGCCGCCGCATCCGCATATCCACATCCTGATCTCGGATGAAGCGTTTCCTCCCAGCATCGGACGCTCCTGCATCAGGGCGACTATCAGCCCGTGCCTCGCCGCCGAAACAGCGGCGCATATCCCGGCGATGCCGCCGCCGACAACGCAGAAATCCACGTTATGTGTTACAGTTATGAGCCCCATCTCTGACCTCGCTTGATTCATACCGCAAAATGATCGGTGATCCGATATCATATCTATAATATTGTATCACTGTTTCCGCCTTTTGTCAAACATTTTTTGTAATTGCAGATAAATTATATCAAATGACCCGTAAAATAAAAACGCCTTTCACGAATGAAAGGCGTTCATTATTACGCTGTTTTATTTGCTGGTGTATTCGACATCTTGGACATCTGGCGCTGAGCCATAACAAGGCCGTAGTATATCCCCTTCTTCCTCATCAGCTCGTCATGAGTGCCGGTCTCGGCGATTGTGCCTTTGTCGAGCACGATCAGCCTTGTGGCGTTCCTCAGAGTTGACAGGCGATGAGCTATCGCGAGAGTCGTGCGGTCTTTAGACAGCTTCTGCAGCGCGTCCTGGATCTGTTTTTCGGTTTCTGTATCAAGCGACGCCGTGGCCTCGTCAAGGATCAGTATCCTCGGATCGTGGAGCAGAGCACGCGCTATCGCGATTCGCTGACGCTCACCGCCGGACATGGTATAGCCATGTTCGCCGACTCTGGTGCTGTAAGCCTCGGGCAGCTTCATGATGAACTGATGCGCGCCGGCGATCTTCGACGCCGTGATTATCTCATCGCGGGTGGCGTCCGGCTTCGCGTAGGCGATATTGTCGTATATAGATCCGGAGAACAGGAAGGTTTCCTGAAGAACCACGCCTATCTGCGTGCGGAGCGAATTCTGAGATATATCGCGGATATCTGTGCCGTCGATCTTTATAGCTCCCTCGTTAACATCGTACAGACGCATGACGAGGTTGATGAGGGTCGATTTGCCGACTCCCGATTTACCGACGATACCGATGAATTCTCCCTGCCTGATCTCAAGGTTTATGTTTTTCAGAACATCGGCGGTCTCATCATACCCGAAGCTGACGTTCTCAAACGAGATATCGCCGTTGATCGTTATCTCCTTTGCGTCAGCGCGGTCTTCGACATCGACCTTGTCGTCTATAAGATCGAATATCTTGACGACCGACGTAAGAGTTCTGACGATGCGCCTCGGGAAGCTGGCGATCCAGCGCAGGGGACCGTAGATTATACTTACGTAAGCGCTGAACTGCGACATCTCGCCGAGCGTCATCTCGCCGCCGAGGATCTTGTTTCCGACATAGTACAGAAGGAAGAACTCTCCGGCGCCCATAATGAAGCTGAGTATCGGATCGACTATCGCGAAGAAATGCTCGTTCCTGATCTGGGTATTGCGAAGATCCTTCGTGATGCGGTCGAAACGCTCGACCTCCCGCTTCTCCATTCCGAAGGCTTTGACTACTCTTATGCCCGAGAATATGTCATGAAGCACAGACGATACCTTCGAGTCATATACCCACTGACGGTGCCACATACCGCGCATATAGCGCCAGAAGGTCCTGTAGCTGAACGCGACGATCGGCATGGGGATGATTATCATAAGGGCGAGACGCCAGTCGTAGACGAACAGATATATACCGACAGCGAGAAGTATCAGCACCTCCTGCAGCATATCGGCGAGATCTCTCGTGATGAACTCGTTCAGCTGACGGGTATCGCCGGTCACGCGGTTCATCAGCTCACCGGATGTACGCCTGTTTATGTTCGAGAGCGAAAGAGCCTGGATCTTCTCAAACACCATCGACCTGAGCCTGATGATGACCTTGTTGCCGACGCTTATCTGCGTAAGATTCCGCCATACCGTTATCAGACGGCTCAGCAGATGCACGCCGATCATCGCTCCGATCACGGAAAGGAAGCCGACAAGCACATCGTTTTTAGGCGTGATATAATCATCGACCAGAATACGGTTGATGTACGGCGGGAGCATGTTGATCAGCGTGACGACAAAGAACAGCGCTGTCGAGAGGAATATATACCATTTATACGGCGAGGCTATATCCCACAGGCGCTTCAGGTATTTTCCCTTCGATACGCAGTGCTCGCAGACAGTCATGCCCGGGCGGATAGGACGTCCGCATTTGGGGCAGAATCTCAGGAGAGTCTCTTCATAGTCGTAGCTGTAGACTTTTTTATCTTTGTATCTGTTGATCCGCTTAACCACAGCGGCGTACAGCTTTGAATAGCTGTTGTCGGCGCGGCAGAGCATCCTGTCCTCGCCCTTCAGCTTATATTCGATCATGACGCAGCCGACGCCGGAGCTGATGGCGAAATCGGAGCAGTCGGAGAGAGGATGGCTTTCCTTAAGCTCCCCGCCGCAGTACATCCTGATCTCGGGCTCCGCCTCCCCCATGGCGATCAAGACGCAGACACCGTCGACTCTCGTATCGGCGCTGTCGGTGTTCAGATCGTACTCAAAAGCGACGACTATATCAGAGGTTTTAAGCGACGGATCGTAATGACAGACCAGATCATTAAGGCGATCTCTTTTTCTCATAACCGCCTCTCCTTACAGATACAGCTCGATCTTTTTATAGCTCTTGAAATCGAGCTTGTTAAGATCAGGTATCTCGTACCGGTTTCCGTCCATGTCTATTATGAAGATCCTGTCCTTTCCGGCTTTAAGAAGGCTGCGGTAGGTGTCCTGCAGAGTGAAGCTCATGCGCCCGGAGGAAGTATCGACCACCCAGTATGAAAAGCCGTATCTTTCCTTCACGCTGTATATCTTCGTAACGACGGGCGCGTAATACTTGCGCTCAAGCTCCTCCGTGAGCAGCTTCTGCGTCTCAGGATCGAATTCGTGTATGTCGCGGATAAGCCCGATCTCTTTTTTATCCTTGTCAAGAACAGATATGTATTTGTCGGCCATATCGAACGGGAAAGCGCGGTGGAGGTATATTCTCGGCCAGCTTTTTTCTTCGGGCTCGCCGTTCTCATTCGGCACAGTCGCTTTAAGAGTCAGAAATTCATTGACCTTGCTGAATCTGCTGTTCTCGGTCGTAAGATAGATTATATTTATAACCGCATCGAGTCTGGTTTTGTCCTCCTGACCGACGGGTAAGGAAACCTGCGTTTTTTCTTCCATATTTATCGCCTCCGATCATTCCTCGACACCGATGTTCTTCAGTGCCTCCATCTGGAGCTTATACAGTTTATAATAGATCCCCTTCTTTTCGATAAGCTCGGCGTGAGTGCCGAATTCCGGCATCTTTCCGTTCTCAACGACGATCAGCTTATCGGCGTTCCGTAGTGTTGAGAGACGGTGCGCTATGATTATCGTAGTGCGGTCCTTCTCAAGCAGCTCCAGAGCCGTCTGGATACGCCGCTCGGTCTCGGTGTCCATGGCGGCGGTAGCCTCGTCGAGGATAAGTATCTTCGGGTTCCTGAGTATCGCGCGGGCGATTGAGACACGCTGGCGCTCGCCGCCCGAGAGATCCTTATATCCGAATCCGACCATAGTGGAGTAGGCGTCAGGGAGCTTGATTATGAAATCATGAGCTCCGGAGATCTTGGCGGCCTCGATCACCTCGTCATAGGTGGCGTCGGGTTTCGCGTACCTTATATTCTCAAGTATGGTTCCGGCGAACAGGTACGTTTCCTGCGAGACGATGGAAATGTTGCGGCGAAGGTCCTCCATCGAGATATCCTTGACATTCACATCGTCGATATAGATCCCGCCCTCCTTTACGTCATAAAGCCTGATCAGGAGATTGGCGAGCGTGCTTTTTCCGGCTCCCGAATGTCCGACTATGCCTATCACCCGGCCGGGATCGATCTCAAAGCTGATGCCGTCGATGACCTTGCGGTTCTTCTCGTATGAGAACGCTATATCCTTGAACTCGACCTTGCCTTCGACTCTGTCGAACCTTACCGGATTCTCGGCCTCGGCAACCTCCGGCTCGGCATCCATGACCTCCATAAGACGGTGCATGGCGTTCATGGCGTCTGAAAGCCAGTACGACATATCGACGAAGAAATACATCGGGTTGTATATCATATTCATATACGCCGTGAAGGTGAGCAGGGTCCCGTATGTCATTTTGCCCTTAATGACAAGCCAGCCTCCGACGCCTATGACCACGATGTTGCCGATATACATGAGAAGATCCACACCGGTGAAACGGGTTGTCTCGTATCTGGCGAGCTCCTTATCCGCGGCGGCGTGTCTTTTTGACCTTACGTCGAACCGCTCTATCTCCTCCTTCTCCTTTGAGAAGGCCTTAACGACTCTGACTCCGCTGAGAGCGTCGCTAAGAACCGAGTTCATGCTGCGGTAGTATGAATACCGCTTCGCGTGCATCTTACCCAGACGCTCGAACAGCAGTCTTATGCAGACGACCACTATCGGAATCGTCACTATCGAAAGCAGGGTGAGGAGCGGGTTCATCACCAGCATGATGATAAGGAGGACGATTATCTGGACGATGTTGATTATGAAATACGGGAAGCCGTCGACAAAGAAACTGTATATCGTATTGGCGTCGTTGTTTACCTGCGTCATGAGACCGCCGGTCTGTCTGTTCGTGAAGAAAGACAGAGACAGTCTCTCGATAGAGCCGAATATCACCTTTTTCAGGTCATACACTATATTCGCGGCAACCGACGCCGTACACAGACCGCTTATGATGTTGACGACAACGCCGCACAGCCTCGTCGCGATTATGATGCCGAGCACGAGCAGTATCTGCCCGTAAAACTCGCCTGCCTTGTCAAGCACCTGATCATAATAGAAACCGGAGCTGATATACGGCGAGAGGACACCCAGCGCGGTGGAAAGCACGAGCGTCAGGCCTATCAGGACCATATACAGCTTGTACTTTACGAAGAACGAGGCGGTGCGCCTGATGATCCTGCTCTTGTCCATACAGTGAGGACAGATCTTTCTCGCGGCATCGGCGTATCTGAGGCCGCATTTCGGGCAGAACAGCTCCTCGGCGTTGTCGTTCGGGTCTTCCTCGATCTTCCCCGTATTCAGATACTGATTGAGATACTTAACGAACAGATGAAGATTGTTCTTGTACGTGCCTGTAAGATATGTTATCAGCACCGGCTCGCCGTGGATCAGGATGTCTTCCTTCTTTTTTCCTTCCTCTCCCAGCTTGTGATCATGGCTTTCATGGTGATCATGTCCGCCGTGATCATGATGATCGGAGTCATCGGAATGCTCTTTTGCCTTTTCTTCTTCTTTTTTTCTGGCTTCATCCCGTTTCTGAGCCCGGTACTCGGCCATTTCACTCTCCGGAGCTTTTGTTGCCGTCATCAGGGCTATCGAGATCTGCTCATCTATCGAAAAATCGCATAATGTGGAAAGGGGATGATAATCATATGATATCTCTCCGAATTCCACCTTAATCTTCTTCGGATCGGTGATCTTCCTTCCGTCGTCTGGTCTGAGGATCTTTGAGCCGCCGACGCAGATAAGATCGGTATCGGTGACGATAAGCCAGTTGTCGCAGTGTACACCGTCCGAATTCATATCCGACATCGCGCACAATACGATATCTTTCTCGGCTATTCCCTTTTCGTCGAGCCTGATAAGAAGTTCAGACGGTATTTTATCTATCGCGGTCAAATATATATCACCTCCGAAGGAGTTTTTTGCCTTTCAGATACAGATTTGTACATACTGTATGTTAATTGTGTAAATTGTTGCGGACGCAACGGTGCTATAAAATAACACACCTGAAATAATCAAGTGTGATAAGTATACCATAGAAATAAAATTTTGTCAAGGGTTTATTACAAAAATACCTGATATCACCTGAAATAATTTGACAAAATACCGCTGACAGCTTATCTACGCTTTCCTTACGCACACGCAGAACCGGCAGGTGCTTTTTGAGCCTTCCTCACGATACGGGCATTTATAGATTTTTCTGCCGTTTTCTTCGACGACTTTGATCTGAGTCCTGTCCATCGGATGCATCGGCACTTTCTTAATAAATGAAAGAAATGCGCATGAAAGAAAGATCCATTTCCAAGCCTCCGGTTTATCGGAGAGATACTGAGAGAGATATTCATCAAGAGTCCGCTTCAGATCGTCGACGGCATCTTTGTCGACTTCGATATCATCGGAAATCTCATAATCCAGCATTTCGAGCATGACACCGCGGTTGAAATCGCTTATTATAAGCCCCTCACCGCTTTCAAGACACGACTCTTCATCCTTCGATATCTGATTTCTGAGATAATTCAACAGATCTTTCGAATTGTAGTTCATATCCTTATATCCCTGCCGCTTCATAGATTTTCCCGATAAGCTCTATATCCGCCCTTCCCTCATATCCGTCCATCAGAGGTTTCCCGCCGTGACGAAGGATATATACGAGCTCGGCGATCTGCCTCGCGTGAAGCGTCGGGTCGATCTTGCCCGGATACCCGCGGTATACCGGAGCTTCCGCGGCCGATATCGTATAATCCGCCGTTCTCGTCCTTAGTCTGGTTATCCTGTCCTCGGTAATCTCAAGATACCCGCCGTCGCCGTATATCTCTATACGGCGGCAGAAGCCGGGCCATGAGCACGTCGACGCTTCTATTACCCCGTGAGCGCCGTTTTCATATCTAAGCAAGGCGCATATCGAGTCCTCGGTCTCTATCGGATGTGTCATGGTGGCGGCCGACGCCGATATGACCTCAGGCTCTCCTGTCAGGAATCTTAGCAGACTGACGCCGTGGATTCCCTGATTCATGAGCGCTCCGCCGCCTTCCATCGACTTGCGTCCGCGCCATTCGCTGCCGCTGAAATATTCGGTTTCCCTCCAGCAACGCATGAAAAGGTTGACGCTGTTTATCTTCCCGAGCTCGCCGCCGGATATTATTCTTTTGGCTTTTTGTATATCATCGGCGTATCTGGTCTGGGATATTACGCTGACGTGTTTTCCGTTCTTTTCAGCCGCGCAGATCACTGTATCGGCTTCGGTGGAGGTGAGCGACATCGGCTTTTCGAGGATCACGTTTTTCCCATGCGTCAACGCCTCGACAGCGTCGGATGAATGGCAGGCGCTCGGAGTACAGACAGCTATCACGTCTGTATCAAGTTCAAAGAACTCGTCTCTGTCATGACAGGCGTATATCCCGAATTCCCCGACAAATTCCGCTGTCCTTTCCCCCGAGATATCGTAACAGGCGACGAGAACGGCGTCATCCGTCATATTGATCGCTTCCGCATGCACCCTTGAAATGCCGCCGCAGCCGAGTATCGCGAATCTGACCTTCTCCATCACTCATCCCCCAAAATCCAAATAAAGATCAGGCAAAGCGCGATTTGGTCCGAAACCGCGCTCTGCCGTCCTTCGTCACACTAAACTCAGATCTGCCGCAGCCGGATATCATTCGTTTTCGGTACCGTACCAGCGTCCGCCCTGCACCTTGTCCCTGTCGCCTTCAAGAAGCTCTTTGTAGTTTCTTATGACCTTTTTGAACATATCGGCGTAGCGGTCTATCCATTCCTTGTCGTAATGCTTGAACCACGGAACGGAGAAGCAGTATTTGAACTCGCTCGGTCGGCATTTCTCGTCGTCGAGCCTGACGTCCCGGTCGTTGAAGGCGATGCGGCTCGGCTTGCCGATATTAAACAGATCGAAGTCCTTGAAGAACTTATGCGTATGCAGGCAGAAATTGCCTCCGTCCCAGCAGCCGAACCCCTCGGCTCTGACCGCTTCGCAGAATCGCTTGACGGAAAGCCCTTCAAGCTGCTCGGGATGATAGGCGCCTTGCGCGCTGTACCATCCCGCCATGTTCGACCCGGTCGATTCGTCGACCCTGATCGGCTGGATGCCGGGAAGCCCTTCAAGCTGATCCCAGAAGTAATTCATGGCCTTTCTGATCTCGGCGCAGCGCTCGTCATAGTATTTCAGCTGAACGCGCGCGAGCGCCGAGCACAGCTGATTGGCACGTCCCTTCATTCCGCCGAGAGCTATGCTGTAATACTGCTTCAAATCGTCGCATTCCTTGATGTTGTCGGCGTTGTTCCTCTCATAATGTCCGAACGCGAGCGCTCTTTCGTAATACTTCCTGTCGTCGGTGACGAGTATACCGAGCTCGCCGGCGGCGAATGATTTTCCGCTCATCAGCGACATCGCGGCTATATCTCCGAATGTGCCGACCTTGCGTCCCTTGTACATTCCTCCCTGCGCGTGAGAGACGTCCTCTATCACCTTCAGGTTGTGCTTTTTCGCGATCTCCATAATCGGAACCATATCGCAGGGATATCCGAAATAATGGACCACCATGATCGCTTTCGTCCTCGGCGTGATGCACCGCTCGATATCTGACGGATCGATGGACAGCATATCGTTGATATTGCAGAAGACGGCGGACGCGCCGAAATTGATCGCCTGCGAGACGGTGCCCCAGTATGTCTTTGTCGGGCAGATTATCTCATCGCCCATGCCGAGCCCGATGGCGAACATCGCGGCCGTAAGGGACGCCGTGCCGTTCGTGAAGGCGAGAGCGTACTTTCTTCCCTGCCAGGCGGCAAATTCCTCCTGAAATTTGATCGTTATATCGGTCCCGCTGAATTTATTGCCGCGGATCACCTCAAGGGCGGCGGCTTCGTCTTCTTCGGTCATGATCGGCCATTTGAAGAGACTGGCGGGAGCGTTCTGAATGGCGGGAGTTCCTCCGAATAAAGCTAATTCAGACATGATGCTTACTCCTTTTCAGCTTGGTTTTATATATTGTTTTTAACTTTTGATTTCATTTATGCGTATCGGACGGACAATCACTTTTCGCGATAAGCTCTGCATCGATAATACAGCTCTTTCAGCTGGCACCTTGTAAGCGCATCGTCGCAGTATATCTCGATCTCCGGGTTTCCGTAGCGGAGAGGGATATAATACCCCATCATTTTCTGTGCCAGCTCGTCTATCCTTGAAAAGATACCGTCTGCATCTTCTCCGTTCCTCAGAGCGTCGTAATAAATAACGAACTGAGTCATAAGCTCCATGCAGTCTTTGCCGTAATTGACATAGTTGAGATCCAGATGGAGCCGCCCGGCCACCAGTCCGGATTCCGCGCGGAGAGGATCCATGGCTGAGTCAACACTCCCGGCGTCATGAATTCCGCCGAAGCTGCGCGCGTAATACGCTTCCTCTTCATCAAGGATCTCTTTGATTGTTTCGGCGGACTTCGCGTAGAGTTCAACGCTCTTCATGCCTTCATCTGCCGCCGTGTCTTTTAAATGCCGTTCATCATGAAGAGGCTTTTCGCTCTTTCTGCCGTCCCATCCTTTGAGCCGTGACAGGATGCTCTCGCTGTTCCATGCTCGCCAGCTGACGCAGTATTTTCCGGCTTCCTCAAGCCAGCCGTAAACCTGCCGCATCCTGTCAGCGTATACGCCGTAACGATGCCGGAAGTAATCTGACAGGATCTTTTCCACATCGGCGTTCACGTTCCAGCACAGTTCTGCGTAAAGTACCTGAGTCAGGTTTTTCACATCCCAGTGCAGCATGGGAAGATGCATATAAACCATGCCGGAAACGCCGAGAGAAGCGTAGCGGCGGAAATCACGAGGCATCGTCCGGGTGAATAGATACGGAAGGTCCTCAAATTTGGATACGTTGTAGTATTCGTTGACTCTTATCGACACATCCTTCCATCCAGAAAGCCAACGGAAATAATCACTGTTGTACCCGCATGACTCATCGTCTATCGCGTGCGCGTAGCATCTGTTGATCGGACAGTATGTGCCGCTGTCCCGGGTATTCCTCAGATTTTTCGGAACCGGATTCAGAGGGGGACGGATATCCGACGTTCCTTCGTACATTGAAAAGCTGATCGTCACATGCCTGTCAAGCCTGCCTTCATTATATGCCCTGTCGAAGTAATCGCGTATATATGAATTCAGGGCCAGCGTGTGATCTGATCCGCTGCCGATCTTCCGGCATTTTTCGCATGAGCATACTCCGCCCCAGGTGTCAAAGCCCCATATCGCCAGCGCGTCGGCTTCATGCCACTCGGCGCTGAGCTTTTCCACTAGCCTTTCCGAGACATATTCCAGAGCTTCCATGTTTGAGACACAAAATCCGACGCTTTGAGCGCGTTCATGCCTCCTTACGCCGTCGGCCGGAAGTCCGAACCAGTCCTCGTGAGCCTCAAAGAGTGTTTTTCCGCCCGGAATGACATAGTCGGGATCAAGGATCTCCTCAAACACATGTCCGCCCTGTACAAAGGCTATACCGAGTTTCTGCTGCAGCTTGGGCTTCCACGGCCGGCGGGGAGCCGTGTTCAGCTTTTTCCTCGCCATCCATTTCCAGATAAACTCAGATTCCTTCAGCTCGCCGTCGAATGAATAGCCTCTGTCATGAGGGAACGAAGCCCGGTATTCATTTTCTTCCGGCATGATAAGAGTTTCAGCGTGAGAAGGAACATACTCTTCCCATGGATTGAGCCAGTAAACTCCCTGTTTTTCGAGAAACTGATACACTCCGTAAAGGACGCCGACGCGCCCGCTTCCGTCGATCGTGATCGAACCGCTCGATACACGATAAGAGAAAGCGTCTCCATCCGTATCTTTTTCGATCGTCAGGAATATACTGAACCATTCTTTTGGATTGTCCGAAACGACGGTGTCAAAACCCATCCGCTTAAGATAGGACTCAAGCTCCTCGGCGGCGAAAGACACCGTGCACCGGCACGCCCGCTCTTTCTCATGACGGAAATCAATCTTTTCTTCCTCATGAGCCCAGATACGGTAATTTCTGACCGCATCGGCGTAAGGAAGGATGATCGTTATCTTCATAGCATACCGATATTATCACTCGTTACCGGTTATCGCCTGATAAGTCTTTTCCATAGCCTTAACGGTCTTTTCCTCAGTCTTGGCGTACTTTGAAGCGAATGAAGAGGAATCGGCAATCCCGCCGCATACGGCGGAGAACATATCGCCCCAGCGGAAGGTATCTATAAGATCGTAATGTATGGTCGTGAAGATTATCTCCAGCATACGGCGGCTTTCATCATCACGGCTGACCTTTCCCTGAAGATTATGCTCGTAATACGCCTTTAGTACCGTATCCTCCGAATGATACGCGAGAGCCTCGAGAAGCGTACCTGTCATCCCGGCATCCGGACAGGTGACGGGGATCGAAATGCCGCGCATCCTGAATATAGTGCCGAAATTCATGTAATCAGACTGATTCTCGTCATACTTAGGATAAGGAAGTATGCCGAAATCGGTGACCATATCCCTTCTCGTCTGCAGGACATATACGCTCGCCGGCTGGATCGCCACCTGATCGTTTACGAACATCTCACGGTTGGTCGTCCATGTATTCGACATTTTGTTGACATCGAGGGTCGTTTCTTTATCCGAATACAAGGCGCAGAGCTTGTCAAGGATCTCCTGGTTTCTGACTGAGTTCCCGGAAAGCTTCGGCACGCCGTTTTCAAGGCTGGCTATCTTTCCTCCGGCGTCGCAGAACATCCAGTACGCCGATTCCGGCGTATGAGTATAGCCGAAGATATCGTTTTCGTCGAGCTTGCCGTCTCCGTTGAGATCCCTCGTTATTCCTCTGGTAAGCGAGTCCATCCTGTCGATGGTCCAGACGCCGCTTTCGACATCGGAATACGGCATCTCCATGCCGTTATCCTTCAGCAGCTTTGCGTTCACACCGAGAAAGCACTGCAGCTCTTTCGGAGACATCAGCAGATCGCCGGCCTGCGCATATACCTTGCCGCCGACCGAGAGCTCTGTCCGAATGTTCTGATCCCACCACGGCATCAGCTGATCTATCTCCTTTATTCCGTTCAGATCGGCCAGCATACCGTTCTGAGCGAGAGACATCGCGTCGGTTATAAGAGGTGTGGCCGCGTATACCGACTGATCTCCCGCGCTGACGATCTTTTTGAGATTCGAGCTGAGCTTGCCGGAATCCGCCTGCTCGCTTACGATGATCTTTACGTTGTATTTTTCTTCGATGACTGAATTTCTTTGATAGACCGCGTCGTTTATTCCCTCTCCCGACCTCTCGGCGTCATATGAGAACTCCGGGAACTGGGCGTCCTGACCGTCTGCGCCGCGCTCAAGCGCCATTATCACGAATTCGGCGCCGCCGAAATCGGCGTCTGGAACCTTCAGCGGAGGTCTTGTTTCCTCCGTCAGGCTCTCGGTATCGTCTGATATTTCGATTTCGGTCTGATCATCGGTCGCCGCAGGCGTTTCCGACGGCTTCTTCGCCGCCTCACCGCACGCGCAGAGAGCGGCAAGCAATATGGCACAAACTGCTGCCGTGTATTTTTTCTTCATCCCCCATAACCTCCCGTTACATCAATATATCGGAATACTTTTCTATCGTGTTCTGTATCCTCCTTACCGTTCTTCCGTCAAGACGCTCGATATCTTTTCTCCCCCTCTCCATATACGCGTCGCAGTAGTCGGTCCGGTTGAACTCCACCTTTATTTCGGCGGGAAGAACGACACGGAACGGCTGCACCTCCTTTGTGATGCTCACGGCGGATCTCGCCGCCTCGTAGATCAGCCTTTCGGCTTCATCGTCCGGAATACATTCCGCTTTCACATGACCGATGCCATATTTGACGCAGGCTGTCTTGATATTGCCGAAGAATTCTCTTGCCTCGGCGCAGGCGGCGAAATCTCCGCTTACCATGACTATCGGTATGCCGAAGGCTCCGGAGAAGGCTCCGAGCTGCGCCATCTCGCCGCAGGCTCTGCCGTTGATATAGTAATCATGCCAAGAGACGGAGGACTGCGTATGATCGTAAAAGGCGTGTTCGGTCCCCGACTTCGCGTGTACCCCGACCATAAAGCAGGCGTCGCAGTCATATACCGGCTCGTGCGTCACCTGAACTGCGCGCGAGTCGAGCATTTCCTTGATGAAATTATTCCCTCCGCCGTGCCCGTCCTCGACGATGACCTCATCCGCCCCGCCGTCGAACGCGCCGCGGATCGCGGCGTTGGTATCGGTCATCAGACGCTCGAGAGCGTATCTGTCATTACGCTCTATCATGGATTTGTCGCTGATGCCGGAGATACCTTCCATATCAGTCTCGATATAAATCTTCATGCGGTCATCCTTTCATGAGCGCGGCGCAATGCGGCTGTTTATCATATTATAACACAATGAAATATAAATGTGAATAGATTCTTTTATCAATATACTTGGATTATTTTATCATTTTGATTCTTTTTCGGCGGTCATCTGTCTTATCCATTCTCTCGGCGGCAGGCCGGTTACGGCTCTGAATACCCTGCTGAAATACGCCGGATCGGTATATCCGACTTCGGCCGCGGCGTCGGAGACTGAGACATCCGAGGTTTTCAGCAGCGTCATAGCCTTGCTTATCCTGATCCGCATAAGATAGTCGGTCATTGTATGCCCGGTAACGAGCCTGAACAGTCTGCTGAAATGCGCGACGCTCAGCCCGCAGCTCTCGGCGAGTTCTCCGAGGGTTATATTTGTGTAATAACGGGTCCCGATCTCGGTGAGCGCCGGCCGCAGCACATCCGAATACTTGACGATATTCTCGTTTCTCGCTCCGGACTCCTTGGAATGGTATCTTATAAGCCTGCCGATAAGAAGAGAAAGATAACCGTACACAAACGCATCGCCAGCATCATAGTCGTTTTCAAGCTCTGATATCAGAGATGAGATACTATCCGCTGTTCCGGTGTCTCCCGTGATGTGGTTGTCGATGATCACCCTGCCGCTCATAAGATTTTTAAGATGCCTGTCAAGGCCGGGGACGGCAGGATCGCACGGTATCATAAGAAGATGGTATATCGCATCTTCATCACCGGCTGGTTTGGTCCCGTGAAGCTGACATGGGTTTATGACTGTGATATCGCCCGGACCGGCGATAAACAGATCGGCGCCGACGATTATCTCGGCATGACCGGATAGAAACAGCTTTATTTCAAGTTCCTCATGCCATCTCGGCTCGGACAGCGTACCGGTCGTATCGCTGGACATAATCTTCGCGCTTTGATAATGAAAAGGGATCCCTGATTCCTTCGGAACTCCCAGAATCTCATGCTTTGTGTCAGACATATGATTGATATAGTAAGAAATTTACTGTCCCGATAATATATGACAACAAATCGGAATTGATCTATATTTCGGCGAATCGTATTTCTCTCAAATCGCTGAAAAGACTTTCTGCTTTATCAGTAATCGACTTTTTCATATCGGTATCCAGCCTGCAGAACAATTCTATTTTCACAGTTTTACCCTTCTTTTTCCATCGTCCCGCTGCTTTTCCCCGGTATAAGACCGCGGGCATAACAATGCCGCTCAGCGTAAAGATTCCTCTGAGATATTCTCTTGGCAGGAATAAGCTGGATTCTTTGAAATAACCGAGCATAAGCTGATCAAAACCGCCGAGAAGAAGACAATCCGGAATGCCGTTATGCCGTTCGATATCTCCGGAATAATACAGCGCCGTGCTGTTTATATCAATCGAATCAAGCGGAATACGGCTCATGATATCTCTTATCTTTTTCTGAGAAAATCCGCAGTAATAAGCGGCGTCCCTGACCGATGCGGGCCCGTATGACGCGAAATACCTTCGTATTATCTCCGTTTCGGCTATTTCGGCACGAAGAGGTTCGAATATAGGTGAAAGATCATATTCCTTTCTTTCGCTGAGTCTGCAGTTTATGAATCCTCGCTCGCATAGAGTCCTGATCCCGCCGCCCCATTGATCAAACATTATTTCAACCTGTTCGTCGCTCATACCATCCGAAATACAGGCTTTTTTCAGATCATCTCTTGCGTGTATTCCGTTTTCTATATATGATATTATCTTTTCCGACCAGTAACGCTGAATATCCGGGGCGATGATCACCTTCCCGTCAGACCCATAATATGTATCGCTGAAAGTCAGACTTCGGTAATGCTCAGGATCGTGAAGAAATACCGGGAGATCATTTTCCGCGAATATGTGCATCGTCCCGCGGACAGTCCAGTTTCTTACCATGCCGGATTCGATATCGCTGTCAAGGGAACGGATACGCAGCGAATGCAGCGAAGCCGTTATGAACTGTGACTGAAAACCGTTAAGATCACGCGCCGCGTCAAGATGACGGACGGGAGAAGTCAGGTGCTGTCGGAAAATGCGGACGGCAATCATATCATTTTCAGAAAACATATGATCAGTATTATCTGTTCTAAATCTCTTTGTCATATATTATACACTGTTTATAACTTTTTGTAAATACTCTGGCTTAAATTCACATTGTAATCTCTTTACATTAATTGAACAATATGTAAATAAAGTCGACTTCTCTTGACAGCCGGATGATAAAGTGGTATAATATATATGTTCAAATGAGCAAGCACCATATCGGCAATGCGGAATATGCCGGATTGGCGAAATTGGTAGACGCCCGGGACTTAAAATCCTGTGGGATTTCCCTCCCGTACCGGTTCGAGTCCGGTATCCGGCACCAGAATCTCATACATTTGAACAATCAATATATCGCGGAGTGGAGCAGTCCGGTAGCTCGTTGGGCTCATAACCCAAAGGTCAGGTGGTTCAAATCCCCTCTCCGCAACCATGAGAGAAACCAGATTTGTCATCTTGACATCTGGTTTTTTTCAGTTCTTTCAGTCGCTTTCACTGGTATGAATCAATGAAAACTGAGATCGACAGCTATTATAATGCCCTTATAGATGAAAACAACGATCCCTTCCGTGACCCTGAGCCTCTGAGAAGATATATGGACAGATGGGACGGTCAGATTTTCATCGATCTTCTGACACTTACCGAGGACAAAACGGTGCTTGAAATCGGCGTCGGGACCGGACGGCTGGCCGCTAAAGCCGCATCGGGATGCAGGCATCTGACCGGTATTGATATATCCGAAAAAACCGTCATGCGTGCGAGAGAAAATCTTTCCGGATTCGGCAATATAACTCTGATAAACGCCGATTTCAGGGATCATATCTTCGCCTCCCTATTTGACGTTGTCTATTCTTCCCTTACATTTATGCATTTCAGCGATAAGGCTCAAACGATCCGAAAGATATACACCCTGCTGAGCGGCGGCGGCGTATTTGTCCTGTCGATTGACAAAAGCCGTGACAGAACCATTGTATGCAACGGCAGAGAAATCGAAATCTTCCCCGATGATCTGAATGAGACATGCGGATATATCACGGACACAGGACTTTGGATAACCGACATTCGGGAAACTGCTGCTGCGCATATCATCAGGTCAATAAAGGTTTGACTCATGCATCATACCGGCAAACTTTTTTAACCCGATTGATTCACATAATATTATTGAATACCCGCGATTGTTTTGACTGGGATTTAATTTATTATTACATTATTGTTCTGACCTTGAAAAGCTAATATTTTTGCTGTATAATATTTAGTTAGTTTCTAAACTAATACTGCTGGAGGCAAAAATGAGAAAACGCAAGCCGGGAAAAAACGGTGATAATATCGGGACAGGACGTCACGGTGACGCCGCATCTCCGATGATGCTTATAAGAGACGTAAACAAGATGTGCGACGATCTCATACGCTCGTCGACCGAAGACAATCTTCAGGACAGCTTCAGGAACCTGCTCTTTCATCTGAATTTCAACGACGGATGCACTCAGCTTACATTGGCGAGACTTTCACATCTGAAAGCGCCGACCGTTTCCGTCACACTCCATAAGATGGAGGAAGAAGGCTATGTGATCCGCAAAAGAAACAAAAACGACCTGAGACAGACGCTGGTATTCATAACCGATAAGGGAAAGGAGTACAACGACAGGATATACAACACCGTCAGAAGGATCGACTCCGAGATTTTCAGCGGTATCCCCGACGATGATCAAATCAGGCTCTGCGAGATCCTTAACACCGTGATATCCAATCTTTCCGTCAATCGTGAAAGATAAAGAGCGGAAACAAACGTTATGAAGACAATAATCAAATACCTGAAAAAATACTGGTTCTTCGCGCTCCTCTCTCCTTTGATGATGCTCGGCGAGGTATTCGTTGATCTCAGCCAGCCGACGCTGATGTCGAATATCGTCGATGACGGAATTATCAAGGGCGATATAGGCATGATATGGTCGATAGGCCTCAGGATGGTCATCCTTGTCGCCATCGGCGGAATATGCGGCATGGCCGCTTCATATTTCAGCTCGGTCGCCGCTCAGAGCTTCAGCTGCGACCTGAGAAACGCTCTCTTCGATAAGGTCATGCATCTTTCGATCGAGCAGTCGGACGATTTCACTACCGGCTCGCTCGTGACGAGACTAACGAACGACGTTACGATGGTGCAGGATATCGTGTCCATGGCGCTGAGGATGTTTATCCGCGCGCCTATGAACTTCATCGGCGGTATCGTCATGGCGCTGTCGCTGAACGTCAATTTCGCGGTCGTGCTCGTCGTCGCGATGCCGATCGAGATGGTCCTCGTTGCGATCATGCTCGTGATGGCGGCGCCGCTTTTCTCGAAGGTGCAGAGCCGTCTCGACAAGGTAAACTCAGTCGTTCAGGAAGACGTGAACGGCGCGAGAGTCGTAAAGGCCTATGTCCGCGAGGAACATGAGATCGAGCGTTTCGAGAAGGCAAACAAGGATCTTTTCGATATCTCCATCAAGGTCCAGAAGCTCATGGCTCTTATAGGGCCGATCATGTCGCTTATCATGAACTTCTCGGTCATCGCCATCATCATCGTCGGAAATCTGCAGGTTCAGGCGGGAAATATCGAGGTCGGAAAGATCATGGCAGCCATCACATACATCACGCAGATCCTGATGTCTCTGATGATGGTTTCAATGATGTTCCAGTCGCTGTCAAGAGCGAAGGCTTCGCTTGACCGTATCGAAGCGGTGCTCGCGAGCGATCCAGTCATCGTATCCGGCGATGTGAAAGCGTCAGAGCATTCCGGCAAGAACGGAGCCGTCTCCTTTAAAAACGTTTCCTTCCGTTATCCCGGCACAAAGGGAAACCCGGTGCTCCACGACATCAATCTCGACATAAAGCCGGGCGAATTCGTAGCGGTGCTCGGAGCCACCGGCTCGGGAAAGACATCGCTCGTCAACCTTATCCCGCGTTTCTATGACGCGACCGAAGGCACGGTCACGGTCGACGGCGTCGATGTGAAAGAATACGATCTTGTCGATCTTCGCGAGAAGATGTCGTACGTGCTGCAGAAAAGCGAGCTTTACGGCGGTACCGTAAGCGAAAACATAAGATGGGGCAAGCCTGAGGCGACGGACGAAGAGGTACAAGACGCGGCGAGGATCGCTCAGGCGGATGAATTTATCCAGGGCTTCACAGACGGCTACAATTCACAGATCGGCGAGCAGGGCGCTTCCCTGTCCGGCGGACAGAAGCAGAGAGTCTCTATCGCGAGAGCCATCGTAAGACGGCCGGAGATAATCATCTTCGACGACTCCACATCGGCGCTCGACTTCGGCACGGAGGCACGTCTGCGCTCGGCTATAAGAAAGGAGCTCAAAGGCACTACCGTCATTATGATCGCTCAGCGTATAGCTTCGGTCATGACGGCTGACCGTATCGCGGTCATCGACAACGGCACGATAGCCGCCTGCGGGAGCCACGACGAGCTTATGAAGACAAGCGAGGCGTACAGAGATATCTATTACTCACAGATCAGGGACAAACAGGAAGACGCCGAGATCGCAGGGCTCGCCGAAGCCGCTGTCGCGGAAGGAGGGGCTCTGTAATGGCTGATATGATGAAGAAACCGGAAAACGAAATGAAGCCTCCGCGCATGACGCACTCCTCAAAAATCGAAGACGCCACACGCGAGCATACCGAAGAAGAGGACAACGAGCTCCTAAAGAAAAACGGCGGAAGAGGCAGAGGTCCGGGACGCGGCGGAATGGTCAGGGAAAAGCCGAAGGATATGGGAAAGACACTGAAACGTCTGTTCTCATATATCGGCAGAAACAAGATATACGTCATCGGTCTTATCATCGTTATGATGATAATCACTCTGCTCAATCTTGTAGGTCCTTCCCTTCAGGGCAAAGCCATTGACAATATACATGATCCGTCCACGGGGTCTCTCAAAACGACCCTCATCACGATGGCATGCCTGTATCTGTTATCTGCCGCGCTCACATACTTCCAGGGCATTTTCGCGGCTAATCTTTCGCAGAAGACGGTCTTCGTGATGAGGAACGATCTCTTCCGCAAGATATGCTATCTGCCGATCAAATATACCGATACCCATCAGCACGGCGATATCATGTCGCGCATGACCAATGATGTCGAAAACATATCCAATACCATAAGCCAGTCGATAGCCTCGCTTTTCTCGGCGGTGATAACCCTCATCGGCACTATAGCGATCATGGTGTATTACAGCCCCGTGCTGACGCTTGTGGCCATGATCTCGATACCGCTTACTATGGTCACATCGACTCTGATGGCGAAGGTAATGCGCAAGTATTTCGTCCGTCAGCAGAGGCTGCTCGGATCGCTGAACTCCCAGATTGAGGAGATGGTCACCGGTTATCATACCGTCGTCGCGTACGGACATGAGGACGAAGCGGCAGCCGAATTCAGCGAGATAGCCGGAAGCCTAAAGAATACCGCTATCAAAGCAAATATATTCGGCGGCATCATGGGACCGATAATGAACTGCATAGGCAATATCGGATTCATGCTCGTCGCCGTCGTGGGCGGATATCTCGCGCTTAACAATCTGATCACCATCGGCGTCATAACAGCCTTCATACAGTACACGAGGCAGCTTTCCCGCCCGATCAACGAGATCGCGAACCAGTACACGTCAATCCTCACCGCTATCGCCGGAGCCGAGCGTGTGTTCGATATAATCGACGCAGACATCGAGTCCGGCAAAGGCAAGCCCGATCTCGACCTCTCCAAGGTCAAGGGCGATCTGAGCTTCAGGCATATAAACTTCTCGTATGTTCCCGGCGAGCCGGTGCTGAAGGACTTCAATCTTGAGGTAAAGGCGGGACAGACCATCGCCATCGTCGGCAAAACCGGTTCGGGCAAGACCACGATCGTCAATCTTCTCACCCGCTTCTACGACATCGACGGCGGCGAGATTCTGATCGACGGTGTCGACATCCGTGAATATTCTCCCCATTCTATCAGAAAAGCCATAGCCATAGTGCTTCAGGACACCGTGCTGTTCAGCGATACCATAAGCGCGAACATCCGCTACGGCAGGCTCGAGGCGTCAGATGAGGAGGTCAGGACCGCGGCGGCGACCGCGAACGCGAGCGAGTTCATCGAGCGTCTTCCGGAAACCTATCAGACAGAGCTCAGTGAATCGGGCGGAAATCTCTCCGCTGGTCAGCGGCAGCTGCTCAGCATCGCGAGAGCCGTTCTGGCCGATCCGAACATCCTCATTCTCGACGAGGCGACAAGCTCGGTCGATACCCGCACCGAGATGAATATCCAGTCGGCCATGCTCAAGCTGATGAAAAACCGCACCTCTCTCGTTATCGCTCACCGCCTTTCCACGATACGCGACGCCGACATGATCATCGTGCTTGCCGACGGAAAGATCGCCGAACACGGCAATCACGAGGAGCTCCTGGCTCAGAAAGGCGCATACTACGACCTTTACATGACTCAGTTCGCGGGAATCGAGACCTGATCACAATTTAAATACATTGCATTTCGGAGATTCAGATGACATTTGAAAATACAAAATCACCGCTCGTAAGAGCCATGACCCGGGACGGAACAGCCCGTATCATCTGCGCGGACACAACCAGAATAATAGACAAGGCATGCGAGATATGCTCGCCATCAAATACTGCCGCCGCCGCCCTCGGCAGGGTCATGACCGTCACATCTATAATGGGCACGATGCTGAAAAACAGCACTGATACCGTTACCGTCCGCTTCAACGGCGACGGACCCTGCGGCGAGATCATATCGACCGCCGATTATAACGGCGATGTCCGCGGCTACATTCAGAACCCGGAGGCCGATGTCCCGAGAAAGCCCAACGGGAAGCTCGACGTCGGCGCTCTCATCGGTCAGGGCTCCATGAGCGTCGTCAAGGATATCGGAATGAAGGAACCTTATGTCGGTATCTCTCCGATAATCACCGGCGAAATCGGCGACGATCTGACGCAGTACCTGATGACGAGCGAGCAGACTCCTTCTGTCGTGGCGGTAGGAGTTAGGGTCATAAACGATAAGGATGAGCTTCACCGCACGATCTGCTCGGCCGGAGGAGGATATATCCTGCAGCTCATGCCGGGAGCTTCCGAAGATACCATAGCGCGTATAGAAAAGAACGTCACCTCATTGTCTTCCATCTCGATGATGATAGAAAACGGCAGGACCCCTATCGAGATCATCGGGATGGTTCTTGAAGGGATCGAGTATGATCTGTTCGACACGATAGACGTGTATTACAAGTGCAGCTGCACGAAGGAAAGATTCCGTTCGGGTCTCCGCGCGCTCGGTCTCAACGATATGGTCAATATCGAGAAGAACGAGAAAGGCGATCTTGAGACGGTATGCCACTTCTGCGGGACTAAATACACCTTCACGCACGCCGAGATGAACGAGATTATCGACGAGCTCAAGGATCATTACAGAAAAAAGCTCAAGGATTACCGCAGCCGCCGTAAGAATGATGATAAGGGCAGCGACGGAAAAGAAGGCAAAGAGGAAAACGACACCTGACGATCAGCCGCTGATCCGATATTTTTCACATCGAGCAGAAAGGAGCATTCATGGACGAGTCTATCTTCAAAACCTCTCCGGTAATAACACGGTATCCGGACACGATCCTTTCCCGTCACGATGTCCCATACCGTTCGGCGCTGACCTTCAACGCTGGGATAATCTATTCACGCGGAAGGTACATAATGCTGTTCCGAAATGACATAGGGTCGTACGACGAGCATAAGCTTGAAGGGACAAACATCGGCTACGCCGAAAGCTCCGACGGGATTAAATGGGATGTAAAGCCAGAGCCGGTGTTTGACGGTCATGTCTGGGACTCGACGCTCGGTGAGGGCGAGTCGATACGGTGCTATGATCCGCGGATAACCGAATTCGACGGAAGGTATTATGTCACCCTTGCCGTGGACACCCGCCACGGCGTGCGCGGAGGCATGCTTGTCACCGACGATTTCATAAGTTATGAGCCGATATCCCTCAGCGTGCCTGACAACCGCAACATGGTCCTGTTCCCGGAGAAGATCGGCGGTCTGTACTGCCGTCTCGAAAGACCTATGCCGGTCTACTCGAGGGGCAGGGACAGATTCGATCTCTGGATGTCTTATTCACCCGATCTGAAATACTGGGGAGACTCAAAGCTCGTTCTCGCTGTCGAGGATGTTCCGTTTGCAAACGACAAAATCGGCCCCGGCGCTCCTCCGATACTCACCGAAAAAGGATGGCTCATCATCTATCACGCCGTCGATCTCGACACCTCCCGCGGAAAGAACGGCTGGGAAGACAGATGGCAGAAGCGATACACTATCGGCGCGATGATCCTTGACAGAGACGATCCGTCAAAGATCGTCGGCATGATGAAGACGCCGCTCATGGTGCCCGAGGGCTACTGGGAAACTGAGGAAGGCATGAGGACAAACGCGCTGTTCCCATGCGCGGCGCTCGTCGTCGGAGATACTCTGCGGATCTATCACAGCGCGGGCGACGCGATAGTCAGGATGGCAACGGCAAAGCTCAGCGACGTTCTCGATCTTTGCAGCGAGAAAAGATAAAAAACGATTATTAAGCGTTACATAAACCAACAGCACTCAAGACATTGTGTCTTGAGTGCTGTGTTTTTATTGTTTTCTTTGCCTCAGTCAGCCATCAGCGTGAAGTATGTCATCGTTCTGCCCTCAAATAGCTCGGGATGCAGGAGCTGAGCGATATCGGCGAACAGGACATCCGGCTGATCGACGCTCATCCAGAAGGCGTCTGTGTACTCATACAGCTTGTTGTTCTGAGCGGCGGGAGTATCGGCCATGAGCGGAGCCATCTCATACAGGCTGGCCTTGCCCGGCATAAAGCTCGGCGTCGAGGTGTAGAGGATTATATCCGCCTGGCTGGCCGAGACGAGGAAATCCTCAACCGAGATATAAAGCGCGTCGGAGCTAAGATCCTTCTGCAGGTAATTACCCTTCGCGCGCTCGACGAGACCGGCGAGCCATCCAGCGCCGTCAGTCGCGATGACGGTGCCGTCCCAGATATATCCCATGGCTATCGACGGGGCCTCGGCTTCGGCGATGATCTTTTCGGTTTCGGCAAAGGACTTCTTTACGCGGTCGACATAATCGGCCGCGGCCTGATCTTTCTCAAAGAAGGTGAGAACGAACTTGAGCCATTCCATTCTCGCGAGAGCGGTGGTCTCGATATATTCGTTGTCGACGGCGTAGCTGATGCCGAGCTCGGTCAGCTTCTCGATAACTCCGGTCTGCGGATACGGTCCGGTGTAAACGAAGACAAGATCGGGGTTGAGAGCGGTAAGCTGCTCGTAGTCAGGATCTCCCATATCGCCGCTTACATTGATTATCTTCCCGGATTCCATGCGGGATACGACCTCGGGAATATTGGAGAACGAATAGGCGTCGGCGCTGACGGCGGCAAGCGAATCCCAGATGGAGTCATCGCCGGCGGCTCTCAGGCAGCATACCTGTGTGGTGGAGAGCATTACGGCGCGCTCTACCGGCGTGCGGATAACTATCTTGTCGCTGTATTCGGCAGGAACCTCTCCGTTGGCCTTCGGAACGAGTATCAGCTCGCGTCCCTCGCCGTCGGTGACGCGCTTTATGCCGTCGCCGAGCTGCTCGATCTTGAAATTGGCCGTGAATTCGGCGTCAAGACCTTTGATTTCCTTTGAGCCTCCGCATGCGGCAAACGAGATCGCCGTCATAAGCAGGGCGAGTATCAGCGCCGCCGCGCGGGTGATTCTCATTAATCTCATTTTGGATTCCTCCTCTGAATGGGTTATTGTGATTTGATTTTTTTAATCAGCTCTTCGATCGATGAGTATTCCTGCCGTCCGATGACGCGCAGACCTCTTTTTTCGGCTTCTCTTACAGCCTTCATGAGACCGTCGCCGTCAGACATCGGAAATCCGGAATCGACGGCCAGCCGGTATCCGATGGCTGCATCCGCAGTCTTTTCATAAAGTGATTCGAATGACTCGCCGCCGTGCTCATGGATAAAATGATCGATGCATACGGCCTTCGCGGTATGAGCATCTATGTCATAGCTCTCAGCCGCGCCAAATCCGACGCCAAAACCCAGCCTTGCCGCCGCTCTCATCACCGCTGTCGCGGTCCCGGCTCTGCCGAACACGAACAGATCCCGGCTGCTTCCTCCGGCAAGCTCGACGGCGCCTGTCTGCTCATCGTAGCCGGCGCCTTTCAGATCGTACAGCTCATCGATGACTCCCGGCTTTATGATCTCCTCTGGAGTTCCGGCGGCTTTGACTGATCCGTTTTTGATGAGCACGATATAATCGCTGCATTTCACGGCAAGGTCTATATCATGCATGGACATGACGACGGCGATCCCGTTTTCAGCCGCGAGCCTGTTGAGGATCCTCATCACCTCGACCTTGCGGCTGACATCGAGATGGCTCGTCGGCTCGTCGAGAAGGATAAGATGCGGCTGCTGCACAAGAGCCCTCGCGATCATTATCTTCTGCTTTTCTCCGTCGCTGAGCTCAGAACAGTATCTGTCGCGGAGATCATACGCTCCGACTGAATGGAGCGATTTATCTATCAGCTCCTCGTCTTTCTCGGTAAGTCTGCCGAAAAATCCGGTGTAAGGAGATCTTCCGATAGCGACCAGTTCCCTGACGGTAGTAAGTCCCGGCAGATTATTGCCTGTCAGAACGACGGATATCTTTTTCGCCAGCTCACCAACGCTTATCGAGGCGAGCTCTCTGCCTTCCATCTCGATCCTTCCGCCGATAGGCTCGATCAGCCTTGCCAGCGTATGAAGGACCGTGCTTTTACCGGCTCCGTTCGGACCGAGGAGACATATCATCCTTCCCTTTTCGACGGTGAGGAATATATCCCTCAGCACCGTCTTGTCTTTATAGCCGACACTCAGAGAGTCGGTTTTCAGTACAACGCCGCCGCTCACAGCTTAGCTCCCCTTCCCTTGTCATGAAGAAGCAGGAACACGAGTATCGGCGCGCCTATTACGGATGTCATAGCGCCGAGCGGCAGCTCATACGGGGGAAGAAGAATCCTCGCGGCGAGATCGCACAGTCCGGACATAACCGCGCCGTACATGCATGAGGCCGGGATGATTATCCTGTTGTTTGAGGTTCCGAACATCAGGCGCACTATATGAGGCACAGCGAGACCGATAAACGAGATCGGACCGGCGAACGCGGTGACTGCGGCGCACAGAAGGCTTGATACGCCAATGATCAGCGCTCTGAACGGCTTTATGGCTATTCCCATCGACCTCGCGTAATCTTCGCCCAGCAGCATCACATTCAGCTGCTTTGACAGAAGGAAGGCGAAAATCAGCAGAGGGATGATGATTATATACATCAGCCTTACCTGATCCCATCTGAAGCCGGAGAAAGATCCCATCGTCCAGATGACGAACGAGGCGAGACGCTCCTTATCGGCGAAGGACGTCATGATAGAAATGGCGGCCGAGCATACATATCCGAACATCATGCCGATAATAAGCAGTGTCGTGATATTTTTGATGTACTGCGAGGCTATGACCACGATGAACGATATTATCAGCGCTCCGACAAACGCTCCGGCGAACATCCCCCAGGTATTCAGAGCCACCAGACCGAACCTGTAACCCACAAGCAAGACCATGCCCGTGAAAAGGCTGGCTCCCGATGATATGCCGAGGACATACGGCTCGACTATCGGATTTGAGAAGAATATCTGAAGCAGTATCCCGGATACGGCGAGCGCCGCTCCGCCGCTCAGCGCCGCGAGAGCCCTAGGAAGCCTGATATCGGTGATGATGCTGTCATATACCGTCTTCTCGGATGAACCGAAGGCGCTGAAAACGTCTTTGATCGGAATATTGACCGATCCCGTGACTATATTGATGAAAAAAACGACCGTCAGCAATATGACGCCAGATATCATCAGGACGGCATATCTGACCTTTTTTGTTTTCACATTTCATCTCCTGTTGTTTTCGCTCTTTGAGATGATATTATAAACTCAAAGCGGAGTTTTTTCAATAGTATTTTCTTGTCATTATTTGCATTGTTTTGATATCATTCGACTGCCGCAGAGAGGATTTCACCGATTGAACCGGAAATCACGAGATCGGCATTCTTATCAGCGGGAGTCGGTGATTTATTTATCACGACTATTTTACTTCCGCTGAAATAAGAGATCAGCCCCGCCGCCGGATAGACGGCGAGGGACGTCCCGCCAATTATGAGCGTATCGGCTGACCTTATCGCGGAAATCGCGTTCATTATCACATCGTTGTCAAGCTGTTCCTCGTATAAAACCACATCCGGCCGTATGATGCCGCCGCATGAGCATCTCGGGATCCCGTCCGCGGCAAGAACAGATTCGAGAGTACAGCTTTTCCCGCATTCAAGACAGTAATTCCTATATACCGAGCCGTGCAGCTCTATCACGTTTTTCGATCCGGCCTTCTGGTGGAGTCCGTCGATATTCTGCGTGATGACGGCTGACAGCTTTCCGTCCGCCTCGAGCTTCGCCAAGGCCTTATGCGCTTTATTGGGTTCGGCGTCGGGATATACAAGGTGTTTTTTATAGAAATCATAGAATTCCCGGGTATGCTCCATGAAAAAGCCGTGGCTTACGATCTCCTCAGGAGGTATGACCTGCCCTTTCATATTGTATATCCCGGACGAGGAACGGAAGTCCGGTATACCGGACTCGGTCGAGACTCCCGCTCCCCCGAAGAATACTATATCGGACGAATCATTTATGATGTTTTTCAGCTCTTCGATCTTTTCTGACATATCTTCGTCTCCGACAATACCGGGATTAATGCAGCGTGATTTATGATCTTTCAGCCTATCTTATAGACGTACTTGAATCTTCCCGTCGGCGCCGTGTCTCCCTGGGTATAGAAGTTCATGATATCGCCGTCCCCGACGTTGTCGCTCCATTTGAACGAAAGCCCGGTGCCGGTGTCCATGCGTCCTATCATTTCAGCCGGGATCTTTATCACAAGATATCTCCCCGTGACCTTATACTCGGCCTCACCGACATATTCCGTCTCAAAGCCGCTTCCGGTAAAGCGCTCGACTATGGCCTTATCCTGAGAAGGCGAGGTCTTATTTACTATGTAATCAAAGCTCTCCCAGCCGTCAGGACCGTTATCCGTCGAGTCGATATAAAGACGCATCCAGTTTTTATCGGTGTATGGAGTGATATCATCGGCGCATTCGACCATGAAGTAATAGTTTTTCCCGTCTCTTGCCGCCTTCGCTCCGATTATGTCGTTTCTTCCGCTGGTGTCGGTAAGTCGCACGCCTCCGTACGCCGCGGCGTCACGGTCGCCGGTGTTGTTTTTATACGCGATGAATTCCGGCCCGACGTCAGACCATTCGGCAGCCGGATCGGCGTTCATATCTATCGCCTTTTCACCGGTAGCAGTCGGGACGGCTCTGCTTCCCTTGAATTTTCTGACATAATCGACGAGCTGATAATAGTAATGATCCTTAAGATCTCCCTTTGTCGGCTCGATATCGCGGCTGTATGTCTCATCGTATTCATCCGGGAAAGCGTTCTCGACCGCTGCGTCGGTCGGAGGCCAGGACTCATATCTTCCGGCGTTCCATTCGTTCCATCCGGTCACGAATACAATCCTCGGATCCTTCGATATGGCGTATTCCCACTGCTCGGCGAAATTGGCGCCGTAAAGCTTGGCGTCCTCTCTGACGTCATAACCGTCTGAGGTATAGTGTCTGCCGAAGATGTTCTCTCCGTTCATCGCCGTCAGTCCCTTTTCAGCCGACCAGTTCTGAGCGACGCCGACGGTAGTCATCTCGACATGCTCATGATCGGCGGAGCTGTAATACAAGGCCTGAGGCGTTGTTGACAGCCATCCCCATCTCTCGGTCCCAGAAGCTCTCGCGTGATAGTCCTTCGCGTTGTAGACCGGCTCTCCGGCGCGGAAGGTGAAGAAGTCATATATCTCCTTTTCAAGCGGGTCTATGCCCCGTTTGGTAAGCGAGCTGCGATACGCCATGACCATCGGCTTGCCGTCGAGGTAGAACCAGAGATCATGATATCTCCCCGGACGGTAGATATCGGTATAAAGGGATTTCAGCTGCACGGCCGTGTTCTCGCCCGGCGCGAACGGGAGCATGAAGGATATCTTCGGGACATTCACTCCGTCCTTCCTTGCCTGCTCGAACACCTCGTATATTTTGAGATAGCTGTTGCGCCATGTCGCCGTCCCGTTGGTATTGTCCATGAAGATGACGTCGACTCCGGCGGCAGCGAGAAGCTCCGCCTGACGGCGGATCACCCATTCGTCCGTTGTAAGGTAATATCCGTAGACAGGCTCGTCCCAGAAATATCTTGTCGCTCCTTTCGGCCAGTATTCGCTGTTGTAATCGTTCCTGATCTCCGGATGCTCCTTCATGAATTCGGTCACGTTGAGCGGGGAGCCGTCGTCGGAGTTGTGCCAGTCCCAGTAGAACATGGCTACGATCTTGTCGTCTTTTTTGTCTCCCGTCGTGTCGTTCATGGACACATATCTGCCGAGACCGTCGATCGCCGCCCATGTATCGGGCATGGCGTCCCTTACGTTCAGTATATCATCCGCGGGGGTGACATACTCCGCCGGAGCGGTGTGGCTGCCGTCTATCTCATTCATCAGCTTTACCTCTTCAAAATATGAATCTCTTTTTTCGGTGAATCCGATATCCAGCTGCAGATCGCCTTCGGAAAACAGACCTGTGTCGAATATGCATCCTTCTGACGCGCTGCCCGGAAATACCCATGTCCCTGCCGGACCGACGGTATCCTTTATCGCGAAGAGATACTCTCCCGGCGGCATCTCGTCGAACACTATGGTATTCTCGTCACAGTCGACAAGATCGCTGAAAAGCTTTTCAGCGATCGGTCCGTCGGCGATCATCCTGTCATAATCGTCGTTCCATTTATAAAGCGCGAGAACAGCCTGCGACCCTGATGTCTGCCATGTCGGTATACAGTAGGTGAAACGGTCAAAAGGCGCCGTGACTGAGCATCTGACGCCGTATATTTCACCTTCCGCCACCGCGTGTGCGGATTTTGCCGACTCATCGAAATCATATGCCGGGACGTAATACACGCGCTTAGTCGGCGCGCTGGTTTCCGCGGCTGTTTCTGCAATTTCCATGACCTTTTCCACGGGTACATATGTCGTATCTTCTGTATTCCCGCCGGTTGACGCGCAGCCGGACGTTACCGAAATAACGGCGGCAGTCAGAAGTGACGCCAGCCTCACACGGCGCGCTTTTCTTCTCATGCCGATTTCAGGGCTTCCTTAAGAGCTTCTGCGAGCTGATCGGGACATGACGTATCCTTGAAACCGCATTTTATGCCCTTGCAGCGCTCGATGAAATCCTCCGCCTTCATGCCTTCGGCGAGATGAGCTATACCCTTGAGATTCCCGTTGCAGCCGCCGTCATATTTCACGTTGCTGATGACATGATCGGAATCGAGATCAAATTCAACGCTCCGGGAACAGGTGCCGTGGTTTGTGTGTACGAAATGCATATTGATCCGCCTTTCAGATATATAGTTGATCCTGAATCTATTATATCACCAAGATCCATGTATTTCAACCTGTTTATATAAAATCTCCCGCATGAGCGGGAGATTTTGAGATTATTTCGCGCTGTCAGAACTTTCGCTCTTAACGCTGTCCGCCGTATCGGCTGACGGCTGCGCCGTGGCGGGAGCCGCCTGAGGATAAGGCATCGGGTACGGCATGCTCTTTTTCTTCTTTCTGCGGTGTCTTATAACGGCGCGGATGATTATTACGATCAACGCTATGATGACCGCCCAGACTATCAGAGTCGGGAACGCTTCTACGAACCAGACACAGAAGTCCTGAACCCCAGACGCGAATCCGGCCCATGAATCCACGAACGCCGTTCTGATCCGTTCGCCGAAGCTGATCGGATGGGTAACGACATTATAGTTGTGGACCTCGTTTATCGTGATATTCAGCGTGGAGTAGCTTACCGAACTGTCCATCCGCTGGAGACGGGAGTAGTAATTCTCGATCTGATACCTGATCTCCGACAGCTTGTCCTCTATCTGGATCATATACTGGAGCTCATCGGCGTTTTCAAGCATCTCAAGAAGACGCTGCTCCTCCTCGGCAAGCGATTTCAGACGGGCGTCAACGTCGTAATAGGATGATGTGATATCATCGCTCGAACGGTTGCTCGACACGACGTTGAACGAGTTCTCGAACTCACCTACCGCCTTGTCAAGATTCTGGACGGGGACGCGGAGGGTGAAGCTCGCGTACCGGTATGAATAGCCGCCCGAATTGTTCAGAGAGCTTCCGGACACATACGAAGACTCGACATACCCTCCGAGCCCCGAGCATATGCCGTATACCTGATCGGCAGCGCTATCGAAATCTCTTGTTTCAAGGTCGAGATTTACGGTATAGACGATCTTTCTGTTCGGATCGGTGTTTACCGGCGCGGCTGAGCTCATGCCCGACGCGAGAGCAGCCTCCTCTGACGGAGCCTCAGCGGCGGCCATTGCGGCTTTTGTTTCCACGGGCTCCTCATAGCTGTAATAGTTATAATCACCGTCATAAAAGGCTTCCGGCGATTCGGCGTAATAGCTTCCCCCTGAGTCGGAAGCGCCGCATGCTCCGAGCGTCAGGATCAGCATCAGCGCTGCTGAAATCAGCGCGGCGAGTCGAGTTTTTCTCATAAATTTCCCTCCCGTTTTATATACAGTTTATTCGGTTTTACGATAATCCCCCCGGATCACCGCGCGTGATCAGGTCAATTCAGCTTCGACAGAGCGTTTTCTATGCCGGCGAGCTTGTCCTTAGCGGCGGCGAGCTTTCCGCGCTCGGCGTCGACGACGTTTGCCGGAGCCTTTGCGACAAAGCTCTCATTCGACAGCTTCTTCTCGAACCGATCTATCTCCTGAACGATCTGAGTCTTTTCCTTGTTCAGTCGCGCTCTCTCCGCCTCGAAGTCGATCATATCGGCGAGCGGGATGAAGATGGTGGCGCTGTCGGTCACTATCTGAACGGCGTCGGGATCGCTGTATTCGGCTTTGACCTCTATGCCGGAGGCTGAAGCTAGCCTTGAGAAGAATGCGGCTGTATCGCTGTTGAACGTATCGGTGAACTGGGTAACGATGATCAGCTTCGTCTTGCGGCTCGGAGCGACGTTCATCTCGGCTCGGCGGTTGCGGATCGCTCTGATCGCGGCGATGACACGGCTCATCTCGACCTCGTCCTCCGGGAAATCAAGTGAAGCGTCATAGGTCGGATAAGGGCTGATCATTATGCTGTCGCCGTCATGAGGCAGGCTGAGCCATATCTCCTCGGTGATGAACGGCATATACGGATGAAGCAGCTTCAGGGTGTTCGACAGCACGTAGCTGATGCATTTCTGCGCGTCGATATCACCGGCGGCAAGTCTCGGCTTAAGAAGCTCGATATACCAGTCGCAGAAGACGTTCCAGATGAAGTCATAAAGCTTGTCGAGGGCTATGCCGAGCTCGTAATGCTCGATGTTGTATGTGACCTCGGAGACGAGACGGTTGTACTGCGAGAGCACCCACTTATCCTCGAGCTTCAGCTTCGATCTGTCCGGAAGCTCCGCCGTCTCGAGCTCATCCGAGAGATTCATCATGACGAAGCGGGCGGCGTTCCAGATCTTGTTGTTGAAGTTGCGCGCGGCATCCATCTTCTCATATGAGAAGCGCATGTCATTGCCGGGGGCGTTTCCGGTGGCGAGAGCGAAGCGAAGCGCGTCGGCGCCGTATTTGTCGATGACTTCAAGCGGGTCGATGCCGTTGCCGAGACTCTTCGACATCTTTCTTCCCTGCGCGTCTCTCACCAGTCCATGTATAAAGACGTCGGGGAACGGGATTTGTTCCGTATTTTCGAGACCCATGAAAATCATTTTCGACACCCAGAAGGTGATGATATCATAGGCAGTCACAAGAACGCTCGTGGGATAGAAATACTCAAGATCCTCGGTCTTTTCCGGCCATCCGAGAGTCGAGAACGGCCAGAGAGCCGACGAGAACCATGTATCGAGCACGTCGGGATCCTGCGTGATATCTTCCGAGCCGCACTCTGGGCAGACCTTGACATCCGTCTCGGAAACGGTCATATGACCGCATTTGCCGCAGTAGTAGGCCGGGATCCTGTGTCCCCACCAGAGCTGACGGCTGATGCACCAGTCGTGGATGTTCTCCATCCAGTTGAGGTAGATCTTTGAGAAGCGGTCGGGGATGAAGCGGATCTCGCCCTTTTTCACCACGTCGATGGCAGGCTCGGCGAGCGGAGGCATCTTGACGAACCACTGCTTTGAAGCCATCGGCTCAAGAGTGGTCCCACAGCGGTAGCAGTGGGCGACATTATGAGTGTGCTTCTCGATTTTCACCAGAAGCCCGAGCTCCTTTAGCTCATTTACGATGGCTTTTCTCGCCTCGTATCGGTCCATACCCTGATATTTGCCGCCGTTCTCGTTTATCCTGCCGTTTCCGTCAAGAACGATTATCGTCTCAAGGTTATGACGGGCTCCGACCTCGAAGTCGTTCGGGTCGTGACCGGGGGTGATCTTCACGCAGCCGGTACCGAATTCCTTGTCGACATATTCGTCCGCTACGACAGGGATCTCGCGTCCGACGAGCGGGAGTATCAGCATCTTGCCGACGATATCCTTATACCTCTCATCGTCGGGATTGACGGCGACGGCGGTATCGCCGAGCATCGTCTCGGGACGGGTGGTGGCTATGGTAACGAACCTGCCGGGCTCGTCCTTTACCGGATAATTGAAATACCAGAACGAACCGTCGAGCTCCTTGTAATCTACCTCGGCGTCGGAGATGGCGGTGTTGCAGCTCGGGCACCAGTTAATGATGCGGAAGCCCTGATAGATGAGCCCCTTGTTGTAAAGCTCGACAAATGTCTTCTTGACGGCGGCGGAAAGGGACGGGTTCATCGTGAAGGCTTCACGGTCCCAGTCACAGGACGATCCGAGCTTTTTGAGCTGTTCGATTATGCGTCCGCCGTATTTTTCCTTCCACTGCCAGACAAGCTTGAGGAATTCCTCTCTGCCGATGTCATGTCTGGTGAGTCCCTTCTCCTCGCGGAGATTCTGCTCAACCTTGATCTGCGTGGCAATGCCGGCGTGATCGGTGCCGGGGATCCAGCTGACATTGTAGCCCTGCATACGTTTGGTGCGGACGATGATGTCCTGCAGGGTGTTGTTCAGCGCGTGTCCCATGTGCAGCTGACCGGTTACGTTCGGCGGCGGGATCACGACCGAGAACGGGCGCTTGGTCTTGTCGGGAACGGCGTGGAAATACCCGCGCTCGACCCATGTCTCGTATAAACGATTCTCGATATCCTTGGGATCGTAGGTTTTTGACAGTTCTCTCATGGCTATACCTCAATAAATTGAAATCAAAAAAACGCCTCGGCATATAAAATGCCAGGACGCTTTAATACGCGGTACCACCCGGCTTCGCGGACAACGGTCCGCGCAGCTCTGTTCATTATATTAGTATATAATGAAGTTCCGCTGTAACGCGCGGTACGCGCTTCCTCTCACGGACGACCTTCATCCTTCGCCTGCGGGACCGCTCACAGCATCCGCGATCCTCTCTGTCCGCCGCTTAAAGGACTACTCCTTCCGTTTCATAGAAGAAGAAAATATTTATATTATTATATCAGAATATCAGCCGTCATTCTTTGCTTTTATGTTAATTTTCCAAAACAGGAGTCATACCGAGCAGTATTCCGTCTATCAGATCGATCTCGCAGAGATTATCCCCGTGAAATACCCTTTCATCACCGATATCCTCATATATCGGGGTTACGAACGACAGGACCCTGCCTCCGTCGGAAAACCCGATCTCGGTCGGCCGCAGATAAGCCGACGCCCCATGATGTACCTGCGGAAGAAGCTCCTCAATGTCGAGACGTTTCCCGCTGCGTTTGAAGAAAGACATGGAACTGGCGCTCCCGTGAGGCGTTCCGGTGTAATGCGTGAATATCAGGGTACCGAAATCATTCTCATAGAGCTTATAATAACTGCCCTTGCCGCCGAGTTCAGTCCAGCTTTCGATATCGCGGATCATAGAGCTGACCGCGATGTCAGCTGCGTTTCCGAATTCAAGGCTGATAGATCGGCTGTCGCCGTCCCATACAACCTTTCCAAAGTCCTTGAGCTCATCAAACTGGATTATCGTCTCACCGTCAAGATTCAATCCCTCGACCATATTCCCGCAGACGCTGGTAATGATATCGGTCTCGGCGACCGTCTTGTATCTGTCTCCGGGCTTTCCGAGAGCGGAACCGACAGTATATTCCGGTGCATCCGGCTCGATCTCATATCCGCTGTCATCCACCGCTCTGTATATGTCGAGCGTACGCTCATCGCCGTTCCAGATGACTTCAAAGCCGTAATCGACAAGATCCTCCGCGCGAATATATGTGTCTCCGTCTATATTATACGACTGAATGAGGCTGCCGGATATATACGCTTTGATATCGCTGTACAGCACCCATCTCGAACTTTCGGCGGCGGATGGCAGATACATTGAAAGACATAATTCAGCCGACGCGGCGGCGCAAATCAGTTTGTTTATGGTTTTCATATTATTCGATCCATCATCGGATAATTTTCCGGCTTGACAAACAAACGATAATGTGATATAATGAAATAAATAAAACCGACGATTGCCGTCGGTTTCTGGTGGAGATGAGGGGGATCGAACCCCTTACCTTATGACTGCCAGTCATACGCTCTCCCAAATGAGCTACACCCCCGCAGGTGTTGTCTTCTCTCGTTGACGTTATATATTATACCACAAATCACCGTCCGTGTCAAGTGGTTTTTGATATTTTGTCAGAATAAACAATCATAAAAAAACAATATCCGATTCCGAGGTGCATAATGAACAATTCCGAGCGTCAGACGGTCACACAAATAGATATCGGTTCGCTGCGTGTCAGCGGCGCGTCAGCCTCAGCGGGCGGTTTTCTTTTCCCGTGTACCGGGGGGATCCTTGAAGCGTCTTTCGAGACAGGGACATTCTTCGGTGTCGGGATAGGATCGGATCGCTGGATAGTGGCTGACATCACCGCGGGAAGCAGCTACGCCACGGCTTTCACATGGACGTTCCGTGATGTCGGGGAAAAGAGCATTTCTTTCAAGATGGGCGTGCTCCCGAATCTTAAAACCCGTATCGCGCTTCCCTTCTCGATCCTGAACGGCGAAAGGCTGTTTCTTCCGAGGACTCCCGGAAAGCTGAAAACGGTGACTCAGGGGACGCCTGTAAAGCTCGAAGAGCTGTGCGGGTTCTCGATCTCCGTCTCGAACACTCCGGCTCCGGTAAACCTGACGATACATGATATGTATATATCGGATACCGAGCCCGATTATCCCGTGCCGGAAAAAAGGATGGTCGACGCTCTGGGGCAGAAGGGCTTCTCAGACTGGCCGGGAAGGACCAAGGGGATCGCCGCTTTAAAGCAGTTCGCCGCCGAAGAATTAAACAAGCCCTATGATCCCATATCAAACAGGGACCGCTGGGGAGGATGCAGGGAGATAACCTTCGGTGCGACCGGGTTCTTCCGTACCGAGTACGACGGACGTCGGTGGTGGCTCGTCGATCCCGACGGCTGCGCCTTCATATCGGTCGGCCTAGACTGCGTCGGCATCGACGGAGATGCGAACATCGCCGGGATAAAGCAGCTCTGCCGCGATCTTCCGCCCGAGGATGAGCCCGGATGGGCGAGAGAGAACTTCTTCTCATGGCACAGGCACAATCTCTGGCTAAGCTACGGAGACGACTGGTACAATACCTGGGCCGATCTTACCAGACGGCGCTTCGAGCACTGGGGCTTCAACACAATAGGCGCATGGTCCGATTACGGCTATATCGACCGTGAGAAGCAGCCGTATGTATATATTTTCAAAGGATATCCCGACACCGAAAAGCACATATTCCGCGACTTCCCGGACGTTTTTTCCGATGAGTTCTCGTCATCCGCCGAAAGATGGGCGGCTCAGATCGCCGACAGAGCAGATGATCCGGCGCTAATCGGATACTTCATGAGAAATGAGCCGGAATTCGCGTTTGTAAATGATATAAACCTCGGCATCATGCTCCTGAATTCGGATGTCAGAATGAGTTCGAGAGATGAGCTGATCAAGCGGCTTCGCGGGAAATATACAGATATAGACAGTCTGAACGCAGCTTGGGAAAGAAACTATATATCCTTTGACGAGCTCGATGAAAAAGACAGGTTCGGGACATTCAACGATACGGCGAAAAAAGATCTGTTTGATTTCACATGCGAGCTTATCCGCAGATATGTCGAGATCCCGGCGAAAGCCGTCAAAAATGTCGATCCGAACCATCTGAATCTCGGGGTCCGCTGGGCATGGCTCTCAAGTCCGGCTCTCGCGTCCGGAAGCGAGTTCTTCGATGTTTACAGCTTCAACTGCTATTCGATGGATCCTACAGACGCGATAGAAAACACGCTCAGACTGATAAAGAAACCTCTCATCATCGGCGAATTTCACTTCGGAGCTCTCGACAGAGGACTTGACGCCACAGGCCTCAGAGCCGTCACTTCGCAGACCGAGCGCGGAAAGGCGTACAGGTATTACATGCACAGAGCCGCGGCTCATCCGTACTGCGTCGGAGCGCATTATTTCACACTCAACGATCAGGCGTATCTCGGGCGTTTCGACGGTGAGAACTATCAGATCGGTCTCGTCGACGTCTGCGACCGTCCGTATGACGAGTTCGTCGAGGGGATACGCCAGACAAATCTTGAGCTTTATGACATCGCTCTCGGAAAGCTCCAGCCGACAGACGAAAAGGCGAACGAGATACCGACGATAGCATTCTGATTAATGAAACAGCCGGCAGTTGATCCTGCCGGCTGTATTTATTTATCCGAGCTCTTCTATCTTTGCAACGAGCTTATCTATATCCTTCTGCGCTTTTGAGGCGTATTTGGCGAACTTTGATGTGAAATCGCGGTCGTTTGTCATGGACATATAGATAAAATCCTGCGCTCCGCCGAACATGGCTTTGGCGCCTATATCGTTGACGCGGTTGTTGAATATAAGATCCAGCATATGCGATGATTCCTCATCGCGCGTGATCTTGGTGTTCAGCACGGTATCGTAATATGCTGGCTTGAGCATCTTCGTTGAAACCCATGCCCAGTCGGAGAGCATTATGCCGAGATTCTCCATCTTTTCAGCATCAGGATTGTTCGGCACGCTGAGCGAAACGCTGGTCCACGCGTTGATCCATCCGCGGTATTCCTGCTGTTCTTCCTTCCATTTCGGACAAGGTATTATGCCGAAATCGGAGATCATGTCGCGCAGATAATGGGTGTTGTCGATGCGGACCCACATAAAGAGCGCCATATCGTTGCTGAAATTGCGATTCTTGACATCGTTGAAGTCTTCGCCGCCGTTGGACTCCCAGTACATGGTGTTCCACGAAAGAGTACCGTCGTAGAGGACGTCGGCCATATCATTCAGGATAGTGAGCACGCTCTCGTTGTCGAAGGTCATATACGGGATATCATCCTCATCCTTCAACGCAAGGGCGTAACCGCCTGAGCTGAGGAAGGCGAGCATCGTATCCCGCTCGTAATAGATACCGTAGCGGTCGTACTGGTCAAGAACGCCGTCGCCGTTGATGTCTGATGTCACGTCCTTTGCCATCGAGCCCATCTTGTCTATCGTCCAGCGATAGTCATCCACCACGCCGTAGACATCCTCGAGACCGAAATCCTCGGCGAGCTTTTTGTTGAAGACCATGGCCGCGGTAGAATCCTTATCGCAGATAGAGATGTCCGAATCGACGCAGAAAAGCTTATTGCAGAGCGAATAATTCTTAGGCGAGTTCTGATCCCAGTACGGCGCGGTAAGATCAAGATTCGGCATTCCGTACAGATCGATTATATACCCGTCAGCGCCGAGAGAATGATAGAAGTGATGGCGGACGAAGAAGACATCATATGCTCCGTCGGCGGCTTTTACCGATTTTTTAACCTTGCTGTTGGACTGCTCGACGTTATCCATGTTGACATGGGTAATGCTGCAGTTGTACTTTTCCATTACATACAGGTTTCGGTTATAAATAGCGTCGTTTATCGGCTCGCCGTTGAGTTCGTCGACAAATATCTCGTTGCGCATGGCGAACGAATCGGCGGCATTCCAGTTATTTGTGAGTATGGTGAAGTTCGTCCCGCCCATATCGACCTCGCCGAAATCAGGCTTGATCTTTTCAAGCTCGGCGTTGCGAAGATCGTCTTAACTCATCGTTTCACCGGTGGGTGATCCGGTCGTTTCGGCAGCCGCAGCTGTGGTCGACGCCGGAGCGGAATCAGCGCTTTCGCCGCATCCTGCAAATACAAGAAAGTTTGACAGCGTCAGCGCGCACACTAATGAAATCTTAAGAGCTCTGCGGGAAAACATAAGAATCCTCCTATATAAATCAATTGGCTTATTAAATAAATATGCTTGGATTCAGATGGAAACCTGGAACTTACAGAAATCAGTACATACTCTTATGGATCGCTTCGACGGCCTTGATGACCTGCTGGATATAGTTGTTGATTGAACCGCTGCCGGAGTCCATATTCGTGAGGACGGTAAGGGTATACGGATGCTCGTCATACACTATGCCCATATCGTGATACGTCCCCCTGTCCCAGCCGTACTTATGCGCGACTGTCGTCGGCGACACGGCGGAGCATATCATGACGCGGTGCCCGGAATTTATCATCGCGTCGTACATAAATTCGGAATATGTCCTGTTCGACGATAAAAACTCATATGTTTCGCGGAGGATCTTTCCGCCGTCACGGGCGGATATCTGCGCGAGTGATTTCGACATGGCGTCAAGCCCGAGTCTTGACACAAGGTCGCGCTGAAGGACGGTGTCATAAGCCTCCTTCAGCTGATAATACGCCACGTTGTCGCTGTAAAGAAGGAGATACTGGAACAGCTCGGCCATGGTATACACCGTTCCGTCGGCGGCATTCTGTATCTTTCCGCTTCCGGCCTGCCATGACTGCGACGCGAAGTAAGCGAACTCCCTGTTGAAGTCATACGGATAATCAGTCCCCTGATACAGCTGGATCACCGGGATCTCCGGCTCGGCGGCGCCGTCGCCCTCCTGCGTTTCAGGCTGCGTTTCAGCGTCCTCCGCGGCGATGTCGTCAGCAGGCGGGAGCTCGGCTTCGGTTATCTCCTGTCCCAGACCCGCCTTATACTCCTCATACGCCGCCATCATGGCCGCGTATTCCTCCGGATGCGCTTCGGCGTAATCCGACGCCGCCTCAAGCACCGACAGAGTGAACGGCAGCTTTATAAGTGACGCGGTATGCCACGAGGTATCGGCGTTCCAGCTGAATTTATGGCCCGACAGAAGATCCTCGTAATACAGAGATATCGAATAAGAGTATGTTTTCGTTATCTTCGGTATGACGGGATTTCCTTCCTCGTCGAGAACCGGCTCGCCCTCTTCATCGGTTTCCGGCTCTCCGTCGATCTCGACCGTATATGTCGGAGGATTCCTCAATAGCCATATGAGATTGTTGACGAGGTCATACTGAGCGTTTACGTCAAACACCGCCTGCTGCGAGTATAGCTCCTTCAGATGCTCGAGTCCGTCTTCGGCGGCTGTGAGCTTCTTGGATATCTCGGCAAGCTCACTGTCCTTATCGGCGATCTGCGATTCAAGCTCCTTTATCCGCTCGTCCTTTTCGGTTATCTGACCGCTGTAATCGGACAGCTGGCTTTCAAGAGCCTCGCGCACGTCTATTCCCTGTTCGGCTGACAGACGGTAGACCTCGAGCTCACGCTCAAGTGACGCCTTTTCATCGGTCAGCCGCTGATACTCATTCTGCAGAGCGGTTATCTGCCCCGCGAGGTTCTCGGGATCGGACGTCAGATAGTCGATTTGGGATTCGGCGCGGATCCTGTAATCGTCATACGCCGCCTGATCGGCTCTGTAAAGATAATGGAAGTAAATCGCTATTCCCGCGAGCGCCGCGCAGGCGACGGCAAGCAGTATCAGCACGATTCTGAGATCGGCTTTCTTTTCCATGTGTGAAATATATCCGGAAAATTATAAATCCTATTTTTTATTTTACCTGCGATCCGTTTATCCAGACGCTTCTGACACAGCCCTTAACGTCGAGCGGGTCGCCTTCGATAATGGAGAAATCGGCGTCCTTTCCTGGTTTCAGGGATCCCACCCTGTCGTCCACGCCGAGTATCTTCGCCGGGTTGATCGTTATCGAGGCGAGAGCCGAGTCATCGCTCAGTCCCGCTTTCCTCGCGTATCCGGCGCAGATCGGGAGATACTGGAGCGGCGTTACCGGATGGTCGACGGTGAGCCCGATCAGGACTCCTGCTTTGTCGAGGATACCGGCGTTGGCGAAGGTGGAGTTCGCGAGCTCGGGCTTTGAGCGGTCGGTGAGATTCGGTCCGACAAACGCCCGCACATGCTCCGCGGCGAGATAATCGGCTATGAGATGCCCTTCTGTGCAGTGAACGATCACATAATCAAGGCTGAATTCTTTGCATATCCTTATCGCGGTGAAGATATCGTCGGCGCGGTGAGAATGGATATGCACGGTAAGCTCACCGTTTATGACAGGCTTCAGTGCTTCGCATCTGAAATCGAAAGCCGGCTTATCGTCCCCGGCGTATCTTTTCGCCTTGAACAGCGCTTCGCGTATGACAGCGGCGGTTGCCATCCTCGTCTCGGGAGTCCGCCCCTTATCGTGATACACCCGCTTAGGGTTTTCTCCCATAGCCATCTTCATCGAGACCGGCGCTTTGACGATCATATCGTCGATCCGTCTTCCGCAGGTCTTTATGCAGGCGAACTGGCCGCCGATCGGATTCGCCGATCCCGGCCCGGCGGCGACGCATGTGACGCCGCCTTCGTATGCCTCCCTGAAAGCCCTGTCATAGGGGTTGATGCAGTCTATCGCACGGAGATACGGCGTGACGGGATCGGTCATCTCGTTCACGTCGTCTCCTTCAAAAGTAAGGGAATCCTCGATAATGCCGATATGCGAATGCCCGTCGATAAAGCCTGGATAAAGCCCGGCCCCTCCGGCGTCGATTTCGTCACTGTCGGATCCGGTATAATCTCCCTCACCCAGCGCACGGATCACACCGCCGTCAAATTCAATCCATCCGCTGCCGATCACGCGGAAGCCCTCTTCCATCGTATGGATCTCGGCGTTCTTTATCACCATAGCTTTATTTCTTACGCTCTGTGCTTTTTCGCGTACAGCCTTGCCTTCTCGGAGGCTTTCGCACCGTCCGACGCGGCGACGACGACCTGCTTCATATTTCCGCTTACAACGTCTCCCGCGGCGAAAATGCCGGGGACGTCTGTCGCGAGATCATTCGTTATGATATATCCCTTTGAATCGAGCCTGACGCCGCTCGGAGCGAAACCGACAACCGGCTCTGTCCCGATCGAGACGAACACGCCGGATACGGCGAGAGTCTCGTTTTGACCGTCCTTATGAGAGACGTCGAGACCTTCGACCGAGAACATGCCGTTTATCTTTGTGGCAACCGTATCGGGCATCAGAACGATATTATCCGGGATCTCGCCCTCAGCCTTTGCCTTGTCTATATCCTCCGACGATCTGTAAATGAGGTAGACCTTTCCGCAGAGTGCGGACAGATATATCGCGTCCTCGAGCGCTGTGGGAGTGCCGCCGATGACGGCCGTATCGAGACCCTTGAAGAAATTGCCGTCGCAGGTGGCGCAGTACGAAACGCCGGAGCCGGTGAGCTCCTTCTCGCCCTCGATGCCGAGCTTTGACTTTTTGGCGCCTGTCGCTATTATGACGGCTCCCGCGTCTATGCTCTCGCCGGATGTCCTGACATTGAAACGGCCGCTTTCAAGCGGCTCGATATCGAGAACGGCAGCCGATATGATCTCGGCGCCGAGCCTGACCGCCTGAGCTTTGAACTGCTCGGCGAGATCGAATCCGCCGATCTTCCCTGCGCCGGGATAATTCTCGATCACCGGGATCTGGGCGAGCTGACCTCCGGAGGCCAGCTTCTCGGCGACGACGGTCTTCATATTGGCGCGGGCGGAATACATGGCGGCGGTAAGTCCGGCCGGTCCGGCTCCGATTATAAGTATATCACATCTCATACGGGTTTTATTTTATAAGTTCGTTGTAGAATATTATCTCATCCGGCATGCGAAGGCCGAGCTTCTCTCTCGCCACATTCTTGATATACTCATCATCATAGGGTCTCGCGAGCTGATCCTCAAGCTCTTCAACCTCTTCGGCGTAATCATTTACCTGCTTTTCCAGCTCGTCACGCTGCTCCACGAGATCGTTGGCCTTTGCGTTCAGCCTGATGATCGATCCGATGAGAAACAGTATGACCGCGACGGATGCGATGCGGACAAATATGTTCTGCCACGCCTGAGGTTTTCTTTCATAACTGGCTTCCGATGTCATGATCAGGTTATCACCTCATACATCGACCCGGCTTCAGCCTTGCCCGCGTGTTCCTTGACGTCGACGACGCGGACCTTCAAAACGCGTTCTCCGAAGCGTATCTCGATGATATCGCCTTCCTTGACGTCATATGAGGCTTTGGCGGGACGGCCGTTCACGCTCACATGCTCGTTGTCGCAGGCGTCATTCGCGACGGTCCGCCGCTTTATGATGCGCGATACCTTTAAAAATTTATCAATTCGCATAGTAAAAACAGTCTGTGGATAAAAACAGTTCGGATATCTCAGCCTTTTCTCGAGGCCCAGACCTTTTTCAGGGTCGAGTAGACGTGTTCGTTCGGATTCCCTGTCCTGAAATACTCGCCGCTGTCTCCGCCCAGCATCTCGACGATGAAGGCGGCGACGGCTCTCGAGCGGGATTCTCCGCCAAAGCAGTGGACCATAAGGGTGTCGACGTTCCTCGCTCTCATCGTAAAATCGATGATATCGTTCGCGTCGTCCTCGGAAAACAGAACGGCGCCGTCTATCTCCCTTACGATATCGTCAAAATAAAGCGTCATCACGCCCCTGCAGAACCTGTTTTCGGTAAACTCGAACCCGAACCCGTCCGTATGCGTGTCCTGGATGGATATCACGGCATATGTATCGCTTTGCCTCGCGAACTCCTCCTGACCGAACGGATAATAATGATCCATCACATAGTCGAAGGCTTCATAAACGGATTTCAGAAGGATACGTTTCATTGTCTTGATATCAGAATCAGAACCGTAAGAAAAGAATCAGGGCGGCGGATGCGGCGTCAAGCGCGTTGAACGCGCAAGCGCTCAGCATTCCCGACGCCCTGCTTCGTCCTTTTGATTAGGATGTGTAATTAGCCGTTTTGCGGCTGTCAGCGTGACAGATTACTTGTTGACGCTGTCCTTGAGATTCTTGCCGGCAGAGAAAGCGACGCGCTTGGAAGCGGCGATCTTGATGGCCTTGCCGTTCTGAGGGTTGCGGCCGGTGCGGGCGGGACGCTCTTTGACCTCGAAGGTGCCGAAACCGGTGAGCTGAACCTTTTCACCGGCGGCGAGAGCGGCGGAGATGGCGGAGATGGTCTCGGCGACGGCGGCTTCGGAATCCTTCTTCTTAAGACCGGTAGCGGCGGCGACGGATTCAACAAGATTGGACTTTGTGATCATAGCGATTCACCTTTCATGATGTTTGATTTGATTTAAAGACAATTTGATTTTGAAGCTTCGGCAGCACCCATGCGGCGTGAGGAGCCGCTGTTCTGCGGGATTTTGCCTATCATCAAATAGTATATCATCTTTTCCTCAATTTAGCAATAGGTTTTAAAATATTTTTTGCTCAAAACCTCAATTTTTAACTTTTTTTTCAAAGTTTGGAGCGACAAACCCGCGTTTTCAGCGGGTAAAGGAGTCAAACAGGCTATTTTGCGGCTTCGTCATTCGGACATATTTTTAATGAATCTTTCGCATTCGTCGTAAAGCGCCTGCTCCGGCTCGATATCAAGCTCTCTCGCCGCTCCGGCTATCTCGAACAGATCGTGACCTATGGCGGCGGCTCTTTCGTTGTCGGGAATATCGGAATATTTTCCGATCGCCGGATTCGGTTCGGCCCTGCCGGCTTTTACGGCTTTATGCGAGAGCTTCGCCGCTCTCATAAGAGACGGCAGGGTCTTTGAAACGTCGCTCAGCGCCTCGCCGAGTGTCGTGTTCCCGTGCGTCTTCTGCTTTATTGAATCCCAGTTTGTAAGAACGCCTTCGACTCCGTCGACCTTTACCTCTCCGAAGACATGCGGATGCCTGATGATAAGCTTCGCCGAGATATCGGAAACGACGTCGCTGAAATCGAATTTCCCGTCTTCTTCGGCAAGTCTTGAATGGAATATCACCTGAAGCAGGATATCACCGAGCTCCTCTCTCAGGTGCTCGTCGTCGCCGCTGTCTATCGCGTCCGCCGCTTCGTAAGTTTCCTCGATAAGATCGTTCCTTATCGTCTTATGAGTCTGAACGCTGTCCCACGGGCATCCGTCAGGTGCGCGGAGGATCTTCATTATCGTCAGCAGATCGTCGAGCGTGAATCTCGACTGCCCGGCAAGCCGCTTCTTTTCGTTTTCAAATGACATAAAAAACACCTCGCGCAAATCACATAAGCTTAAGTCTGTGCATGATATTGTAGACCTTCTCGCCTCTGGGTATGAGCTCGAGCTCATCTTTGGTGAACCCGCGCAGGAACAGTATCAGGACAAGATAGACGACGACAGCGGCCAGAATACCTGCCACGGTGCAGAGCCTTCCGGGAAGATAATCGAGCAGAAGCTGATATACCAGCCTCGCCGACGCTCCGGCGCCTATGCCGCCGATCATCGGCTTTACAATGCCTCCGAGTACCTTAAGCGAAACTCCGGCGTATTTCTTAAGGAAATAGAAATCGCAGACGGCGATCGTGAAATAGCAGAGGAAGGTCCCTATCGGAGCTCCGTAGATGCCTATATTCGGGCGGGAGACGAGTATCACGCTGGCCCCGAGCTTTACCGCCGAGCCAATGAGCATCGAGATTATCGGCTTCCTCTCATATCCGTGCGACTGCAGTATCGCGTTCGTTATAGATAACAGCCCGACGAACATGCAGGCGGGGGCGAGCACGGTCAGAAGCGGAGCGGCCTGTATCGCCGACTCGCGCTTGTACAGCATGAGAAGTATCGGCTCTGCCATAGCCGAAAGACCGAACGCACAGGGGGTTATGATCAGCATGACCGTCCTGATGGCGGCATTCATTATACGGTTGACCTCTTCCCTGCTGCCGCGCGTTATCGTCGCCTTGAGAAGCGGGATGAGAGAATACGAGATCGGATATATGAGCACCGGCGGAAGGTTGAACATCGGTATCGCGAGCGCCGTATAGTTGCCATACGCGGCGACCGCGCTCGTGTGTATCATGCCGGCCATTTCGAGACATCTTACGATGATCGTGCCGTCGAGAAGACTCGTCAGCGAAGGCATCGAGGCCGCGATGGTGATCGGGATCGCTATCCCGGCGAGAGAGCCGACCAGCTTTCCCGATGTGCGCACAGCCATTTTTTCGCTGTCCGGGGTCATGTACTCGGCGTCATATATCTCCGAGCGGAAGCAGAGCTTCGATATCACGAGATAGACCATACCGGCGAAGGCGCCGATCGTAAGACCGGCGATAGCCAGCGCGGCGACGGTGGGAAGCGGATATCCGCACGCCATACCGTACAGCGCGAACACGATGCCGAGCGCCATCTTGCCGACGGCTTCTATTATCTGCGATACGGCCGTCGGGGCCATATGCTGATACGCCTGGAAGTACCCGCGGATAGCTGAGGAGATGCAGATGAAGAACAGCGTCGGCGCTATGGCTATGATGCACCAGTTGATCTCTGGAGAAGCCATCAAGGCCGCGAAGCCGCCTGAGCCGATCATCATGATCAGCATGCCGGCTAGACCTATCACGAGGAACATGGTGAGCGAGACGCGGAAGATCCGCTTGACCTCCGGGATATTTCCCTTCGCTCTCGCTTCGCTCGTCATCACAGAGACAGCCGTCGGAAGCCCTGAGGTGGATATCTGGTAAAACCACACATATATGACATATGTGAGGTTGAAATATCCCATCCCCTCGTCTCCGATTATATTGGTGATAGGTATCTTGAAGAGGAGACCTATGACCTTTATAAGGATATTGGAAAATGTCAGTATCAGCACTCCGGAGAAGAACAGGTTCTTCTGGTTCTTCGACCGCGGCTTGTTTTTCGCTTTATTCATTTATTGATATTATATCGTGATCAGGATTATGATTTTACGCCGCGCGGCTGCGGCTGTCAGTCGAAATAGTGGGCCACGGTCTCCTTCATCTCCGAGCGCACCTTTTCGATATCGATACAGGTGAACTCACCGTTCTCATATACTATCTGCCCGTCTATCATGGTAAGGCGGACATCGGACGAGTTCGCGGAGTAAACCGCCGTGTACGCGGGACTATATGAAGGGATATTGTTCAGCGAGTCGGTGTCGATAAGAATGATATCCGCTTTTCTGCCGGTTTCGAGTTTTCCGCAGTCTTTTCTTCCCTGCGCGGCGGCGCCGTTCTCCGTCGCCATCGCGATGACGGTGTCCGCCGACAAAATATCGGCCTTGTTTTCAACGCCCTTATGGAGAATCGCGGCGAGGTACATCTCCTTCATTATGTCGAGCGTATTGTTCGACGCCGCTCCGTCAGTTCCGAGCGATACCCTTACCCCGACATCCGCCATTTTCGTCACCGGGGCTACGCCCGATCCGAGCTTAAGATTCGATACAGGGTTATGAGCGCAGGTGACGTTCTTCTCCGCCATAAGCGCCATATCCTCTTCCGTCACATACACGCAGTGGGCTGCCGTGGTCGGGACGTCGAACACGCCGCAGTCGTAAAAGAATCCAGCCGGAGTCTTTCCTCTCCTGGCTATGCCTTCGGCATGCTCCTTTTGTGTCTCCGAGAGGTGGATCTGCATCCCGGTGCCGAGCTCTGCGGCCTTTTCCCCGAGCCAGCGGCACATCCGCTCGGTATTGGTGTATTCGGCGTGAAGGGACATGTCTATCATTATCCTTCCGCCGCATGCTCCGTTGTACTCCCTGAATAGAGAGACCGCTTCCGCCGTCCGGCTGTCGGACGACGGATCGGCGTCGGGATCGAAGCTGACTATGCAGCGGGATATGTTCGCTTTCATGCCGCACCCGACAGCCGCCTTTACCGTCTCCTCACAGAAGAAATACATGTCAGAGAACGATACTACGCCGTTCTTTATCATCTCGGCGCAGGCCAGCATCGAGGCATTGTACACGGCGGCAGGCGTAAGCCTGTCCTCGGCAGGGAAGATACGCTCATTCAGCCATCTGTCAAGCGGCAGTTCCTCGCCGTACCCGCGGAACAGCGTCATCGCCGCGTGGCAGTGGGTATTGTAAAGCCCCGGGAAAAGAAGCTTTCCGCCGCAGTCTATGCGTCTGTCAAATCTTCCTTCCGGCGCCGATCCCGTTATCGCAGCGATCCTTTCGCCGGAAACGGCAAGGCATGAGCAATCGGGATGGCCGTATATCACGGCGTTTTCAAAAAGGATATCCATATCAAAATACAATAATACAGTCAGATCCGGCTCAGCACTCCGCTGACGACGGTTTTCAGCTTATACGACACGGTGCGCCCGGCTTTTACCACCTCATCCTCGTCCGGTACGCTGTCACCGACTCCGGCGGCCATATTGGTGACGCACGAAAGGACAAGCGCTTCCATCCCGCAGTGAGCCGCCTGTATCACTTCGGGAACGGTCGACATCCCGACAACGGTGGCGCCGAGGATCCCGAGCGCTCTTATCTCGGTCGGAGTCTCATACTGAGGACCGCACATATAACCGTAGACTCCGCCGTCGATGAGATCTATCCCGCCATCCTCAGCAGCCTTTGCGGCGTATGAGGCGAGCCTCTTTGAATAGACGGTCTGCATATCGAAGAATCTGAGACCGAACTGCGGGATATTCTGTCCTCTCGCCGGCGAATCGGGCGAGAGCTTTATATGATCCCGTACGATGACAAGATCGCCCGGCTTGTATGAAGGATCGATCCCGCCGGCGGCGTTGGTTATGATGATCTTATCGATACCGAGCAGCTTGAATACTCCGACCGGATAGGCGCACTGCCACATTTCCCAGCCTTCGTAATAATGGAAGCGTCCGCTCATCGCGAGGATAGGCTTGCCGTTTACCTTTCCGTAGATAAGCTCACCCTTCTGATACGAGACGGTGGACGTCGGGAATCCCGGTATATCGGCGTAAGGTATTACGGTCTTATCGTCAATCGCGTCGGCGAAGCCGTCGAGCCCCGATCCGAGGATGACAGCCGTGTCGGCGCCTGTTATCCTTTCCGCGATATAATCGGCTGAGCGCCTGTATTCATCATATCCCGCCGGAGTTATGTTCATATTCATCTGATCTGCTCCCCTGAAAAAGTTCAGTTCATGAGCTGGCTGAAAAATCTCTCATACTGCTCCGAGCCCTCGTCGCAGTCGAGATACTCATAAGGGTATTTCGGCATAAAGAGCCGCTTTATCGGCGGTTCGCCGATCCTGTCGGAATTATGCCCGAATCCGGCGGCCTCGCCGCGTCTGCTCTGATCCACGAGCTTCGTGACGGCCCCGGCTCCGACGGCGTAGATAGAATGTATCTCCTCCATCATATAGATATTGTAGTAACCCTCGTGCCCGGGTTTGGTCCAGCCGACATTCTCGTAATTGCCGACGGTGTTTTTCTGCCTGTACATATAATAAGGATAATATGACTCGACATACGCTCTCAGCTGGCTGTAATCGAGACACTTCCCGGTATCTCCGCCGTCACGGCTGAATACCTTTTCCTCCTGACCGTTGAGGGAAGACGATCTTTTCACGCAGAAGGTATGGACGGTAAGGTTTTCCGGAGCCAGCTCGGTGAGCTTATCGAAGGTTTTGGAGAAGTTATAGAAATTGTCGCCGGGAAGACCGGCGATGACGTCGGAATTTATCGACTTGAAACCGATCTTCCGCGCAGTATCGAAGGCCGAATAGAACTGATCGGTCGTATGGTATCTTCCGATCTCCGAAAGCAGCTCGTCGGACAGCGTCTGCGGGTTTATCGAAACCCTGTCGACTCCGTGATCGCGTGCGATTTTCAGCTTCTCGTATGTCACGGTGTCGGGGCGTCCGGACTCAAGAGTATATTCCTCAAGAGAGGAAAAATCTATGCATGACGCCACGGTATCGAGAAGCTTTGATAGAAGGGATTCACTCAGGATCGTAGGCGTCCCGCCGCCTATATACACGGTCCTTACCCTGAGTCCCTTCCGGCGTATGACAGACGCCGTCCTCTCAAGGTCTCTGCAGAGCCGCGAAACATAGTCGGGGATAAGGGATATGAGCTTCGGCGTTGAGTATGACACGAAGGAGCAGTAACTGCATCTTGTCGGGCAGACGGGCACCGAGATCTACACACTGCACGAATCCGACTGATCGGCGGCTTTTTCGAGAACGGCCGCCTCCCTGTAAGCGACATCCGACGCGAGGAAAGCCTTTTTCGGATTTACGAAATACTCGCCCGTCAGGACGGAAATTATCTCATCCCTTGTGTGATCGGCCGTCATTTCGGCAGCGAGCTTCGACGGTCTTACCCCGGTAAGGACGCCCCACGGCGGGGTATATCCGAGAAGACTTTCTCCCGCCCTGAAAAACGCCTTGCCGACAGCCTGCTTTATCCGTCTCTCATCGCTTACACAGGAAAACGCGGATCTGTCTGATTCCTCGCAGTATTCACCGGCGGCGCTTTTTTCGCCGATCGAGAGCGTTACCCTTGATATGATCGTCCCGTCAATGCCGTTTCTCTCCGTCAGCACGTCTGCGCATGGGGTGTCGGGCTTCTTTTCTTCGTTTAAAGGGAACTTGACACCGGGGAAAAATACCATGCAGAGAGTCTGGATATAGTTTATATTGACATCGGTGTTCCCGCGTACTGTAATAATCATTTTCTGCCGTATTTATCTGCTTCTCGGGCGTCTGAGATCGTCGGTGTCGAGAATGATAGTCACAGGTCCGTCATTGACGATGGACACCTTCATATCGGCTCCGAACTCCCCGTGCTTTACGACGAAGCGCTCCGAAAGGCGGCTTATAAAGCTGTTGTACAGTCTCTCGGCCTCATCGGGACGCATGGCGTGAAAGAAATCGGGACGAGTGCCCCTTCTGCAGTCGGCGTAAAGAGTGAAATTCGAGATCACGAGTATCTCTCCGCCGACATCGGCACAGGAGAGATTCATCTTGCCGTTTTTATCCTCGAATATCCTGAGAACGGATATCTTGTCCGCGAGCAGCGGGATATCTGCGTCCGTATCGTTTTCCCCGACACCGAGAAGCAGAAGCAGTCCATTTCCTATCGACGCGCGTATCTCTCCGTCTATCGTCACCGACGCCGACGTTACCTTCTGTATTACTGTTTTCATTATTTATAAACTGATGTATTTACCGGCGCGTCATTCTCCCGCCATGACGCGGCTGACATCGCTCACGCCGCTTATGGCCTTCAGCTTGGCGGCTATCGCTTTGGCCGCCGCGAGATCCTTTACGGCGACGGTCACGTTCAGCTTCATCTGCCCCTGATCGCTCTTCGGCATATAGATGCCGGAAACAGGCACCTTCATATCGGCAAGAACGGCCGTGATATTGGCCAGAAGCGCGGTCGATTCCTTCGAAACGACCTGAACGGTGAGGCTGAAGCTGTCGGGCTTGACGCTGTTGTCCCAGCTCACCGGCACGAATCTCTCGGTGCCGCCGGCCTGTATGCGGTTCTGCTTCACGTTCGGGCAATTGATATTATGTATTGATATCCCGTAGCCTTTTGTTATAAAGCCGATTATCGGATCGCCTGGGATCGGGTTGCAGCATCGGGCGAACTTCACCTCGATGCTTCCGCCGCCCTCGATGCCGGTGATGATGACGCCGCTGCGGCTGCGTTCCTGCTTCGGCACCGCGACCGGAGTCTGGCTTACCGGCAGGACTGCGGCGTCGGAGGATTTAATCAGCTTGTCGTATTCGTCCTTTATCTTGGACTGGAGTCTTGTTACCGATACCCCGCCGTAGCCGACGGCGTTGTATAGATCGTCGGCGGTCCCCGAGATATTCATCCTGCTTGCTACGGATGAAAGTATCCCCTGACGCTGGCTGTCGGTCAGCTGATACTGGAACCGCCTGAATATCTTGTCGATCTCGCCCTTGCCGATGAGTATATTGTCGGCACGGGCCTCCTTCTTAAACCACTGGCGGATCTTGGTCCTCGCTTCGCCTGTCTTTACTATCTTGAGCCAGTCGCGGCTCGGGCCTTTTGACGCCTGACTCGTCAGTACCTCGACGATCTCGCCGTTCTGGACGACGCGGTCTATCGGGACGATATTCCCGTTTATCTTTGCGCCGACCATGTGGTTGCCGATCTCCGAGTGTATAGCGTAGGCGAAATCTATGACCGTGGCTCCGGTCGGGAGAGTGATCACGTCGCTCTTCGGAGTGAAAACGAAGGTCTCGTCCTGGAAGATATCGACTTTGAGTGCGTTTATGAACTCGTCTGGATCGCGGGTCTCGTTCTCGTTCTCGACCAGCTTGGATATCCATTCGAGCTTGCGGTCGACCTCCTCGCGGCTGACCTCGCCGGATTTATACTTCCAGTGTGCCGCGAGACCGTATTCGGCTATCTGCTGCATCTCCCATGTTCGGATCTGCACCTCGAACGGGATGCCGTCGCGCCCGATGACGGTCGTATGCAGTGAACGGTAGTTGTTGGCCTTCGGCGTCGAGATGTAATCCTTGAACCGTCCGGGCATGAATTTGAACATGTCATGGATCACGCCGAGGACGGAATAGCATTCGGGTTCGGTGTCGACGATCACTCTCAGCGCGTAGAAGTCGTATATCTCGTCGAATGATTTGTTCTGCGCGTACATCTTGCGGTATATCGAATAAACCGATTTCACGCGCCCCTCAAGCGAGAAATGTATGCCGGATTCCCTGAGCTTCATGTCGATGGAGGCCTTGGCTTTCTCGAGGAAATCGCGGTTTTTGCCGTACCTTTTCTCGATATCGCTTTTGACCTCGTTGAATCCGATAGGGTCGAGATACGAAAGCGACAGCATCTCAAGCTCGGCGCGTATCCGCTGCATTCCGAGCCTGTGAGCGAGCGGTGCGTAGACATGCATGGTCTCAAGCGCCGTCTGACGGCGCTTGTACTCCGGCTTCGCGTCAAGGGTGCGCATGTTATGCAGACGGTCGCACAGCTTGATGAAGATGACCCTGATATCCTTCGACATGGCGAGGAACATCTTCCGGAGATTCTCTACCTGCTGCTCCTGCTTGTCCTCGAATGGGATCGACACGAGCTTCGTCAGACCGTCGACAAGAGCGGCGACGTCATCGCCGAATTCCTTTTTTATTACCCCGACGGACACCTTCGAGCCGCAGTCCTCCACCGTATCGTGCAGAAGAGCCGCGCAGATCGAGTCTGTATCAAGCTCAAGCGAGGCGACTATCTCCGCGACGGCGATCGGGTGGGAGATATACTCCTCACCGCTGTTGCGGTACTGTCCCTTGTGAAGGTCGGCCGCGACAAGATAGGCTTTTTTGATCTTGTCGATGTTATACTTCTTGCCGGTCTTTTCCAGCATCGAAAGAAGCTGGCTTATTGATGAATAGTCTTGGTCGGTATCCATATCGGTTAGTTAAAAAGGCAGGCGGCGAATTATCGTTCTTTTGAAATTGTCTTGAATATGCGGCAGCGGACGGTCCAGCGTCATTTCGCGCATTCCAGCAGACGTCTGTACAGAGGGCTGCTTTCGAGAGTAGTCTTTTTACCGACGCTGATGATGTCAAACTCGTATCTCTCCGCGCCGTCGAGACCGGGCGCTTCGGAAGCTTTGATAAGGCCGTTCTCTCTCAGTATGTCGATCACGAATCTCGACTTTATGTAGCGGTTCTCCCCGGTAAGACAGCGGCAGAGCGATCTCATCATGATGAACCTGTGCTCGGCCTTGACTTCATCGCGGATAAACACGTACAGCTTCACAAAATCGTCGCGGTCCGGCACGCATCCGGAGATATCCTCCCCGCTGCGGCCGCCGGTGAATTTCTCATATATCCGCTTCTGCGGATCGATCAGGGAATGATACTCATCGGTATGGTCCATCTTCCTTATGATGAGCTGGACCGACTGTGTGTTCATGAAATCGTTGATGTCGAGATTGAAAACTACGTCGGCTTTGTCTCCCGGCTCAAAATCGCTGTCGGCGCTCGAGGCGCCGCAATAGACGGCCGAGAACCTTACACCGTTCTTCTCGAGCGTGAATCTTGTGTGACGCGCGCTCCCGATAGGCGTGATGTCGAGTATCTTGGCGTCCGACAGCAGGAACAGCGGGACGGGGTTGGAAGCGCCGTACGGCTCGAGCAGATAAAGCTCTCTCGCCTGCGGCAGGGTAAGATCGCTCGCCTGCAGCTCGCATTCGACGCTGAGCTGAGGCACAAAGGATCCGGAGCTCATCTTTTCCGACGCGAATTCGTTGATCCGACGCCTGAACTCGTCGATCCTGTCCCTTTTAATCGACAGACCGGCGGCGAGCTCATGACCGCCGAATCTTATCAGGCAGTCCGAACAGTTTTTCAGCGCCTCAACGAGATCGAGACCCTTTACCGAGCGTCCGCTTCCCTTTCCGGTGTCTCCGGTGCAGGTTATAAGGATCGCCGGCATGTTGTACTTCTCAGTGATGCGCGAAGCCACTATGCCGATGACGCCCTGATGCCAGCTGTCGCTCTGCAGCACGATGACCTTGTCCCGCTTCATATCGACGCTTTCGGCTATCATGGCGGCGGCTTCCTCGGCTATCTCGTTCTCGAGCTGCTGACGCACCCTGTTCGTCTCGCAAAGCTCGGAAGCTATGGCGTCGGCTTTGACTTCGGAATCGGTAATGAACAGCTCGACGGCTCTCGTCGCCTCGGCGATGCGTCCGGCGGCGTTTATCCGAGGGGCGATGGTATATCCGATAAGTCCGGATGTTATCCGCTTTTTCTTCTTTGCTCTCGGGCTTCTGTCGCTGCCCTGCGCGGCGTTTAACAGCGCCGCGACGCCGAGTCTGGGCTGTTTCTCGATCAGATCCATGCCCATCGAGACTATTAGACGGTTCTCGTCGGTAAGCGGCATCACGTCGGCCACCGTCCCTATCGCCACAAGATCGCCGAAGCTCATCACGACGCTGCGGATGAAGTTCTCCTTTGATCCGGACTCAAGGCATCTCTGCCGACTCAGCGCGCACAGCAGCTTGAACACGACGCCGACACCGGCCAGCTCCTTGAAAGGATATCCGCAGTCGCTGCGTCTGGGATTCACGACGGCAGCCGCCTCAGGCAGTATCTGCGTATCGCCTTCGCACAGGCATTCGTGGTGATCCGTCACTATGACATCAAGATCGTGCTCCGAGGCGTACCTGACCTCTGAAACGGCGGTTATCCCGGTATCGACGGTGATCATCAGACTGGCGCCGTCCCTGATTATCCCGTCTATGGCGTTCAGGTTTACGCCGTATCCTTCTCCCTCGCGGGACGGTATATAATAGGAGACATCCGCTCCGGCTTCCTTAAGATACAGATACAGCGCCGATACCGATGTCACTCCGTCAACGTCATAGTCTCCGTAAACAGTTATCTTCTCATGATCCTTCAGAGCCCGCATTATACGGTCCGCCGCCTTATCCATGTCCCGCATCAGAAACGGGTCGTGGAATATCTCGGCTTCCTTTTTCAGGTATATCTCACCTTCCCGGACGGTCTTCATGCCTCTGTTCCACAGCAGCGCCGCCGTGACATCGGTTATCCCGAGCTCGGAGGCGATACGGCTGATCTGTTCTCTGTGGCTGTCCCGGGGATCGGACAGCTCCCACAGCGTATCTCTCATATACGCCTCACAGCAGAGCCGGAAAGAGTGCCATCGGCTTCATACGGACCCATCTTGTCGATCTGGACTATATGCAGCTCGAGAGACGCCCCCATTATGAGCTTTGAGATAACGGCCGCGGCGGCAAAAACGGCCAGAAAGGCTCCCACCGAAGCGAACACGACGGTCACCTGCGAAAACGAGGGATTCATGACCGAATACGTGACGATCCCCGCGATCACCGGGAGTACGAAAACCAGCACAGAGCTTATGAGCATGTTTTTTGACGAAGCTTCGACCGTGACCGTGTCTCCGGGATGGGCTCCGACGTCATTTGCCGCGGGAGCGGTCACGTTTTTCGCGCATCCGAGACAGAATGTCTTCTGGGCGCAGTGACCGCACATATCCTCGCGCATGACCATTATCGTAGCCGAATCGTCTTTTATTGATTTTACAATCGCCTGTTGTTTCATGATTTATATTGTTTATTCTTTGTCTTCACAATAAGGGGAAAAGCGTCTGATTATCGCCTCGGCCACCCGTACTCCGTCAGCCGCCGAGCTCATTATCCCTCCGCTCCATCCGGCGCCTTCTCCGGCCGGATATACGTTATCCGCGTTCTCCGATGTCAGATCCTGTCCTCTCTCTATCCTGAACGGCGCCGAAGTGCGGCTCTCTACCGCCGTCAGCACGGCGTCAGGCATATCGAAGCCTCTCAGCCGTGTGCCGAAGTTATGTATGCCTTCTATGAGAAATGAGGATATCTTCTCGGGAAACAGCTTTCTCAGATTCGCCTTTTCGACGCCCGGACCGTTATATGACGGGATCACGCTGCCGAGATCGAACGACGACTGATCGCTTTCGAACGCGCCGAATGTCTGTATCGGGGCGCAGTATCTTCCTCCGCCGAGGCTGTACGCCGCTTCCTCGAGCCTGCGCTGAAAGCCGATTGGATCATCGGGAGAAACGCTCACCGCCACGGCGGCGTTTGAATTTTCGCCGTCACGCGACGAATAGCTCATCCCGTTGACGACGACCCCGCCTGTCTCCGACGCGGCGGCGACTACCGTCCCGCCGGGACACATGCAGAATGTATAGACGGCTTCATCCCCTCTTCTGAGCGAGAAGTTGTAGTCGGCGGCTCCGAGAAGAGGATCGCCGGCGTGCGAACCGTAGAGCGCGGTATCTATAAATTCTCGTCTGTGCTCGATCCTGACGCCGACGGAGAACGGCTTGTTCTTGAGATCGAATCCGCGGCGGCGCAGCATCGAGTATGTGTCTCGCGCACTGTGCCCCGTCGCTATGACGATCATTCCGCATTTTATCTCGCCCTTTGAAGTGACGGCCGAGACGGCTTTATTGCCGCTCAGCTTTATATCGTCAAGACGGCAGCCGTATATGATCTCCCCGCCGAGCTCGGTTATCCTCCTGTCGGCGGCTTCGGCGATCAGAACAAGTTTGTCTGTGCCGATATGAGGCTTCGCTGCGATGCGGATGCCTTCATCCGCGCCGAAGCTGATGAAATCCTCGGTGATTGACGATATCCTCGGATCGTTTATGCGTGTAGTCAGCTTTCCGTCTGAAAACAGACCGGCGCCTCCGGCGCCGAACTGTACATTCGATTCGGTATCAAGGACACCCGTCAGCCTGAATCGCTCTACGTCCTCAACGCGTCTGGCGACCGGCTGTCCCCTTTCGATGACTATCGGACGGTAGCCTTTCTGCGCGAGTCGAAGGGCACAGAACATCCCGCAGGGGCCGAAACCGACGACAACGGGCCTGCCTTCCGGCGTTTCGCCGCCGCATCCGACAGGCTCGGCGTAATCTCGGACTTCACGGAAGCCGCGCCGCTCAAGCCACGCCCTGTCTCCCGATCCGAGACCGTTTTCCCATTCGAGACGTACGGTGTAAACGAATCTTATATCGTTTTTCTTTCTTGCGTCGACAGCCTTTCTTGATACGAACGCTTTATCCGGACGGTTACGCCCGGCGGCGGAGACGGCTTTCGTAACGGCCTCGTCCGACGGGACGGTGTACGGGAGAGAAATATCCGCGAGAGAGCAGACAAATCGCTTTTCATTGTTATTTTTTGGCATTATCCGACCCTAACGCTTGCCGTATATTCGCCTATGGCGTAAACATGCTCGCTGTATGTGTTCTTGACGGTTATGACGACGGGGACCGAGAACTCTCCCGTCGCGCTGCTGTATGTCGAGAGATCGACAACAGCCTTTACATCGGAGGGATTCACGTAGTTGATATACTGCTCCTCGCCCCTCAGCGTGACGTTCAGAGTTTCGGACAGAAGCTCAACATCGAGACCCTGTGGATTGTTAAGCTCGATTTCACTTACGACTTCCTTAACCGCTGTTGATAAATATTTTATGGAAATCTTGGCTTCATCGACGCCGCTGACGTTCGTGACATCCTTCGGCATCTCGATCTTTCTTGTCACGCTGTCCGAAAGGACCTTTGTCTCGTCGAGCGGCGTAAGATCTATCTGCTGAAGCTTCGACAGAACGTCGTTTTCGCCCTTTACGTCAACCGCGGACGGATCGATCTCGACCTTCACCGTCTTGTCGTTGAAATACCCGTATTTGTAGCTGACAGCGAGCGGGACGGTCTTTTTGAAATAAACGGGGACGTACGCCGTGACAAGCTTCGTGGACAGGCTGACATATGTAAGATCGTCGTCCTTCAGCTGCTTGCCCTCGGCGTCAACGAGCTTCACCTCTCCGGTGTACCGCCTTGAGCCGGTGACATAACCGAGATCGAGTCTGAGCTGTGCCGAGGCGATCTTGTTCAGAGCCGATCCCGGGCCCGAGACGACTATCTCCGGGACATCGTAGGTGATGTCTGACATGCCGACCTCGACGCCGCTGTCGGCGTTGGTGTTGCCGAGGGTCGATGTCACGGGAACGGTGGTGGATGACCTGTTGTCGAGGAATACCCTCACCGAAGAGACGCTCTGGTCGACTACGACCAGACTGCCGGGATCGTCGATCCTCACGTTGATATCGACGGTGTACTCGCCGGCTGTACTGTATTCCGACACGTCGGCTCTGGCTATTATTGACGAGGCCTCGAGCTCCTTTATCTCGCGGCGGACGCCGCGGACGGTTACGTTCACCGTAGTGCCGTTGCCGGAGTACGGGAACAGTCCGGAATTGACATTCACGATATCAACTGGGATGCCGTCGAAGGTAAAGGTATCGATTATCTTATTCAGACCGGCGACATATACCCACAATACAAACGACAGCACGAGGCTGACGGCGAGGATCAGGATATTTATCAGCGGCGATCTTACGCCGACCTTGTAATCGCCGTCTCCCTTTACCGACGACTTGAAATGATAATCTTCCGGGGAGGCGGAAATGCGTTCAGCTATTCTCAGCATAATCATTACCCGACGAAGTCTTGCCGGACTTCTTTTTCGCCGACGGTTCAACGAGCAGAGTCATAAGCTCCGATTTCAGTGACGCGTAGTCATATTCGCGCTTGAGACGTCCTCCGAGCGCGAGCGAGATATTGCCGGTCTCCTCGGAAACCACTATCACCACCGCGTCGGTATTCTCGCTCATCCCGATCGCCGCCCTGTGGCGCGTGCCGAGATCCTTTATTATATCGTGATTCTGCGACAGGGGAAGAAGGCATCCGGCCGCCCAGATCCTGCCGTCGCGGATTATCACCGCTCCGTCGTGAAGCGGAGCCTTGTTGAAGAAGATGTTTTCAAGAAGATACGGTTCGACGTCGGCGTTTATCACCGTTCCGCTCGCTATGATATCGCCGAGCTTCGAGTCCCGCTCTATTACGATCAGCGCGCCGGTCTTTTTGAGGGACAGATCGCTCGCCGTCTGGCAGAGCGCCCCGATCATCTTTTCCGCGGCGGCGGAGTTGCTGTCGCGGCGGATGGATTTTAGGCTTCTCAGCGAATCGCCGCCCATGCTCTCTAGCAGCGAACGCATCTCCGGCTGGAAGATTATTATCAGCGCGAGGACACCGACCTGAAACACATGCTCCATTATGAACTTCAAAGCGACAAGATTGAACAGGACCGCGGCTCCCTCGACGAGAAGCAGAACAATGACCCCGACGGCCAGCCGTCCGGCTCTCCTGTCCGAGAAAAAGCGGATGATATAATAAAACAGCACCGCGACTATCAGAATGTCGATAGCGTCCTTCGGGCCGAATTCCTGCAGCTGAATGCTGAAGGAATCCAGAAAGCTGTTTACCGTCTGCTGCAACCCTTCCATATATCGAAAACCTTTGTAAAGGCGTTTTTCACATCTGTACGAGAATCGAAAAATATTCTTTAGTATTATATCATATCCCGGGATAAAATTCCATCTTAATAATGTAAATTATAATAACGGACATCCACGTTATCCTCCTTTCCCGGCGAAGACCCTGTGATCCGATTTATTTTTTTATATCCGTTAACATATTCCGCTTTAAAATATGTTTCCATGATGGTATAATTAGAAAATAATACGGTTTTTCAGACATAAGGGAGATATACACACAGCATGCTGCCGAAACTGCGATGGCGGCCGTCGCACCGCATCCTCATAGTCGCCGGGCATTACGGTTCCGGAAAAACGAACGTCTCGGTCAATCTGGCCCTGCTTCTGCGAAGCGAAGGGAGAAAGGTCACTCTGATCGACTTTGATACGGTAAATCCCTATTTCAGAGCCGCCGACAACGTCGCCGAGCTGAATGACGCGGGAGTGAAGACGATCATACCCGACTACGCGAACACGAACCTCGACCTGCCGACCGTGCCTCCGCAAATCTACTCGGTATTTGACGGCGGCGAGGACGAGACCGTGATATTCGACGTCGGAGGCGACGATGCCGGCGCCGCGGCGCTCGGCATGTTCTCCGCTCTTATCAGCGCTTCGGGATATGATATGCTGTATGTGCTGTCGATGTACCGCCCTCTGACCGCGAAGCCGGAGGACGCGGCCGGATGCATGTACGATATCGAGGCGTCGTCAAGGCTGCGCTTCACCCACCTCGTGAACAACAGCAACATAGGCCCCGAGACCGACAAGAATTCGCTCCCGGATTCCGTCGGATGGATGAGCGAGATCATGAAGATAACCTCGCTGCCGCTCGCCTTCTCCGCCTCTCTCGCGAGATATGATATCAGCTGGGACGGCATCGGAGACGTGCTGATAATGAAGGACGAGACAGTCAGACCCTGGGAGATAAGACCGGTCATATCAAAAAGCCTCATATAGAAACCGCTGAAAGCAGCGGAGAATTACGCATTACCTAAAAAAGGCATACCACCCCGAAAAGAGGTATCAATAAACTAATGAACAGAGTAAGCTTCAATTCCGAGCGATGCAAGGGCTGCGGTCTCTGTACCGCCGTATGTCCGAAGAAGATCGTCAAACTTTCGGACAAGCTCAACTCAAAGGGATATCATCCCGCCGAGGTGACGGAGCAGGAAAAGTGCATCGCCTGCGCCATGTGCGCGACGATGTGCCCGGACACGGTCATCACCGTTGAGAAAGACGTCTGATCAAGGAGGATAGTCAGAAGAATGTCAAAAGTTCTTATGAAGGGCAACGAAGCGATCGCCGAATCGGCCATCCGCCACGGCTGCCTGCATTATTTCGGATACCCAATAACTCCTCAGACCGAGATCGCCGAGTACATGGCCAAGAGGATGCCTCAGGTCGGAGGCCTCTGCCTTCAGGCCGAGAGCGAGATTTCCGCCATCAATATGGTCCTCGGAGCCGCATCCACCGGCGAGCGCGTCATGACATCGTCGTCCTCGCCCGGGATCTCGCTCAAGGGCGAAGGCATATCATATATCGTCGGATCGGACCTTCCCTGCCTCATCGTCAACGTGCAGCGCGGATCTCCCGGACTCGGATCGATCCAGCCGTCGCAGCAGGATTACTATCAGGCGACGAAGGCGCTCGGTCACGGCGACTCTCAGGTGATCGTACTCGCTCCTTCATCGGTGCAGGAGCTCGCCGATCATACCGGTCTCGCGTTCGACCTCGGCGACAGATACCGCACACCTGTCATGCTGCTCGCCGACGGCGCTCTCGGACAGATGATGGAGCCGGTCGAGCTGGCTCCCGAGGGCGAGTTCAAGCCGATAGACAAGCCTTGGGCCACCACCGGACATAAAAATCAGAGAAAACACAATATCGTAAATTCCCTTTACATCCAGCCTGACGAGCTCGAGCGCACGGTCATCGAGCGCTATCAGCGCTACGCCGAGATCGAGAAGAACGAGGTCAGGTACGAGGAGTATCTCACCGACGACGCCGACGTCATACTCGTCGCCTACGGCATCACCTCCCGCATCTGCCGCACGGCGGTCGGACTCGCCAGAAAGAAGGGCATAAAGGCCGGTCTCTTCCGCCCGATCACCCTCTGGCCGTACCCGAAGAAGGAGCTTGCCGCGGCTGCCGAGAAGGCCTCCCGTCTGCTCGTTGTCGAGCTCAATATGGGACAGATGGTCGACGACGTCAAGGTCGCGATAAACTGCTCGAAGCCTGTCGGATTCTTCGGACGCACAGGCGGCATGATGCCTACTCCCGAAGACGTGCTCAAAGCGATTGAAAAAGACGGAGGTGCAGTATAATGAGTCAGGTTGTATTCGAGCGTCCGCACGCTTTGTGCGACGTGCCGCTTCATTACTGCCCCGGCTGTACGCACGGCATAGTCCACAGGCTCGTGGCTCAGGCTATCGACGATCTCGGCATCGAGGGACAGACCATCGGCATCGCGCCGGTCGGCTGCTCGGTGTTCGCCTACAATTATTTCAACTGCGACATGATCGAGGCGGCTCACGGCCGCGCTCCGGCCGTCGCTACCGGCGTCAAGCGCTGTCTGCCTGACAACATCGTCTTCACCTATCAGGGCGACGGCGATCTCGCCGCCATCGGTACCGCCGAGACGGTCCACGTCGGTGCCAGAGGCGAGAACATTACGATAATCTTCATAAACAACGCGATATACGGCATGACCGGCGGTCAGATGGCTCCGACGACTCTTCTCGGGCAGAAGACGACCACCTCTCCCTACGGGCGCAAGCGCGAGATTCAGGGAAACCCGATCCGCGTATGCGAGATGATCTCTACTCTCGACGGCACAGCCTACTGCGAGCGCGTCGCCGTCGATTCGGTCCCGCACATCAACGCCGCGAAAAAGGCGATAAAGAAAGCCTTCCAGACGCAGATCGACAAGAAGGGACTTTCTCTTATCGAAGTCATCTCCACCTGCCCGACCAACTGGGGCATGACTCCGCAGGAGGCTCTCGAATGGGTCCGCACCGACATGATACCTCATTATCCGCTCGGAGTATATAAAGATATCACTGGGGAGGAATCAAAATGATCAAGTCGTTTCTTCTGGCCGGATTCGGCGGTCAGGGCATACTGTTCGCCGGAAAGCAGCTCGCTCAGTGCGGCATGGAAAAGGGCTTCAACGTATCGTGGCTTCCGTCTTACGGACCTGAGATGCGCGGCGGCACCTGCAACTGCTCGGTGAACATCAGCGATGAGGAGATCGGCTCTCCCATCGTCACCTCTCCGAACCAGCTCGTCGTCTTCAATCTTCCCTCCTTCGACAAATTCGAGCCGGCCCTCCAGCCGAGAGGGACGATGTACGTCGATTCCACGCTGATAAACAAGATCAGCTGGAGAGACGATATCTCGGCCTACTATGTCCCTGCGACCAAGCTCGCCGATGACAACGATCTCGCAGGCGGCGCAAACGTCATCATGCTCGGAAAGATAGTCGCCGTGACCAAGCTCTTCACCCGCGACGAATTCCTCGACTGCATGTGCAGCCATATCCCGGCAAGCAAAGCGAAGCTGATCGAGAACAACAAAAAGGCGTTCGATATCGGCTACAGCTACAAATAATATACGGATCACGTATCCTGTTTCGCTTCATGGCAGTCTTTTACGGGCTGCCATGAATGGATTATAGCACGATTAATTGAATATTCATATATAATTTACTTATATCAAGCGACAAGCGCGCCGATTTATGATATAATTATTATCGTTATTCAATAATCGTTTATTGATATTCGATAATATCTATTGATTTCGGAGTCTTAAGATCATGGGCAGAATCAGTGATCTTTTCGGCGCGTTCAGGTCCGAAAGCGAGCCTTTTTGTTCGGCTATAATTGTCGCCGCCGGAAGCGGGACAAGATGCGACTGCGGCGGCAAGACGAAGCAGATGACCGAGCTGATGGGACTGCCGGTTGTCGCCAGGACAATAATGCAGTTCGAGCAGTCCGAGCTCATAAACGAGATCATCATCGTCGCCAAAGCCGATGAGATGAGCCGGTACGAGGAAATGTCAGCCGACTATGGATGGAGAAAGATAGCCTCTGTCGTTCCCGGCGGCGAGACACGTCAGAAATCGGTCTTCAATGGACTAAGAGAGGTCTCGGAGAAAGCCGATTTCATCGCCGTGCATGACGGATGCAGATGTCTCGTGACTCCGGAGATCATCAAAAAGACGTATTCGGAAGCGAGGATCCACGGCTGCGCCTCGGCCGCCTGCCGGGCGAAAGACACAATAAAACGCGAGGCAAACGGCATTATCGAGGAGACGATAGACCGCAGCCATGTCTGGCTGGCTCAGACTCCTCAGATATTCAAAGCCGATATCCTTCGGGCCGGGGCGTATATCGCGCGCGACGACGGGATCGACGTCACCGACGACTGCATGCTCGCCGAGTATATAGGCTTCAAGGTAAAGCTCGTCGACTGCGGATACAGCAATATCAAGATCACGACCGCCGAGGATATGTATATCGCCGAGGCCATCCTCCGCCACCGCTCGGATCAGTTCGACTTGGTGAAATCTTCCGTTATCGGCGAGGGATCGAAATGAGCGCGGGCGGATTTCTCAGGATCGGCGAGGGGTACGATCTTCACAGGGTGATCGAAGTCCCTGCTGAAGGCCGCGATCTCATCATCGGCGGGGTGAAGATACCGTGGGACAGATGTCTTGACGGCCATTCGGACGCCGACGTGCTGACACACGCGATAATGAACGCCGTGCTCGGCGCCGCCGCTCTCGGTGATATAGGCCGTCATTTTCCCGATACCGATCCGAGGTTCGAGAACGCCGACAGTCTGAATCTCGCCGCCGAGACCGGCCTGCTGCTTAGAAGGGCCGGCTATGAGATCGTCAATATCGACTCGACCATCGAGGCGCAGAATCCAAAAATGGCGCCTTATATCGACGAAATGACGAAAAACATCGCCGGAGCGTACAATACCGACATTTCGAGGATAAGCGTGAAGGCCACCACCGGTGAGCATATCGGCATCATCGGCAGAGGTGAGGGCATCGCCGCGCGCGCCGTATGTCTTATCTGCGGCTCCGGAATCAACACCGCGAGGAATATACTGCTATGAACATCAAATTATCGCCGTCGGTCCTTGCGGCCGACTTTTCAAGGCTCGGAGAAGAAGCGAAGAAGGTCTATGACGCCGGAGCCGAATATCTTCATCTCGACGTTATGGACGGCGTGTTCGTTCCGAATATAAGCTTCGGCGCGCCGGTCATAAAATCGATAAGAAAATCATCTCCGGCGGTTTTCGACGTGCATCTGATGATAAAGGATCCGATCAGATATATCGACGACTTCATCTCGGCGGGAGCCGATATAATCACCGTTCATTACGAAAGCACCTTCGCGCCGTAT
>CAMJPL010000011.1 GCA_946407735.1 uncultured Clostridia bacterium
CATCGACATCAAGGGCGGCTTCTACGACGGCAAGGTCGTCGACGCCGAGATGGTCAAGCAGCTCGCCGATACTCCTTCCAAGGAAGATTCCATCGGACGCCTGCTCGGCTCCCTGCAGTCCGGTCTGTACAACCTCGCTTACGCTCTCCAGGCCATCGTCGACCGCGGCGATATGGCCAAGCCCGCCGACGACGCCGCTCCGGCCGCCGAGGCTCCCGCCGCCGAATGATTCGGCATAACGCTCATCAGAAATTAAAAACACGAGTATCTGTTACGGAGGAAAAATAACCATGGCTACCGAAAAGACACAGGGCATCATTGACGCCATCAAGGGTCTTACCATTCTTGAGCTCGCCGACCTCGTAAAGGACATCGAGGCTGAATTCGGCGTATCCGCCGCTCCCGTCGCCGTTGCCGGCGCCGCCGCTGCCGCTCCCGCCGCCGCCGAGAAGACCGAGTTCGACGTCGTTCTCAAGGCTGCCGGCGCTTCCAAGCTCCAGGTCATCAAGGTCGTCCGCGAGATCACCGGTCTCGGCCTTAAGGACGCCAAGGATCTTGTTGACGGCGCTCCGAAGACCATCAAGGAAGGCCTCTCCAAGGCTGACGCCGAAGCTATGCAGAAGCAGCTGACCGATGTCGGCGCCGAAGTCGAGCTGAAGTAATTCGGAAAACAAAAAGCATTTATATCGCCCGGACTTTGTGTCCGGGCGGTTTTCTGTGTTTGTTTACACTTTGGATTATCCGGCCTCTTGACTTTTGATTATATATATGTTATACTTTAGATTATCCAGATGATAAACTTCAGATTATTCCATATCGAGATCTTATGAATTCCGGAATGATAGACCGGGCGGCAAAAGACGCGCTGCTCCGGCTTTCGTCGCAGTTTCCCGCTGTCGGCATTACAGGCCCCCGTCAGAGCGGAAAATCCACTCTCGCGAGGATGGTATTCCCTGATAAGAAATATGTCTCTTTCGACGATCTGACCATGCGCACACTTGCCGCGTCAAACCCTAAGGATTTCATCTCCGCTTTCCCGGACGGGGCGATCATCGACGAGGCACAGAAGGTCCCGGAAATATTCGACGCTGTAAAGCAGAATGTCGACAGCACGCCGTACAAGCCGGGAAAATTCATCCTTACCGGGTCGAGCCAGTTCAGGCTTAAAAGCAATATGACCGACAGCCTCGCGGGGCGGGCGGCTTTTCTCAAGCTTCTCCCGTTTACGGCAGGAGAATTGAAGCGTGCCGGTCTTATGCCCGACAATCCCTATGATCTGATTTTCGGCGGTCAGTTTCCGCCCTTATATGATCCGACAAAGCATTTTATACCTTATGACTGGTATGAAAGTTATATTGACAGCTATCTTGATCTTGATGTGCGCGATCATATAAATCCGTCAAATCTTTCGGTATTCCGCAGGTTTATACAGATCTGCGCCGTTTACAGCGGGCAGATGCTGTCCATGGACGGCATAGCGAGGGAGACAGGCGTGTCGGCCCCGACCGTGAAAAGCTGGCTTTCGGTACTCGAAACGTCGTTTATCATTCATTTTCTTGAGCCCGATACGAACAATCTCGGGAAAAGTCTGGTCAAGACGCCGAAGCTTTATTTCACCGACTCGGGTCTTTTATGTCATCTGCTGCGCCTCGAGTCGAAAGAGGATCTTCTTCTCAGTCAGTATAAAGGAGCTGTCGTCGAGACATTCGCCGTCTCGGAGCTGATAAAAACGCGGCTGAATCAGGGCAAGAAGCCGAATCTGACGTTTTACCGGGACAAAAGCGGATTTGAAGTGGATACGATAGCCGACTGGAACCGGACTTTCGCCATCGAAATCAAAAGCTCCGGCGAGCCGGAGTCAAAGCTTTCCGCTAACACAAGAAAATATGTCGATCTCAGACAGGATCAGCATACAGGAGGCGCGGTGTTTTATCTCGGGGATGTCAGCGTCAATATTAACGGCACATATTATGTCAGCTGGAAGGACTGGAGCGAATATATAAAATGATCCGTCCGCATCCGGCCGGGATTTATGACTTCTGATTTTCACAGCGCCAAACTTTGGATTTTCACAGGTACAGACTTTATATTTGACCTCGGGTTTTTATATTAACATCATTCCGGTAGAAATATCCTTTCAGTGCTGATATAATAAATATGTAAACAGATACAATCCCCCCACCATCTTCCAAAGGAGTCTCGCGCCATGTCCTTCCTTCCGCTTTCAGAAAAAATCGTCGCAATGCGAAATCCTTCGGTGATCGGGCTCGATCCTATGCCGGATTACGTCCCGGCCGGGCTTCTCGCCGAGTATCCCGACGTCTGCGACGCCATATTCGCCTTCAACCGCGGCATCATCGACGCGGCGGCCGACATCGCCCCCGCCGTCAAGCCTCAGGCCGCGTTTTATGAGCGCCTCGGCCTTCCGGGGTATATATGCCTCCTCAAAACCATCGCCTACGCCGCCTCCGCCGGGATGTTCGTCATCCTCGACGCCAAGCGCGGAGACATCGGCTCGACCGCCAAGGCCTACGCCGACGCCTATCTCTCCCCCCGTCAGCCGCTGCCTGAGAAGAAGCCGGATATCGACATCTCGTCGGCTCTGTCATACGTCGACTCGCTCACGGTGAACGGCTATCTCGGCTCGGACGGAGTCCTGCCGTTCCTCGACGCCGCGAAGGCGTCGGACAAGGCCGTGTTCGTCCTTGCGAAGACCAGCAACCCGAGTTCGGGAGAGCTTCAGGACAGGGACATCATGGGCAGGCCTCTCTACCGCCTGATGGGCGAGATGATCGACGGATGGGGAGCCGACTCGATCGGCAGCGACGGATATTCCGCCTGCGGAGCCGTTATCGGCGCGACATATCCGAGACAGCTTGCTGACATGAGAAAGGCGCTGCCGCATACCTTCTTCCTCATCCCCGGCTACGGCGCGCAGGGCGGAGGAGCCTCCGACGCAGCTCCCGGCTTTGATGAAAAGGGCGGCGGAGCCGTCGTGAACTCCAGCCGCGGCATCATGCTCTCTTACAGAAAGAAGCCGGAGCTCGACTGGAAGGACGCCGTAAGAGAAGCCGTTATCGCCATGCGCGACGATCTCCGCGCGGCGCTCGCCTGACCGTGAGGCCGGGCGCTGAATATAGTGAAACCGACAGATATGACCGTATATAAAAGGTGGAAAAAATGTCTTTTGAACAGGAATATTCCCGCTGGCTTGAAAACGTGAGCGATCCCGAGCTTCGCTCGGAGCTCGATAAGCTCGCCTCCGACGACGCGAAGAGGGAGCTGTACTTCTCGGCGCCGCTCGAATTCGGCACCGCCGGACTTCGCGGTGTCATGACCGCCGGCATCGGCGCGATGAACGTCTATACCGTCGCGCAGGCGACACAGGGCTTCGCCGACTACATAAAGGAAGCCTCGCCGGACAACATGACCGTCGTCATCGGCTACGACTGCCGCATACACAGCCTTGATTTCGCAAGGACCGCCGCCTCGGTTATGGCGGAAAACGGCGTGAAGGTCTTCCTCTTCGACGAGCTTCGCCCGACCCCGGTGCTCAGCTTTGGCGTAAGATATCTCGGCTGCGCGGCCGGAATAAATATAACCGCCTCGCACAACCCGAAGCAGTACAACGGCTATAAGGCCTACTGGTCGGACGGCGCTCAGATCGGCCCGGAGCAGGCCGAGGCGATAGAGGCGAAGATCGGCGCCGCCGATATATTCAGCGGCGTGAAGCGCGGTGATTTCGAAGCCCTCGTCAGATCCGGCATGATCGAGTATGTCGGAAAGGACGTCGATGAGAAGTATCTTGCCGAGGTGCTGAAGCAGCGCGTCGATCCCGGCGCTATCCCGGCTGTCGCCGACGATCTGAAGATCGTTTATACCCCGCTCCACGGCACAGGCTACCGGTTGATCCCGGAATGCCTCAGGCGCGCGGGACTGAAGCATCTCATCAAGGTCGAGCCGCAGTTCGTCATCGACGGCTCGTTCCCGACGGTCGATTTCCCGAACCCCGAATATCCAGCCGTCTTTGAGATCGGCATCGGTCTCGCCGACGAGTCGGGCTCCGATCTCATCATCGCCACCGATCCCGACGCCGACCGCACCGGCATCATGGCGAGAAACAAGGAGGGAAAGTTCGTCACCCTCACCGGCAATCAGGTCGGCGCGCTGCTGCTCGAGTATATCGCGACGGCGATGGAGGCGCAGGGACCGATGCCGGACGACGCCTACGCCGTAAAGACCATCGTCTCCACCGAGCTCGTTTCCGCCATCTGCAAAGCGCATAAGATCACCCTCCACAACGTCCTCACCGGCTTCAAGTACATCGGCGAGGTCATCGGAAGATACGAGAGCGAGGGCAGAGGGCATTATCTGCTCGGCTTCGAGGAAAGCTACGGATATCTGCGCGGCAGCTACGCCCGCGACAAGGACGCCGTCGTCGCCACTATGCTTCTGACCGAGCTCGCCGCCAAGCTCAAGGCGGAGGGCAAGACGCTCTGCGACGCGATGGACGACATCTACGCCCGCTATGGCTGCTACCGCGAGGGAGTCGACAACATCTACATGGAGGGTCTCGACGGCGCCGAGAGGATGGCTAAGCTGATGGACACCCTCCGCAGCGAGCCGCCGAAGGAGATCGCAGGCAGCCCTGTTAGATACATCCGCGATTACGTGAAGCAGACGATCACCGATCTTAAGACCGGGGACGTTCAGCCGACGAATCTTCCGGTGTCGAACGTGCTGTACTTCGAGACCGAGAATGACGACGTCACCGTCATCCGGCCCAGCGGGACCGAGCCCAAGATCAAGCTCTACTATCTCATGCACGCCGATACCTTCGAGGAGGACGACAGGATGATAGAAGAGGCGAAGAAGCTGTTCAAAAGCTATATTAAGTGATATATGAACGAAATATCCCTCACGGTATCGTCAGAAGTACTGTGAGGGATCATTTTTTATTTTCGTATTCAGCCTTTGTTCAGCCTTTCCCCGACGGCGCCTCCGGGATGGATAAGGCCGAAGTCGCTCTCGGTCTCGCCGCTGCGGCGCATTATCTCGCACTGCAGCGCGTCGAAAAGGACAGAGAAGACGGTGAAGCTGGTCGTGCCCTGAGTGTTGAGCGGGTCGATCTCCCTCGTGATGTCGACAGGGAGGACGATGTCGGCGCCTGCAGCGAGCGGTGAGGCGGTGTTTTCGGTTACCGTGATGAGCTTCGCGCCTCTTTTGCGCGCGACTTCCATTATCGGAAGCAGCTCGGGCGTCTTTCCGCCCCTCGACGCGAAGACCATGACGGTGCCGGGACCGACGAAGCCCATCTCGCCGTGGAGAGCGTCGTTCGTCGATATGAATCTGGCAGGGATGTTCGCGCAGCAGAGAAGATGGACGAAATGCTCGAGCACGTAGCCGCTGTGACCGCAGCCGGATGCGCAGGCGTTCCTCGCGCTCATCAGCGCGCCGACAGCCGACTCGAAGGCTTCAGGCGTGATGCGGGAATAGGCGGATGTCAGGGCGTCGGCCTCGATCCTGACGGCGTCCGAGAGAACCGGTATCTGCATGGCTTTCCTCCCGTCACATCGCGGCTATGCCGAGAGCGGCGTAGTCGCCTATCTTCTCGCCGAGTCCGGCGGGGACGATCCTGCATCCCTCGGCGGCGAAGGGCAGGGCCTCGCGCTTTATGACCTCCTCGGCGTACGGCAGGACGAGATGGGCCGAGCGCATGAATATCCCTCCGGCGACGATCAGCTCGGGATTGAAAAGATCGATCAGTATCGAGCAGGTCTCGCCGAACTTTATCCCGACGTTTCTGTATATCCCGATGCAGAATTCGTCACCCTCGTCGGCCATATCGCCGATCAGCTTCGCGGTGACGTTTTTTTCGTCCTTCCCGGCGCGTTCCCAGAGAAGCGGCACCTCACCTTTGGATAAAGCCTCGCGGACGGCGAAAACACCCTGCTGGGCTATACCGCCGCCGCTGCACCAGCCTTCCACCGAGCCGCGCTTGCGGTAGCCGACGGGATCCCCGTCGCCCCTTGTGAGCCTGACGTGCCCGATCTCGCCTGCCGAGTCGGTGGCTCCGCTGTACAGCCGCCCGTCGAGTATGAGCCCGGCGCCGAAGCCGGTGCCGAAGGTGACGAACACCATGTCGGTGACACGGCTCCCGTCTTCTTTCAGACCCGCGCCCCACTGCCATTCGGCGACGGCGCAGGCGTTCGCGTCGTTCTGAAGACGCGTCTCGATGCCGAGTCTTGACTCGAAATATTCGGTTATATGCACGTCGTCCCAGCCGGGGAGATTCGGCGGGGACTGGATTATCCCCTTTTTCGAGTCGAGCGGGCTGCCGCAGGAGATGCCTATCCTCTCGACGGCCGAAAGCTCTATGCCGCGGGACTGCGCGATCTCCCTCGAGCCGTCGGCGAATTTCTCCATCACCTCGTCCGGCGTGAGTCCCGCCGTCGGGAATTTGATCTTGCCGAGTATATCTATGCCGCCGCTGACGGCGGACGCGAGCGAAACGGCGCATTTCGTGCCGCCGATATCGTAGCCGAGATAGTATGCCATATGCCGCCTCCTGTATGATCTATGGATATATTATACCATAATTTCCCGGCCGTTGCAACAAGGAGGGAAAATAAAAATCCCCCGCCATTCGGCGGAGGGATCGGATATTAGAATTCAAGATATGTCTCAGGATCGACCGGCGTGTTCAGCAGGCGGATCTCGAAGTGCAGATGCGGTGCGGTGGTGGTGCCGGTGTTGCCGCTCAGGGCTATATTCTGCCCCTGATAGACGTCGTCGCCGACCTCGACCAGCGACTCGCTCAGATGAGCGTAGGCGGTCTGCAGATTGTTGTAATGGTCGATTATGACCATGATCCCGTAGCTCGGAGTCTGGCCGACGTAGGATACCTTACCGCCGTCGGAGGCGAATACCGGCGTCCCCTCGTCGCAGACGAGGTCGATGCCGAAATGGAAGGCGTCGCCGTCGAACTCGGGGCGGTAGTCGCCGTAATGGGACGATATGCGGTACTTTATGTCGAGCGGGATCTCGAATGTGCCGGTCGGTATCGACGGAGGCGGCATGCGCGTCCCGACGACGTATTTCGTCGGCTGCATGGCGCAGAGCGTCTCGGTCTTGACCAGCTTCTTGCCTATCTGTGCGGCGCCGTCGTATTCCACCTCATAGGTGTACGACTCTATCCCCATCGTGCCGTCCTGGGTCTTCTGGCTGAAGCCCTCGAAGTAATCCCAGCTGTACTCGGTCTCCTCGGTGAACGGGATCAGCTTGTTCTCGCGGTAGCGGCGGAAGACGGTGTATTTGTACATCGCGCTGTTCCAGACGGAGGAATCGTCTTTGTTTATCGCCGCGATAAGCTCGTCTTCGGTCTTTATCGCCGACGGGAGCACCTTCATCCGCCTCGCGCTGAGCTTTGAGCTCACCTTGATTCGGCTCACCGACGGATCGTGCTCGATCTGCTCGCCGAGCATGATCTCCTGCGCCTCGGCGTAGGCGTCCTTGAACGCCTGCTCGCTCTCGGCTATCCCGGCGAGAGCGCCGTCGATGTAATACTCGTATCCGACGACCGCCGATCCGGCGCTGCCCTCGCTGTCGCGGAACATGACGTACAGCTCATCGCTGCCTATCGGCTCGGGAGGCTCGCCCTCGGCGAGCTCGGCGGAATAAGTGATGCCGATGTGATGGTCGCGCCCGGTGATGAGCGAGATCTCGTCCTCGACGAGCGACTTCGCCGCTATTATGTCGGCGGCGTCTGCCGTGACTCGCGAGCCGTTGAGCGTCGGGGCGATGTAGTAGTTCTTCGCGTCCTGCTCCTTCATGTATGCCCCCGCGAAAAGGCAGAGACTCATGAATAAAGTGAAGCCGACGGTGCCGAAGAACAGCCCGGCCGGATGCGGCACCCGCCCTCCCGACGCGGCTCTCAGCTCGGCGCGGCGGACGGCGGCGTTGTATTTTCTCTTAAGGCGGCGTGTTTTCAGCCGCCTCGGGATCGACAGAACAAAGGCGGCGGCGACGGCGAAGGCGTAGATCAGCTTATCCTTTATCCCGCTTCGCTTTCCGTCGTTTCCGCCGTTGTTTTTTCCGGGCATCCCGCGCCGCCTCCTTTCCGCGAAAATATCATACATATTAATTGTATCACTTCGTCTCCCCGAAATCAAGGGGAGAACGGTAAAGTTTACATTTTGAGCGGATATGTCGCGGCGGGCGGTTTTTTCGGGCGGCAAAAGGGAAAATGCCATTGACAAGGATATAAAAAACTGATATAATTACATCGAAGGGCAGAATCATGGAGCTGATCATGGATACCGGGAACACAAAAGGAAAAACAAAATACGGGCTCGACCGCTTCGATCTCAAGATGATCGCGGCGGCGGCGATGACAGTCGACCATTTAGCGCATTTCTTTCTCAGATTCGAGGACGCGCCGGCGCTGTATGTGCTGATGCGGTGCTTCGGCCGTCTCACGGCGCCGATCATGTGCTTTTTCATCGCCGAGGGCTTCGTCCATACATCTTCGAGGCTGAGATACGGCATCAGGCTGGCGCTGTTCGCCGTCATATCGCAGATACCTTACTCGTATCTCAACGCGGGACGGTTCTCGCTGCATGAGATGAGCATGATAACGACGCTTCTGCTCTCGTTCCTCGCCCTGTGCGCCTGGGAGTATATAAAGCCGCTGTATATAAGGCTCCCCGTCATCCTCGCTCTTTTGTATCTCTGCAGCTTCTGCGACTGGTACTTCTTCGCCCCGGTCTGGGTGCTCACATTCTATATTCTGCACGGCAGCAGGATGAAGCAGATCGCCGGCTACGCCATTACGTCATGCGTCATGATGGGCGGATGGGCGCTGTATTATGTCATAAGATTCAATTCATGGCTCAATTTAGTGCAGCTGGCGGTGCTTCTGGCCGTCCCTCTCCTTCTGCTTTACAACGGCAGACGTGGCCCGGGAGGGAAGGCCGTCAATTACTTCTTTTACATATATTATCCGCTGCATTTGCTGATAATATATCTAGTGAAGATGTATCTTATTTAAGTCCGGCGGGATGAAAAATCCCTCCGCTGCGGCGGACAGTGTTTCATCTGCACATCACCCTCTCAGTATATCATCGACGATTTCAATTATACACTGTATATACGCACTATACAACATAAAATTAGTAATTTATTAAATATTACCAAACGATTAGATAATAATTATACTCTTTTATAACATAACGGAGGAATCTGAAATGCTTGACATTCGTTCATTCGGCGCCGTCGGCGACAACAGCCATGACGACACCGCCGCCATGCAGGCCGCGATAGACAAGGCCGCCGAGACCGGCGAGACCGTATATGTCGGTCCCGGTGAGTATCTCTGCGACACGCTATATATGAGACCGAAGGTATATATAAAATCCGATCCGCTGTGGGGCTTTCGCCGCGACGAGCTGGGACGCGCGATCATCCGCCAGAGAAGCGACGGCATCCCCTGTCTTTTAGACCTGACCGAGTGCCACGGCTCGACGATCGACGGTCTCTGCCTCGACGGGCGCGGGACGGGCGATACCGTCGGCATGCTGTCCCGCAAGCCCGATTACGGGAAGAAGGAGGACGCCTACCGCATCGAGAACTGCAAGGTGTCCGGCTTCGGCTCTCACGCGGTGTTCCTCGACCATATCTGGTGCTTCTCGGTTCGCCACTGCATGTTCGCCTTCAGCGGCGGGCACGGCCTCGCGATAAACGGCTGGGACGGCTTCATCCTCGACAACTGGTTCTCCGGCAACAAAGGCGCCGGATTTGCCTCTATCGGCGCCAACGCCTCCTGCACCCTGACAGGCAACCGCATCGAATGGAACAGGGGCGGCGGCATCGTCATCCATGACGGCAGCCATTACAACATCACCGGCAACTATATCGATCGCTCCGGCGACGCCGGGATCGAGCTCGTCGGCGCACGTATCGTCGCCGCGACCGGCAACGTCGTTTACCGCAGCGGCAAATTCAGGCCAGACGATCGAGAATCCACGCAGATCCTGCTCGACGGCTGCAAGGGCGTCACCTTCACCGGCAACAGCATGAATCTCGGCCGCGACGACGGCGGGAAGGGCGACATCACGCCGAGCTGGGGCATGAGGATAAAAGACCTCACCGACTGCGCCGTCATCGGCAACGTCATGTTCAACGGAGGCACCGTCGGCACGATAGACGACATGGGCGGGCATAAGAATTCGGTCATCGACTCGAATGTCGGCCGTGCCGCCGCGTCAAACTGAAATAAAACCACAGCCGGGGGACGGCTAGCCGCGTCGTATCGCCGAAGCGAAAATCGACCGCTCCCCCGGCGTTTTGACGCCCGGAAGAAATTTAATAGTTTTTTTCTTCGTCCATCGGATGGGTGGGTTGAATAATACATAAAAATCTGTTATAATAAAAATCCGCATATAAGATCATAGACACGGCCGCCGCTGAGGCGGGACGCTGAAATGCCCGAAAACAAATCACAGTCAACGACGGAGAAGCGGGTGATAGCCGTCACCGGTCCTACCGCCTCCGGGAAATCCTCTCTCGCGCTCAGGCTCGCCGAGAGGTTCGGCGGCGAGATAATATCCTGCGACTCGATGCAGATATACCGCGGCATGGATATCGGCACGGCGAAGGATCCGCCGGAAGAAAGAGCGCTGATCCCGCATCATCTTATAGATGTCGCCGACCCCGGCGACAGCTTTTCATGCTCCGATTACGCCGCGCTCGCTTCAAATGCGGCGGACGACATCATCGCGAGGGGAAAGCTGCCGGTATTCTGCGGCGGTACGGGGCTTTATCTCGATTCGGTCCTCGCGTCCGACCGCTTCCCGGAAACTCAGACGCCGCCGTCGCTGAGGCAGGCCCTCGAGACGAAGGACGACGACGAGCTCAGAGGCATGCTGCTCGGATGCGACAGCGTGAGCTTCAGGACGTCCGACATAAAGAACCGCCGCCGTCTCACCCGGGCGCTCGAGATATTTTATACCACCGGGCTTCCGAAGTCGAGGTGGGACGAGCTGTCCCGGACGCTGCCTCCGCGATATAAGGCGCTCAGGCTCGCCGTGATATGGCAGGACAGGGATGAGCTATACAAAAGGATCGATTCCCGCGTCGACGAGATGTTCGCCCGGGGGCTCGCCGGGGAGGCAGTAGGGCTTTACCGGACCCGGCTGTCCGACACGGCGCGTCAGGCGATAGGCTACAAGGAGATATTCGACCGTCTCGACTGCGGCGAGGACCCGATGAGCGCCATGGACGACGTAAAGCGCGCCACAAGGCGCTACGCCAAGCGCCAGCTCACGTGGCTCAGGCGCGACGGCTCCGCCGTGGTCCTCGAGGGCTCGGATCCCCGGATCTTTGAAAAGGCCTGCGCCGCCGTCAGCCGCTTTATCGGGAAGGAACAAATGTAAAAACTTTATGAATACCCGAAAAATGCTGACAGGAAGCCGATGTTTGTGGTATAATATATAAGATTATAAGGTAGAGGCGGCTTTCATCGCCGCCGGGTTTGAAAATCGGACGATGGCAGCTGTAAAAACCGTTAAAAAAAGAAGATTCGACAGAGAATTCCTCAAGGAAGCCGCCGTATATATCATCACGGCGGCGCTGTCGGTGCTGCTCGTGGTCCTGATCCTTCTCGCCGCCGTCGGCACCTTCGACGACTCGGTCGAGACGATGACGGCGGTCGTTTCCGAGGAAAGGGCCATGGTCGCCTTCGACGCCTACGTCATGCGCTATGAGGCGCCGGTATGCGTCGAGTATCAGGGCGGCATCAACTACTCGGTGTCCGACGGCGACATACTGGCCGTCGGCGACAAGATCGCCGATATGTACGTCGGCGGCTCGGCTTCGCAGCGCGAGCAGACGATAAAGCTGGAGAGGAGGATCCAGCTCCTCGAGAACAGCAACGTCCCGGCCGGTCAGAGGGCCGGGGATACATCGGCGCTCGACAGCGAGATAAATTCTCTCTATTCCGACATCTACTATCATATCCAAGGCGGAGATATAGGCTACGCCATACGCAGGCGCGAGTCGCTTCTGATCGACATGAACCGCCGCGAGATCATCCTCCGCAAGCGCTTCGATTACAGCGAGGAGATCGCCCGCCTCGAGCAGATGAAGAACCAGACCGCCGCGCAGACGACGGTGATAAGCGGCTTCCAGGACGTCGGGGACGGTAACGGGACCGTCGCGTCGCCCTACGCCGGGTATTTTTACGCCGAGCTCGACGGATACGAAAACATTTTCTCGGCCGACAAGATATCGACGCTGACGATAAGCGAATTCGACAGGATGACCGCCTCCGATCCGGAGGATATGACGTACATCGCCGGTCAGGGCTACACCATCGGCAAGGTCATGACGAGATACATGTGGTACATCGCCTGCCGCGCCGACCGCAGCGTCCTGATGAGCTTCCGCGACGGCTACAGATACACCGCCGTCTTCCCGTACTCGAATGACGTCGAGGTCCCGGTCAGGCTCAACCGCATCATCACCGAGACCGACACCGACAACGTGGTGCTTGTATTTTCCGGCGGAGAGCTGCCGGAGGACTTCAACTTCCTGCGCCGTCAGACGGTGAACATCGTCCGTACGTCGTATACTGGGTACAGGGTGCCCGTCTCGGCCGTGCGAATAGTTGACGGCGAGCAGGGCGTCTTCATCCTCGACGGCGACATCGTCAAATTCCGCCGGATCGACGCTCTGGCTCAGGTGAACGGATATGTCGTCTGCGCCGAGCAGGATCCTCAGGGAGATCCCGATTACGCTTTGAAGCTCGGGCTGTACGATCAGGTGATCACGAAAGGCAAGAATCTGTATGACGGAAAGATCATCAACTGACACCGCGGCGGACGGAGCAGGGTTCCTCGACGCCGCCGCTCTCGCCGAGGCTTCGGCGAGGGCCGAAAGAGGCCTCGCGGCGGTGAGGGAGGGTCTCGGAAAGCTCGGGATATCATCCCCGCCCCGGATCCTGTGCGCGACGAAGACCGTCGACGTGAGGGTGATAAATCATCTCATCGACAGCTGCTCGCTCGGTCTCATCGGCGAGAACAGAGTGCAGGAGCTGCTGGCGAAATGGCCGTATCTTCACAGGGACGGCGTTGAGGTCCACTTCATCGGGACGCTCCAGACCAACAAGGTGAAATACATAATCGACAAGGTCGACATGATCGAGTCCTGCTCGTCGATGCCGCTGGCGCTCGAGATAGAGAAGCAGGCGGCGAAGCGCGGGATCGTGATGGACGTCCTCGCCGAGTGCAACATAGGCCGCGAGGAAAGCAAGTCAGGCGTGATGCCGGAGGATATGGACGGCTTCTGCGATCAGCTTATGAAGCTGCCGCATTTAAGGCTTCGCGGCGTCATGACGATGGCGCCCAAGCTCCGGAGTGAAGACGCCTACAAGGAATATTTCAGGAAAACTTACGAAATATTCGTTGACATATCGCGCGAAAAACTGCATAATATTAATGCGCCCGATCCCGTCCTCAGCATGGGGATGAGCGACAGCTGGCGCGCGGCCGCCGAGTGCGGTTCGACCGAGATCAGAGTCGGCACCGCCGTCTTCGGGGAGAGGATCTACCCGAAAGAACAGCAGACCGGCGCATGAATCAATCAACGGTTTCAATTAATAAGGAAAAATATACGCGTATACGCGGAGGTATATCAGTTATGGCTATAAAAGACGCTTTCAGCAAGCTCATCAACCCGCAGGCGGGCGGCGAGGAAGAGGACTATCAGGACGGCGCCGGCGTTGTCGATGATTTCGACGACGTTCAGTATGACGACAACATCAATATGATAAATCAGAACAATCAGGGACGCGCCCAGATGCAGATGCAGCAGCCGCAGTATCAGCCGCAGTACGCCGCTCCGCAGTACGCCCAGGACACCCAGGGCGGCGCCGATCTCTCCACCAACACCGAGATCAAGGTCGTCCGTCCCGTCCGCTACGACGAGGTCCAGCAGATCGCCGATCATCTTCTCGTCAACCGCACCGTGGTGCTCAACCTTGAGGGAACGAACAAGGAGAACGCCCGCCGCATGATCGACTTCCTGTCCGGCATAGCCTATTCCATCGGCGGCAATCTGCGCAAGGTCTCCAACAACACCTTCGTCATCACGCCGAGCAACGTCAACGTGACGAGCGAGGCCCAGCAGTCGGCGCAGGTCAATCCCGACTCGTACAATCAGGCGACCATGTGATCCGGACGCCGGGCGAAAAATCCATACCTGAAAGGGAGAAAACAACCGCTCCCTTTTGTTGGGTTTTATGAATGTCCGGCGCAAATGAGCCATGACCGCGATAATTCATATTTTCGAGCAGACCGTTTACATTCTGCTCTGGGCGATGGAGATACTGATGTTCCTCCGCGCCCTGTCAAGCTGGATAGTCGGCGACGACGACAGTCCGTTCATCGAGTTTCTCTATTCAGTGACCGAGCCGCTGATCTACCCGGTCAGAACGCTGATCGACAAGATCGGCATCTTCCGCGACCTGCCGGTCGACATATCCTTCATCGTCACCTTTATACTGCTGTCGGTCGTGCGTATGCTGCTGGCGGCCGTCATGATCTGAGATATGGATTACTTTGAGGGCAGACTCGACGATCTTGCCGAAGGGGCGTCCCGAGGTGAGATCATGTCGTCGGGCTTTCTGACGCCGCAGGAATGCGTCATCGCCTCGCGTCATCTTCGCTCGCGCGGAGCGCCGTTTGAGCTTTTCGGCGGATATGACACCGCCGAGAGGCGGATGGCTTTCGTTCTGCCGGAGTGGTGCGCCATGCCGGAGGAGGAATCTGTGCGCGCCGTCATAGACGCCGAAATGAGCGCGAGGATCGTACCTCTGATGCTGAAAAGAGACGAGTATGTCGCGTCCCATCCCGGCGAGGTGCGCCGTCCGATAGGACACCGCGATTATCTCGGCGCCCTTCTCGGCCTCGGCATCGACCGCAGCCGCGTGGGTGACATATGCGTCTGTGACGCGGGAGCCGCCGTGTTCGTCATGCCGCAGACGGCGGCGTTCCTGATGTCGGACGAAAAGCCGCTGACTCAGGTCGGGCACGAGATCATATCCGTCGCGCCGTTCGACGTCCCGGAGGGATTCGACGGCTGGCGCAGGTATGAGCAGATATCCGGCGTCGGGGCTTCCGGACGCGTCGATTCGGTGCTTTCCGCGCTGACGAATCAGAGCCGCGAGAAGATAAAGGACGCCGTGCGCCGCGGCGAGGCTGAAAAAAACTACGAAACGGTGACAAAGCCGGACGCCGTCGTGGCGGAGGGCGACATCCTGTCTCTCAGGGGATGGGGCAAATGCCGCATCACCGGCTTTTCCGACACAAGGAAGGACAGAGTCAGGGTATCGGCCGACAGGTATATCTGACAGGCTGCATTCTTCAGGCGCCGTGCTTTCGGCGGACAGCAGTTTCATCTTTGAGCGCAGCATTGCGGGAGGAAGCAGACCGTGTTCATCATACTGCCGCTCATCCGTATCTTCTTCAAGCGCCTGTCGCTCATGATCAGGCTCTCCCGCGCCTGCCGCAAAAGCGGGGCGGGGCTTTATCCCTGCCGCCGTCTGTACTGGCTTTTTCATTCCGGAGACCTCTGCGATTTTGTCGCGGTATCGGGAGACAGGGCCTTTGCGGTAAGACTCATGGCCGCGAAAAGGAAGACCGACGCGATCACTTTCCGGGGCGGCGGCTGCACCGTCACGCGCCGGTTCGCGCTTGTATCGGCATGGGGCTTTACGGCGGTCATGCACGACGAGTCGAAGCCGAAGCCGCTGCCGGGATGCGGCGTCCCGCGGCGCATGCGTGATATCGTCGGCAGACGGATGCTGAGCCGGTGTCTTGTGATAAATCCGGTCTGTTCCGAGCTCTTTTGTGAGGATAAATCCGGTAACAGGACGCCTGTCGGCTCGGGAGACACGGTCGGAGATACGGACATCCTGACGGTTTACAGCTCAGACGGCTTTATAAGAGAAATCATAAGCGCCGCCGGATCGCCGTGAAGCGGTGCCGGATCGGGCGCGTATCATAATCAATCTCGTTTTTTCTTGACATTCGCAATAACGGAGGGGAACGCTTTGATCGAACCTCATGAACTGAAAAACAAACAGTTTTCAAAAGTCATGCGCGGCTACAGTCAGACTGAGGTCGACGAGCATATAGAATTCGTCATCGACGAATACACTAAGCTGTACCGCGAAAACGACGAGCTGAGCCGCAAGCTGTCCGAGGCCGAGGCCATGCTCGAGGCCTACCGCAAGGACGAGGAATCCATCCGCTCGGCGCTTATGAGCGCCCAGCGCGCTTCGGCGAGGATCATCAACGACGCGAACGACCGCGCCGACGAGCTTCTCCGGGCGACCAAGCTCGACTGCGAGAAGGTGCTCGCCGAGTTCCGCGTCGACGTCGGGCAGGAACGCAAGAAGCTCATCGCCCTGAAAAAGGCAATCACCGACTACAAGGCCGGAGTTTACAGCAAATATATAAAGCATATCGAGTATCTCGAGAAGATCTCGCCCGATTACGATCTCGGCGAGCTCGATCTGTCGGAGGAGGAGATCGCCGCCTCCGACGAGGGATACGTCCGCCGCGTCCTCGAAGATGTCAAGGCCGATCTCGCCGAGGCCGCCGCCAGACGCGAGGCCGAGAACGAGCGCCGCATGGCCGACTCGCGCAGTGGTGTCGAGCAGGCCCTGAATGAAGTTGACAGCGCTCAGCCCGTCGATCCGGTGTATTACTCCGATGTTCCAGCCGAGCCGATCGACGCCGGGATCCCGGACGCCGAGGAGCCTGCCGCTCCCGCGTATCCCGCCGATCAGGGCGCTGCCGAAGATTACGGCTACGCCGACGGGACGGCTCAGACCGAGCCGGAGCAGACTGCGGAAGATGCATATGTGTCTCCCGACGCTTATACCGACGCTCCCGCCGAAGCCACGGCAGACGTATCTTCCGCATATGACGCTGGGCAGGAAAACGCCGCCGCAGACGCCTTCATGGACGAAGCTGCCGGGCAGGATCAGGCTTTCAATGACGTCCCGCAGCCGTCGGACGAGACGGCGGATGCTCCGTCGGCAGACCTCTCCGGCTTCGCCGACGTTTTCGCCGACCTCGAACTTCCGGGAACGGACGACGCGCAGGCTCCGGAAGGGCTTGATATCGACATCGGATCTCAGGCGGAAGAGCAGATCCCCGACAGCGTACCCGCTGATGATATAATGTCGTCGGTGGAGCTTCCGCCGGACGACGACGACGCGCCGCAGAGCGGGAAGAAGGCCGATAAAAAGGCGAAAAAGGCCGACAGATCGTCGGTCCGCGCCACCATCGAGGAGCTCAACCGCAAATTCCGCGGCGAGAGCTCGGACATCGACCGCGAGTACGAGGAGGCGCTGAAAAAGCTCTCCGATACCGACGGCGGCAAAAAGTAAAGGACATCTCTCCCCTGCGAGGGGAATATAAGAATACCGAAAGGACAAGACCATGGCAAGCAAATACGACGGGACTCTGAATCTGCCGAAGACCTCGTTCCCGATGAGGGCGAGTCTGCCGCAGAGAGAGCCGAACATACTCAGCAAGTGGAACGAAGAGGATATCTACAAGCTTCTGATGGAGAAGAACGCCGATCTGCCGCTTTTCATCCTGCACGACGGCCCTCCTTACGCGAACGGAGACATCCACATCGGAACGGCGATGAACAAGATCATAAAGGATATCATCGTCCGCTACAAGAATATGTCAGGCTACAAGAGCCCGTATGTCCCCGGCTGGGACTGCCACGGTCTGCCCACCGAATCGGCGATCATTAAGAAGACCAAGATCGACCGCCACAAGATGAGCGTGCCGGAGTTCCGCGACAGATGCCGCGACTTCGCCATGGATTACATCAACAAGCAGCGCACCTCCTTCCGCCGCCTCGGCGTAATCGGCGACTGGGAGCATCCGTACATCACGATGCTGCCCGAGTTCGAGGCCATGCAGGTCAAGATCTTCGGCGAGATGTGCAAGAAGGGGATAATCTACCGCGGCTTCAAGAACGTCTACTGGTGCCCGGACGACGAGACGGCTCTCGCCGAGGCCGAGATCGAGTACAAGGACGATCCCTGCACTTCGATCTACGTCCGCTTCAGGGTTAAGGACGACAAGGGAAAGCTATCGAAGTACGCCCCGCTCGACAGGATCTACTTCGTCATCTGGACGACCACCACATGGACGCTCCCCGGCAACCTCGCCATATGTCTTAACGCCGATCTCGACTATGTCCTGATGAAGCTCGAGGACGGGAACGTCTATATCGTCGCCAAGGAGCTCGCCGAGGGCTTCGCGAAGAAGGCTGGGATCGAGAATTACGAGATCATCGCCGAGCTCAAGGGCTCTGAATTCGAGCTCATGACGGCTCAGCATCCCTTCCTCGACCGTGAGTCTGTCATACTCAACGGCGAGCACGTCACCCTCGAGGCCGGTACCGGATGCGTCCATACCGCTCCCGGCTTCGGCGCCGACGACTTCGCCATCTGCAAGAAATACGACGACGCCGGGATCACGAACATCGGCGTGGTCGTCCCCGTCGACGAGAAGGGCTATCAGACTGCCGAGGCCGGAAAGTACGCCGGACTGCGCTACGACAAGTCGAACGACGCCATATTCGAGGATCTCAGGGCGTCCGGCGATCTCATAGCCTATGAGAAGATAACTCACCAGTACCCGCACTGCTGGCGCTGCAAGAACCCGATCATCTACCGCTCGACCGAGCAGTGGTTCGCCTCCGTCTCCAAGATGAAGGATGCCGCGATAGCCGCCTGCGAGGACATAAAGTGGCATCCCGAGTGGGGCAAGGACCGCATGATCTCGATGATCGAGGAGCGCTCAGACTGGTGCATCAGCCGTCAGCGCAACTGGGGCGTCCCGATCCCGATCTTCTACTGCAGACACTGCGGCAAGCCGATCATAAACGACGAGACGATAAACAAGATAAGCGATCTCTTCCGCGCCGAGGGCTCGAACGCGTGGTTCAGGCATCCCGTCGAGGAACTCATCCCCGAAGGACTCAAATGCCCCGACTGCGGATGCGGCGAGTTCGACAAGGAAACCGACATCATGGACGTCTGGTTCGATTCCGGTTCTTCTCACGCCGCCGTGCTTGAGCAGAGGCCCGAGCTCAGATCGCCCGCCGACATATATCTCGAGGGCGCCGATCAGTACCGCGGCTGGTTCCAGTCGTCGATGCTCACCTCCATCGCCGCCCGCGGCAGAGCGCCGTACAAGCAGATCATCACCCACGGCTGGACAGTCGACGGCGAGGGAAGGGCGATGCACAAGTCCCTCGGCAACGCCGTTGCCCCCGAGGACATTATCAAGGACTGGGGCGCCGATATCCTCCGTCTCTGGGTGACGTCGGTCGATTACACGAACGACGCGAGGATTTCAAAGGAGATCCTTTCCCAGCTCTCCGACTCCTACCGAAAGATCCGCAACACCGTCCGCATCCTGCTCGCCAATCTCGGCGACTTCGATCCCGATAAGGACATGGTTGCCTCAGACAGACTTCAGGATATCGACAAATGGGCTCTCTCACGTCTTTCCAAGCTTGTCAAGGACAGCCGCGAGGCGTACGACAGATATGAGTTCCATTATATCTATCATTATATAGTGAACTTCGTGACGGTCGATATGTCAAAGCTCTATATCGACATCACAAAGGACCGCTGCTACGTCGAGAAGGCCGATTCCGAGGCCCGCCGCAGCGCCCAGACGGTCATGTTCACCATCCTCGACACCCTCACAAGACTTATCGCCCCGATGCTCGCTTATACCGCCGAGGAGATCTGGGAGGCAATGCCTCACCGCTCGTCCGACGACAGCCGCGACGTCGTGCTCAACCGCATCCCGGAATACGCCGACTGCGGCTGGGAGGAGCTTGAGGAGGGCTACGACAGGCTCTTCGATCTCCGCGACAGCGTGATGAAGTCGCTCGAGGAAGCCAGAGCCGCCGGGATGATCGGAAAATCGCTCGAGGCGAAGCTCGATATCACCGCCTCCGGCGAGCAGTACGACATACTGAAAAAGTTCGAGGCTCAGCTGCCGACGATCTTCATCGTTTCGGCCGTCACGCTCGAAAAGACCGACGAGGGCGAGATAAAGACCGCTGTCTCGGCCGCCGAGGGACAGAAGTGCGCCCGCTGCTGGATGATCACGGATGACGGCGAGACGGACGACGGAGACTATCTCTGCCGCCGCTGCTGGAACATCGTGAAATCCTGCGGATGCGGGAACTGAGCTATCCGACTCAAATTCGATAACTTTACCGGACAGCCGGAGCCTGACTCGGCTCCGGCTCCGTACTTATAATGGAAGAAAAACAAAAAACAGACTCAAGGATCGATATCCGTGGGCTGCTCACCTGGACGCTGACGGCGCTGTTCGTCGTCGCAGCCGACTATATATCGAAGTGTCTGGTCGTTAAGTACCTGATGGATATCGGCAGCGTCACGGTTATCCCCGGGATATTCGATTTCACCTATCTCGAGAACCGCGGCGCCGCCTTCGGCATGCTGGCGGATCACCCGTGGGTCCATACCGGCATATCGCTCGCGGCCGTGATCGGCATCTCGGTGTATCTCGCCTTGAACTGCCGCCATAAAAGATCGCAGTGGCTCAACGCCGCCGCCGGGATGATGATAGGCGGCGGCATCGGCAATCTCATCGACCGTCTGGGGCAGGGTTACGTCGTCGATTTCATCGAGACGAAGTTCATGAAATTCGCGATATTCAACGTCGCCGACTCGTTCGTGACGGTCGGAGCCGGGATACTGCTGGTCTATGTGATAATATCCGAGATAAAGACGGCGAAGACGCCGAAAAGCGATGGCTGACGATCTGCGCCTGCCCTTTGCCGCCCTGCCGGACGATGCCGCGTCGGATGCCGACATCCCGGATATCGGCTCGCCCGAGGAGAGCGAGAGCTTCGATATCGCGATACCGCCCGAGCTTGAGGGAGAACGGCTCGACGTCGCGATAGCGCGGCTCGCGTCGCTTACCCGCAGCGCCGCCCAGCGGGCGATAGAAAACGGCGGCGCGCTGAAGGGCGGAAAGGCGCTTAAAAAGAATTACCGTGTCTCACGGGATGAGATCATCCGTTTCACGCTGCCTCCGCTCACTCCGTCCGACGTCGAGCCGGAGGATATCCCGCTCGATATCGTATATGAGGACGGCGATCTTCTCGTCGTGAACAAGCCGAAAGGTATGGTCGTCCATCCGGCTGCCGGAAACTATACCGGCACGATGGCGGCGGCGCTGATGTGGCACTGTCTGCATGAAAGCGCGTCGCTGTCGTCAAGGGGCGGCGACATAAGGCCGGGCATCGTCCACCGCATCGACAAGGACACCTCAGGCCTCCTTGTCGTCGCGAAGAACGACAGAGCGCACAACGCTCTCGCCGAGCAGATAAAGGCCCATACCGCCTCACGACGCTACGAGGCCATTTGCTCCGGGCATTTCCGTGAGGACACCGGCACGGTCGACGCGCCGCTCGGCCGCCATCCGTCCGACAGGGTGAAGATGGCGGTGATAACCGATCCGAGGCGTTTTTCACGCGCCGCCGTGACGCACTGGCGGGTGATATCGCCGCTGTCCTGCTGCAGTCATATCGAATGCCGTCTCGAAACGGGGCGCACGCATCAGATAAGGGTGCATATGGACTATATCGGACATCACGTCATGTGCGATCCGGTCTACGGCATGAAGGGCGCGACCGAGAAGGCGGAGAAGAGGTATTCCGATCTCGCGAAGGGGCAGTGCCTTGTGGCGAGAACGCTCGGCTTTGTCCACCCGATGAGCGGGGAGTATATGGAGTTCACGGCTCCGCTGCCCGATTATTTCAGAGAGCTGCTCCGGATATGGGGCGGGGAAGACAATGAATGACGGAAAGTATCTTATAATATCCGACGTCGACGGCACGTTTATAGATTACGACGAGAACCTCGTTCAGAAGAATGTCGACGCCGTCAGGCGCTTCATCGCCGCCGGACACTACTTTACCTTCGCGACCGGACGCTTCACCGATACCCTCGGCGAGATGGTGCCGGGGTACGAGGAGCTGATGAACGTCCCCGGCATATTCTCGAACGGCGCCTATCTCTCATGGCCGGACGGCAGGGAAAAGCTGTTCCCGCATTATCTCGACGGCAGATTCAATCTGAAGATCGTCCGCCGGATCGAGAGCATCTGGCCGCAGGTGAATATACGCTTCACCAACGACGACGGGATATGCTGGACGAAGGACAAGAGCGACGACGAGATCGACGTCGACCGCGTCTGGCACAAGGTGGTCGTGATCTGCGATCCCGACGTCCTCGAAGAGATCAGGAAATGGATCGGCGTGAACTATCCGAACATGTTCCGGCTGATGAAATCGTCGGAAAGACTGCTCGAATGGCAGTCGCTCGACGCCGGTAAGGGCGTCTGCGTGCCGAGGCTGAAGGAATGGATCAAAGACAACCTTCACGAGGACGTCACCGTCTTCTGCGTCGGCGATTACGAGAACGATCTTGAGATGCTTGAGGCGGCAGACGTGCCGTGCTGCCCGTCAAGCTCGATACCGGAGATAAAAAAGATATGCAGAGTCGAGCTCTGCGACTGCCGCGACGGCGCGGTCGCCGATCTCGTCGACAGGCTCCTGTCCGGACGGCTGTCCGGCGGCAGGCTTTGACAGGGAGGAATGAACAATGTCCGCTTTTGTGATTAAAAACGCGTTTATCTACGACACCGAGTCCCGCTCATTCAAAACCGGTGATCTTCCGGTAGAGGACGGTTACATCCTGCCGCGCGGAGGATTCGTCATCGGCTCCGAGACGATAGACGGAACCGGGAAATACATCATCCCCGGCATGGTCGACGTTCACACCCACGGACGCGCCAATTCCGATTTTACCGATACCGACGTCAAAAGCGCTCTGAAGATGGCGAGATCATACGCCCTCGCCGGCACCACCACGGTGTTCGGCACCCTCGCCACCGCCGAGTATCAGACGATGCTCGGCTCGGTGAAGAACATCGTCGAGGCTTCGAAGAAGACCGGCGGCGTCGGCGCGAATATAGACGGCATCCATATCGAGGGCCGTTATCTCAGCCTCGCCAAGCGCGGCGCTCACAATCCGAAGCTGCTTTCGGCTCTCGACACGTCGGAGCTCGATGAGTTCACCGCGGCGATAGGCGAGCTCAAAAAGCGGATTACCGTGGCTCCCGAGCTCGAAGGGGGCGAGGCGTTCGTCCGCCGCGCCGCCGAGAGCGGATATACCGTCTCGATCGGACACAGCGATTCGACATACGCACAGGCGGTCGAGGCGCTGTCATGGGGAGCGACGTCCTTCACCCACACCTTCAACGCGATGAAGGGGCTCCATCACAGAGAGCCCGGCACCGTCGGCGCGGCGCTGACGTGCGAGGACGCCTACTGCGAGGTCATAAGCGACGGCATGCATCTGAACCCGGCGGTGGTAAAGCTGATTTATCTCGCAAAGGACGAAAGGCATCTCTGCCTTATCACCGACTCGATGATGGCGACCGGATGCGAGGACGGAGAGTACGCGATAGCCGGTCTGCCGGTCAAGGTCGTAAACGGTCTCGCGCTCGAGGCCGACGGCACGATAGCCGGATCGACGCTCGATCTTCTTAAGGGAGTCTTCAACTTCGCCCAGTTCTGCGGCATCAGCTTCGAGGAGGCTCTGCCGTACGCCACCGAGAATCCCGCCGTCATGACCGGCATCTACGATATCACGGGCAGCATAGCCCCCGGCAAGCGCGCCGATATCCTCATGCTCGGATCCGACAAGCGGACCCTTGAGCGTGTCTGGGTCAGAGGCGCCGAAATAAAATGAGCGGCGATATCCCCGCGGTATATCACAGGCCGTCGAAGGCGATAAGAAAAGAGGCCTCGGACGTCCTGATGTCCGGAAGGGTATCGGGAGCGAGGCTGATGACAGCCGTCCTGATGCTGATCTTCTGCCTGATGCTGTCGGCGTTCTCCGCTCAGGCGGCGATGTACGCTTTCGAGCTCTCGATTCCGATCGAAGGTGACGATCTGCCGCTGTGGTATCTGATATGCGAGTATCTTCTCGCCGCCGCGGCGCTCATCTTCGCCGCCGCGCCCGGATGGGCAGGATTCGGAGAGCTGTGCGGCAGACTCGCCGAGGATCATCGCTTCTACGGCGACTCGCCGGAGCAGCCGGGGATCGAGCTCCGCTCGCTTCTCCGCCCGTGGACGAGAGGAAACTATATCCGGCATCTGAGGGCCGGGTTCGCGGCCATAGTCGACGCTCTCTGCCCGATCTCCATCATCCCGCTCGGATATCTGGCTGGAAGGTATATCGGCTGGGCAACGCCGCGTCCCTTCGATCTGCCGGTGGTCGTGCTAGTGAATCTCGCGGCGTGGGCGATCGCCGCGGCGGTGCTGAGGCTCATCTCGATGTTCTCTCTCACCACGCGCCTGATATGCGAAGAAAAGCTCGGCCTGTTCAAAGCTATGGCAAAGTCCTACGCCGTGAACCGGACTCAGCGCGGGAGATTTTTCCGGCTGCGGCTGAGCTTTATCGGCTGGTGGCTCCTTACCTTCGTCAGCTGCGGTCTGGCTCTGTTCTGGACCCTGCCGCTGTGGGGCGTCTCAAGGCGGATACTCGGCGATGAGCTGATAAGGGACTTTGCGCCGCAGAGTGAGGACGATATCGCCGCCGGAAGAGGATATAAGGACGCAGAAACCGAAGAAAAAGAATCAAATACCGACAATACCGAAAATACCGAGGAAAATACCGAGAAACCGGAGCAGGAAAATGGATAAACCCAAGTTTTACATCACCACAGCCATTCCATACGCCTCGTCGAAGCCGCATTTCGGCAACACATACGAGGTCATCATGACCGACGCCTACGCCCGCTACAAGAGACTCGGCGGGTACGACGTCTTCTTCATGACCGGCACCGACGAGCACGGCAAGAAGATCGAGGAGGCGGCCGCCAAGGCGGGAGTCACGCCTCAGCAGTACGCCGACAACATCACCGGGCAGCTTCGTCAGGTCTGGGACAAGATGGGCGCGTCATACGACCATTTCATCCGCACCACCGACGATTACCACATGAAGGCGGTCGAGGCGATATTCAAAAAGCTGTACGATCAGGGCGATATCTACAAGAGCGTTTACGAGGGCTGGTACTGCACGCCCGACGAGTCCTTCTATACCGACTCGCAGCTGGTGGACGGAAAATGCCCCGACTGCGGCCGTGAGGTCACGAGAGCCCATGAGGAAGCGTATTTCTTCAAAATGAGCAAATACGCCCCGCGCCTGATCCAGCATATCAAGGATCATCCCGGCTTCATCCAGCCGGAGAGCCGCGAGAAGGAGATGCTCAACAACTTCCTGCTCCCGGGTCTTCAGGATCTCTGCGTCACCCGCTCCACCTTCAAATGGGGCGTGCCGGTGCCGTTCGACGATAAGCACGTCATCTACGTCTGGATCGACGCGCTGACCAACTACATCACCGGTCTCGGCTACAATCCCGACAACGAGGAACAGCCGGAGCTGTTCAGAAAGTACTGGCCGGCCGACGTTCATATCATCGGCAAGGATATCGTCCGCTTCCATACCATCTACTGGCCGATAATCCTCATGGCGCTCGGTCTGCCGCTGCCCGAGAAGGTGTTCGGTCATCCGTGGTTCCTGTTCGGGCAGGACAAGATGTCCAAATCCCGCGGGAATATCATCTACGCCGACGAGCTGGCCGACATCTTCGGAGTCGACGGGGTCAGATGGTACGCTCTCGCCGAGATGCCGTACGGAAACGACGGCAGCATCACGTATGAGAATGTGATCCTGCGCTACAACAACGATCTCGCCAACAACCTCGGCAATCTGGTCTCCCGCACCGTCGCGATGAACAAGAAGTATTTCGGTGGCGTCATCCAGACTCCGGAGGATACCGGCGACGAGACCGACGCGGCGCTGAAGGGCAAGGCTCTTGATGCGGTCGCGGCTTACAGGGCGCAGATGGACGACTATCACATCGCCGACGCCTGCGCGACGGTCATGGATATGCTCGACGCGGCGAACAAATATATCGACCTCAACGCTCCGTGGGTCCTCGCGAAGGATGAGGCGAACAAAGGACGCCTCGGCACCGTGCTGTACAACCTGCTCGAGACCATCCGCTTCGCGGCGGTCATGATCACTCCCGCCATGCCTGAGACGGCGGCGAAGATATTCGCCCAGCTCGGCATATCCGGGGAAGGGCAGGACTTCGGCGTTCTGAATGAGTTCGGCAGACTTCCGTCCGGCATCCCGAACGGCGAGGGACAGACTCTCTTCATGCGCATCGACGGCGCGAAGCTGCTCGCCGATCTTGCCGCGAAGAAGGAAGCCGCCGAAAAGGAGAAGGAGGCCGCCGAGAAGGCTGCGAAGGCGATCGAAGGCCTCGCGAAGATAGAGTACGACGACTTCATGAAGACCGAACTGCGCACGGCTCAGGTCATCGAGTGCGAGCCTGTCAAGAGGGCGAAGAAGCTGCTCAAGCTGACGCTCGATCTCGGGTATGAGAAGCGCGTCGTCGTCTCCGGCATCGCCCAGTGGTACAAGCCGGAGGATCTGATCGGAAAGAAGATCATCGTCGTCGCCAACCTCAAGCCCGCCACCCTCTGCGGCGTCGAGTCGAACGGCATGATCCTCGCCTCCGGCGAGGAAACGGTGAGAGTCGTCTTCCTCGATCCCGAAACCCCGCTCGGCGAGAGAGTGAGATAATGCCCGATACATCAGCGGCTCCGGAGTTCATCTCCGGAGCCATAGACGTCCACTGCCATTACTCCGACGCGCGCTTCGACGGCGTCATGGACGGTACGATACGCCGCCTCGGGGAGATGGGGATAACGCTGATCGAGAACGCGACGGATATCCCCTCCGCCGAAAAATGCGCCGAAATAGCGGAAATGTATGACAATGTTTACGCCGCCGCCGGCATATATCCCGGCGAGACGGGCAAGGTGACGGATGAAGCCGAAGCCGTCAGGCGGCTCAGTGAGCTGCTCGAAAAGCCGAGGGTAGTCGCTCTGGGCGAGATCGGGCTCGACCGTCACTGGCCGGAGCCGCCGATGGAGATACAGAAGCACTGGTTCGAGCTTCAGCTCGATATCGCCGCCGATCACGGCGTCCCCGTCGAGATACATGACCGCGAGGCGCACGGCGAGTGTGTCGAGGCTGTCAGGCGGCATCCGAAGACTAAGGGTATGTTCCACTGCTTCTCCGGCTCCGCCGAGACGGCGAGGGAGCTGACGTCGCTCGGCTGGTACATCAGCTTCGGCGGCGCCGTGACCTTCAAAAACGCGAAAAAAGCCTCCGAGGCGGCGGCCGTCGTGCCAAACGAGCTTCTTCTGATGGAGACCGACGCGCCTTATATGGCGCCCGTCCCGCTCAGAGGCGAGACCTGCACAAGCGACATGATGGCCTATACCGCCGCGAAGCTCGCGGATATACGAGGAACTACGCCGGAGGACATCGTCCGTCTGACGGCGGGAAACGCGAAGAGACTGTTTGATCTGAAATAAAAGACGATGAGAAGAATCATAACTTCGGCGCTCATCTGCACCATGATACTGTCTTATGCCGCGGCGTGCGGTCAGACGCATCAGCCGTCGGCAAATGAGGTCATACACAATTTCAATCCGGATACTACCGCGTCCGATAACGTCGGCACAGCAGCCGAGACCGAGTCCGAAGCCGCGGAGGATCCTTTCGCCGGTATCGACATGGGCGGTATGGAATTCCGAGTGATCCAGACCGAGGGAGTATCCTTCGGTACGCCGGAATTCGATTTCGACAGCCTGAGCGGCGATTCGGTGCAGGACGCGATATACACGCGCAACCGCACGATGGAGGAAAAGCTCAATTTCAAGCTTGTCCTTACGCAGAACAGCGACTACGGCGGAGTCGTCCAGCGCTCGGTTCAGGCCGGTGAGGACGCATATGACGCCGTGTTCAATGTTTCAGATCTGACGGCCTCATGGATAGCGTCCGGCATCCTGTACAATATGCTCGACATCCCGACCATAAGCTATGACGCGCCGTGGTGGGACACCGAGTTCAACAACGGGCTTATACTTAACAAGAATCATCTTTATCAGATGAGCGGATCGATTTCGCCCGGCGTTCTCATCAGATCGGTTGCGCTCGCCTTCCGCACAGGCACCGTCAAAGACAACGGTCTCGATCTGCCTTACGATCTCGTGCGCGAGGGAAAGTGGACCTATGACGAGATGGACAGGTACGCGAGGACCTGTCAGAATCTTAACGGCGAGTCGTCCTACGCCACATCGGGACAGTCGTTCTGGGGCTACGCCACATTCGGCGGCTGGATCTCTGTTGCTGCTATTGCCGCCGGGCAGATCGTGCAGCTCGACGAAAACGGGATCCCGTATTTCGCCGGAGCCGACGAAGCTCTTGTCAGCGCCTATGAGCGGATGCAGCAGAGCTTCTCCGGAGATGGCATGACGTCAAACGGCGGAGGCGACTACGCTAGCGATTATATCGCTTTTTATAAGGACAACCGCGCGCTGTTCATGGTGTCTGCCATAGGCAACATGATCTATCTCCGCGATATGGACGCCGAGTACGGCATCCTGCCGATGCCGAAATTTACCGAGGACGGCAGATACCTGAATTCGCTCGGATCATCCTATATACTCGGAGTTCCAGCGACAAACACCAGGATTGATGAGACCGGAACCATCCTTGACTGCCTCGGCAGATACAGCATGGACAACGTTATCCCGGTGTACTACGATTCGCTCTGCTACCGCGGCATGAGAGACAACGATTCGATCGAGATGCTGAATATCATCAACGCCGGACTGGTGTCCGATCTCGGGCGCTTTTACGGCTGGACCGTGCAGTTCCTCGACGGTATCGGCGACAAGCTGATCAAAGGCAAGCTGAATGTTGTCTCGGAGATGGAAAAGAACGGCCCGAGGATCCAGAAGTCGATAGATAAGACGATGGCCGAGATAAACGGCTGAGATAAAACAATGCTGTAACTGAAAAACGGAGAGACTTCACCGGTCTCTCCGTTTTATTATCAGAATCTCGGCACTATGACCGGCTCGCCGTTTTTCAGTGCGCTCTCATGGGCGCAGATGCCGGCGGCGGTGATGTTTCCGCCGAGATGCTCGTCGATCCACGGCTTTCTCTCCTCGACGACGCTCATCACGAATTCGTGTACAAGATGCGCGTGCGAGCCGTGGTGACCGCCTCCGGCGCCCTTTTTCAGAGAATCCTGAGGATTCAGCGGGTCGAAATTGCCGCCGACGGTGAAATGCCACAGCTCCTGAGGCAGATCCTCGTAATAGTTCGGCATCGGCGTCACGGCGCATTCGACGGGACGGCCGCGGTTCTCGGTCGCCGGCAGCAGTTTCGTGATATACGGATCGTCCCCGTCGGAGAAGCCCCACTCGAAGCTCATGTCCGAGCCGTAGACGTGCATGCCCTCCTGATAGACGCGGGCGGTCTCGAACAGCGATCTTGTAGCTTCGCCCTTGACGCCGCTCTCGAACTCGAACAGCGCCGACTCGACGGGGAAGGGATTGCCGTATCTTCTCACCAGCGATTCGGACATGGTGCCGGAGCCGAAGCAGTTGACGCGGCAGATGCGTGAGCCGGAAAGTCCCACCATCGGCGCTATCGCGTGCGTGCCGTACCACATCGGCGGCAGGCCCATCCAGTAATCCGGCCATCCGGCCATATCCTGATAGTGCGAGCCGCGGAAGAACTGGATCCTGCCGAACTCGCCGCTATCGAGCATGTGCCTTGCGTAGAAATACTGGTAGGTGTACAGCGTGGTCTCCATCATCATGTAGTTTTTGCCCGAACGCCGCTTCGCCGCGACTATGCGGCGGATATCGTCGAGAGACGTCGCCATCGGCACAGTGCAGGCGCAGTGCTTTCCGGCGTCGAGCACGGCTACCGTCATGTCGGCGTGAAGCGGGATCGGCGTGACGAGATGCACCGCGTCGATCGACTTGTCGGCGAGTATCTGCTCGAAGCTGTCGGCGATGCGGCAGCCGCCGATCCATTCGCTCACCCTCTCCGCCTTCTTTCTGTCGGTGTCGAATATCGTCAGCTCGCCGACATTCGGATGCTCCTTGTATATCCCGGCGAAGGCGCCGCCGAAGCCGAGACCTATGAGAGCCGCGTTGATCTTTTTCATATCTGATCCTTTCGTCATCGCGTAATAAGAGTCCGTTTCGCTGTCTGCTGCGATATATATTATAAAGCAAACCGAACGGCTGTTCCACACCCAAAAGAAAACTTTCTGTGTACAAGAGCTGTGCCGGTAAAACATATATGATATTCGCCTAACAGTCGATTGACACGTGCAATTATTTGATGTATAATCTATGATGTATGGGTATCGCTTTTCTGACCGGGTCGGAGGTATATATGGATTATGTAATAACCGGAAACAAAATCAGAGCCGCGAGAGCGAAGACCGGGTTCACTCAGAAGCAGCTCGCCGAACGCCTCGGCGTGACGAACACGGCGGTTTCGAAATGGGAGAGAGGTCTCGGCATGCCGGATATCTCGCTGCTTCTCCCGTTATGCTCGGAGCTCGGCATCAGCCTGACCGATCTGCTGAAAGATCAGGACGACACCGAAAAAAAGGAGATACTTGACTGTCTGTCCCTGAATCAGACGGGTGAGGCCGCGCCTGCTGGAACGGCTGTGAGAAACAGCGCGGATCTGCGAATAGACATATCGGATCTGACCGGCCTGTCGCCGTATGTCTTCGGGCACAATCTCGAGCATACCCGCGCCGCTGTCAACGGAGGGCTGTCCGCCCAGATGCTGCGGAACCGGAAATTCGCGGGAAAGCCTTCGAAAAACCGCGGCGTTCCCGCCGAGTGGGTCGGGATCGGAGAACGTGTGTTTTTCCAGACCGGAGCTCGTCCGTCATACACGAAGCATATATGCTGTGAGAAGATGCGCCGCGGGAATGAGCTGAATTCACTCAGCGTCCAGAACATCATCGGCGAAAAAGCCGGAATCGCGCAGAAGGGGCTTGCCGTCACCGAAAACAAAACATACGAGATACGCGTAGTGACCATGTGCTCGCTTCCGGTCTCGCTGAAAGCCGAGCTTACGAGCGGAAAAGGGGACACCGTTTACGCCTCTCATGACATTGCGCTCACTCCCGGCGATTGGCAGACGAGCGGATTCACCCTGAGTTCGCCCGCCGCCGACCCCGAAGCGGAGATACGCTTCACTTTTGAGGAAAAGACTGAGGTCGTGTTCGGGGCGGTGTCGATGCTGCCTGAGGGACATTTCCGCGGTATGCGCGCCGACGTCGTAGAGTGCCTTAAATTGATAGGTCCGTCGATCATACGCTGGCCTGGCGGCAATTTCGCCGGTGAGTACCGCTGGAAGGACGGGCTTTTGCCGGCAGATATGCGCGGTCCGATGCAGTCGGCGAACGAGATCGAGACCCAGCCTTATACATACGGATACGATTTCCATGAGATATCCACCGACGATTTCGTCGCCCTATGCCGCGAGGTCGGAGCGGAGCCGTTCATAACAATTAACCTGTTCTGGAACACCGCCGAGGAAAGCGCCGAATGGGTCGAGTACTGCAACGGTACGCCGGATACCGAATACGGACGCAAAAGAGCCGAGAACGGCCATCCGGAGCCCTATAACGTAAGATTCTGGTCGCTCGGCAACGAAATGGGCTACGGTCATATGGAGGGGCCGATGACGGCCGCCGATTACGCTTCTCTCGCCGGCGCCCACGCCGACGCGATGCTGAGAAAGTCGCCGGATCTGTCGCTGTTCTCTTCGGGACCTTACCCGAATGACCGCTGGGCTGTCGAATCCGCCGCCAGACTGGCTTCAAAAGTGAAATATATCTCGCTCCATAACTACTCGAACTGCCACATGGATTACACCTCCGACGAGAAGACGGCGGCTACCTATCAGAGCATCGTCTCTTCCGCGCCCGGCGTACTCAAACTGGCGAAGACCATGCGCGAAAGCCTCGACAGGAGCGGTGAAAAGCTGTTTATATCGTTCGATGAGTGGAACTACTGGTATTCATGGTACCGCCCGTCCTGCGTGAGCGAAGGGATATATACTGCGCGGGTGCTGCATATGCTGATCTCCGAATCGCCCGCGCTCGGAATGCCGGTGTGCTGCTATTTCCAGCCGGTAGGAGAAGGCGCGGTGCTCGTCACGCCGGATTCGGCCCGTCTCACCGCCAACGGTCAGATGTTCGCGCTGATGAGCGGGCATAAGGGCGGGAGGCTCTGCCGTATCGACGGCGACGACGATCACTCGGCAGTCGCTACTCTGAAAGACGGGATCATGACGCTGACCCTGATAAACGACGGATATGACGCCGACCGGGAGTTCAGCTTCGGACCCTTTGGAAAGATCGTCGACAGCGTCCTTTATCGGTCGGACGACGTCAGGCCATACACCTTCTTTGAGACTTCAAAGCTCAGATGTACGGCATCCGACAGCGGAGTACGCGTGAAGCTTCCTCCTCACAGCGTGGGGATGGTCAAAATCAGGATCAAAAAATGATCGGGGGAGCGTAATAATGAAATCAAAACATCTCTCGGCGCTTGTTCTGGCCGCTGTGATCATAATATCGGCATTTGTTTCGTGCGGCGAAGCAGCCTCTATTTCGCCGGCCGAAACGACCGCCGGTACCGCCGCGGCCGAAACGGCGGAAGACACTTCAGCCGTGATCCCCGAGACTGAACCGAGATATCAGCAGCCGGAGATCTCCGACCTTGAAGGATTTGTCATGAATGTCGCCACATCGTCGTGGATCAACTGCGACGAGATGTTTTTCCCGGAGTCGCTCAACGGGGACATCGTGAACGACCTTCTTTACAATTCGATCATAACGGTCGAGGAGAACAACAACGCCGACGTCAATCTCGTACTTCTTCCTGATAACGGCTCGGTCACCTCGGCGGTCAAAAAAGCCGCGACAGCCGGCTCGAACGATTATCAGCTTTCGTACAACCATGACAATCAGACGGTGGCAAATGCCCTGAAAGGCTGTTTCATCGATCTCAACAGTGTCGGATTCGATTTCGACGCGCCATGGTGGACGGACACGCGCGAATCGTTCACGGTGGACGGCAAGATGATGTTCGCCTCGAATTACCTGACGTACAGCGGTATCTATCTCGGGTTCGTCATCGCGTACAACAAGACCCTCACCGAGAACATGGGGATAGAGGTGCCGTATCATAGCATATTCGACGGCAGATGGTATATGTCCGACTTCATATCGCTGATAAAGGACACCAACACCGATCTCAACGGAGACGGCGCGATAAAGCCTTCGGACGATCTGTTCGGTTTCACGACGACGGATCTTGGCCTGGTCAACGTTCAGGTCAGCCTCGGTACAACTATCCTGTCAAAGGACGGCGACGGGATGCTGCAGTATACCCCGGATGTAGACCACATCGTGAATATGCTCGATAAATTCGAGAAGCTCATGGAGAACGGCTTCAGGGCTGACGACGGCATCTCTTACGGAGCCACCTATTTCATGAAGGATCGGGTGCTGTTCGATTACGTGCAGATACGGGTCATAGCCGAGGAGCTGAGGAACACCGATATGTCGTTCGGCTTCATCCCCTGCCCGAAGCTGGATGAGAGTCAGGAAAAGTATGTTTCCGGCGCGTTCGACGTGTTCTGGGCGATACCCGTACCGGCGTACGACGACGCCGACAAGATCAGGATACTGCTCGAGAACATCAGCTACAACAGCTTTTATGACGTCGTCCCCGCCGTTTACGAGACCACGCTGAAGGTGAAATTCTCGGAATCGGAGCAGGACGCGCAGACCTTCGAGATAATCCGCGACTCGATGTTCGTCGACTCCGGATACGCTTTCAACGAGCAGAGCTCGGGGTCGCTCGGGAAGATGGTAAGGCTGCTCAGCAACACCGATTCCGCGTCCGCCGCGTCGTTCTGTGAGAAATACCATGACAAGGCGGTCGCCGCGATCGAGAAGATCAACGGCACATACGAAAATCTGGGCTGAACGCGCTGACTCGCGCATGCCCTGCCGGAGACGCAGTCTCCGGCTTTTTTGTCGTATTTTGGCCTTTCCGAGTTTGCCGGGCGTTGTTGACAAACGTGATATAATGATGTATAATATAAATAACGAAACGACCACAGCATAAGGAGAACACCATGGCTGAATACTCATACATCTCGTGCTCGAAGATAAAGCCGCAGGGATGGCTTTGGCGCCAGCTCCGCCTTCAGGCTGACGGGCTTTCCGGAAATCTCGACAAGATATGGCCCGACGTCCGCGACTCGAAGTGGATCGGCGGCGACAGGGACGGCTGGGAAAGGGTCCCGTACTGGCTGGACGGCTTTATCCCGCTCGCCTGGCTGCTTGACGACGACGATCTCAAGGCGAGGGCAAAGAAGTACATCGACGCCATCATCGCCGGACAGAACGAGGACGGATGGATCTGCCCCTGCCCGCCCGAGCAGCGCGGCGGATATGACGTCTGGGCCGCCTTCCTTATACTCAAGGTGCTCGTCGAATGGCATGAGTGCACCGGCGACGAGAGGATCGAGGATGTAGTTTACAGGGCCCTGAAGCAGCTTGACGGGCATATTCTCTCGCGTCCGATATTCGGCTGGGCCGAGGCCAGATGGTTCGAGTGCCTTATCCCGCTGAAATGGCTGTATGACCGCCGCCCCGAGGAATGGATGAGCGACATGGCGGTGCATCTCGATATGTACGGGCTCGATTACGAGAAGATGTGGCTCGGAAGCGATATGACGAGGAAGGGCGACCGCTTCTGGTACTTCCATAATCATGTCGTGAACACTGGCATGGCTATCAAATGCCGTGCCGAGATGAGCGAGTTCACCGGCGAGGATCCAGATGCGTTCGCCGACGTCATGAACTATTATCTGAGGGTCCAGCACGGCAGCGCCAGCGGGCATTTCACCGGTGACGAATGCCTCGCCGGTCCGTCGCCGATACAGGGAAGCGAGCTCTGCAGCGTCGTGGAGGCGATGTATTCGTATGAGGAGCTGCTCCGCATCACCGGCGACGCCTTCTGGGGCGACAGGCTCGAGGAGACGGCGTACAACGCCCTCGCCGCCACGATATCCCCCGACATGTGGAGCCACCAGTACGACCAGATGTCGAACCAGATCCGCTGTGAGAAGATAGAGGACGGCAGACAGCCGTTTACCTCGAACAACAGCGAGGCCCATATCTTCGGCCTCGAGCCGAACTACGGCTGCTGCACCGCCAACTTCAATCAGGGCTGGCCGAAGTTCGCCCGCAGCGCCGTCATGAAGACGCCGAGCGGCTTCGCCGTCTGCGCCTACGCTCCGCTTAAGGCCGAGGGAAATGTCGGAAAGAGCGATTTCACCGTCGATATCGACACCGACTACCCGTTCAAGGACACCGTGAAGATCAGGATCGGCGTAAGCAAGCCTCACCGCATGACGCTGAAGCTCCGCTGCCCGGGATCGGCCGCCGGCATGACGATAAAGACTCCCGACGGCGTGAAGAAGGTGCCGGACAATAAGCTCGAGGACTTCGTCAACGTCACCCGCGTCTGGAACGACGGCGACATTGTCACCATAGACTTTGACTTCGAGGCCAGGCTTGAGCTCTGCCCGAGCGGCTTCACCGCCCTCTACCGCGGTCCGCTCTGCTTCTCGGTCCCGATAAAGGCCGAGTATAAAAAGATCGAATACGAGCGCGACGGCGTCGAGCGCAGATTCCCGTACTGCGACTGGGCGATCTCGCCGAAATCCGACTGGGCTTACGGCTTCGCTTCGGAAAAGTTCAGGCTGATCCGCTCGAAGGTGCCGGATATGCCGTTCGACCGCGACAATCCGCCGATAAAGCTCGAGACCGAGATGTATCCTCTCGACTGGAAGGAGGAGAACGGCGTCTGCCGTCCCGCTCCCGAGTCCGAGGAGCCGGTCGGCGAGCCGGTGAAGATAAAGCTCGTGCCTTACGGCTGCACTACGCTTCGCATGACCGAGATGCCGGATCTCACCGAATGATAAGATAATCTTTGAATTCCGTTATGAAAAACATAAATCTCAGGATTATTTCCGCGGCGCTCCTTGCCGCGATCGTATCTTCTCTCGCCGCCTGCGGCGGCGGAGCCGCCGAAACTCCGCCGCCCGCCGGCGGAGCCGCCGATACCGGCGCTCAGACTGAGACCGCCGCCGAAACCGAGTTCACCGATGCCGAGACCGACCCGTATGAGCCCGATTCACTGCCATCCGATCTCGATCTCGGAGGCCGCACGGTTACCGTCCTCGGCTGGAACCACTACGAGGACACGCCCGAGTTCTACGCCGCCGAACTTACCGGCGACGTTGTGAACGACGCCTTCTATTACCGCAATCTCGGCGTAGAGGAGAGGCTGAACATGAAGCTTCAGTTCCTCGAGGCCGACGCCCGGGGCGACGAGATCGCGAATAAGGTGAACAGCTCGGTAATGAGCGGCGCGGGAGAGTACGACATCACAGCGGCGCACAGCCACAGGGCCTGCCTCATGGCGTCAAGAGGGCTCGATCTCGATCTGACGAAGCTCGGCTATATCGACTTTGACAAGCCGTGGTGGGCGCAGAAGCTCCGCTCAACGGCGTCCGTCGGCAATACGCTGTGCTACGCCACCGGAGATATCTGCATAAGCTCGATATCAAGGACGCAGGGCATATTCTTCAATCAGGATTACATCAAGAATTTCGGTCTCGGCGATCCGTATGATTTCGTTCTCGACGGAAGCTGGACGCTGGACAAAATGATCTCGATGACGCCCGGTGTGTACGCCGATCTCGACGGCAACGCGAAGAAGAATGAGGCCGATCAGTTCGGCTTCTGCGCCGACGCGGTACAGCTGCAGGCGGTGTTCTACACGTCCGGACTCAGGTCTGTCGATCACAACGAGGACGGGAGCCTAACCATATCTTCGGAGATCGCGGGAGAAAAGGCCGTCGCCCTGCTCGAGAAGATGGGCGAGTTCATGAAAAACAACGAGAACTCGATCGTGATAAAAACGACCGACGACGATTCGATCTTCTCGCAGGGAAGGGCGCTGTTCTACGCCTTCCCGCTCGGCATCATTTCCTCCGGACGCTTCCGCGGAGCGGGGTTTGACATCGGCTTCGTTCCGTGGCCGAAGTATGAGGAATCCGACGCGAATTACACCATCAACATCTCCAACGCCTACTCGATGTGGCAGATACCGATCGACGCGAAAAACGCCGAGGAGTCGGCCGCCGTTATGGAGGCGCTGGCTTCCGCCGGATACCGCACCACATCACCGGCTCTGTTCGAAACTGCGTATAAGGTCAAATACAACAATATCGACGCCATGCGCCAGAGTCAGGTGTATGATATCCTCCGTCAGGACATCAGCTTTGACATCAGCCGAATCTTCACCATCCTCTCCTTCTCGGCGAACCAGTTCGGCGATATGATCGCCAACAACCGCCAGAAGTGGGTGTCGACGGTTGAAAAGTCATCGTCGAAGTTCCAGGCGGCTCTTGACAGTCTTGTCGAGACATTTGAGGGCTTTGAAAATTGAGAATACACGGGGGAAGCGCGTCTTCCCCCTTTTAAGCATATCCGGAGTATTGACAGAGAGCGGATAAATGATGGAAGAAGACGAGATCTGGGACTGTTACGACATAGACAGGAATAAGACCGGCCGCGTCATGCGCCGCGGAGATCCGATAAGGGACGGCGATTACCACCTCGTCGTCCACGCCTGCGTCATCGACCCAATGGGCAGGATGCTCATACAGAAGCGGACGGAGGACAAGGCCGGATGGCCGGGGATGTGGGACGTCACGATGGGCGGCAGCGCCCTCGCCGGCGAGACCAGCCGCGACGCGGCGAAACGCGAGCTGTGGGAGGAGATCGGGCTCGACGTCGATCTCTGCGGCGTAAAGCCGAACCTTTCGGTGAATTACCGGCATAATTTCGACGATTTCTTCATCCTGCGCCGAAGCTGCGATATTTCATCTCTCAGGCTGCAGGCGGAGGAGGTCTCGGACGTAAGGTGGGCCGGAAGGGACGAGATACACCGTATGATAGACGGCGGGAGCTTTATCCCGTATTTTCACAGCCTGATAGACACGATATTCGATCTCTGCGAAAACGAGAACGGCATAAACTGAGGAGGGCGATATGGAATACAGAAAAGACGGGGCGAAATATATCGCCTCGCTGATCGACGGCGCCGTGAAAGACGGCTCGATGCGCGCCGTCGTCGAGGGCTATCTAGAGATATCCGAGACGGTCATCATACCGTCGGGATTCACGCTGATACTGCGCGGGGCTCATCTGCGTCTCGCCGACGGCGTCTTCTGCAACATCTTCCGAAACGCCGGGTGCGTAAGGGAGAGGCGGCTGATATCCGAGCCCGACCGCGACATCTCGATAATCGGGGAATACGGCGCCGTGCTCGACGGCGGAAACTACAACGGTCTTTCGGAGAAGACCTCCGAGAAGGACGGCATGCCGCACATAAGCATGAACAACACCTTGCTTTTCGTCAACGTCGAGGGCTTCGTCGTATCCGGGCTGAGGGTGATAAACCAGAGATGGTGGGGGCTGAACTTCATCTGCTGCCGAAAAGGGCTGATAAGGGATATAGACTTCTGCTCGGACGACACGATGGTGTCGGATGACGGGACGCTCGTTCACGGCCTCAGCCGCGCGAGATACGGAGACGTGCATGTGAAAAACTCCGACGGGATAGACCTTCGCGGCGGCTGCTCCGACATACTCATCGAGAATATAACCGGCTTCACTGAGGACGATACCGTCGCGCTGACGGCGCTCCCGGGACGGCTTGAAAGCCTTTACGCCGTCGAAGGCTCCGACGGCGACATACACAATGTGATCATCCGCGGTGTAAGGTCCGAAGCCTACTGCGCCAACATCCGGCTGCTAAATCAGGGCGGGACGAAGCTTTACAACATCCTCATCGACGGCATGTCTGACGCGTCGCTCGGCAGCCCGCACATGGATATGGGCGGCAACGGCGTGAGGGTCGGCGACGCGCATCTGTACGGCAACCGCCACTCCACCTCCGACGAGACCTTCAACATCACGATAAGGAACGTATATTCCCGGGCCGAGAACGCCGTTTCCCTCGCCGGAGCGATAAAAAATCTCACGCTTGACAATATCTGCGGATTTGACACCAACATGAACGTGATAAAGAACGATGCCGAGCTGTCGGGAAAGGTGGTACTGCCATGAGCTATCCGTATAAAAACGCGGCAGATTACGGCTTTCTGCCGACAAATGACGCCGCTGGCAATTCCGCCGCGCTGCAGGATGCCGTTTCAGGCGGCGGCACGATCATAGTCGGTCTTCCCGGAACATACGAGATGAGCGGGACCGTCCTGCTCGACAGCCATACGAGGCTCGAGTTCGGCGCCGGGGTGTTCATAAAGCGGGTGAAGCCGGAAAACGGCGAGTGCGGATACGCCTTCATCAACAGAGGCGCCTACACGAGGACATACGACACCGACATATCGGTCATCGGACTTTATCTTATCTGCAACGGCAACGAGGCGATGGGCGACGCGTCGGGACTTCCGAAGCGGGATGACGGCCGTGAGAACGAGCGCGACCACATCATGGGCGTCAGGGGGCATCTGTCATTCTTCTACTGCAACAACATCTATGTCGACAGATTCGTCTGCCCGGACGTCATGAACATATCCTACGCCGTCGGCGTGTCGACGTTCGAGAATTTCGTCATCGAGAATTCCCGCATCGAGGGGATGAAGGACGGCGTGCATATAGGCCGCGGGTCGAAATTCACGATAAGGCACTGCCTGTTCAAAACCTTCGACGATCCGATAGCGCTCAACGCCTTCGACTACACCTCGTCAAACCCGCAGCTCGGCTGGATCGAGGACGGGGTGATCGAGGACTGCTACGATCTTGAGCAGGGCGATACGACCGGGTATTTCTGCCGGATCCTCGGCGGCTCGTGGAGAAAATGGGAAAAGGGCATGATGATCCGCCACTCCGACGCCGTCTGCCATAACGGCAGGGTGTACAGGGTGCAGATGCAGGTGGACGGCAAAAAGTACACCTCAGTCACGCCTCCCGACTTCGAGCGGGGATTCAGGGTGCTCGACGGCATCAACTGGTACATGTGTCAGGACGACGGCGAGATATATAACTGCGGCTGCCGCAGGATTCACTTCAAGGACATATTCCTGCAGAAGAAGCGGGACATCGCCTTCGCGATCAACTTCGAGGACAACGACTACGCTCATTCCTGCTATCCCGATTCCGTCGCTCCGATGCAGGAGGACATCATCTTCGAGAACATCTTCTTCGAGGCCGACATACCGCACTTGATCCGCGCGAACTCGCCGGTGAACAGCGTCAAGCTGATAAACTCGGTGCTCTGTGAAAGCGATATCCTGCTGAATACGCTCGACGAGGACATCGGCATAAAGTATGGTCATACCGACATCCTGATGTCGGGCACCACATTCCGCGCCGAAGGTGATCACACAGTCGTCGCCTGCGACGGTGACAGGACGGCGTCGGTGAGGATCGTCGGCTCGGAGTCGGGCGGCGGCTTTGCGCCGAAATACAGAGGAAATGTTGAAATATTGTCGTCGGATATACCGATCGAGAGGGAATAGAAATGAAGAAATGCACAGTTCCGTCACCGTGGACGCCGGTTGAGAGCCGGATAGGACGCAATGACGCCGTTATAAGCGTATGGGGACGCCGGTATGAATGGAAGGATTCGCTGTTCCCGATGTCGATATCGACAGCCGGAAGGGAGATCCTGTCGTCGCCCGCAACGCTTCACGCCGTCTTTGACGGCGAAGAAAAGCCTTTTGAAAAGACTTTCTTCACCGTCCACTGCGAGGACGATGAAAAGGCCGTCTTCACGGTAAGTCAGACGGCGGGGGATATCATCGTCAACGCCCGCTTCACAGTCGAGTTCGACGGCTTCATCGAGTGCGTGCTGTCGATAGTGCCGTTCTGGGGCGCGAAGCCGACGATAGACGGCCTTTATATCGACATCCCGCTGACAAAGGAATCATCGGAGCTGTACCATCTCTGGCCGGCGGGAGTCTCCGGCATCTGCGTCGACGGTCAGGTCATATCGAGCGGAGCCGTGCCGGACGGCGGCTTCTCGATACCGTTCCGCCCGTACGTCTGGTGCGGCTGGGAATTCGGCGGTCTCGGCGTCGCGATGGAAAGCGAAGAAAACATCGACCTGAATGACAGGAGCGGCATGATCTCGCTCAGAGACAGCGGCGGCGGACGTCTTCTCCGCTACACGCTGCTCGACCGTACGCCTATCGCCTGGGAAGGCCGCGCCGACAGCTGGGGAGACGCGCTCGAGCCGATAGATTACGTGATAGGCCTGCATCCGACGCCGGTAAAGCCGATGTATAAGGACCGTCTCGGAGCGCATATCCTTCACACCGACTGGACGGACAAGACCGACTATCTTTCTGCCGATGAAAACGGCGAGAATCTGTGCGTCCGCCTGCAGAAGCAGGGCGTGAACTGGATCATCTTCCATGAGGGATGGAGCTCGGTGCAGAACTACGGTCAGGCTGTTGACGAGGAAAAATTCAGCCGGACCGTTTACGAGCTGCATAAGTGCGGGATAAAGGTCATGGCGTATTTCGGCTATGAATACGCCACCACCGCTCCCGGCTGGCATGAGAACAAATACGATTACCTCATCCGCAATCCCTACGGCCATCCGACAGGCGGATGGCAGCGGCTGAACCAGTGTCAGCGCGACTATATGGTCTGCTACGCCGGAGGCTACGCGTCTGAGATGCGGGATCGGGTAAGGTACGCCATGACGCACTACCATCTCGACGGCATATACACCGACGGCACATATGTGCCGTGGGAGTGCGCGAATCCGTCGCACGGCTGCGGATATGTTTCTCCCGACGGCGTAAGACATTCGACATACCCGATCCTCGCGGTGAGACGGCATGTGAAGGAGCTTTATAAGCTGGTCCACGGCCTCGGAGGGTACATCGACACGCATCAGTCCTCCTGCCTGATGGCTCCGACCCTCTCCTTCGCCGACAGCTTCTTCAACGGCGAGAGCATACAGGAAAAGCTGAAGCAGGACTTCCTCGGCTTCATGAACCTCCCGGCTTACCGCACCGAGTATATGGGTAAGAATCTCGGCGTCTTCCCGCAGCTGCTGGCCTATGTCGACGAGCGGATGCCGATAGAGAAGGCGGCCTCGCTGTCGATGATTCACGACGTGATGCCGCGTCCGTGGGGAGAGGGACTGGCGGCGAAGCTGTCGCCGTACTGGAAGGAGCTCGCCGGGTTCGGCGTATCGGACGCCGTATGGCATCCATACTGGCTTGACGGCCCGGTGAAATGCCTGACGGAGAACGCCTATTGCTCGTCATACGAGAAGGACGGAAAGCTGCTCTGCGTGATATCGGCGTTCGACGTCGGCATAAGCGATGTGACGCTCGATATCGGCGGCGTTAAGCATGCCGTGCCCGTCACTCCGTTCGTGCCGAAGCTCGCTGAGTTCGATATATAAAAGCTCTGCGGAATATGAAAAAGCTTCCCGCCTGAGGATAATGCCTCAGGCGGGAAGTATATTTTATACACAATTCATATTAAAACAACAATTGTTTTTGACTTGTAGCAAAGCTTTTGGGAAAGGTGGGGGTCTGGGGGCGGGAAGACCTTTTCTCGAAAAGGTCTTCCCGCCCCCAGATAAACTATTATTATATTCGAAATCAGATCACGCGCGGGTCCAGACGGCCGGGCTCGTCTTTTTCTTCGCCGCGTCGATGATGTCGGCGACGACGGCGGAGGCTGTCGGCAGGGCTCCGGCGCCTTTGGCATAGAACATCATATCCCCGACGTCCTTTACCCTGAGCCTGACGGCATTGTAGACGCCGTTGACGGAGGCGAGGGGATCGTCAAGGCTTATCTCCTTCGGGGAAACGCCGAGCGATATGCTCCCGTCTTCGCTTCTCGCGGCGCGGGCGATGAGCTTGACAGTGCAGCCCTCCCCCTTCGCCTTCGATATCGTCTCGCGCGTCACGCCTTCGATGCCTGTAATCTTCACATCGTCCGAGTCGATGAGGGTGCCGAAGGCGGCCGCGGCGAGGATGCAGATCTTGCGGCAGGCATCGCCGCCGCTGATATCGGCGTCGGGCTTCGCCTCGGCGTAGCCGAGGGACTGCGCCTCTTTAAGCGCTTCCTCCATCGTAAGGCCCGCCTCGTCCATGCGGGCGAGGATGTAGTTGGTCGTGCCGTTGAGTATGCCCTCTATCTCCTCGATCTCGCATCCTGCGAGCGAGTCGTTTATCGCGCGGATGATCGGCACCGCTCCGCCGACGGACGCTTCATAGAGGTAGCTTACCCCGTGCTCGGAGGCCGCCTTCTGGAGCTCGTCGCCCTTCGCGGCCACGACGACCTTGTTCGATGTGACGACGCTTTTGCCCGCCTCGATGGCGGCGAGGGAAAAGTCGTATGCGGGGTGCAGACCGCCTATCATTTCGGCGACGATGCTGACTTCGGGATCGCCGAGGATGACGCCGAAATCGCTGACGAATCTGTCCTTCAGCGGATGCGAGGAGAAGTCACGGAGATCGCAGATATATTTTATGTTTATCTCGTCTCCGGCGGCCTTGGCTATCCTGTCTCTGCGCTTTTCGAGCGTCTCGGCGACGCCGCTTCCGATGACGCCGAATCCGAGTATGGCAATATTTATCATATAATCTCCCCAGCGGATGCTGCGGTCATTTTTTCGGGAAGCTGTCCTTCAGCGTGACGACACGGTTGAAGGTGCCGGGATTCTTCGTGTCCTTCGCGAAGTACCCGACGCGCACGAACTGGAACTTTTCGCCCGGCTCAGCGTCTGACAGCGACGGCTCGATCTTTATCTTTTCGGCTTTCACCGCCGATTCGGGATTCAGATAGTCGATATAGTCCTTGTCCTCGGGCAGATCGTTCATGTCGTCCTTTGTGAACAGCCTGTCGTAGAGGATCGCGTCAGCCTCGGCGGCGTAATCGGCGGAGAGCCAGTGGATCGTCCCCTTTATCTTGCGGTCGGTCGGATTCCCGGTCCCCGTCCCGATATCGGCGGTGACGTGGATCTCCTTCACGGAGCCGTCGTCGTTTTTCACGATTTCTCCGCATCTGATGATATACGAGCCCATCAGCCTGACCTCTCCGTCCGGTTTTAAGCGGAAATACTTCGGCGGCGGGACCTCGGCGAAATCGTCGGCGTCGATCCAGAGCTCGCGCGTGAACGGGACCTTGCGCGTTCCGGCGTCGGGATCATTCGGGTTGTTCGCCACGTCGAAATACTCGGTTTTGCCCTCGGGATAGTTGTCGACGATAACCTTGATCGGATTTATCACGGCGATGCGGCGCCGGGCCTTCTGATTGAGGTCTTCTCTCACGCAGTGCTCGAGCAGACCGATATCGACCATGCTGTTCGCCTTCGAGACGCCGATGCGGGAGATGAAGTCGAGCACCGATTCAGGCGTGTAGCCGCGGCGGCGCAGACCGCAGAGTGTCGGCATGCGGGGATCGTCCCAGCCGTCGACGATGCCGTTCTCGACGAGATAGCGCAGCTTGCGCTTGGAAAGGACGGTGTTGGTGATGTTGAGGCGCGCGAATTCGATCTGGCGGGGTCTCGTCTCCGAGTTTATATACGGCATGACCCTGTCGATGACCCAGTTGTAGAGCGGGCGGTGCTCCTCGTATTCGAGAGAGCAGAGGGAGTATGTGATCCCCTCGAGCGCGTCCTGTATCGGGTGCGCGAGATCGTACATCGGGAAGACGCACCATTTGGTGCCCTGTCTGTGATGCTCGATATACCTGATGCGGTAGAGCACCGGGTCGCGCATGTTGAAGTTGCCGGAGGCAAGGTCTATCTTCGCACGGAGAGTGTATTTCCCCTCCGGGAACTCACCCGCTCTCATGCGATGGAAGAGATCGAGGCTTTCTTCGATCGGGCGGTCGCGGTAGGGAGAGACGGCGGGATGAGTGAGGTCGCCGCGGTACTCGCGGAACTGATCGGGAGTCAGCTCGCAGACGTAGGCGTCGCCGTTCTCGATCATGTGCTCGGCGAGCTCGTAGGTCTTCTCAAAGTAATCTGAGCCGTAATAGAAGCGGTCCTCCCAGTCGAAGCCCAGCCAGTGTATGTCTTCCTTGATGGCGTCGACGAATTCGACGTCTTCCTTCGCCGGGTTGGTGTCGTCCATGCGGAGGTTGCAGATGCCGCCGTATCTGCGGGCGGTACCGAAGTCGATGACGAGCGCCTTCGTGTGCCCTATATGCAGATATCCGTTGGGCTCGGGAGGAAATCGGGTGTGGACCGTTTTGTTTACGCCTCTCTCGAGCTCGTCCTTGATTATCTCGTCTATAAAGTTGCCGGCGGAGGCTTCGCTTTCGGCCGCCGCTGCTTTTATCTCGTCTGCCATTGTCTCATTCTCCGAGTTCTTTTATCGCGGCGGCGACGCGCTCCCTTGAGCGCTCCTCGCCGATTATATGTATTATCTCGTACATATCGGGGGAATTCTGCCTTCCTGTTATCGCGAGGCGCAGGAACATCGACACGTCGGCGACGCTGCCCTTGTAGGCGCCGGGATCGGCCTTGTACGCCTTCATGTCGGAGGCAAAGCCTATCGAGTCTGCGACGGCCTTGACCTTGTCGAACCACGCCTTCGAGTCGTCGGCGTAGTCGAAGGAATCGAGGTAACCAACGAGCGCCGCCCTTATGTCGGACGCGGCGAATTTCTCCGGCCACGGATCGGTCTTTCTGAACATGCCGTCATAGAACAGCGAGACGTAATCCTTCACCTCGCTCCACATGGCGATGTCCTTGCGCGGCTTTTTGCCGCCCCTGCCGATGGCGAATATCCTGGTGGCGTAATCCTTGTCCGCCGATATCGCGCCGGCGAGCTCGGGATCGTAATCCTTCGCCCATTCGAGCGTCTCGGCGCATACGTCCCCGGCCGTCATGCGGGATATCACCGTCTTCGAGACGTCGGTCAGCTTGTCCATGTCGAACAGACAGCCTGACGGGGACATCTTCTTGACGCTGAACGGGAAGTCGGTGTACGGAAGGTCGGGATTCGCGGTACGCCACTCCTCGTAGTTGGAGTTGAGCAGCGTCATGACGTATTCCTCGACGGATGCCGCCGGGAAGCCCTTCTCGCGGAAGTATGACACGCCGGATTCGTTGTCGCGCTTGGAGAGCTTTTTCTTGTTGCCGTTCTCGTCGAGCTTCATCAGCTGAGAGATGTGCAGATACTTCGGCAGCCTGAAGCCGAGAGCCTTGAACAGCTGCATGTGGAAGGGAAGCGACGGCAGCCATTCCTCGCCACGTACGACGTGGGTGGTGCCCATCAGGTGATCGTCGACGGCGTGCGCCATGTGATAGGTCGGGATCCCGTCGCTCTTGAGCAGGACGTGGTCCATGTAGTTCTCGGACACGGTGACCTCGCCCTTGACAAGGTCGCTGAACTTTATCTTGTGCTCGGGATCGCCTTCCGAGCGGAAGCGGAGCACGAACGGAGTGCCTTTGTCGAGCTCGGCCTTTATGCTTTCGAAATCGGCGTCACGCCATTTCGCCCATTTACCGTAATATCCGGGATCGGCGCCTTCAGCCTCCTGTGCCTGACGCATCGCGTCGAGCTCCTCGGCGGTGCAGAAGCAGGGATAGGCCTTTCCGGCGCGTATCAGCTCCTTCGCGTAGGTCTGATATATCTCGACTCGCTGGCTCTGAGTGTAAGGGCCGTAGTTTCCCTTGTCGCCGCTCTCGGTGACGCCCTCGTCGAAGTCGATGTGGAAGTATTTGTATGTCTTTATAAGGTTTTCCACCGCTCCTTCGACATAGCGCTTGGAGTCGGTGTCCTCGATGCGGAGGATATAGACTCCGCCGCTCTGGTGCGCGAGGCGCTCGGACACCCTTGTCGGGAGCAGTGAGCCGAAGTGCACCATTCCCGTCGGCGACGGCGCGAAGCGGGTGACCTTGGCGTCGGCCGGAAGATCGCGCGGAGGATAGCGCTTTTCCATATCCTCCGGCAGCGTGTGTATGTCGGGGTAGAGAAGATCGGCTAAAAGATTGAGATCCATTGTCGTTGATTCTCCGATGTTATTTATGTAAGATAGAGATTTGTTTCCTTTTCGCGGGCGAGCGTGGTGGACGAGCCGTGGCCGGGGTACAGCTTCGGGTCTCCCGGCAGAGCTTTTATTTTATCGAGCGACGCCATGAGCTCGCCGTAGTCGCCGCCGTAAAGATCGTAGCGCCCGATGCCGCCTCTGAATATCGTGTCTCCGCAGAAGACCGCCGAGCCGTCGTCCGATATCAGGCATACCGAGCCGGGCGTGTGTCCCGGAGTGTGCATGACGCTGAGGGTGACTTCCCCAAATGTTATTCTGTCTCCGCCGGAAAAGACGGCGTCTGCCGGTCTTTCGGGAATATCCCTGCCGCCGAAATCGAGCATGCAGCTCGCCTTTACGTCGGCAAGCATGAAGGCGTCGCTCTCGTGGATCATGACCTTCGCCGACGGGTACGCCTGTCTCAGCTCCTCAAGGCCAAGGATGTGGTCGAAATGACCGTGAGTGAGAAGGATATACGACGGCGACAGTCCCTTTTTCTCGAGTCTGTCCTTTATCCCCGGACCGCCCGGGTCGATCACGGCGCACGACGGGGAGGGCTCGGATCCGTCAGTCACGATGTAGCAGTTCGTCTTCATCGGTCCGACGGGAAATGTGTAGATTTTCATTTGCTTCTGATGACCAAAATCAAGATATATAATTATACCACATTTCGCGCCGCAAGTCTACATATGAACGTAAATTTTATAAAAGATGGGAGTTTTTGCGCCTATATCGGGCTCTGAAAATGTAAATTTCCTTGAAAAGACTTGAAAACACCGGCAATAGGTGTTATAATAACTGTAATTTGGTATATATGACCATCATACAATCCGCGGCGGCGCGTCATTTAAGGCGCCGCGTCGGCGCGCGGGAGGAAAGCGGTGAACGACATCAACCCCGATATAAAGGAAAATCCGGCCGGTATGGACGGAGAAAACGCTCAGGATGAAAACTCCGGCCGAAGCGTGCTCCGGGAAGGCGAAGACACCTTATCCGATACTCTGGCGGAGGATGTGTCCGGCGGCGGGAGCGGCGGCGAACCCGTATCCGATGACGTATTGTCAGACGACGTAGCGGAGGCTGATATCCCGCCGGAGAGCGTCCCGGACGATGACGGCGATGAGACGGCGATCCCTTCCGGCGATCCCGGCGATCCCGATTCTCAGGAGGCGCAGGAAATGTCTGAAGGCCCGGATGTCACGGAAGCCCCCGAAACAGACGATCACGCAGACGCGAATGAGCCGGGCGTGAGCGCTGAGCCAGAAGCAATGGACGAGCCGGAAGCGAAGACGCCGAAGGCCGCGCCGTTAAAGCCGAAGAAGACGGTAAAAACGGAAAAGCCGAAACAGACAAAGAAGCCGAAGAAAAAGAAGAGCTTCGGGTCGGGAGCGATCCTGCTCATGCTCCTTACGGCGGCGGTCTTTGTCGTCATCTGCGGCTGGCTGAGCCTGAGGCTCAACATAAACGGCAGCGACGACGCCGTGGAAAAGCCGGAGTACGGAGTCCTCGGAAGCTATTATCAGGCTCTGACGCCGTCCGAGAAGCGGCTTTATTCCGAGCTCGCCTTCTGCGCCGACAGATGCGTCTCTATGAGCGAGATCCTGCCCTTCGGCGTGACGTCGCTTGAGTTCGACAACGCGCTTAGAGCGCTGCTCAGGGACGAGACGGAGATGTTCCATATAGACGCGCAGGGCTGCGCGGCCGATACGTCGGAAGACAAGTCGGTGCTTACTCTGGCGTATAAATACGATTCCTCGGCCGCCTCCCGCATGAGGGAGGAGCTGCACGCGGCCGCTGAGACGATGGCCGCCGAAATACGCGAAACGGGCGGATCTGACGGCTTCGACACCGTTCTTGCGGTGCATGACAGACTCGTGTCGTCCATCGTAAAGACATACGAGGGAGATAATATCTCGAATGCCTACGGAGCGCTGGTGGAGGGCAGGGCCGACGCCGAGGGCTACGCCTTCGCCGTCCGCGAGGTGCTCACCCTTCTCGATATACCCTCCGCCGTGATATACGGATCGTGCGGCGGCGAGAAGCATGTGTGGAACGTCGTCAATATCGGCGACGAGTGGTATCATCTCGACTGCTGGTATGACGACGCCGATTCCGAGCTCGAGCCGGGGCTCCCGATGCACGCATTCTTCATGGTCGACGACAGCGTCATGGCGGACAGGGAGATCGATACCGGCATAAGCGTCCCGGAGTGCGGCGGCGCATTCGATTATTACCGCCGCTACGGATATCTGTGCGGTGAGGGCGACAGCCTCGGCGGAGTCCTCAACACGGCCGTCAACAACGCCGACCACGACGGCGAGCGGTTCATCGAGCTGCTTGTCCCGGCAGAGATCACGGAAGCCGAGATCATTGATCTCGCCGTCGGCCTGATAAAGGATCACAACGCCACAAGGACCGCCAGCATGACCCCGGCGCCATACCCGGAGGCGAGGATATATCCGACCGGAAGAGCCGGAGCGTATACGATAGAGCTGTATTACTGACGTTATTGAGGAGTCAGCGCAAGGGAAAGAACATGACAGATTACAGATTTGACACGAAGTGCGTGCAGAGCGGATGGAAGCCGAAGAGCGGCGAGCCGCGCGTTCTGCCGATAATCCAGTCCACTACATACAAATACGATTCGAGCCTCGAGATGGGCAGGCTGTTCGACCTTGAGGAGGACGGATACTTTTATTCCCGTCTTGCCAACCCGACGTGCGACGCGGTCGCACAGAAGATCGCCGACCTCGAGGGAGGCGTCGGAGCCGTGCTGACCTCTTCGGGCCAGGCCGCCTCGTTCTATTCCATGTTCAATATCTGCGGGGCTGGGGATCATATCATATCGTCCGCCGCGATATACGGAGGCACCTTCAACCTCATCGGAGTCACGATGAAGAAGCTCGGCATCGACTGTACCTTCGTCGATCCCGGCATCAGCGAGGACGAGCTCGATTCGCTGTTCAGACCTAATACGAAGCTGGTATTCGGGGAAACTCTTTCCAATCCTGCCCTGAGCGTGCTCGATATCGAAAAATTCGCCCGCGCCGCTCATTCGCACGGAGTCCCGCTGATAGTCGACAACACCTTCCCCACGCCGGTAAATCTCCGCCCGTTCGAATGGGACGCCGATATCGTCACGCATTCGACCACGAAGTATATGGACGGACACGCCGTCGCGCTCGGCGGCTGCGTCGTCGATTCGGGGAACTTCGACTGGACGGCTAACGCCGGCAGATTCCCTGGTCTGACTACGCCGGACGATTCGTATCACGGCATCACATATACCGAAAAATTCGGCAAAGTCGCTTACACCACTAAACTCGTCGCCCAGATCCAGCGCGACCTCGGCTCCGTCCAGTCGCCGATGAACGCATTCCTTCTGAACCTCGGTCTCGAGACGCTCCCGCTGCGCGTCAGGAGACACTGCGAGAACGCCCAGAAGGTCGCCGAGTTCCTTGAGAGCAGCGATTCCGTCACATGGGTGAATTACCCCGGCCTGCCGTCATGCGCCTCATATGAGCTGGCGAAAAAGTATCTTCCTCACGGATCGTCCGGCGTCGTTTCGTTCGGCGTCAAGGGAGGAAGAGAAGCCGCGACGAGATTCATGGATTCGCTGAAGCTCGCCGCCGTCGTCACGCATGTCGCCGACGCGCGCACCTGCGTGCTGCACCCCGCGTCCACCACGCACCGTCAGCTCACCGACGAGCAGCTGATCGCCTGCGGCACCTCGCCCGACCTCATCCGTCTTTCGGTCGGTATAGAGGATCCCGAGGACATCATCGAGGATATCGCCCAGGCTCTGAACGCCGTCCGCTGACCTCACTCCGGTAAATATAATATCGCTTTTCACAAGCGCCGCGCCGCGGCGCTTTTTTTGTTTTCGATTATCTCAGATACGCTTGACAAAGGGGAGGATTTCGGGTATAATGATATCGCCGATAAATGCTGACCGCCTCTGCGCGGTATGAAAAGGAGACAATACAATGCTGGTATATCAGGGAGCCAAACTGAAGGAGATTTCCTTCCCGCTCGGCGGGATAGGCAGCGGAAGCGTCGGGCTCGGCGGCAACGGTCGTCTGCTCGACTGGGAGATATTCAACCGCCCGAACAAGGGCAGTCTCAACGGCTATACCCATATGGCCGTAAAGGCGATGAAGGACGGAAGGATCGTCGACGCCAGAGTTCTTGCAGGCGACCTTGAGACCGATCTTTCCGGGCAGCACGGCTCCGGATTCGGCTACGGAGCGGCCAACCGCACGATGGCGGGATTCCCGCATTTCGAGTCGTGCGTTTTCAGGGGAGAGTACCCGATAGCGAGGCTGTCGCTCTCGCACCCGAAATTCCCGGGCGAGGTGTCTCTCACCGCCTTCAACCCGCTCATACCGCTGAATGAGGACGATTCGAGCATCCCCGCCGCCTTTTTTGAGATCAGATTTACGAACTCATCCTCCGACACGCTCGATTACGCCGTTACCTTCGCGCTGGCGAGCCCCTTCGAGCCGTCGAGGAACACCGAGATAAGCGACGGAAAGATAAAGGGCGTGCTTCTGTCAAAATCGGGCGAAAGCGAGGATCTGTCGCTCGTCACCGACTGCGGCGACGCTCACGCTCAGCTTTACTGGTACCGCGGCGGCTGGCAGGACGGCATCGCCACCTACTGGCGCGAGTTTTCTACCCAGACCTCCATGCGCGACCGCGTTTACGGCGAAGACGGGAGATACGATCACTGCTCGCTGACGGCTAAGATCACGCTCGCGCCCGGACAGTCGGGCTCGGTACGCTTCGTCATGAGCTGGAGTATCCCGGACAACTTCAACTACTGGAGCCCGCTGAAAGACGAAAACGGCGCGGACGTTAAGTGGAAGAACTGGTACGCGACGAAATGGCCGACATCCCGCGAATCGGCTCTTTACGCTCTCGGCGGCTGGGACAGGCTTTACGCCGGGACTCTGCGGTTCAGGGACGCCATGTTCGGCTCGTCTCTCGATCCCGCCGTCACCGACGCCGCCGCGTCGACGCTGTCGGTGCTGAAATCCGCCACCGTCCTGCGTCTCGAGGACGGCTCGTTCTACGGCTGGGAAGGCTGTGGCGAGAAGAGCGGCTCGTGCGAGGGAACGTGCACGCATGTCTGGACCTACGCCTACGCTCTTTGCTTCCTGTTCCCGCGCCTCGAGCGGTCGCTCAGAGAAAACGAGTACAAATACTGCCAGTTTGACGACGGCCATATCGCCTTCCGCATGACGCTCCCGCCCGGAAGAGGCCTCGGCTGGAACATGCCCTGTGTCGACGGTCAGATGGGCGGCATTATCAAGACATACCGCGAGTGGAAGCTGTCTGGCGACACCGAATGGCTGAGGAAGATATTCCCCTCCGCCCAGAAGGCGCTGGAATTCGCATGGGATCAGGATTCGTTTGTCCGCTGGGACAAGGACAAGGACGGCGTCCTCGAGGGAAGACAGCATCACACCCTCGACGTCGAGTTGTTCGGCCCGTCGGCATGGCTCGAGGGCATGTATCTCGCGGCTCTCAAGGCGGCGGCGGAGATGGCCTCGGCTCTCGGCATGGACGACAAGGCGAAGGAATACTCCGATCTGTTCGGGCGCGGAGCCGAATGGACGAAGAACAACCTGTTCAACGGCAGATATTATATCCAGAAGGTCGATCTCGCCGACAAGGCGCTCATCGACTCGTTCGACGCCGACAGCTACTGGAACGCCGAGGCGGGCGAGATAAAATACCAGATCGGCGACGGCTGCGAGATAGACCAGATGCTCGGTCAGTGGCACGCCGACATAAACGGTCTCGGCGACATATTCGACAGGACCGACCGCAGAAAGGCGCTGCAGACGATCTACGCGTCGAACTTCAAGCCGTCGCTCCGCGAGTTCGCCAATCCGTGGAGGATATTCGGCCTCAACGACGAGTCGGGCGCCGTAATCTGCGACTATCCCGACGGCGCGCGCAAGCCGTGGATCCCGATCCCGTACTGCGAGGAGTGCATGCACGGCTTTGAGTACGCTCTCGCCGGCCTCATGATCGCCGAGGGGATGATAAACGAGGGCCTGACCATCGTCCGCGGAGTCCGCAGCCGTTACGACGGCGAGAAGCGCAATCCATACAACGAGATCGAATGCGGGTCGAATTACGCGCGCTCGATGGCTTCCTTCGCCCTGATCCCGATATTCAGCGGATTCGACTTCGATCTTCCGAACGGCAGGATCGGCTTTAAACCGCTTCTCGGCGGCGACTTCAAGGCTCCGTGGTTTACCGGGAAGGCATGGGGCGAGATCTCCGTCACGCAGGGGCGCGCCGACATCACGGTGCTCGGCGGCGAGATCACGCTATGCAGGCTCGGTCTGCCGAAGGGCGGCGTGAAGAAGCTCGTGATAGACGGGATCGAAACCGCGTTCGGTCAGGACGGCGATACCGTCTCGTTCGCGCCGGTCACGGTCAAGTCGTCCGTCTCGGCCGAATGGTGAGATGTCATGGAAAAGATAATCAATTTCGATAATCTCCGTTCATTCTGCTATACGAATGCCCATCTTGTCGGTGAGCCGAAGGGGATCGCCCTGTCCTTCTTCGGCCTCGGCGGCATGAGCATGTACGACGAGGACCCTCTCGAGGCGAAGTATCTCGCCGAAAAGGGGATAATCTACGTCATACCGTATTATGACCCGTGGTGCTGGATGAACCGTCAGGCGGTCGCCTATACCGACGAGATCGTCGGGGTGATCGCCGGGCATTACGGTATGTCAGATCCCGCCGTCGTGTCGTCCGGCGGCAGCATGGGCGGGCTCTCCTCGCTCGTTTACGCCGCCTATGCCGAGATCACGCCGAAGGCGGTCGTCTCGAACTGCCCGGTATGTGATCTGCCGTATCATTTCACCGAGCGCCCCGATCTTCCGCGCACGCTGTACGCCGCCTTCGGGCAGTATGACGGCACGATGGACGAGGCGATGAGATCGGCGTCGCCGCTGCATCTGGCTCTCGGCGGCAGGATGCCGGATATCGGATACCGCATATTCCACTGCACGGCGGATATGGCGGTGAATAAGGAAAAGCATTCCGACCGTCTGGTATCGGCGCTGAGAGACGCCGGGCGCGACGTCACGTATATCCCGGTGGAGGGGCGGGGACACTGCGACCTGACGCCGGAGATGAGAGATAGATACCTCGCTTACATCGCGGAGGAAGCGCTGAATGGCTGAGATCAAACGCATCATATTCGATACCGATATCGGCGAGGACCCGGACGACGCTGTGGCTCTGGCGTATATGCTGGAGGCGGAGAGAAAAGGCCTCTGCTCCCTTATCGGGATCACCACCTGCTCAAAGACGCCGTACGGAGCCGAATGCGCCGGAGCGATCTGCCGCTGGTACGGGAAAAACGATATGCCGATAGGCCAGCTTCCGCTCGACGCCGAGGTGACGCCGGACAACATAGACGATATCTATCCCTCCGCTTACGGCATGGCGGTAGCGAAGAAGTTCGGCGGCGGTCCGTCGTATTTTGACGCTCCCGGCGCGCTCGAGACGCTCGTGAAGCTGCTCAGGGGATCGGACGGCCCGGTGACGATAGTCGCGACCGGCAAGCTGACCAACATCAAGACCCTTATCGGCGATCCCGAGGGGTATGAGCTCGTCAGGGAGAAGGTCAGCGAGATCGACATAATGGGCTGCGACTTCGCGCATCAGGCCGATCCGTCGCTTGTTCCGCACCCGGAGTACAATATAGCCGGAGATGTCGGGGCGGCGAGGTTCATATGCGAAAGATCGCCTGTGCCGGTCGTCTTCTCGCCATTCGAGATGAGCGAGAAGGAGCTGTCGGGAAGGGTGATCGTCGAAAGATACGGCGAGGATCACCCGACCGGGCTGGCTCTTATCCATCTGGGATGCGGAGGCGGCAGAAGCTCATGGGATCCCAGCACGGCGCTTTACGCCGTCGAGGGTGAGCGTGGCGTCATGCGCCTTTCGCCGTGGGGAACGGTAAGCTTCCGTGACGACGGGGTATCGGATTTCACTCCCGGAGACGGGAAATGCCGCTATCTTATCGGCACCGGAGATATCGCCGGCGCGATAGACGCGATGTTTGAATAAGGAGAGGGACGCTTTATATGCGGATTCATATAATCGCCTGCCGCATCTTTGAGCGGGAGCTGTCGTATCTCGCCTCGCAGAGCGAAAATCAGGTCGACATAACATGGGTCGGTCGCGGGCTCCACAACACGCCGGAAAAGCTGTGCCAGAGGCTGAAAGATGCGGTCGGCACGCTGTATGACCAGATCGAGAGCGGCGAGCTCGAGTCGAGACCCGATTACATCGTCCTCGGCTACGGTCTCTGCTCGAGAGCCGTCGTCGGCGTGAAATGCCGGGATATCCCGATCGTCATACCGCGCACCGACGACTGCATAGCCGTTTTCCTCGGATCGCAGGAGCGGTATATGTCGGAGTTCACCAAGGCCGGAGGCACATACTGGCTGAACGGCGGATGGATAGAGCAGAGCCCGAAGCTTTTCAGCGGAGACGATCTCAAGCGCCGCAGATGGCTGGAATACGCCGAGAAATTCGGCGAGGACAACGCCGATTATCTCATCGAGATGGAGAGCAGCTGGGAGAAGAACTACGACACCATCTGCTATCTCCATTCGGAAAGCTGCGATCAGCCCGCCTTCCTCGAGGTCGCGAAGAGAGAGGCTGAAAAGAAGAACTGGACTTTAAAGGAGCTCGACGGCGACAGCAGGATGCTCAGGATGATGGTCGACGGCAGCTGGAACGACCGGGAGTTCCTCATCCTCTCCCCCGGCGAGAGGATCGAGGCCGATTATTCCGGCCTCAAGCTCAAAGCCGCCGGCGAAGGGGAATGACAGCCGCCGCGCCTGAATTATTCGGATTTTCACACGTTTATTATTCAAAGAATGAAACTTGATCTTGATATAGAAAGCTTCTGGAAGGATGAGGAGGTCTCCCATCTCGACAACTGCTTTTCCCGTGACGCCGCTCAGGTCGCGCTCGGCATACGGATGAGCGACGAATGCGTCTTCGCCGAGCTCGGCGAGGAAGGCCAGCCGTGGGGATATACCGATCCCGTCCGCAGATACGACCTGAACTGCAGGTATAACGAGAAGGCGAGGCAGATAGTCGGCCGTCCTCTGCTGGCGGAAAACAAGCCGCTGCCTCCCGAAAAGCGTCCGAAGCATACTCTGCCGCCGGTAAAGCAGCTTCCCGAGCTGTTCGGAGGAGTCTATGTCTTCGACGGCAACACAACGTGGCTCCACGGTACCTTCTCCGACGCCGATACGCTGAAAAAGAAGCTGGACGAGCTCGATTCGCTGCTCGCCGATCCGGCCGCCTTCCGCGCGGCGGTGCTTCCCGCCGACTGGGACGAGAGAAAGAAGGCCGTCTTCGAGGAGACCGGCAGGCGCCCCGGCATGTTCGGGCATCTGCGCGGCCCGTGCACGATGGCGACCTCGCTTTTCGGCGTCGAGAACCTTTTGTATCTCTACTATGACGATGAGGCGCTTTTCACGCGCTTCGCCGACACGATAGCCGAGACGATGGTGGCGTATTTCGATCTGATGCGCGGCGAGGCCGGATATACCGCCGATAATTTCCCGCACGGATTCAGCTTCGCCGACGACGATTCCAATCTCTTCACTCCCGAGATGTATCACGCCTTCGGGTACAGGGTGCTGAAAAGAGTGTTTTCCCACTGCGCTCCCGATCCCGGAGACTACCGCTATCAGCATTCCGACTCGGCTATGGGGCATCTTATCCCGCAGCTCGCCGAGTTCGACCTTCAGGGCTGCAATTTTGGCCCGACCGTGACCGTCGAGGAGATAAGAAGGCAGATGCCTCGCACCAGAATCGACGGTCAGCTCGCCCCGTTCACCTTCATGCGCAACAATGAGGACGACATCATCGCCGAGGTGAAAAGGGACTGCGAGATGATAAAGGCAAGCGGCACAAAGGGACTGAACCTTACCACGGCCGGATCGATAAACAACGGCTCGCTGCTCACGAGCATGCGCGTCGTCATGGCGGCGATACAGAACTACGGAAGATACTGAATCGCGGCAGACAAAATAATACAAAATTTCATGTTGATATCTTCATCGTAATTACGGTATAATATTTACGGTGATGGTGAGAAAAGCCTCCCATCACCGTAATATGCATCGTAAGGAGATGAAGATATTGTCTGTTCAGAAGGAATTTCTCGCCGAGGTACATGAGGGCGACATCATCGAGCTGATCTACGGGGAGGACGTAAGGCTCACCGGCCGCGTAATAAAGCTTACCGATTCGGTCGTCAGAGTCGAGGCCGGGGACAGATCGCCGAGAGTGAATATAGACAGGATCGCGTCGTACGATATTTTGAAAGACCTGCCGGAAAGAGCCGCCGGGGAGTCATCCGGCGCGGCGGGACAGGGAAGCGCGCTCGGAGTGTCCGGCAGCAGGATGAGAAAATATCTCGATCTTCTGTCGGAGGACACGCTCCCGACGGACGAGGAGGTGTCCGGCTTTTATGAGTACGCGAAGGAGCTGTCCGATCAGCGCCCCGACATAAGGCAGAAGATCGAAAGGATCGTTTCGATCGTAAGGAACGTGCAGAAAAACATCCGCGTCTATAACCTCGACGACCGCCTGTATGAGATCAGGCGCGAGATACTTGTCCTCGGCAGGGACTGCGACATAGACGAGGAGTATATCGACCGGATGCTCGGCAGCGTCTATCTGCTGCTCGGCAGATACGCTCCGGCCGGAGACTATTTCAGGAATACCGACGATCTTAAGGGAAGGATATACTCGGCCGCGAAAAACCGCTTCGCTTCGCCTCAGCCGGAGGATCTCGACAGATATATCGTCTTTGAGAAGACGCTCGAGCCGTACTGCGTTCGGCTTTACGCGCTGTCGGCGGCACGCTCGGGAGATATCAGCGCGCTTAAATACCGCTGCGAGAGCCGCATAGCCGACGAGAGCGAGAGAAAGCTCATCGTCGCCTGCCTTCTGATGGTCTGCGACCGCGCGAATATGTCCCTCGACTGGTTCGCCTGGCTCGATACCGGGGATGACGAGGAGGGCTGCGTCAAGCGCTTCTTCGCGTCGATCCCGTCGAGCTGGTGCGATAAGACCGACAGTTTCAGGACCGCCGCACGACAGAATCCACGCCCGGTGAAGTTCGTCGAGCGGACCGCCGAGATGGTGGACGATACCGAGTACAGATCGGTGATAAAGCACGTCGATCAGTCGAGATCGTACGAGTCGATATGGGGATATATAAGGGAAAACGGCTCCGACTGCTTCTTCCATATACGTCAGGTCAGCGACGATATCCTGAAAAAGGCGCTGATGCTCGGCGTTGCGAAGAACCTTGAGATCGTTTATCGTCACGGACGTGGAGAGATGCCGGGGCATATGGGCGATCTCGCCGCTTATGACATCCGTCTCACCGAAAAGGGAAAAGGCGAGGCCGAGAAGCGGATATCGTACAGCGAGGACAACGCGAAGACTCACAGCGGCGCGATCATAACCTATCAGGCGGCGAAAAACCTCATCGCGATACGCGGCAACAGCGGCCGGGTGACGCAGGGCGCCGCTGACAGCATAATTGACCCGTATCTTCGCGCCTATCTCGGGTACAACGGGCTCATGTCCGGCGCCGAGATCGGGGTGCTGTACAATATCGACGTCCGTCATCAGTCTGACGGCAGATCGAATTTCATCCTGCGGAACGTACGGAGCGCCGACGGCTCGATAGAGAAGAAGCTGCAGAAATTCGAGATAAAGAGCTGCATCAGCTCAAAGATCATCACAAGGGAGGAGCTGGACGGCTGGCCGGCGAAAAAGGAGGAGATCGACTCGGAAAAGCCCGAGGAGCGCCTGCCGCTCGATCAGGTGACGTATAAGCCGCTTTCTCCTTACACGGTAAGCTACACAGCCCGGTATGAGGACGACGGCAGCGAGCCGGATGAGACGGAGGACGAAGGCTATCGTGAAAACGGCGGAGACGACGCGCGGCAGCTGAACCCGGATCTTCCGCCGACCGAGCCGATACCGGAATCCGAATACAACGGCTTCATAGATCTCGAGCCGTTTGAGACGAAGGAAAACCTTTATTACAAGGCGCATAACGCATGGGTAGGACAGCGGGATTACGAGCTCGCCGAGGAATACTACATCAAGGCGATAAGAGCGCGTCAGAGCCTGCCGTCGGCGGTCGCCGATCTGATAAGCCTGTATCTGGGGCGTGACGGCCGAGCGGGAGACGCGATCAGGCTGCTCGACGCGTACGGCTACTGTCTGCCGTCGGCGAAACGCCGGAACATCGAGATAACCGTCTACGCGAAGAAGGCGAAGGAGCGCCCGTACGCGATACGCCTCTGCCATCTGCTCGAGGAGGCGCTCGCCGACAATCTCGCCCTGACGACAAGGCTTCATTATCTAATACTTCAGGGAAACACTCTCTGCCAGATAGAGGAATATACCGCCGCGCTCCGCAGCTATAAGCGCTTCCATGAGGAATACGACAGGGCGAAGGAGTCCGACGGCGAGACCGAGACGATGATATCGCTCGCCGAAAACATCAAAAAAGGCGAGGAGATATGCTATTACTACGTCGGCGAGTCGGAAAAGGCCGAAAGCATCGCCGCCGAGCTCGTCAGCCGCGACCCGGAGGACAGCCTGTCGCGCGGGATAATCGACAGAACCCTCGGCACAGGCGGCGGCAGCGGAGCCGATCTTACCGGCGAGCGCTCGATCAACATGGACAGGATAACCGAGACCGAGCTGCTTCTGCGGACAGCCGTCAGGAAGGTCTATCCCCGCCTCGACGAATTCAGATATACCACATTCAGGTCCGTCGATGTCAAGAACAACGCCGAGATATGGCAGTCGGAGATACATAAGATATACGACGATATCTATCTCGGCGACATATCGCAGAACTGCCTCATAATCCAGGAGGGCATGTACGTGAATCAGGACATGATGCTCGTCGACTCTCTTTATATCCGGCAGCTGCTGATCTGTGTGATAAAGAACTCGTGGCAGAAGTTTCGCAGGTTCTTCGGCGACAGCCCGTATGCGCAGTGGGAGAGCGATTTCGAGAACGTCATGACGGCGAGAAATTATATCGCTCACTCGAACGGCATGTCGATACCCGAGGAAACGCGGCAGAAATGGTACGATTCCTGCGACAGGATCCTCAGGATACGCTCGTCTCTCGACGAATGAAACAATAAGCGGCGGAAGGCTTATGCCTTCCGCCGCTGCTTTTTATTCCTTATATCAGAAATGCCTTACCACCTCAAAGCGCTGGAGCTTTATCGGCTCACCGTCCTTTATGCCGGCCTTCTGTCTCGCTATACTGATTTGATCCTGTACCGTGTCGACGCCGTCGAGGTTCGGCAGCAGGAGCCCGCGTCGGTAGCCGCTCGTGACTATCACGCCGTACCGTCTGACATCGAGCTGAGATTCGTCCGGAATATCCTCGGGATTGCCGAGCACGTCCACGCTGTACTCTAAATCTTCAAGCTCATTCTCCTTTACCGGCGGGAAGCGCGGATCGCGCGTCCCGGCTGAGACGGCGTTGTCGATGATCTCCTGAGCGAGCGACAGGCAGACGGGATAGATCGTCCCGATGCAGCCGCGGAGATTGCCGTCCTTGTGAAGCGAGACGAACGCTCCGGCGCGGCGTGAGATCAGATCTGACGGAATGCCGTCCGGGATGTCGATCACCCTGCCGTCTTTTATATAGGTTTCAAGAGACTGTCTCGCCAGCCGCACATACTCGTCCTCGGCGGCGCGGCGGGCGGCGAGCTCATCCCTGCCGCGCTTTTCCTCACCGTCGAGGAAGCGGCGGCTGTCGTCATATCCGACGGGCTCAAAGGTGCAGACGCCGTATCCGACGCCGAACGGGCCTTCGTATGACAGCTTCTCTGCCTTTACGGCCGTCCCGTCGAAGGCTCCGGCCATGACGGTGAACGACTTGTGCCCGCATTCCCCGGCCTCGCGGCAGAGCTTCGCCTTGAAGCCGAAAAGAGCGCCGAAATCGGCCGAGCCGAGAGCCGACATGATCATCTCGTCATAGACGGGACCGCTCTCGTTATACCCGTAAGGCCCGTCCTCGCGAAGACGGTGAGACAGGTCGCCCGACGCGATCACGGCTATCCTGCGGCCGAGTTTGTCGGCGGCGGCTTTTATCGCCATGCCGAGCCGGTAATGCTCCCTCAGCGGCAGACCCGACAGACCGACGCGGACGACAGAAAAGGGGAGCTTGCCGCCGCATGCCTCACGCATAAACCAGAGCGGGATCATCGTGCCGTGGTCGAGCGACATGTCGCGCTCTCCCTCAGTCCCGGCGCTGATATCCCTGTCGGCGCACTCGGCGCATATCGCTCCGATCAGCTCGGCGTCGTATTCGGCGTATATTTTCACGTCCTTCGCGCGGTAGCGTCCGAAATTGCCGGAGGCGGCGACGCCGGGGGAGATGTGGTTGTAGTCGGAGTACATCACTGTGTGCGGAGTGATGACGATGACGGTGTCGGGATGATGTCCGGCGATGAATCCGGCGGCTCTGCGGTAGGCGTCGATCGTTGCCTGTATCTCTTTTTCCTGTCCTCTGCCGATCTGCGGGATGATCAGTGGCGGATGCGGAACGGAAACCGCGCATACGGGGTTGAATGAGTTGGTCATGGATGAAAAAGTGTTTTATCGAACAGTGTCAGTTTTTTTATATTGAGATCGGTCGGACTATGGCGATATAAAAAATGCGCAAAAGTCTTTGCCGGAAAGTGAGGGTCTGGGGGCGGAAACCGGCTTTCTTCAGAAAGCGGGTTTCCGCCCCCCGGATTCATGTTGTCTTAAGTTAAATCTTAACGATGAAGCCATCTTTTCTCGGCTTCGGGGCCGGGTAATCGCCGGAGCGGTAGCCGAGGATGGCGGTGCCGACGCCGATATAGCTGTCGGGCACTCCCCATGAGCGGGCAAGGGCGCGGCCCTCGTCTGTCTCGAACGATTCCTTCGCGCGGAAGATGTAGCAGGAATCGACGCCGAGAGCGTAGGCGGCGTTGAGGATGTTCCCGGTCACCAGAGCGCCGTCCTCGACATGGGTGGCGCGCTCGCGGTTGGCGAAGACGAGAACGACGACAGGAGCGCCGTAGAACGGATCGCCGTCGGGATTGCCCATCACTGCACCGTTGAGACGGCGGACGACGTCACGCACTGCCGGATCGGTCACGCAGACGATCATGGTGTCCTGCGCTCCCATGCCGTTCGGTGCGTAGCTGCCGGCCTCGAGGATGCAGTCGAGTATGTCGGAAGGTATCGGCTTGTCGGAGTAGCCGCGGACGCTGCGGCGGTTTTTCAGGTCGCAGATTGTTTCCTTCATTTGTGGTCCCTCCATGTAATCAGTTGTTTTCCGGCTTGTAATAGTTGATAAGACAGCCTTTTAGGATTATTTCGCGCTCCTCGTCGATGAGCTTCGGCATGACGAGCGTCTTGCCGGATGTCGATCCGTCTTCGTTTATGATAAGGGCGGATATCTCTCCGGCTCCGCTTTCGAGAGCGGCGCGGATGCCCTTCACGTACAGCCACTGACCGACTTTGAGCCCGTCGATGCCGCCGGTGAAGGGGATCATGCCCCAGTTGATCACGTTTGAGCGGTAGCGCTTGGTCGCGTACTCACCGGCGATGTTGGCGATGCCGCCGAGCACGCGCTGACATGACGCGGCCTGCTCGCGCGCCGAGCCGTCGCCCGGCTTCACGGCGCAGACGGCGGTGCCGATCTCGGGCTCGGAGGAATATCCGGCCGCCTTCTTCACATAATCCGGCACCGGCTCGGAGACCGCCTTCTTCGAGCGGGCGACATAGCCGGGATCCTTGCGCGACAGCGCGAACTCGGCCAGACGCAGGGGATTTGAGCGGAAGGACGAGGTCTCGCCGGAGGGGATCAGCTCGTCGGTCGTCGTGACCGGATCGTCGATGACGCTCGCGACGTATATCAGAAGATCGTCGGAAAGCGGTCTGAACTCCGGCCAGTCCTTGATGTTCGGCCCGTATTTCAGCTCGGCCGAGGCGTCGGGAGCGTTCCAGCCGTTGTAGACGCGGCTGCGGTAGGCTCTGTCGTCGTATTCGTAATCGTATTCCCTGAACTCGGCGTCGATGCTGTCGGCTCCGACGATGATGCCGCCGTTCACCGCGGTCGCGGCTATCGAGCGGGCGTCCATCAGCGCCACGTTCGCCGACTGCCCCTCCTTAGGCTTTGAGCCCTCGCGGTTGGGGAAGTTGCGGGTGGTGTGACGGATCGAGAAGCCGCCGTTCATCGGCACGTCCCCGGCGCCGAAGCACGGGCCGCAGAAGGCGGTGCGTATCACCGCTCCGGCGCTGACGAGATCGCTCATCACGCCGTTTTTGAGAAGCGCCGCGAAGACCGGCTGAGAGGCGGGGTAGACGGAGAGGGCAAGCTCGCCGCAGCCGAGCGATCTGCCGCGTATGATGTCCGCGGCGGCGCAGAGATTCGAGAAAGCGCCTCCGGCGCAGCCGGCGATGACGGCCTGATCGGCCTTTACATGCCCGTCAGGCGTGATCTTCGACGAGAGATCGACGGTAAGATCCTTTATCGCCCTGTACGGATCGGCGTTGAGCTCGCGGATGGTGATCGCGTTGCTCGGATGCTGCGGCAGAGCTATCATCGGCTCGACTGAACCGAGATCGACGCAGACGGCGGAGTCGTAATAGGCGTGGTCGCCGGGATGGAGCGGCCTGTAATCGCCGCCGCGGCCGTGTATTTCGAGATATTTCTTCGTCTCGCCGTCGGTCTCCCATATCGAGGAGAGACAGGTCGACTCGGTCGTCATCGTGTCTATGCAGTTTCGGTAGTCGATCGGCATGGAGGCGACGCCGGGGCCGATGAACTCCAGCACGGCGTTCTTCACAAAGCCGTTTTTGAAGGTCGCGCCGATTATGTCCAGGATGACGTCGTGAGGTCCGACGCCGTTTCTCGGCTTGCCGGTGAGATATACGGCTATGATCTTCGGCATCGCCACGTCGTACGTCCTGCCGAGCAGCTGCTTTACGAGCTCGGGGCCGCCCTCGCCGATGGCCATCGTGCCGAGAGCGCCGTAGCGGGTGTGGCTGTCTGAGCCGAGGATCATCCGCCCGCATCCGGCGAAATTCTCACGCATGTAGGAGTGGATCACCGACTGATGAGCCGGGACAAATATACCGCCGTACTTTTTCGCCGCGGACAGGCCGAAGACATGGTCGTCCTCGTTGATCGTGCCGCCGACGGCGCAGAGGCTGTTGTGGCAGTTCGTAAGGACATACGGCATCGGGAACCTCGTCAGCCCCGACGCGCGGGCGGTCTGGATGATGTTGACGTAGGTTATGTCGTGTGACGCCATAGCGTCGAATTTGATGCGCAGATTTTCGGAATCGCCGGAGATGCTGTGCTCCTCAAGGATCCCGTAGGCGATGGTGCGCTTCCTCGCCTCGCTCTGAGAAATCGGGGAGACGTCCTCGAGCTTCCCGCCGGCGTAATATACGCCGTGATCTATAAGCTGTACCATTTGAATGCTCCTTAATCGCTTCGCCGCTTACTGCAGTCCGAAGAACATCTGATCCATGTAGTGGTCCGAAAAACGCTTGTCGCCCGAAAGCTCGATATATCCTGCCTCGCGCCCCGTCCTGTCGACGCGGGAGCGGATATCCTCGCTGAGAAGCCATGCGTGAGTCCCGGCTCCGGCAGCGTTCCCGACGGCGGACGTGACCTTCTCGAGAGACGCCGGGATGAGCCCGATATTGCAGGCGGCGTGGATGTCGATATGAGCGCCGAAGCCGCCCGCGATGTAGACGGCGTCGATGTCGCCGCACGAGACGCCCTCGCTGTCCATCAGGGTAAGGATCCCGGCTCCGATAGCGGCCTTCGCGAGCTGTACCTGACGCACATCCTGAGGCGTGAGATAGACGCCTTCCGTGATGGGAAAATCGTCCTCCATGAAGCCGCTGTCCTCGACGATCTCGGCGTCGTAGAGCTGCGAGACGAGCGAGATCAGCGCCGAGCCGCATATGCCGATCGGCTTTTCGCCGCCGATGGTCCGGTATGATCCGACGCTCCCGTCACTAAGCTCGATGTCGGAGATCGCGCCGGGTATGCCGGGGCAGCCGCACTCGATTCCGGCTCCTTCGAAGGCCGGCCCGGCGGCGCAGGCGGCGGTGACTATCCTGCCGCCGTGAGCGAGAGCGATCTCGCCGTTCGTCCCGATGTCGATATAGAGTATCGTCTTGTCGGATGTGTCGACACCGCAGGCGCAGAGACCGGATATGATGTCACCGCCCACATACGACGCGGCGCACGGCATGAAGAACACATCGGCTTCGCCGCACGACGCAAGCCCTATCGACGCGGCGGAGCGCCTGTCGCCGAACAGCGATGCCGGGGTGAACGGCGCGACGGCGATCCCGGAGGGATCGAGCCCGGCCGCGATATGCTGCATGACGGTGTTTCCGGCGATGCAGACATAGCTCACCGGGACGCCGAAGGATGATATCTCACGGTCGAGCGCGGATATTATCTCGCTCTGCAGGACTTTCAGCCCGTCTTCGTTTTCGCGGATGTACGAAAGCCGCGATATAACGTCGGCTCCGTAGCCAGCCTGAGGATTCCCGAACGCCGCCGTTTTCGTCACCGTACCGGACGCAAGATCGCAGAGGTAGACGGCCACAGTCGTCGTGCCGATGTCGACTCCGACGGCATAGCCGGAATCAAGGATGGCTCCGCCTCCGGATACTGCCGCCGAGCTTTCGGTCATGACGTCAATGCCGCCGCGGTCGTCTGTCTCGACTTCGATCTCAGCCAGCGGCTTTGTAAGGCACGCCAGACGGATGCCTTCCGATATCTCGCTCTCGGTCAGCCTTTTTTTCTCGTCCTCAGTGATCGGAGTGACGTCTCCTTTGATCCTGACCTTGCATTTGCCGCATCGCCCGTGGCCGCCGCAAGGCGCGGAGACCTTGACGCGCTTCTCGCTTAGAAGCCGCAGTACGCTTTTCCCGCCGTCGGGAGATATTTTAGTTATCATATCTCAAAATCACGGAATTTATGTGTTGTATAAAAAGTCTTTGGGACAGGGAGAGGTGCAGGGGAGGGGAGACACTTTCTTCAGAAAGGGTCTCCCCTCCCCTGCTTTTTTGTAAATGTCAATACCCGCTCTCGATCTCCTCGTCGCGCATCAGGGCGCAGAGGCGGCTGGCGCCGATGCGGTCGGCGCCGAGGTCGAGATAGCGCTCAGCTTCCTCGAAGGTTTTGATGCCGCCGGCGGCCTTCACGCGGGTGCCGCCGGAGACATGAGAGACCATCAGCTCGACGTCGTGCTCGGTCGCTCCAGCGCCGACGAATCCGGTCGAGGTCTTGATGTAGTCGGCTTCCGCTTCGGACACGATCTCGCAGAGGCGTATCTTCTCGCTGTCGTTTAAAAGACAGGTCTCGATTATCACCTTGAGCGTCTTGCCGCTGCAGATGTCGCGCATCTGTTTCAGCTCGTCGAGAACATAGTCCCAGCGTTCGTTTTTCACCTGACTCACGTTGACGACCATGTCTATCTCATCGGCTCCGTCGCGTATCGCCTGAGCCGCCTCGTAGACCTTCGCCTCGGTCGTGTTGTAGCCGTAGGGGAACCCGGCGAGGGTGTCAATCCTTACCTGGCCGCCGGTGTAGACCTTCACACGCCTGACATAGCAGTTCGGGACGACGACCGACGCGCATTTGAATTTTGAGGCGTCGTCGCAGGCCTTTTTGACGTCCTGCCATGAGGCGTCGGACCTGATCATCGTGTGATCGACATGATGAAGTATAGAATATCTGTCCATGTGTTTGTATCTTATAGTGTGTATCGTGTCTCTGTATCTGTGTTTTCTGGAAAATGGATCATTCCATCTCGCTCATCTGACGGACACGCGCGGCTATCTGCTTTGAGCTCTTCGTCACGTAGTCAATGATGTACCGCATCTGCCCGACCATCGTCAGCGACATCACCGAGAATACCGCAAGGATCAGCGCCGGACCGAAGCCGAACGGCGTGAGCGCGAAGAATCCCGGCAGGAGCAGGGCTCCCAGTATGAAGCCGATGATCATAGAGAAGAAAATGATCGTTCTGAACAGGTTGAAGGGACGGCAGACGTTGAAGAGCATGATAAGTCCTACCACGCCGAGCAGCAGCGCCGATACAGTCGAGATCTGGGCGGGGTCCAGATCAAACGCGATCCGGAACAGCACGCATCCGATTATCACCACGACGTCGGTAAGCGCCGCCGGGAGCGCGCGGTTGATCACGTTTTTCAGGAAGTCGCCCTTTACAAGAGACTTGTTCGGCTGCAGAGCGAGGAAGAAGCTCGGTATGCCGATAGTGAACATGCTCACCAGCGACATCTGCGCCGGGGTCAGCGGGTACTGGAAGGTGAAGAAGATCGAGAGCAGCGCCATGACAAGAGAGAAGATGTTCTTCACTATGTAAAGCGCCGCCGAGCGCTCGATGTTGTTTATGACGCGCCGCCCTTCGGCCACGATGGCTGGCATGGAGGCGAAATTCGAGTCGAGCAGGACGAGATGCGACACCTGAGACGCGATCTCGGAGCCGGACGCCATCGCGATGGCGCAGTCCGCCTCCTTCATGGCGAGAACGTCGTTCACGCCGTCTCCGGTCATGGCGACCGTGTGCCCCTGCGCCTTGAGCGCTCTTATCAGGGTTCGCTTCTGCTCCGGCGTCACGCGTCCGAAAACGGTATATTCGGACGCCGCGCTTGCCAGCTCCTCGTCGGAGCGGGCGAGATTGCAGTCGTAATACAGGTCGGCGTCGTCGATCCCGGCGGCCTTGGCGGCGTTCGAGGCCGTGATCGGGCTGTCTCCGGAGATGACCTTTACCTTTACCCCCTGCTTGCTGAAATACGAGAAGGTTTCGGGGGCTTCCTTGCGTATGCTGTTGGCGAATACCACCAGCGCGAGCGGCAGGGCTTTCGCCGTGAGAGGCCCGCCGTCGAGGACGCCGCCGTAGGAGGCGAACACCAGCACGCGGTAGCCGCTGTCGGCGAAGCTGTCTATCTGGCTCCGGTACACCGCGTAGTCGCCGCGGAGGACGAATTCCGGCGCGCCGAGTACGTAATTCTCGTTTTCGCCGAACGAGACGGCGCTGTATTTGTTCGAAGACTTGAAGCCGACGATCTGGGCCGCCGGACGCGGACTTTTGGCCTGAAGCTGGTTTTTCAGCGCCGACATCGTCAGCGAGTCGTCCGACATGTTCGCGGCGAAGTCTGATATAAGCTGCTCGGCCGCCGCTCTGTCGCAGACGGAGCCGTCGGGATGCGTGACGGGGGATATGTCGGTCAGCTTCATCGCGTTCTCGGTGATCGTGCCGGTCTTGTCGACGCACAGCACGTCGACGCGGGCGAGAGTCTCGATGCAGCCGAGATCGTGCGCCAGCGTCTGCTTTTTCGCCAGACGCATTACCGAGACGGCGAGCGCGACGCTCGTCAGCAGATACAGCCCCTCCGGGATCATGCCGAGCAGCGCTCCCGCCGTGTTTTCGACGGCGCTCTGCAGAGGCGCCGGGGGATCGACGAACCGCATCTCCTTGAACATCATGGCCGCCGCCATCGGGATCAGGGCGATGCCGATGATCTTCACCATCAGGCTCAGCGATTTCATCATGCCGCGCGGCTGATTCTTGCGCATCTTCTTGGCGTTCAGGGTCAGCTGCGAGACGAACGAGTCGCGCCCGACGGCGTCGAGACGCACCCATACCTTGCCGGAAACGGCGAATGAGCCGGATATGATCCTGTCGCCCGGACGCTTGACGATCTCGTCGCTCTCGCCGGTTATCAGCGATTCGTTGAAGCTGGCCTCGCCGTGTATGACGACGCCGTCGGCCGAAGCCTGTGAGCCGGAGGTGAGGGTGATTATGTCGTCACGTACGAGCTCGCTGTCCGGTATGACCGTTTCGGCGCCGCTGCGGACGGCGGTGGTGCGCGGGGCGGCGATCAGGTTCATCTCGTCGAGCACCTTCTTCGCCTTGAGCTCCTGATATATGCCTATCGCGGTGTTGCAGAGTATGACGAGAAGGAAGTTGAGATGATTGAAGGAGCCGACGGCGATGAGGCAGGCGGCTATGACGAGATATATTATGTTGAAATAGGTGAATATGTTGTCGCGGATGATCCTGCCGACGCTCTTTACCGGAGGGTTCACCGGGGTGTTGGCGTATCCGGCGAGCTTTCGCTGCTCGGCCTCGGCGTCCGTCAGGCCGTTTATGTAATCGGCTTCGATAACGGGCAGAGGCGAGCGGGATATCTGCTGCAAATCGGATGCTTTCTTTGTGTCCGCTTGTATGTTTTCTTTGTTTTCAGGCATGTCTGTCGGTCCCTGTTCCGGGTTTTGACGCGCTGCTGCAGCCGTGCGCCGCTTATCGGCCCCGCGGCTGAAATAAAGTCATTATTAAAATATTATACCCAAACGGCGGCTCAAAGTCAAGGAGCAGATGTTATAATTATGGAAAATATTATCCGACGCGAAAACGGTCAGGCTCCCGGAGCGTTCCGGGAGCCTGTGAATATTTTATTCGCTGATATATCAGTACTCGACGAGTATCGTCTTTATCTCGAAGGGCCTGAACTCGAGGCAGACCTTGCCGTCCTTTATCCCGAGCTCGGACTTTTCCTCCTCGAGCATGTTCGTCTCGAACACGCGCTTCGCGCAGCCGAAGGAGGCGGTGCAGAGGGTGCGGTTGTGCTCGGCCTCATAGAGGCGGACGACGTAAGCCTTTCTGCCGTACTCGGCCGGCTTTATCGCCTCGGCGACGATGTTGTCGGCGGAGAGGGAGATGATCGGGCTGAGCTCGCTCTTCAGCGCGCCGTCGGCGGCGATCATCGGATCGTTCAGCAGATAGGCCTCGGAGAGGACTGTCGGGACCGAGAACGCGCCTTGGTGAGGCAGCAGGGCCCACGTCATCTCATGCAGGCCCTCGTCGCCGGTGACGTCGGGGCGGGTGCCGCCCTTGTGGAGTGTCAGCTTAAGCGAAACGCCGCCGTCGATGGCGTCCTGCGACAGACCGTATTTGCAGTCGTTGAGCAGGGCGACGCCGTAGCGGGACTCGGAAACGTCGGAATACTTGTGGTTGACGACCTCGAATTTGGCCGTCTCGATGCTGTTGTTGCGGGTCGTCGGACGCACGACATAGCCGAACTGGATCTCGTTCTTGACGGTCTGGGACATGACGTTCACGTCAAATCCGACCTTGAGCAGGGAGTGCTTGTCCTTCCAGTCGACGAGAGCCTGGAAGTCGATGCGCGGCGACGAGGCGTAGAAGACGGTGTCGATCTTGACGGAGGAATACTGACCGACCTTGTATTCGGAGCGGATGCGGTACTCGGCGGCGCCGTCGGCGACGGTTTCGCGGCTGACGAGACGCATATCCGGCTTCATCTTGAGACGGAGTGTGTCGGAGTCGATGTTCCAGTCGTCCCAGTAGGCGGGGACGTCCTCGCCGAACCAGAAGGTGCCGAGCTCATATCCGCCTTCGGCCCTGATCTCGCGGCAGGTCTTCTTGTCGACGAGAGAGGCTATGGCGCCGTTTTCGGCGAATTTCACGGTGTAATACGGGGTGTCGAGGGTATCGCCGCAGCAGCTGAACGGCGACGGCTTATCTATAGCCGCGCCTTTCTTCAGGCTGACGGCTCCGAAGGCGGGGACGCATACGCCGCTGACGGCGGTGAGCTCGCGTCCGGCCACGTCGGTATAGGTTTGGGAGGCGGCGCCTTCGATAGAGGCTTTGCCTTCAAGAATAACGTCGGAGCGGGCGAAGCCGGTGGTGTTGAAGACGGTGACACTGTCCGTGCCTTCGGTGAGCAGGGCGGCGTCGGCCTTCGCCGTGGATGTCGCCTCGCTTATGACGGCCGTGACCTCCTCGCGGGCCTGATCGTTGGCCTCGGTGAGAGCCGAGCCGGGGAGGATGTCGTGGAACTGGTTGCGGAGAAGCTCCTTGTAGAGCCAGTCGATGCGCTCCTTGTCGAAGCTGCCGGTGAGGACTGACATGTACTCGAGGTCGCGCATGGCGAACTCGGCCTTGCGGTTGTTGCGCTTGATGTCGTGCATCTGGGTGAGCGTGCCGCGGTGGAGCTCAAGATAAAGCTCGCCGTTGTAGACCGGAAGCTCGCCGTGATGGCCCTCGACGTACTTCATGAAGTCGCTTATCGTGGTGTACTCCACCTGCGGCAGTCCGGGAACGCCGCGGGAGCGGTTGGCGTCCTCCACCATTCCCATGGTCGGGCCGCCGCCGCCGTCTCCGAAGCCGAAGGCGAGCAGCCTTCCGTCGAAGGCCTGCTTGTCGAGCGGGGATTTCGCGGCCTGAATGACGTTCTTTACGTCGGGGAAGGTGTGTGTTATGTTCAGATGGGTGAGAACGGTGCTTCCGTCGAGTCCCTTCCACATGAAGGTGTCGAACGGGAAGTCGTTGAGGTCGTTCCACGACATCTTGGTGGTGTAGAAGTACTTGACATCGCAGCCGAGCATGATCTGCGGGATCGCGGCACTGTATCCGAAGGTGTCAGGCAGCCAGAAGGCGTCGGACGTGTAGTCGAGATACTCACGGGTGAAGCGCTGGCCGTAGAGGAACTGACGGACCATGGCTTCGCCGCCGGTCACGTTGCAGTCGCACTCGATCCATACGCCGCCGTTGGGCTCATAGCGGCCTTCGGCGGTGCGCTTTTTGATCCCCTCGAAGATGTCGGGGTAGTACTGACGCATCCAGTCGGCGTGCAGAGCCGAACTCTGGATGAATTTATAGTCGGGATCCTGGTCCATCAGCGCCAGGGCGTTCGCGTAGGTGCGGGCGCACTTGCGGATCGTCTCCGGATACGGCCAGAGCCAGGCGGTGTCCATATGGGAATGTCCGATGATGCCGACGAAGCCGCGCTTCGGATCGGCGCCGCTCCTCTCGAGGATCGGCTTCATGATCTCACGGCAGCGGACGACGGAGGCGTGCCATACCTCCTCGGAGTAGTGCGCGGGATAGAGGATCAGCTCGGAGAGCACCTTCTCAAGTACGTTTCTCGCCTCGGCCTTGACCGCAGAGGCGTCGTCGAGATATTCGGAGAGCTGCATGACGGCCTTGAGATCGAAGACGAAGCCGAAGACGTCGTCGTCGCGGACACAGATGTCGACCGACTCATAGGAGCGGATGAACTCGCTGTCGGAGGCGCTGTTCACGCCGTAGCTCTCGTAAGGGCCGCATCCGGCGCAGAAATGACCGGCGTAGCACTCGAGCGCGACGTCGAACACGGTCCCGGCCTTCGTGCCGCCGGTGAGCTGAGTCACGGCGTGGTTGCCGTTAAGGATGTCCTCGCCCTTCGAGTTGATGATGCCGAACGGCTTGCCGTCTCTGAAGCAGAGGATCTCGACCGCTCCGGTCTTCGGCATGACGTATATCGCCTTTCCGGCGAGCTCGGCGGGGACGGTGTAGCTGCCGCGCAGCCAGATGTTGTCCCACTCGCCGCCCCATCTGAACGGGCCGGTCACCTGCTTGTAGCCGCTCTGCGGGACGGCGCTGTGCAGCTTTTCCTTTGTCTCAAAGCATCCGATGTCGGAAAGCTCGCCGACCTTTTTGTATGCGAGCTGCGTGTAGATCTTGTTGGCCGATTCGAGCTTGCCCCGGATCATGCCGACGTATTTGTCGTAGATCATTTCAACCTCCGGAAATGTTGTATGCGTACCTATACATTATAGCGGACAAATGTGTACTTGTCAAGCGTGATTGATTGGATAATATATATTGTCCGGAATAGAGCGGCAAATCATCCCGGCACGGGATCGCATAGGCGGTTTTTATGAAATCGCCGCAAAGGACTTGATTTTTTCCGCGATTTATGAGATAATATACGGCAGGATCATTTATCGTCCGCCGACAGGCGGGGAGAAAGTATGTATATTGTAGATTTCTTCAGGCGCGTCACGCGCAGGTCGAATATCCCGGTCCTTATCTATCTTGTGCTCAACGTGTTCGTTATCGCCGGGATCATAGCGCTGCTGTTCGGCAGCACCGGGAAGATGCCGTTCTGGCTGGCGCTGATCGTCGGCATACTCGTTTACGGCGTATCTCTCGTGATAGCGCTGTCGCCGTTCGGCGAATGGATACTCAGGCTACAGACCGGCTGCAGAAAAATAACCGATCAGGCTGTCCTTGATTACATGATGCCGCTCTTCAATGAGGTCTACTCGAGAGCGCTGCGGATCGATCCGGCGCTGCCGCGCGACATTCAGCTTTTCATGAATGACGACGAATCGCCGAACGCCTTCGCTACCGGCCGCAAGACCGTCTGCATCACGCGCGGACTGCTTCAGATGCCGCCGGAGCAGATAAAGGCTACCCTTGCCCATGAGTTCGGGCATCTGTCGCACAAGGATACCGATCTCATCCTGCTTGTCTCGGTGGGGAACATGATTGTCAGCGCCATCGTCGTCGTCATCCGCGTCCTTCTCGACATCTTCCATATCGTCATGAGCTTCACGGCGCTTTTCATCGGCGGCTCGGAGGGGCTGTGGGCGTCGATCATCACATGGCTTTATCACGCCGCAATATCGGTCTGCGTCAGCCTGCTCATGTGGATCTGGACCAAGATCGGCACTCTCCTTGTGATGAAATCGAGCAGGGCAAACGAATATGAGGCCGATGAGTTCGCGTTCCGTCTGGGCTACGGAGGCTCTCTGTGCGCGCTGCTCAATAATATCGGCGGCAAGGGCGCTCAGGGGCTGTTCGCCAATCTCGTCAGCAGCCATCCGAACAAAGAGGACAGGATCGCGAGGATTCGCAGGCTCGCCGCTGCGAGAGCTGCGGCAAAGGCGGCCGCGCTGAAAAGCGCCGCCGGCATGAACGGTCAGAATACAAGACCGCTTATAAAATGATCCGAACGATATGATCGGCGGGTTCAGGCTCAAAACAGCGAGAAAATACCCGCCGCGCCTTTTTATGGCGCGGCGGGTACTCTTTTTTTATCCCGCTGATATTAAGGTATTCAGCTCTGCCGTTTTTTTCCTCCGCTGCAGAGACCGCAGGAGGCGCAGTCTCCTCCGCAGGAGGACTTTCCGGTCTTTCTGTCGTTTATCAGACTGAATATGACCAGACCCACGACCGCGGCCAGCAGGATGATGATCAGAAAATTGATCATACGATATTTCCTTCTTACTTACTGCGCGGCCGAGACGGTCAGATGGCCGGCTTCCTTATACGGACGGAAGAGCTGGAAGATTATCGCCGCGAGCAGCAGCACCGCTATGATCAGGCCGATGACGTTGACGCCTCCGGCGAAGATCTTGCCGATCTGGAAGACTATCAGCGCCGTGACATAGGCGAAGCCGCACTGGTAGGCGATGGCGAAGGCGGTCCACTTTCCGCTGTTCATCTCTCTGCGGATCGCGCCGATGGCGGCGAAGCAGGGAGCGCAGAGAAGGTTGAAGATCATGAAGGCGTAGGCGGCGAGCTTGCCGTGTCCGCCGGAGATCTTATTGAAATCGGCAGATACGAGCGGCCAGATCTGTTCGCCTTCCTCGGAAAGCTCGTCCTCGCCGTCCTGATCGTCATAGTTGTAAAGGACTCCGAAGGTGCCGACGACCTCCTCCTTGGCTACGAGGCCGGTGATGGTGGCGACGGTGGGCTTCCATGAGCCGAAGCCGAGCGGGCGGAAGATCGGGGAGACGGCGCTGCCGACGTTAGCGAGGATGGAAGCGTCCATCGGAGTGACCTCCTCCTCGGGGATATCCATTTTATCGGCGAGCTGAGCGATGTATTCGTCGGTGGCGATCGATTCGTCCTCGAACAGGGAGTCGGTCATGCCGAAGTGTCCGTTGACGAAGCCGAAGCCGGAGAGGAACCAGATAACGATCGAGCTGAGAAGAATGACGGTCCCGGCGCGCTTGATGAAGGACCAGCCGCGCTCCCATGTGCCTCTGAGCACGTTGACCCATGACGGGGCGTGATAGGCGGGCAGCTCCATGACGAACGGAGCGGGATCGCCGGCGAACATCTTTGTCTTCTTGAGCATGATGCCGGAGATTATGATGGCGGCGATGCCGATGAAGTAGGCGCTCACGGCGACGATGCCGCTTCCGCCGAACAGGGCGCCGGCGATGAGGCCGATGATCGGCATCTTGGCGCCGCAGGGAATGAAGGTGGTGGTCATGATGGTCATGCGGCGGTCGCGCTCATTCTCGATGGTGCGCGAGGCCATGACGCCGGGAACGCCGCAGCCCATTCCGACGAGCATCGGGATGAACGATTTTCCGGAAAGACCGAAGCGGCGGAAGATACGGTCCATGATGAAGGCGATACGCGCCATGTAGCCGCAGTCCTCAAGCAGGCAGAGCATGAGGAAAAGCACGAGCATCTGGGGAACGAAGCCGAGAACGGCTCCGACGCCGGCGAAGATACCGTCGGATATGAGGCCGGTCAGCCATTCGGCCGCGCCGAGGTTCTCGAGTATCGCGCGCGATCCGTCGGTAAGCCATGCTCCGCCGAGGACGTCGTTCGTCCAGTCGGTCAGGAAGGTACCGAGCGGGCCCATGGCGATCCAGTAGACAAGGAACATGACGACCGCGAAGATCGGAAGACCGAGCACGCGGTTGGTGACTATCCGGTCTATCTTGTCCGAAACCGTCATCTTTCCGACGCTCTGCTTCTTGTAGCAGTTCTTTATGAGCTCGGCGATGCAGACGTATCTCTCGTTGGTGATGATGCTTTCGGCGTCGTCGTCAAGCTCCTTTTCGGCGGCTTTGATGTCGTTTTCGATGTGATCGAGCGTCTCCTTCGGGAGTTTGAGCTTCTCGAGGACCTTCTCGTCTCTCTCGAAGAGCTTGATGGCGTACCAGCGCTGTCTTTCCTCGGGGAGGCTGTGCATGCATACCTCCTCGATGTGGGCGAGCGCGTGCTCGACAGTGCCGGAGAAGGTGTGCTTCGGAATGGCCGGAGCTCCGGACGCCGCCTTGATGGCCTCCTCGGCTGCCTTGTCGACGCCGTCGCCCTTGAGGGCGGAGATCTCGACGATCCTGCATCCGATCTCGTCTGACAGCTCCTTTACGTCGATCCTGTCGCCGTTTTTGCGGACAAGATCCATCATGTTAAGAGCTATCACCACCGGGATGCCGAGCTCGACGAGCTGAGTGGTAAGATAGAGGTTCCTCTCAAGGTTGGTGCCGTCGACGATGTTGAGGATGACGTCGGGGCGTTCGTCAACGAGATAATTTCGGGCGACAACCTCTTCCAGAGTGTACGGAGAGAGGGAATAGATTCCCGGAAGGTCGGTGATGACGACGTCCTTGTGATTTTTGATGCGCCCTTCCTTCTTCTCGACGGTGACTCCCGGCCAGTTCCCGACGAACTGGTTGGAGCCGGTGAGCGCGTTGAATAGTGTTGTTTTGCCGCAGTTCGGGTTGCCCGCGAGGGCGATTCGAATCTCGCCGTTCATTTTATATGTCCTTCCTTAATGTGATCAAATGTTTTCGATCTCGATCATCTCGGCGTCGGCCTTTCGGAGACTGAGCTCGTAGCCGCGGACATTTACCTCTACCGGGTCGCCGAGAGGCGCCACCTTGCGGACGAATATCTCGACGCCCTTCGTGATGCCCATGTCCATGATGCGGCGCTTTACCGCGCCTTCGCCGTGAAGCTTTACCACCCTGACGGTGGAGCCTATCCTCGCGTTTCTCAAAGTGTTCATTTATGCTTTATCCTCCTATATCATTATCTTGCCGGCCATCTCCCGGCTTATGGCGACGCGCGTGTCCTTCACGTTCACGATGAGATTCCCGTTTATCGAGGAAACGACGGACACGGTCCCCCCCGCGACAAATCCCATATCCTCAAGGTGCTTTTTCATCTCCTGGCTTCCCCCGACACGCTTTATGATATTGGCTGATCCGACATCGGCGAGAAAAAGAGGCATCATTTTCGGATTTCACATCCTTTCGAAATACGCGGTTAAAGTAGTCGATCTCAAGTTAAATTGAATTAATTTCCGCCCTCAAAAAAATGCTTTGCGAAGCCGCTGAAGCGATCAGGAGGGATGGATTAGAAGTCTGGAATTCAAGTTAAAATTGACAGACCGTCGTTAGATAATTAAAACTAACTATAATTATACTCATTTATCTGTGAAAATCAAGAGGTGGGATAATAAATTCATTCAGTGTTTACGATAAAACCGCACTCGGTTTATATTTGCGACATTTATTGACCGGCTTTATGTAAAAAGCGCTGTAAACAGCATGAAATTATATTAAATAAAATACAATTAAAATAAAAATATAAGGGCAAAATATTAAATCCGTAGGCTTCCGAGGCAAAATCATTGATATTATGAAAACTGACGGCTTGCATTTTACCGGCGTATGTTGTATAATAAATATGTGAAATACAATGAATCGTCAGATACGGAATCGGTGCCGCGCGGATCGCGGCGGGGGACAGGATGAGCGATATTGTTCAGAGATTTGAGGACTGGTGGAATCACGACAATCACGGTCTGCCGCTGATGCGTGTCGTCGCGCGGCGGGATGATTATACCGGCGTAAGGCCGAAAGCCCCGGACGATATCGCCGGGAGATATACCGAATTTGATTATCTTGCGGCGAGCGGCCGGTACGGGATAGATTCGAGCGTCTTTCTCGCCGATTCGTTCCCGTCGGTGAGCGCCAATTTCGGCCCCGGCTCTCTCGCTCTGTACCTCGGCGCGCAGCCGGTGTTTTCGCCGTCGACCGTATGGTTTGAGCCCTGCATCGGCGATCCGCTGTCGTATCCCGATATAAGGTATGATCCCGACAACGTTTGGTGGAAGCGGCATCTGGAACTGATCCGGCGCCTCAGTGGCACCGGGATGAGGATAGATATCCCGGATATCGTCGAAAACATCGACATATACGCGGCGATGCGCGGTCCGCAGGACACCTTGTACGACATAATGGACTGCCCGGAGAGGGTACTTGAGCTGATAAATCAGATCGACGATACCTACTTTATATATTATGACAGGATGCGTGAGCTCGTCAGGGACGAAGACGACGTCGTCAGCTACACGGCATTCGCCGTGCTCGGCAGGGGCAGGGTCGCGAAGGCGCAGTGCGATATATCGGCCATGCTTTCCCCCGATCAGTATCGCACCTTCGTGCTGCCGGGACTGAAAAGGCAGACGGAGATGCTCGATCATTCGGTGTACCACTTAGACGGTCCCGACGCGATCCGCCATATCCCGGCGATAATGGAGCTTGACAGGCTCGACGCTCTGCAGTTCACATGCGGCGCCGGAAAGCCGGACGGCGCCTGCCCGCAGTGGTACGGGATATACGATCAGGTTTCCGCCGCCGGGAAATCGCTCTGGATACAGATCTATGACGGCGGCGTCGACGACTGGATCCGCGGCGCCGATTCGCTGATCGAGAGATACGGCAAGAAATGCCTGTATCTGATTTTCCCCGGGATGAGTCTTAATGACGCCGACAAGCTGATGAATTACGCCTGCAGAAACTGGGAGTCGGGGAATTGATGCAGGTTTTATAAGGATAAATCGCTGATTCACATTTTGTTTACACAAAAACATTTGCGAAAGTACTTGACAAAGTGGTGGAAAAGTGATATAATATTCAAGCTGTCTTCGAGAGGAGTCAGCGGATGATCATTGAAAATTGAACAGCAGCGA
>CAMJPL010000012.1 GCA_946407735.1 uncultured Clostridia bacterium
TACCCATCGAAAAAAACGTTAATGTGAGGGATGAAAACGGAAACGAACTTGAGCCCACCTGGCCGAAACGCGCCAGAGGGCTCGTGAAAAGCGGCAGGGCACGCTTCGTATCCGACGACATGATAATCCTCACCTCCTCCGAAGACGCGAAGCGGACTTTGCCGCCTGAAATGGAGGATATAAAAATGCCCGAAACCGCTTATAACGATACAGAAACCGCCGTCACAGTAATAGGTGACGCTCCGCGCGCTGAAGGCGAAGACATCGGCAGCACCGGGCCTTCCCTTCCTCAGATCACCGTGCGAGAGATACTTGACCGCATCGACGCTCTCGTCCGCGATCAGTCGGGACTGAAGGAAGCGCTCGACCGGATCCAGCTGATCGGATCCGGCGGCGGGGATCAGCCCGGCTCACCCGGGGATATCGCCGGACAGGCGAAGGCTCAGGGGATCGCCGACATGCTCAGAGCGAGGGAGACGACAATCCAGAAGACGCTCGACTTCTATATGCAGGTCTACCGGGATCTTCAGCCGAACGACGAGCTGAATCACAGGACCGCCGACCTTGGCATGATAAACGAGGCCGTCATCCAGCTGGCGTCGATAGATACCGAAACCGTCGGTGTCTATCTCGACGGACTGAGGCATCTCAGCATCACGATCTGAAAGCTTTGACATATTCCCTTCCGGGCTTCCCGGAAGGGAATTTCATATTGCGCGGCGGAAAAAAAAGTGATATAATATAGGCAGTATATCCGGAGGTGAATTATTATGAGCGGATTCATCGATTCTCTGCTGGAAATGGAGCAGTCGCGCCTGTCTTCCCTGCCCGGCGCCGGCGCGGCAGCATATCTCACCGATTATTCCCCCGATGAAAACGGGATGTGGACGAAAGCCTTCAATCAGGCGCTGAGGGAAAGCGCTGTCGTCCGCGTACCGGCGTCGGATAAGCCGTATATGATCGACGGCAGCGTGATCGTGCCGTCGGGCAGGACGATATACTGTGACGACGGCGCACGGATCCTCCTCGCTCCCGGCGTAAGGGTGCTGATGCTCCGCAATGAGCATACGAAAAACGGTTCCTTTGCCCCGATAGACAGATCCGACCGCGATCACGATATCGCCATAATCGGCGGCGTCTGGGAGGAATCGAACGACAAACGGCACGGCTACGGCGCGACGGGGCGGTATGACCTTCAGGATGACGGCGGCTACGACTGGCAGGGCGTATCGACGGCGATGCTGTTCAACAATCTCGACGGGCTGGTGCTAAAAGACGTCACATTCGTCCATACCGCCGGATTTTCGGTGCAGACAGGCGATCTCTCAAACACCGTGATCGAAAACATCCGCTTCGTCGAATGCTTCGCCGACGGTCTCCATCTGAACGGAGCGTCGGAAAACATAGTCGTCCGGAACGTAAGCGGTCAGGTCGGCGACGATCTTGTCGCGCTGAACATGTATGACTGGATAAACTCGTCGGTAAATTACGGGCCGATCAGGAATATTCTCGTCGAGAACCTCGAGCTCTCGGACGACAGCCCGTATGAAGCGCTGCGCATCGAGCCGGGCGTGTATTATTATGCCGACGGCACTCCCGTCGACTGCTCGCTCGAGCACGCCCTGATAAAAAACGTGAAGGGGATAAAGACGTTCAAGCTGTACTATCAGACTCCGGGATACAACAAAGGACAGCAGCCGGAGAGGGGAGGAGTCGGCAGCGGAAAGGACATCACGTTTGAAGACATCGCCGTCGATCTTACCGTTCCGATAGACACCTTCCCCGATTATCTGGAATCGAATCCGAAGACCGGATGGTTCGCCGCCTTCGAGATCGGGGCCGATATCGAGGATATTACCTTCAGGAATATCGACCTGACGCTTTATGACTTTTATCCGATGTCCCGCATGGTCACCGTCGGTCCGAAATCTGTCCGGTTCGGCGACTACGAAGTATTTGATCCATATTACAGCTGCCGTGTGGGAAAGATGACTCTGGAAAACATAAAGCTGAACGGTGAAATCTGCAGGGACATATCAAAGCTGATAAAGACGGTGGAATTCGATACACTGTATGACGATATGCCGTCGTCCGGCAAAGGAGAGATAGGCGAGATCACGATAAGATAACAGACGGGGACATAACAGGAATCATCAGAGACATAAATATCCGCCGTGTCTGACCGACACGGCGGATATCAGTTTTTTTCACAGGAACTTCAGTTTCCCATCGCGTTACCGGTGTATCAGTATTCTATGCCGGTCCTCCATCGGTTGTCAAAGGCCTTCGCCTCAAAGCCGGTGATCCTCATGCTTCCCTCGCCGGTGAAAAGGACTCCGAAATGGTTCAGTCCGCCGGATGAATTCATCGGCGCGCTCTGAGCCTCTCTGCCGTTCACCGACAGGGAGACGATCCCGTCCTTCCACGTTATCGTCCAGCGCCCCGCCTCATTCACCGTGAAAGAGGTGTAAAGGCTGCCGATGCTGTCGTCCCATGTTTTTGGTCTGGCGTCGGGCATGAAATTCAGCCTGTCGAGATAGCAGTCGGAGAGTATGACACGGCATCCGCCGTCGGGCATGCCTTCCGTATCGACAGTTATCTTGCCCGATACGGCGTACGGGAAGCTCGTCATGGCATAGGCGGTGTTCTCCTTCGCCGGTCTCATGTCTATGCCGCTTTCCCCGGCCGGATAATCCGTCACCCATTCGTTCCAGTTGTCCTTTGTTTCGGTAAACTCAAGGAAATCCGGATCGACCAGTGTGAGATATGACTGCTCGATGCCCCATCTCGAGCCGCCCATACCCTCGACCTCGAACGTCCTCAGATACACGCCGCCTGACGGAGAGCAGGCGGTGTACGGATACGCGTTATGTACGATGTCGGTGTCGCCGGTCCTCTTTTTGAGCAGTATCCGGGCGCCTTTAATGGTGCGCATATTGTCGTCCGACACCGCGCCGTGAAGGCACTGCCTCGCGAAGCTGTACCTCACGCCCTGCATCGGATGCCCCATGACGTCGTTCCATGCGAGGAATATCCTGCCGTCGGGAAGTCTGACGAACGATCCCGGTGCGTTAGACGAAGTTATTTTCGTCGGCTTTGCCTTCTCCCAGGTTTTTCCGTCGTCTCGCGAGACGGAGTACCAGAATGAGCCGAGAACGGTGCGGATCAGCATGAGCAGGACGCCGCGCTCGATCTCGATCACGATGGGCTCCACGGCACCCGACTCTATATCCTCCTCGTCGCTTACGACGGAAATATCGTTCGATGCCGCCCACGTTTCTCCCCAGTCGTCGGAATATATCACGCTCGACACGAACTTGCTGTCCTTTTCACCTGACAGAGTCGAGAAAGGAACAACGAGCCTGCCGGAAGACGTTTCGATGCAGCTGTTGACGGAGCCGGTATATCTTTCGAGACACGGCATGCGGCTGTATATGGGATTTCCGCCCATGCAGCTGTCGAACCGCATATAGCTTATGCCGCCGTCATGGATGCCGCGTCCGCCGTCGATATAGTTTATCCGCATGGCGAAGACGTGCAGATGCCCCCGGCTGTCGATCATCGAGCCGCCGCACATCATGAAGGGCGTCCGCTCCGGCCATGTGCAGAGATGGAACGGAGCGCCCCATGTCCTGCCCCCGTCCTCGGAAAACCTGCCGAACAGGAACTGATCGCACGGAAGCGTGTTATTGTAGCAGTGGTATTTGTCCATCGAGGCTATCGTGAACAGTCTTCCGTCCGGCAGCGGGTGCACCCATGTCACGGCGTTGTTGCCGTTCGTCGAAAGCAGCTCGCAGTTTACGTTTTTTACGTCCATATCTTTATCTGCGTTTTTCACTCGGCTATCGTGTCGACCCAGACCGCGTTCGTCGCCGCGTGTCTGCCGTAATCATCCTGTATGTCGACTCTGATATAGCCGTCCGAGTCTTTGTTGTACTTGAAGGCGGCTTCGGTTACGCTGTCGCCGTAATGCGCTCCGGCGCTGCCGCAGTGACGCGCGCCGGTTATGAAATTGATGCGGTGCACCGGCGACGTCGTGACATGGAGATAGCCGTCCTCGGCCCAGAGATCGTATATCTCGGGTCCGGTCGAGGCGTAGAAGCTGCCCTTTTCGAGCGCGTCGGTGACGCATTCGTACTCAAGCTCTGCGCATCTTACGACGATCCAGCCGCCGCAGGCGTCGGACAGCGGATGGCTGAGATCGTGACCGTTGTGATTGTCGTCCGTCGCCGTGACGTAGATACGCTTGCCCTGTCTTAAGAAATCGTCGTAGCAGTGATCGTTGTACTCCGCCCATCCGCCGCGCTCGCAGCCGGTGTTCCATATCTCGACGGCGTTCATCCCCTCATAGCCGGAATAATCCGGGTACGACTCCATCGACCATGTCGGGTGGTTGTATGTGACGAAGAATCCGTGCTCCCGCCCGATGCGGATCATCTCCGAAACGCCCTCGGCGGAGTAGCGGCGGATATAATCGTCGGACTCGAATTTCAGCTGCGGCTTATAAGCCAGCGCGTTGCCCCAGATATATTTGTCCTTGTTATAGCACACCTGAGTCATATTATCGGGCGATTTCGCGATATAGCAGAGATGCGCCGTCTTCGCCGAGCCGAATTTCAGCCCCTCGGAGAAGAGCCCCTTGAACCCTTCCTCGTTTACCTCCATCTCATATCCGTGCAGGGCGAGGAACCTGCCGTCCTCGTTAAGGTCGTCATGCGCCACGAGGACGTCGTGATCGGTGTAGGCTATTATCGAATAGCCGTTCTTCATATAGTGCTCTTTTATCTGCTCAACGGTAAGCCTGCCGTCGGATACGGTCGAATGGCAGTGAAGGTTGGCCTTGAAGGCTCCGCCCTCGTGAGGAAGGAAATACTGTTTCATTGGTCCTGACTCCTTGTATTCAAGTTATTTAAAATCTTATCATCCGCCGATGAAATCATTGTAAAGGATACCCATGATCCACTGGACGAATTCCCTGTAATGACGAGGGAAGTTCTGAGAGCCGTCCGCGTGTACCTTTTTCCCGCCGTTCACGACGGCGTCGAGCGTGAACATGGTGCCGTCGCTGACATTCCTCGGATGCGCGCCGTGAAATCCGTCCCAGCCGAGAAGCCCGACCTCGGTCATCTTGTCCATAGCCTCCGACGCGCTGATCACGGCGGTCATTTCAAGATGTCTTTCGTTTTCATCACCGGTATACGGGATCGTATACATGGATACCACAGCATTATCGCCGTCACGGACGATCTCGTATTCAGCCGACGCACGCATCCCGCTCTCGCGGACGGTGACGATTTCAAAATCGGTGATATCCGTTTTTCGGAAAGGACCGAAAATGACCGTCATGACCGCCGCGGCGGCAAGAACGATCACGGCGGCGACGGCTGCGGCTTTTTTAACATTTGAGTTCATGATCGCACCCCGGCTGTTTTTTATTCGTTATTTTCAGCTCCGAGCAGCTTCAGGGCGTTGCCCCTCGAGACCTTATAATACGCCTCGTACGATATTCTCCCGGTCTCCGCGGCCTCGTCGAGGAAGGCGGCCAGCTTCAGCATAGGTCTTGTCACGTTGTTAGGATCGCAGATGTCGGTGCCATAATACAGCCTGTCAGAGAATTCCTCGATAAAATCATACCCGAAGCCGGGATCGCGGGTAAGCGCGTTATAGCCGCTCCCCGCCGACAGATCGCAGCAGAGGTTCGGATGCTCCCTCAGAAGGGTGATCAGCCTGCCTCCGGGAGCGACCTTTCCGGTCGGATATCCGCCGCGCTGCTCGCGGGTGAGATCTCCGCTTATCTCGGCCCAGAATTTCTGGGAATGGCCGAGGAATCTCAGACTCGGACAGGCCGACAGCGCCGCCTCGAGATGCGGCAGGCCGAAATCGTCGACGATGCCGTAATCGCGCCCCATGTCGCCGATGTGGAAGGTAAGCGGCATACCGTTCTTCTCGCAGTGCCTGAACATATTCAGCATCAGCGGATCGTCGAAGTATATGTTCGTCGAGACCTCGCCGACGCCCTTTGCGCCCTTTTCCTTCACGAATTTCAGATAAGGCGTGAAATCGCTTTCGGGCGAGTTGCCGCCCATCCTCGCGTCGAGGTTGCAGAACCAGTCGAACCTGTCCGGCCATTTCTGAACGGTAAGCCATGTCTCATAGTTCGACGAGGTGTTGAAATCTGCCTCGACGGTGACGTTCGGCAGAAGGACTCCCTTCTCGACGCCTATCGAGTCGTATATGGCGATCAGCTCCTCGGGAGTCGCGTATCTCGAGTCTGGAAGACGGGTCAGCCATCCCGATTCGGACGTGTGGACGTGTATGTCTATCTTTTTTACCTTTTCCATGATACCACCCTCAACTGAAGCCCTGCGATACGGCATATACCTAATTTTACCACATACAGACCCGAAAGTAAAGCCTTAAAGCGAAAAAATCACCGGATTCCCCTTGTTTTTTTGGGCGGCGTATAGTATAATATAGAAAATACCCTTTTTCTCACCGGAGGAACCGCAAATGAAGAATATACGAATATTCGCCGCCGTGATGGCGATCGCCGTGACGCTGACTCTGGCATTCGCGCTCACGCCGGCGGCGTCGGCGGCGTTCAGCGACGTCACCGAATACGCGGACGCCGTCGACCTTCTTTCCTCGGTCGGCGTCATCCGCGGATACTCATCCACGCTTTTCGGCCCGAACGACGGCGTCACCCGCTGGCAGATGGCTCTGCTCATCTCCAAGCTGATCACCGGCAACGTCGACACCGCTTACTGGGAATCACAGGATACCACCGCCCGATTTACCGACGTCTCGCCGTCAAGGCACTATCTCAGGGCGATAAGCTACGCTTCCGAGCACGGGATCGTCAAGGGACGCTCTGACACCGTGTTCGATCCCGACAGCGGGATCACCCTGCAGGACGGAGCCACCATGGCCGTCCGCGCGCTTGGATATCCCGCCGGCGACTATGACACCGAATACCCGCGCAGCTATATGACGATGGCCGAGGAGCTCGGTCTGTTCAGCTCGCTTCTGGTCGACGGTATGCCGGTAAGCTCGTATGACAGCGCCAACTGGCAGACTTCTCTTACCCGCGCCCAGACCGCCCAGCTGCTCTACAACACCGCCTTCGCGATGACCTACTACGGAGGCAGCTATATAAGCGACGTCTTCAAATACGCCGACGAGACCGCCGTCCTCGCCGCCAGCGGAGATTTCAGGATCTCGGCGTCCGCCGGCTACGCGAAGCCGGGCGAGCTCAGATTCATGACGCTCATGGACGACGGCACGCTGCGCAGCTCCTTCACCGTCCCCGAGAGCGTCGTATCGGCGGCGATAGGAAGCAATGACTTCGATCAGTTCGTCGGATGCTCGTTCCGCGTCATCTCGACGGGAGCCAACCGCTCGAACATAATCTCCTTCAAGCTCAACTCCTCCTCGTCCACATATACGTCCGGACTCGCGGCCATCCCGGGAGACGAGCGCATATCCATCCTTGACACGATGTACGACGTGGTGAACGCCTACACCGTACCGCATGAGAAAGGCGTAATCCCGTACAAGAACGAGATAATCGTCTACTCCGCCTCGGATATATCCTCAAAGGCGGTGACCATCAATTCGGGATCGAATCTCACCTCCTCGAAGATCGCCTCGACTTCGGCATACTATGAGCTGACGACCTTCGACGACAACGCCGACGGAATGCCCGACAGAGCGATCTACCGCCCGTTCGTCTTCGGAAAATATGAGATCTACTCAGACGGCGGCATTTCCCTCGCCGGAGGCGCGGCTCAGAATCAGATCACCTTCGACAACCGCAGCGGCATCGATCCGAAAAACGGGGACTGGGTGATGTACCGCTGGGACACCCAGACGCGCACGCTCGTCATAAATAAGGTGTACACCTATCTTACCGGTCTCAGGCTCGTCAGCTATACTCCCGAAAGCGATTCATCCGGAGCGTATATCACATACAACGACAATCAACGCCTCTATATAGGCCGCGAGAGCTTCGTCGGCGCGACCGGAGCCGAGGTCATCTCGGTATTCAGGAGCGACAGTGACATCGAAGGGCGTCTCTGCGACGTCATACTCGACGGCGACAGGGTCATCCGTATCGATATGTACGACAAAGCCACCTCGCTCGGCGGCACCGTCCACTTCTCCAACATGGGCGTCGTCACAAAGACGATAGGCGCTCAGTCTCCGACGGGACTCGCCGTATGCCTCAGCGGAGCCGAAGAGAAGGACGCCCTCGACATACTCACCGTCAACGGGACGGTGAACGGCGTCAAAAAGATCGAGCTCGGCAGCTATGTCAGATTCGAGAAGAAGGACAAGGGCGTCGATCTCACCATCTATGACGACCGCATGACCTACACCACCGCGACTCCGAGCGCTGTGCTAAAGGCCGACGCCGACACCTTTACCGTAACAGAGAACGGTACCGTCACTTTCTCCGTCGACATCAACGACGCCACGACCTTCATCGTCTTCGACGACAAGATTACTCCGCGCGCCGTGACATACAAGGACTTTCACGACAGTCTCTCCGGCTACAAGGCCGTTTACGTCAGCAAGAGCGGATGGAACGGCGACAGAGCCGATCTGATCTACGTCCGCAGACTCAGGGGCGAGCTTTATGGAGACTCCTCGTCGGCATTCAGCTCGATAGTATGGATCGGATCTGACGATCTCGCCGACAAAAACATCATCGGGGAGAAGGCCTCAAACGGCGACATTTACAACACCTACACCGGCGCCGACATAATAACCGGTCAGTCAGGCTACAACGTATACAAGCTGCTCGAGCCCGGAGCGAAGCTCACAAAGAGCGGATTTTACAGAATACTCAACGGCTATATCGTCATCACCGATCCGATAGACAGCAACCTCAGCGGAAGCGGATGGTCGCTGAACTTAAGGGAGACCGTCTCCGAAGCGAAGCCTTTCCGTGACGGCAGCTGCGAGATCACCCTCGGCGACCGCAGATACATAGTAAGATATTCCGATCTCACTATACGCGGCAAGGCGTCGTCAGGTCTCACCCACAACACGGGAAGCATCGACGCCATGAACGTAGCCGTCACTCTGAACGACAAGACGGCGGACGTCCTCTTCCGTCAGACCGGATATCAGGAAGGCGTCTACTATTACGAGATGATCATCCTGATGTGACGCTGAGATGAATCCCTCGCAGTACCGGATAGTCTGCGGAGCGGGCATCGCGGCGGCGGCTGCCGCCGCCGCGGATATCGCCGCTTCCCTGCTGATACGCAATATCGCCGCCGCGGCGTCATGGCTCGGCGCTCCGGAGGCGCTGTATCCTCGCCTCATCCAGCTGAGATACTCGCATCTTGTGCCGTCATGGCTGTTCCCGCTGATATTCGGCTTGATCATCGCCTGCGCCGCGATGTCGGAGAAGCGGTCGTCAGGAGCGAAAGCGGCGGCCGCCGCAGTCATCGCGCTGTCCGCCGCCGGAGCCTTCATATCGGCGATACTCGAAATGAAGGTGAACGACGTGCCGCTTAGCGCCTTTCTGTCGATACTCATCCGATACATCGGAGGAGGGCTGCTCGATGCGCTCTGAATCGAAACGCTTTAAGGCGTCATATTTCAAAGCGCTGATGTCTGCGGTCCTGCTGGCGGCTGTCATGGCGGCCGCGTCATGCGGAGAGGCGTATCCCGACGTCGGAGAGAGCTGGACCGTCGGCTTCGGCGAGAGCGAGATATTCCTCGATCTGTCAGACGATTCCGGCGGCGAGTACTACATCGCCGGATTCAGAAACGGCAATAAGGCGACGGGCATACTCGACAGTCAGACGGTGCGGGCGCTGTGGCTCGACGACAACACCGGCCGCGGCGGAGTGCTTTTCATCACGGTCGACTGCGTAGGGCTTTCGGATACCGACTGCGAGGCGATAAAGGAAGCCGTAAGACCGGTCGTCTCATCCGGCGGGCGGAAGCTGCGCGACGTATTCGTAATATCGACGCATGATCACGCCGGAGTCGATACCCTCGGCATGTGGGGAGAGATCGGGATCTGCGGAAAAAATCCGCGCTTCATGCAGGAGCTTACGATATCCGCAGTCACCGCCGCATCGAACGCTGTCATCGAACCTTACGCCGACATCGGAGAAGCCGAGCTGACGTATAAGAAGACCTTCGCCTCCTGCTTCAGGGACAGCCGCCCGCCGGAATTGACGGACAGCTATGTTTACCGAATAGCGATAAATCGCGAAGGGCTCGGGAATATATCCGTCTTCAACGTCGGGATCCACGCAGAGTCGCTCGGCGGGGACAATTCGCTCGTATCGGCGGACTTTCCCGGTGCGCTGTACAGGATGTATCCGGCATACGGAGACCTGACGATATTCGTGCCGGGGACTCTCGGCGGGCTGATAGCTCCGAAGGAAGGCTACGACAGCGCATGGAAGGCTATCGCCGATGCAGGATACGCCGACAATATCGGCGATCCGGTCGGTATAGCACCCTCTATCGAGCTTGCCTCCGCAGACATAACGATACCTCTCGACAACCCGATATTCGCCGTGCTGAAAACGCTCGGCGTGATAAACCACAAAACCGTCCGATGCGATTCCGAAACAGGCCTCGGCATAAGGACACGCGTCAGCTGGCTTCGTCTCGGCGGCAGGCTGGATATCATGCTCGTTCCGGGCGAGCTCACACCGGAGCTTGGGTATTCGCTCGATCCCGACATAACGGCTCTCGAGACGCTGATACCCGACGGCAACGATCTGCTCATATTCTCCCTCGCCGACGATGAGATCGGATATATCCTTCCGGAAAAGGACTTCATGGTGGACAGGGATCTTCCGTATCTTACCGAATACATCGACGACACGGGGGAAAAGCATTACGAGGAGACGAACTCGCCGGGACCGAAAACATACAAAGTCATATTCGAAGCCTTCAGAAAGCTGTCGGAAAAACTCGACAAACATTAAAGCAACCGCATAGATAAAGGAGAAATTATCATGGCAAAAACACTTCCAGTCGGACTTCAGCTCTATTCCGTCCGCGACTTCCTCGAGAAGGATTTCGCCGGCACCCTCAAAAAGGTAAAGGAGATCGGCTACGATTACGCCGAGCTCGCCGGGCTTTACGGCCTTGACCCGAAATTCGTGAAGCAGACGGCTGACGAGATCGGGATCACCCTGATCTCCGCCCATGTCCCATACGCCGAGATGATCCAGGACATCGAAGGCACCGCCGACACCTACGCATATCTCGGATGCAAATTCATAGCCGTCCCCTTCCTCGACGAATCGACCAGAGTCGGATCGCCGAACTTTGACGAGGTGCTCAAGAACATCGATAAGATCGGCGAATGCTTCGCGAAGAAGGGCATCACCCTGCTTTATCACAACCACGACTTCGAGTTCATCACTATGCCGGACGGAGAGTTCGGACTCGATTACATGTACTCCCATGTTCCGTGCGAGCATCTGAAAACCGAGCTCGACGTCTGCTGGGTTCATGTCGCCGGGCAGGATCCCGCCGCCTACCTGAAAAAGTACACAGGACGCGCCCCCGTCGTACATCTCAAGGACTACAAGGGCCACAAGACCGAGAACATGTACGGTCTGCTCGGCACCGACAAGAAGGCCGAGACGAGCGAGGAATTCCGCTTCCAGCCCGTCGGCTACGGCGTCCAGAACTTCCCCGTCATCCTTGACGCCGCCTTGAACGCCGGAGCCGAGTACGTCATCGTCGAGCAGGACAGCTCGGTCGAGTGCCCGTCGATCGAAGCCGTCGAAAAGAGCAGAAAGTATCTCGCCTCGCTCGGATGGTAAGAAAGCAGTTCCGTGAGCTGACTTAAGCCTTAAATCTCTGCCGGAACAGAATGGTACCCCCTGTGACATGACGTCACAGGGGGTACGTTTTTCACCGCCTCGTCCGATGCGTTTTTGATTATACCATATTCTCCGGCCTGAACACTCTGTCGAATTCATCCGCGCTGAGATACCCGAGTTTCAGACAGGCTTCCCGAAGGGAGATGTTTTCCTTATATGCGAGCTTTGCCGTTTTAGCGGCGTTCTCGTAACCTATATACGGATTCAGAGCCGTCACCAGCATAAGGGAGTTGTGAAGATTCGAGTTCATCTTCTCCCTGTCGGCCTTTATGCCCGAAACGCACCGCTCGTCAAACGACGCTATCGACTCGCCGAGCAGCCTGACGGACTGCAGGAAATTGTAGATGATGACCGGCATGAAGACGTTGAGCTCGAAGTTGCCCTGGCTTGCCGCCATGGATATCGCGGTGTCGTTTCCCATGACCTGAACGGCGACCATCGTCACCTGCTCGCACTGAGTGGGATTAACCTTTCCCGGCATTATGGATGAGCCGGGCTCGTTCTCAGGTATCCTTATCTCACCGAGCCCGAGCCTCGGGCCGGAGGCCAGCCATCTTATGTCGTTCGCGATCTTCATCATATCGCAGGCGAGCGCCTTGACGGCTCCGTGCGCCGTGACGATCTCGTCCTTCGACGTAAGGGCGTGGAATTTGTTCTCCGCGGTTACAAAATCCTTTCCGGTGAGCTGCGATACAGCCTCGGCGGCGGCGCGGTCAAAGCCGTCCGGGCAGTTCAGCCCCGTCCCGACGGCCGTGCCGCCGAGAGCGAGACGCTTAAGATACGGCAGGACAGCCGATATCAGCTCCCTGTCCCGCTCGAGGCTCGTCCGCCATCCGGATATCTCCTGCGAAAAAGCTATCGGCGTGGCGTCCTGCAGATGCGTGCGGCCGGACTTCACCACACCGGCGTTCTCGGCTTCGAGACGGCTCAGCGTCGATATCAGCTTTTCGAGAGGCGGGAACAGCCGATCCTCTATCGCGATGACGGCTGCGATATGCATGGCGGTCGGGAAGGTGTCGTTCGACGACTGACTCATATTCACGTCGTCGTTCGGATGAAGGAGCTTCTTCCCCGCAAGCTCGGACGCACGGTTGGCTATGACCTCGTTGGCGTTCATGTTCGACTGCGTTCCCGAGCCGGTCTGCCATACGACGAGGGGAAAATGATCGTCGAGCGCGCCCGAGATCACCTCATCCGCCGCAAGCGAGAGATATTTCAGCTTCTCGTCCGTCATCCTCTCAGACCTCAGCCGGTTGTTGGCGACGGCCGCCGCCTTTTTCAGTATGCCGAAGGCGTGCGTTATCTCGCGCGGCATCGTCTCTATGCCGGAGCCGATCGGGAAATTCAGCCGCGAGCGTTCGGTCTGAGCTCCCCAGTATCTGTCGCAGGGGACTTCCATCTCACCCATCGAGTCGCGCTCGACCCGGAAGGGCTTATCCATCCCGCTCATATCCTCGCGGCTCCGCTTTCTCTCGCGGCCTTCGCCACGGCGGCGGACACCGTCGCCGCGACTCTCGGGTCAAACGGCTTCGGAAGTATGTAATCGGCCGACAGCTCGCTGTCAGAGACGAGAGAGGCGATAGCCTGTGCGGCGGCCAGCTTCATCTCCTCGTTTATATCCGACGCCCTTACGTCGAAGGCACCGCGGAAGATGCCCGGGAAGGCGAGGACGTTGTTTATCTGGTTCGGATAGTCCGAGCGCCCGGTGCCTATGACGGCGGCCCCGGCCTCGCGCGCGAGATCGGGCATGATCTCGGGCACCGGATTCGCCATGGCGAATATCATCGGATCCTTCGCCATGGACTTCACCATATCAGGAGTCACTAGATTCGGGCCTGACACTCCGATGAAAAGATCGGCTCCCTTAAGCGCGTCGGCGAGACCTCCGCGGATTGAAGGATCAGTCATATCGGCTATCTCTTTGCGGTAGGGATCGGCGTCAAGCCCCGGTCTTCCGGGATATACGACTCCCTTGCGGTCGCAGAGCACGGCGTGACGGAGCCCCATCCTCCACAGCAGCTTGAAGATCGCAGTGCCCGCCGCTCCGGCTCCCGAGAAGACGGCCTTCACGTCAGACAGCTTCTTCCCGGTCAGCTTCATGGCGTTTATGAGCGCTGCCGCAACGACGACAGCCGTTCCGTGCTGATCGTCATGGAAGATCGGGATATCGCATTTTTCCTTTAGCTTTTTCTCAATCTCAAAGCATCTCGGAGCGGCGATATCCTCCAGATTTATGCCTCCGAAGCTGCCGGATATAAGATAGACGGTGTTGACGAACTCGTCCACATTCTTTGTCTTTACGCAGATCGGGAAGGCGTCGACGTCGGCGAAGGACTTGAAGAGGGCGCATTTTCCCTCCATGACCGGCATACCGGCCTCCGGCCCTATGTCTCCGAGACCGAGAACGGCGGTTCCGTCCGTTATGACGGCGCAGAGATTGTGACGGCGGGTGAGCTCGTATGACTTTGACAGATCCTTCTGTATCTCAAGACACGGCTGGGCGACTCCGGGCGTGTACGCCAGGGACAGATCCTCGGAATTCCCGACCTTTACCCTTGAGACGACCTCTATCTTCCCGCCCCATTCGCCGTGAAGGCGCAGACTCTCTTTCGCGTAATCCATCGTTTTTTCTCCTTTGCCGACTGTAAAAATCAGATCACGGCATATATTATACCACAGAATGATGAATAATTCAATGAAAGCCGATAGGTAAAGAAAAGAAAGAGACGCCGCTCACGCGGTGTCTCCATATAAAATGATATATCCGGCTGCCCGGGCTGCGGCGGAGGAGCATAATTTTATTTTATCCTGATCATATCGAATATCTTTTCGCTCACCGGCTGACGGCGGTCGTCGTCGACAAGACTGAACCGGTTGCCGTCATACGGCGTCGAGAGATAGTTCCATATCGTGAACGGTATCTCGTTCTCGTCGAGCCATCCGATGACGTCGGCGAACCAGTTTTCCCGCCACTCGACGGGACACGAGCGGATCGTGCCGAACTCTCCGCAGGTGAGCACGGCTGACGGATGATCGGAAAGAAACTTCTTCGCCGGAGCGAGATGGTCGTATATGAATTTTTTTCCCATCTCGTCGTACTCCGGGTAGGCGTTCTTGTTTCCGTACATAAATTCCGCGCATTCACGGTAGCGCTTGATATCGCAGGGCCACGGCATGTCGCGGTTGTACCAGTGATTGCCGGTCAGGAGCCCGCGCTGGTGAGTGAACTCATGAGGCGAATAGAAATGGAAGGTATAGACTACGTTCGGATCGTCGACGACGTCGAGATCGGACAGCTTGTCGACAGAATTCCATGACGCGCTGCCGATCATGATCAGCCTGTCCGGATTGAGATTTCTTATTTCGGCTGCCGTCTCATGCCAGAGAGAGTTCCATTTGTCGCTCTCGCTGTCGGTTATCTCGTTCATAAGCTCGAACATGATCTCATGCCCATAGTCATGATATCGGCGCTCAAACTCAACCCAGAGCGCCTTGAAGCGGTCGCGGTACTCCGGCGTTTCGAGCAGCGGCTTCTGTCCGGGACAGTCGCAGTAGCAGCCGACGGCTTTATGGAGATTCAGTATCACATTCAGGCCGTATTTCTTCGCCCAGCCGAGAAAATCGTCTATATGCCTGAAGGTGCAGTCCCTGTAATGATACGGGTTGTCAAACTCCTCCAGCACGATCTGGTCGAAGGCGAGGCGTATGTGGTCGACGCCGAAGGAGGTGATGTTTTTCACGTCCCATTCGGTTATATAGCTGTCGAAATGCTCGAAGTCGCCTATGGTGACATCCATGCGCTTCTCTTCCGGCAGCACGGCTATCCGCTTGTAGTTCGTCAGCCATCCGCCGATGCCGATGCCTCTTGTATATCCGGGAATAAAGTTCATCATGCAGTGCTCCTTTCGATCCGCCGCGCCGTCAAAGCTGTGCCGCCTGCTCGTTTATGTCGGCGATGAATTTGTTGATCTTGGCCAGATTTTTGTCTATCGACGAAACTATGGAATCGCTCGACTTCTTTTTCCATATGGCGGCGAGTACGGTATCGGCGATGACGGCGTCATAGACTATGTTGGTGCCGAAATCGAAATATATGCTGCCGAAAATAATGTCCAGCATGTCCGCCGACTCGTCATCGCGGGCGGTCTTGGTCTTGAGGGCGATCTCCTTATATATCGGTATGATCTCCTTCTCGGTGTGCCATGCCATCGCGTCGAGGACCGTTCCCATGCATCGCACGGCGTTATCGTCGGCTTTATCAAATGTCTTTGAAAGCGTCCATACGGCGCCTCCCCATGCGGCCGAATAGAAGCTGTCCTGACTTTCGTCATATTTCGGCATCGGCAGTATGCCGATATCGTCGTTCATGTCGCGGAGCTTGTAGATATCGTGCGGCACTCCCTGCGTAAAGAACGCGTGACCGTTTTTGAAGAAATCGGACGGGGCGAAGCCGTGTACGCTAGTATCCTCATTGTAGTAATAGCCGCTTTCCCCGAGAGCGTCGACAAGCTTTGTCACAAGCCCGAGAGCCTTCTCGTTCTCGCCGAGGGTGAAGACATCGGCTCCGTCTATCTTGCTCGTGAAGTTCATCTCACTTCCGGCGAGGAAGGAGGCGATATACCCCTTGAAGCCGCGTCCCATGTTGAGACCGTAGAGATCGTCAGCCGTCATCTGACCGTCGCCGTTGAGATCGGATTTCACCGATCTCGCCGCCGCCATATAGCTGTCGACCGTCCATTTATTGTCCCGGACAAGCTGATAGAGATCAGTCGAAGGATCGCCGTATGCCGACCAGATGTTCTTGTTTACGACCATGCACACCGAACGCGATATCGGCGAGAGGGTGACGTCTCCGGCGAGAGCCGTCTGATGACCGGAGATATTGTAAACGGATGTTGCCTCCGGGTTCCACCAGCTTTCGCTCAGCCTGAGACCGGTGATATCCTCCCATCCCGAGATATACGGAAGATACGCGAGCAGGTTGCCCTCGTTCATCTCGTAGATCTGATACGCGTTGTCTCCCGCCGAGACGATCTTTCCGATCTCGGCCTGGACCTGATCGACGTTATCCACCTTAAGCCTGAAGTTGAACCGCTCCTGAAGCTCGGCGTTCCGCCGGTAGATCGAATCGTCGAGAACGTCGCCCGATTCGCCTTCGACGTCGACGACGGTATTCGCCCACGTGAGCCAGTTCCCGTTGTAGCTGAGGATCGAAAGCTCCCATCCGTTCATGTCGGTGTTTTCGATGCCGTCGGTCTCCTCTGCCGCGGTCGTGACCTCGGTCTCTTTGACGTCCGCTGCGGCGCCGCTCTCCTGCGGAGCGGCGGGATCCGGATTTGAAGCTGATTCGCCGCATGAAGACAGCAAAGCGGCAAGCATGATGAACGCCAGAGCCGCCGAAACGTATCGTTTTTTATCCATATTCACATCCCCCATATTGATATTTCATCTCATTATATACCGTAAAATATCCGTCCGCCTTTATTATATCACAAATATCCCGACGCCGCAATAAAAATATTTTCCGCATATATGGATTATTTTTCCGTGATATGGTATAATATACCCATAATAAAGGTGGATCGCATGGAATTTGTTGAAAAATATTATATCGGCTCGTCTCACGGCGGGATCCTGCCGATGTGCGCCGGATCCCGATCCGGCGCTGTCGGGCACAGCTTCGGCCCGGCCTCGAGAGATCATTTCTGGATGATTTTCATTGACGAAGGTGAGGGCGAATTCCGCTCCGACGCCGCGCGGCAGCGTCTTGTATCTCAGGACGTAATCTTTGAGTTTCCCGACCGTCCGATAGAATACCGGGCCGATCCCGGCAGCGTCTGGACGATATACTGGCTCTGCCTCGATTCGGTGCCGGACAAAACGCTCCTTGACGCTCTCGGCGTATCTCCGGCGTCACCCGTGATGCACTCGCCGGGTCTGGGACGGATGTTCTCCGAGCTTACATCGCATATATCGGACGGCTCGCTTTCATCCGAATACCTCTGCGTCGGGCTGATATTCAGGATCTTTTCGACCCTTATTGGCGACGGCGGCGACCGTGCCCGGGACGAGATAGACGACGCCGTCAGCTTCATGCAGGTAAATTACGACCAGCCGATCACTGTTTCGGACGCGGCGGTCCGCGCCGGGATGGGACTGTCGGTATTCTCGCGCAGATTCAGGCTCCGCACGGGGAAAAAGCCGTCCGCCTTCCTTGAGGAGCTCAGGATGAACAAGGCGAGAGAGCTGATAGTCAACACCGATATGATGATACAGGATATCGCCTATTCGGTCGGATTCAGCGATCCGCTCTATTTTTCCCGCCGGTTCGCCGAAAGGAACGGCATGCCGCCGAGCAGGCTCAGAGCGGAGCGGATTTCCGATTCCCGTATATGACGCATTTTCGCCTTGACAAGGCGCAGCTACTGTGATATACTATAATAACATACATTTGCCGACACAGACGAACAACGGGAGATAATATCATGAAGCTTCTTTTTCAGGGCGATTCCATAACCGACGCCGGACGCGACCGCAGCGATCCTCACAATCTCGGAAACGGATATCCGAAGTACGCCGCTCAGCTGATCGAGAAAAGACATCCCTTCGACAACATCGAGTTCATAGATCTCGGCATCAGCGGCGACCGCGCCGAAAGCCTCAGGGCGAGATGGCAGAGCGACTGCGTCGACGTTCAGCCTGACGTGGTGTCGATACTCATCGGCATCAACGACACATGGCACCGCGCCGCCGAGAAGAACTGGATGCCTCACGAGTACTTCGAGGAATGCTACCGCTCGATCCTCACCGATATAAAGGAAAAGACCTCGGCGAAGATAATCATTCTCGAGCAGTTCCTGCTCCCGGTCCCGGACAAGGCCTTCTTCCGCTGCGATCTCGATCCGAAGATCCAGATCACCCGCGCCCTCGCGAGAGAGTTCGCCGACGTGTTCATCCCGCTTGACGGCATGCTCGCCGCCGAGTGCATAGACCGTGAGCCGACATACTGGTCGGGCGACGGCGTTCATCCAAACGAGAACGGCGCGAGACTGATCGGCGGATGGTACGCCGACGCCTTCGACAAGGTGCTCAGAAAGTGATAGAGATCCTTATCCCTCATATCCCGGGCGGGATGCCTCAGACCGCCGTGCTCGATTTCGACGGCACGGTATCAAAGCTCCGCTCGGGATGGGAAAGCGTCATGGGGCCGATGATGGCCGAATTCATACCGGGAGATCCGGATGAAGTGAAAAGCCTCGTATCGGATTATATCGACCAATCCACCGGCATACAGACGATCCTGCAGATGAAATGGCTGGCGTCCGTCGTAAAAGAGCGGGGCGGCAGGCCTCTCGATCCGTGGGAATACAAGGATGAATACAACCGCCGGCTGATGGTCGAGGTCGGCAGACGCCGAAAAGCCGTCACATCCGGCGCCGAGCCGGCATCACGGTACATTGTCGCCGGAGCGGATGAATTTCTCTCGGCGCTGCGAGACGGCGGTACGGTCATCTACGCCGCGAGCGGCACCGACGAGCCGGACGTCATAGCCGAAGCCGATGCGCTCGGGGTATCGGGATATTTCGACGGGATATTCGGCGCGAAGCGCGATTCCGAGCTCTGCTCTAAGGAGGCCGTCCTCAGAACTCTCGTAAAACCTGGAGACCGGCTTTTCGTCGCCGGGGACGGCAAGGTCGAGATAGCGCTCGGGCGCGAGGCCGGAGCGGTCACGCTCGGGCTGTGCACAAGGGACATCCCCGGCGACGACAGCCATACGGCCGACGAGGCGAAGAAGAAGCGCCTCACCGCCGCCGGAGCGCACGCTCTCGCGCCGGATTTCGCGGATCTCGAAGAGATCCTTGAATGGATGTGACGATATGAAAGAGATGCAGGACAATACCATTCCCCGCCGCAGGCGGGAGCTCGATCTGTCCGGTCTGACGCTCTACTCGGCCGCCGACCGGCACAATCTGGTAACGATCGACACCCTTCTGACGCCGGGAGTTTCGGCGACGCCGGGATATGATGCCGACGGCTTTGACGAGCTGTGCCTGAGGATCATAAAGGCGAAGAAAAACGGCCGCCCGATAATCGTGAGCATAGGCGCCCACGTCATCAAATGCGGCCTTTCAAGGTATCTCACAGCGCTCGCGCGGGAAGGATATCTCACCCACCTTGCCGGAAACGGCGCCTGCTCGATACACGACTTCGAGCTCGCCTATCTCGGCGGCACGTCGGAGCATGTCCCGACCGCGATAGAGGACGGCAGCTTCGGGATGTGGAAGGAGACCCTTATCCCGATGAACGAAGCGATATCGGAGGGAGCGAAGAAAGGCATGGGCTACGGCGAGGCGCTTGCCGAGTATGTCGGCGCGCATCCCGGGCTCTTCCCTCATAAGGACGACTGCGTCTTTTGGAACATGTATGAGCTGGACATCCCGGCGACATACCACATCGCGCTCGGGACCGACATAATCCATCAGTCACCGACATGCGACATGGCCGATATCGGGCGCTGCTCCGGGATCGACTTCAAACGGTTCTGTTATTCCGTCGCTCAGATGGACGGCGGGGTCTACATGAATTTCGGCTCGGCGGTGATCGGGCCGGAGGTATTCCTTAAAGCGCTGTCGATAAGCCGGAATCTCGGCTATAAGACCTTTGACATAACGACCGCCAACTTCGACATTCGCGATCTCGGCGATTACCGCAAAAAGATAGGCTACGACGATCCAGATTACTACTACCGCCCGCGAAAGAACATCGTCAACCGCCCGGTTTCGGTCGGCGGGAAGGGCTGGCATTTCGTCGGCGATCACGCCGTGACGATCCCCGCCCTGTACAACCGTCTGAGGGAGCTGGAAAATGTTTGACCTTGACAGGATAGACGCTCTCAGGATCGGAGTGCTCGGGGACGCGGCGATAGACATCCACTGGTTCGCCGACATGAAGCTGAGCGAACTCTCCCGTGAGACGCCGCATTATCCTCTCCCCGTCGTCCGCGAGGAGATCACGCCGGGAGCGGCCGGAAATCTCGCCGCCAATATCGCGGCGCTGAAGCCCGGAAGGCTCGAATTCTGCGGCGTCGCCGGCGATGACTGGAGAGGCGGGCTGCTGAAAAAAAGCTTTGCCGAGAGAGATATAATCGCCGACGGTCTCATCGTCGAAGCAGGACGGTTTACCAACGCCTACTGCAAGCCGATGCGCATGGGCATCTCCGATGTGATCTACGAGGATCCGAGGATAGACTTTTCCACTCCCGCCCCGATATCGGAGGAAAGCGAAGAAGCCATAATAGGCTGGCTCGATCGCGCCGAAAAAGCTCTTGACGCTCTCTGCGTCTGTGATCAGTTCGTCGGCGGATGCGTCACAAAGAAGGTAAGGGACAGGCTGAGCGGATACGGCATCCCGGTATTTGTCGACAGCCGCTACAACATAGAACAGTTCAGGATAAAACGCGGTGTGCTTAAACCAAACGAGCATGAATGCGCCGCGGCGCTCGTCAGGCTCGGCATGGAGCCGTCGTCAGACATGGCCGAAAACGGGCTCAGGCTCGCCGGGATCACCGGATCGGACATACTTCTCACGCTCGGGGAGAAGGGCGCCCTTCTGATCTCAGGCGGCAGCGTGACGCCTGTCGAAGCCGTCAGAGTCGACGGCGAGACGGACATATGCGGCGCCGGAGACACATATCTCTCGGCGTTCGCCTGCTGCGCGGCGTCCGGCGCGTCATACATCGAAGCCGCGCGGATCGCGGCGGCGGCATCGGCCGTGACAGTAAAGAAGATCGGCGTGACAGGGACGGCGTCAAGGGAAGAGATAACAGAAAAACTCGCCTGAAACGGCGGGACAGAACCGATATCTCGATATCTTTTATACGGGACGCGGATGATTTCCGCGTTTCCGTATTATTTATAAGCAGACACATCACTGATATTTTGATATGAACGAGCGCCGCTTCGCCGGCACGGTCGGAATAATTTACATTGTATTCATCGGAAGAATATTGCAAGCTCTGATATAATATGATATCATATTGATATCATATTAGCCGTCAATAAGAGGAAACCATCATGCTTCGTATTGAACACCTTACAAAGACATACGGCGAAAAAAAGGCCGTGGACGATCTTTCGCTTCATATCGCTCCGGGAGAGATATACGGCTTTATCGGGCATAACGGGGCCGGAAAAACCACCACGCTCAAATCGTGCTGCGGGATCATGCAGTACGACTCCGGCGAGATAACCGCCTGCGGCATATCGGTAAAGAAAGACCCGATAGCCGCGAAAAAGCAGCTCGCATATCTTCCCGACAATCCCGAGCTGTATGAATACATGACCGGCATACAGTTCCTGAACTTCATCGGCGATATCTACGGCGTCCAGCCGGACGAGCGGGCCGAAAAGATCCGCTCCCTCTGCGACAGCTTCTCGCTTACGGCGGACCTAGCTCAGCCTATCTCGGCATACTCGCACGGAATGAAGCAGAAGCTCGCCATCGTCTCCGCCTGGATGCACGATCCGAAGCTGATACTCATGGACGAGCCGTTTGTCGGCCTCGATCCCATCGCCGCCCACACGCTGAAGCAGATGATGCGCCAGCTCTGTGACAAGGGCGGGGCGATATTCTTCTCGACTCATGTCCTCGAGGTGGCGGAAAAGCTCTGCGACAAGGTCGCCATAATCAAGAACGGCCGCCTCATCCGCTCCGGCACCATGGACGAGGTAAGAGGCGACGATTCTCTCGAAGAGATCTTCCTTGAGCTCGCCGAGCCGGGCATTTCCGGCGGAGCCGACGCAGAAACGGAGGATAAAAAGTGAGCAGGATGTTCAAGGCGCTGCTTAAAAAACAGCTTATGGAGGTCATGCTGAGCTTTACCGGAGGAGCGAAAAAGAACGGCAGAAAAAGCATGATCGGCTATTCGATACTGCTTCTCACGGCCTTTCTGAGCTTTTGCTTCATGTTCGGCATGGCCGCCGACACGATCTACGGAAATCTCCACAGCACGGGTCTCGACTGGCTTTACTATTCGCTGATGGGGCTCATGGCGCTGATGATCTCGGTAATGGGCTCGGCTTTCGCCACATACAGCGCGATATACAAGGCGAAGGACAACGAGACGCTGCTCTCGATGCCGGTCCCCCAATGGCTGATACTGCTGACACGGATGTGCGGATGCTATCTGACGGCGCTCATATTCTGCGCGCTCGTCCTCATCCCGGCGCTGATCGTAAGCTGCCTCGAGGGATCGGCGGGGATACTGACGATAATCCTCATGCTCCTTGCGATACTTCTGCTCTCCCTGATCTCGCTCGCGCTTTCCTGTCTTCTCGGATGGGTGATCGCGCTGATCGCCCCGCATGTAAGGCACAAGAGCCTAGTCACCACCGTGATCTCGTTCGCTCTCATCGCCGGCTACTACGTCTTCTATATGCGGATAACGGAGATACTCCAGTCGTTCGTCGAGTACGCCGACGAGACCGAGAAGGCGATAAAGAGCTACGTTTACCCCTTCTACATGCTGGGCCGCGGCCTCACCGGCGAGATCGTCCCCTTCCTCATATTCACGGCGATCTCAGCGGCCGTCTTCGCCGTCGTCTATTACCTGATGTCGCGAAGCTTCATAAAGCTCGCCACAGCATCGGAAAAAACGGCGAAAAACGTCTACCGCGAGAAAAAGGCGAAGCTGTCATCGCCGTCGTCAGCCCTGCTTCGCCGTGAGATGAAGCACTACATCAGCTCGGCGGCTTATATCCTCAACTGTTCGATGGGAACGATCTTCATGATCATCCTGACGGTATTCGCGATCATACAGTCGGGACGGCTGAAAGGAGTCATAGAGGATATAGCCGAGGATGCTCCGGGCTTTGTCGGCATCGTGCCTCTCATCATAGGAGCCGCCACAGCCATTCTGATCGCTTACAATCTGATGACGGTGCCTTCGGTCTCGCTTGAGGGAAAGTCTCTCTGGCTCATAAGGTCACTTCCGGTCACGACGGCGGAAATACTGAAATCGAAGCTTGATTTCCACCTGCTCATGACCCTTCCCTTCTCCGCCGTATGCGCGATAGTCCTGTTCATCGTCACCGGATCGGACATAAAATGCTCCGCCGCCGTGATACTGTTCATCACCGCGTTCAACGTCGCCTCGGCGTCGCTCGGGATGATACTCGCCCTCAAGCGCCCGAATCTGAACTACGCGGATGAAGCCTCGGCAATAAAGCAGAACTGGAGCGTCACCGTGATAATGTTCGGAGGAATGATCATAACCGGCCTGCTCGCCGTGCTGTACTTTATAGTCCATTCCTTCATCGCTCCGTGGCTGTTCGCGCTCGCCGCGGCCGCATTATTCGCCGGTCTGTCGGCTCTGATGCTGAAATGGATCTATTCAAAGGGGATCGAGATATTCGAAAGTCTCTGATAAAACGCGTGCGGAGCTCTATGAACTCCGCACGCTCCTGTTTTATTTTTCTTTTCCCGGGCGCTTTGCGCCTTCGCGGAAAAAAAGCCTTCTTATCTGCGGCTCGAACAGGCAGTTGATGGACCCGCCGACAAGGAGTATGAAAAAGCAGCCGTACAGCCAGAAGAGAAATATCGTGACGGTGGCGAGGCTTCCGTAAAACACCGTATATTTGTTCATTCCGTTGATATAAAGCGAGAAGAAGAAGGAGAACGCCGACCACGAGACCGATGTGAATACGGCTCCCGGAAGCTGGAGCAGATAATTGCGTCTGCCGAACGGCACAAAGGTGTATATGAGCGAGAAAAGGAGCACCGACAGGACGAGCGACAGGATGATATGCCAGACAGAATAAACCGACTCCGGCAGATCCTTCTCGCTCAGACGGCTTATCACGTTGTGCAGAAGGTAGTTTCCGAAGATTATGTACAGCATGACCGCTATCAGCCCGAGCAGGACAACCGTATAGAGCATCGACATCAGGCGCTGAATGATGATATTCCTCTTTTCCTCGACCTGATAGGCTGAGTTCAGCCCTCTTATCATCGCCATCGTCCCCTGGGACGAGGAAAGTATCAGCACTATCACCGATATCGGCAGAAGCCCGCGCGAGCTAGAATAAGCCTCCGAGATCACCGTTGTGACAAGTTCGTCGGCTATATCCGGCGACAGCTCCACCGCCGCCTCGGTTATCTGCCCGAGCGTAAGGCCGGTGTAAGGCACGAGCGACACGAGCAGGATTACAAGAGGGACAATCGACAGAAAGAAGAAGAAGGCGATGCTCGATGCGAACGAGCTCATCTGACGCCTGTCGTACTCATCCTTGAACCCGGCACCGGTCTTGCGGAGCTTTTCCCTATGTTTTGAAATAAACGCCATGACCCTGATCCGTATTAAAAGATAAAGTCATTATAACACAAACGCCGCCGAGAAATCTACGCTGTTTTTATTAATTTCCCGCGTCCTCCTTCTCACGCGACTCGGCGTAGGCTATCAAAGCGCACATGTTTATCGCGCTTTCCCACGGACGGTACGGACAGCAGCTGGGGCTTGCCTCTCCGCTTATATAATACTCCACCCAGACGCCGGCGCCTCCGCGGCTCTCGCGCAGGCGCATCACTTCGCCGAAGATGCTTTCGAGCAGCGCTTTGTCAGCGCATCCGTAACGCGTAAGAGCGTAAAGCCACAGCCCGGACTCGTATCCGACGGCGTTGCCGTCGCTGCCCCGCGCCGCGTAGCCGTCAAGGGCGGCATTGACTATCATATCGGCGGCCACCGCTTCGCTTCCGATAAAGCCGAGCATGAGCGAGGCGCAGGAAAGTGAATATCTTACGCTTCCCGCCGGGATCTTTTTCGACGTCCGGCACTCGCCGCACAGATATGTCATATCCGGCGTCAGGGCGAGATATCTCATTCTCCCGCAGCCGAGACACACCCCATGGCGGTATCTGTCCATAACCGCGCCGGACAGACGGGACGGGGCGTTGGCGTACAGCTTCGAGCCGTCGTCTGACATGAAGTTTGAGGCGAACATCCGCTCGGCCTCGCTTACCGCCGCGCGCCTCGCCGAAATGTAGTCCCCGCCGAGGATGCCGAGCTTTTCCGCCGCGTCAAGGATGCGCCCGGCTCCCGTGACATACAGCGCCGTCGCCTCCATCGAGCCGTGATCTATGCAGTCTCTCGGGATGAGCCCTCCGGCTATGTACGTCTCGTCTCCGTTGAACGGAAGCATCCCGCGATACAGTCTGTTTTCCTGCGCATCGAACAGATATTTTATGTAATCCTCACGTTCCCTTATAAATCCGGCGTCCCCGCAGGCGGAATACAGATCTGTGAGCTCGAGCAGATAATAGCCCGTCTGCTCGCAGTCGTCGTTTTCGTGGCAGTGAGAGCATCTCATGCCCATCCCGCCGGCGTTCGGGACGCTCCCCTTTTCCCTGAACTGCCTGACGAAGAAGTCGATGCAGCTTTTCGCCTGATCGTACAGTCCGAGAGCTATGAGCCCTCTGATGACGCCGTACATGTCTCGGCCGTAGGCGAGGTGGTAAAAGCTCCCGGCGAGAGCGCCTCCCTGTACCGATATCTGTGAGAGAAGCGCCGCCGCGGTATCATGCGCGGCCTCTCTTACCATATCCGGCAGCGGGCGTATGTACGAGAACCTTTCCTCCCAGTATCCGACGCAATCATCGTACATTTTGTCGGGATCCGCCGCGGCCGCGAGATCGCTTTCCTCCATGCAGGAGATAAATGACGGCCTCGCGGGCGAGACATCCTCTCCGGCGGCGAATATAAGCTCCGAATCGCCCGCCGGGATGATGATATGTTCTCCCGACACCTCCGCCCCTTTCGGAAACAGAATCCTTGCGTACAGCTCGGCGTCGGTATAATTCTCCCCGAATACCCTGCTCCCGACCGGGATATCTATGAGGACGCTCTGACGCTCCGAAAGGATATCCCCGCCGGCATCCGAAAAGGCGTTCATCATACCGCCGAGGGGCAGCTCAAATCTGAACTCCAACGGGCGGGAGAGTCTGAGACGTCTTATGAACACAGGCCTTCCGGCGGCGCAGTAATCGACGATCGAGCCGACGGCTTGGCCGCCCGCGTCGGATATATCCGTCCGCCAGATCACCGCGCCTTCTCTTCTGTATGATCTGAAGGCGAGGTCCTTTTCCTCCGGCGACATCGAGAATACCGACGGGGCGCTGTAACATGGGCCGAAAAGCTGGACTATCTCACCGTTTTTTATATACGCCGCGATCATGCCGTTCCCGACGCAGTACACTCCGTCTCTCGGCCTGTCCGAAAAGCGTTTGTCGTCAAAAGGGTTCATATCGCGCTCCTTCTCGCCGCGCGGATATCCGGCGGCGCTGAACAGAATAAAAAAACAGAATCCGAAAAAGCGGCCGTATCTTTCCGGCCGCCTTTTCATTATCCATCAGCCTTTGCGAGGTTTATGGTTGATATTCGCGCAGAATTGTGATATAATTATATCGCGGGGATCATCTGGTAAGCACGGCGATATACCGCTGCCAGTCGTATCTGCTGAGGAAATGCGCACCGGCTCTCATATGATATCCGCAGCTCGGACCGGCGAAGACCTCGTTGATTTCGGGACGTCTGTCCGGGAATTCGGCGGTCTTCATGCCGAGCATGGCGTAAACGCTGTTCGCTAGATAGTAGCTCATATACTGCGAATACGGATCGGCCCATGTGTCCTCCACGGCAGTTCCGCCGTAGACATATCTCGGTGCGACCGCGGCGACGAGCATATGCTGATCGAACGGCATCTCATCCTCTCTGTCCGAGTATGAGCGGTAGACGCCGTTGAACCAGTGCGGGAAGACGCGGCTGATTATCTCCACCGTTTCGCCGGTCTTATGGCGGGTCACGGCGTCGCCGGAACATCCGCTGTCATTGACGAAGACATATTTAAATCTGGTGTCGTTCGCACCGTTCCAGAGAGACGTCTTGCCGAGGCGGGAATGGCCGAGCGAGCCTATCCTGCTCTCGTCGTATCTTCCGAGCGACATGCAGTAATCGAGCGTCCGCTGCATCGACCACGCCCACATGCCGATCTTTGACCAGTCGTATTTCGCGCGGTCATAAAGAGCCGCGACTCCGGTCGACCAGTTGTCATGCTCGTCCTTCGATATGTCGTTGTAGTATATCATCGCCACGGCGACGCCGCTGTCGGTGATCTCCTCGACCGGCATATAGCTGTCCGGCGTCTGATCGCGGAAGTTTATAAATACGATCAGCGGGCATTTTCCGTCGGCGAGCGCCTTTTTCGGCGTATGCAGGACGACCGGCCATGAGAAATCGACGCCCTCGGTCTCGTCGTGCGACGTGACAAGGCAGTGCTCGGTCAGGACCTTGTTGGCGTAATCGTTGTCGCGGTCCGATACGACCTTTCCCGAGACGGTAAACGGGCCCTTCGGCGAATGTCCGTACTCGTTGTCTTCAAAGATGCGGATTATCTCGCGCCTGCGCTTCTCCCAGTTTTCGGCCGTGACGGGTCTTCCGTCGGCGAATGTCAGCGTATCGGGCAGATTCAGGGCTTTTATTTCCTCAGATATCTTCATTTTATTATCCTCCCGCCGGATTTCGGCTTACCATACAATTATACACCGTTTCAGGCCGGAAATCAACAGCAAAAAACAAAATATCAATCTTATTCGCAGGTAATATGCCATGTCATCAATCACCGAAACCGTAATCACGAACATAACGATGGTGCGCGATCCAGAAACCGGAAAGGTTCTCGCCCAGAGGCGGGTAAACTCATGGCCCGGCGTCGCTTTCCCGGGAGGACACCTCGAGAACGGAGAAAGCCTTGTCGACTCGGCGATACGCGAGGTGTATGAAGAAACCGGGCTCAAAATCTCCGATCTCAAATTCTGCGGCAACTGCCACTGGTGCAACGTCGCGACCGGATACAATGAGATCATCTTTTTCTACAAAACCGACACATGGTCAGGCGAGCTTCATCAGAGCGAGGAAGGGGAGAATTTCTGGGTCTCGATAGACGAGCTGAGGACGCTGGATCTCGCCTCCGGCTTCGAGGATCAGCTCGAGCTGTTCCTCAACGACAACGTCACCGAGCTTCTATGCAAATATGACGATGACTGGACTCATGTAGTCCAGCAGTGGTTCTGACGCGGCAGTTTTTTCGTCTTTATTTACAATCCCGCAATCCGGATTTTGTGCATTATGTGGAATTTCATACCGCAATTAGCATATTGTTAATATACTCGGAATTTACACTTGCTTTTTTTATTGAAAAGGTGTATAATAATATTTAATATTATATCCACAGAACAAAACTTTTCCGGGAATATAAAGGAGAGAGCAAATGACAAAAAGAACAATATCGGCGCTTCTTCTCTGCGCGATGCTCATCGGCTCCGTCGCCTGCGGCGAGCAGGCCGACGCAGCCGCTCCCGCCTCTACCACGGCGGTGACGGAGCAGGTGCTCGACGCGAACGAGACGACCACAGAAGCCGAGCTGCAGCCCGATCTGCCGGATTACGACTGCAACGGCGAGACATTCACATTCATGGTGAGAGGACCGTCCTTCAACGAATGGGAATCGCAGGACATCTATGCCGAGGAGCAGGACGGCGAGCCGATAAACGACGCCGTTTACCTCAGAAACCTGTTCATTCAGGAAAAATACAACGTCAAGATCGCTCAGGCCGGAGTTTCCGATCCCGGCTCATCGGGCAAAAAGACGGTCCAGGCGGGCGATCCTGTATATGATGTCCTTATGGCCAACACAACGGAATCATCGACCTTCGCTCAGCAGGGATATGTGTACGATCTCCACACCATTCCCTATATGGATCTTGACCAGCCCTGGTACGATCAGGAGTCGATAAAGGATCTGTCGATGGAGAACCTGCTTTACTTCTGCACCGGCGATATCTCCATAATGTGCAACGACGCCACTTGGATCCTGATGTTCAACAAGAAGATGGCCGATGACTTCGCGATCACCGATATCTACAAGCTCGTCGAGAACGGCGGATGGACATGCGACAAGATGATCGAGTACATGGAGATCGTATCGGCCGACGTCAACGGTGACGGCAAGATCAGCCCGAAGGACGACAGACTCGGCTTCGCGACTCATGCGAGCTCGATCGAAGGCTTCTTCTTCGGCTCAGACCTGCACACCGTGGCAAAGGACGACAATGACATCCCGTACATAGACATGGATACCGAGCGCATCGTCGAGACCATAGAAAAAGCCAACCGCATGATGTGCGACACCAACATCGCCTTCAACCTCAGCTCCAACAAATTCGGCATGTCGGATGCCTTAAAGGATCTCCAGCCCGTTTTCGAGGACGAGCATTCCCTGATATACGGCGAGGTCATGCAGTGCATAATCCGTCTCCGCGCGATGGAGACCAACTTCGGCGTCATCCCCTTCCCGAAGCTGAACGAGATACAGGACAACTACCATCACTTCGTGCATACCACCGGATGCATGATAGCGGTGCCGCTCTCCTGCGGCGATATCGAGCGCGCCGGCTTCATCATTGAAGCCATGTCCGCCAAGTCTAAATACACACTCCGCAAGGCGTATATTGAGACCTGTCTGCAGGGCAAGTTTATGCGTGACGATGAGTCCGAGACATCGCTCAACATAATCCTCTCGACCCGCTCATGGGATCTAGGCTATATCTACAGCTGGGGCGGACTCTTCACCGCCTTCTCGTCCTGCGTGAGCAAGGGCAACACCGACTTCGCGTCCTCCTACGCCACAAAGGAGACCAAGGCGATCACCGCTCTTGAAAAGACCCTCACCGCGTGGGAAGACAACGCCTGACAAGCATATCGTCAAAGCACATAGCAGCAGCGGACCGCTGACACGGTCCGCTGCTTTTTTCAGTTTTCAGTTTTCGGCTTTCGTCCCGCAGTTCTCGCAGAATTTCGATCCGGGTGACAGCTTCTCTTTGCATTTCACGCAGTATCTTTCCTTTTCCGCCGACGGCCCCGGCTGCCGCGTCTGATTCTGACCAGCCCTTATGAAAACCACTCCGGCCGGTGCGGGAGCTTTCGCTTCCATGCTCGAAAGCAGGCTCTCGTCGACAGCGCCTTTCGGAAGCTTCGTACCGCACACCGGGCAGTAGTTCTCCCTTACATCGTGCATGACCCTGCAGAGGATGCACGGTATTACATAGTCCTTCGATTTGTCGTACTTCTCGTAATAATCCCTGCCGCGTCCGTGCCAGCGGATCCTGTCCCCGGCGGCGATATAGTCGTAAAACATGCTGTCGTCTTTTATGACGGCCTTTTTCTTTTTCCCGCCGTCGAGCCTGACATCGAGGACGAACTCGGTATCGATCCTGCCGTCGGGATGACGCTTTGTCCGCTCATACTTTCTTTCGACCGTTCCCTCCCAGTCCTTCTTCATTCTGCCGCCGGACGAGAACAGCGCCCACAGAGCCCAGAAAACGATCATGCCTCCGGCTATCAGGCCGAAGATCTTTATGCCTTCGCCGTCAGGCTCGATATCTCCCGACGCCAGCATCGCGATGAAGATCGCGGCTATGACGATGAGCATGAAGATCAGCGTGACGATCTTTCCCGTACGGTCGTTCCTCTTTGTCGAAACGTCGCCGAACGCGTCCGACCACCCCGATCCGCCCATCCCGAGCGGATTCGTCCCGGCGAAGCGGTTCACGCCATCATATAACGCGCCGCAGTGCGGGCAGTTTTCCTCCCCCTTGACAGCCTTTTCTCCGCATTTCCAGCAGAATCTGGTCTTCTGCGGCACCTGACCGTTCAGTATATCGTTTATCCCGTTCATCCCTTTCCTCCCCTCGATTATTGACGTATGATATTCCGATATTATTATACCTCTAAACTATACCATGCAGAGCTTTGATATACGCATTTCACTCCATTATCACGCGTGATTTCCTGTTTTCACGCACCATTCTGCGATCCCGGCGATCAGCTCCAGCGGAAGCTCGTCTGAATACGGGATCTGAATCGTTCCCTTGCTGTATTTCAGACCGGCCTGATCCAGCTTATCGGAGAAAAAACCGACCGCCTCAGGACCGGGATACAGCCCAATATGCTTTTTCTGCGCCGCGAAGTGGATGATATTATGGCCGTTCCAGTAGGTCGGCATCGACCATGATATCTTCTCCGCAGCACCGGGAAGGGAGCTGATGAGCGCCTGTCTCACGCTTTGGAGCTGGCTTCGGATATCCTCGTCCTGCGCCATGATATATTCATCGACCGTCTCCAGGGCTTTCCCGCAGTAATGGCTTTGATTCTCATTTCTGAAGGATCGTCCGCATTTCGGGCATTTCCACATCTGTATCACGTATCCCTTTCTCTTATCACGACATGCACGCTGTCACCGTCGCCTTTGTTCAGCTGTTTACGTATGGCTTTCAGGATCCCGATGATGTAGCACACACTTCCATTCCCGTCTTTTACTCCCATGTTGACGATAATTCCTTCGTATGGTATACCGTCGAATTCAGCATGGACCTTTACCCGCCCTTTCCCGAATACCTTTCTTATGTCCCATGGAAAGATGACATAAGCCCCTCCGTTGTCCGGGACTTCATGAATAAGCCCGTCGAATTCATATTTTTCGCCCATGTTTACCAGCCTCGCGGTTTTCTTATACCGGCTCGTCAGCTCCTGTGTTTTTCTGCTCACCACAAGTCGTGCAGATGCCTTGCGGTAAACCGCGCGTCAGCTGCGCGACACCCAGATCGGAGACGTCCAGGCCTGTCTTCCGTCCGTGAGCTTCACTCTCAGATAATAGCAGTCCGCCTCAGTTTCCTGACGGTAGTCGTAAATGAGCTGTTCACTGCTTTTCACCGAAATATAATCCCGACAGTTTTTCACCAGTGTGACATTCGCGACGGGAGCGTCGGCAGTCACATTGTAATATATCTCAGGATCGTCGTCTACCGTGATCTCTTCTCCCATATAATGCCCGCTGATCCTGAAATCGACAGTCATCCTGCCGCCCATGAATCCGTAGCAGCGTCTTTTTTTCAAAGCGTCGAACACGGCCTCACGGGTATTCTCCTTCGCCCATACAGCCGTGATCCCCGCGATCCCGCGCGGGAACGGTTTTTCGCCGATATCGATCCCGCCTCTGCCGCCGTGATCGTCCGAGCAGGCGATACAGCCCATCCTCGCTCCACGCTTCAGGGCGTCCTGCCAGTGACCTCCTTCAAGATCGGCGCCGCGCGAGAGAGGATCTCCCATATACTCCGCGCAGCTGCTGTCTCTGCCGTATATCTGGATCAGGGAAACCATATCCTCCGGCTCCATTGCCAGAAAATCCGCGCTGTAATTGAGAACGTTCGTGTCATGCGGGACAAGTATGATATCATCCCTTGAAAGCCATGCCCTGAGCTCCGCTCTAGTCATCTCGCCGTCGCGGACACCGCGCAGCATCTCTCCCTCGCCGTAACGGTAATAAACCACGAGATTGTTGTAAAATGGATATGAGTCTCTCTCGTAGGCGAGCAGGGTGGTAAATCTGTCCGGCTCATAATATTCAGCCGCTTTTTTCTGGATAAGCTCCCATTTTCCGTCCTTCCACAGCTCCGGCTTTCCCACCCCGCCGTGATCGTGATCGGAAAGAGCGCCGAAATCGAGCCCGGCATTGTCACGCAGACCGATATAATACTGATCCGGCGTAGGACCTCCGTCGGACAGATTGCTGTGCCCGTGGATATCGCCGAAGAACACTTTGTATTCCGGCGGATCCGGCATCCTCCGCCTCTGGGTCTCATTAAGCTTTTCCCATGTGCCGCTTTCGCCTGAATACACGATGTCTGTAAATTCGGCGCATCTTCCGGACATATCGAATCTTTTGGCGAGTTTTCTCTCAGGATGTGTCATAGCTGTCTCCGTGTCATAAGAGGTTAATAATTGCTTTTATATTTCTATTCGGAGAGATCATACGGCCTCTGATCTTTCCTTGTCAGAGAACTCAAATCCCGCCGCTCCGGTATCTTCGTCGTATCGGAGCATGCCGAAAGATATCCCCGATATTTCGGCGACCGTTTTCATCACCGTCTCGGTCGTATATCTGAACCATGGAGATACCTGTCTCCCGGTGTTTCTGAGGTGACGCACAGCCGGGCAGAAGGCTATATCCACGGTCAGCGTCTTTTCTCTACGGCTGAAAGATACGGCTTCCGGGGCTTTTTCTTTCTCATAAGTGGCTTTTATCATTTCTTCCACTGCCGAAATACCGCTGCTGCTGATATCTTCGATATAACTGCGGTAAACGTTTTTCACATACCGGCTGAGATATCCTTCGACGGCTTTTATGCCGAAGTGCTCTCCCAGATAGTGGATCCCCATATTCATGCTGCTGTGGAAATCCGGATGGAAATACTCGTTGTTTTCCGCTTTCCGCTCCATTACCACGGTATTCTCATCCGGTATGAATCTGCCGTCGAATCTCTTCGGATCGGTGATGGCAAGCCGGCAGGAAGCGTGATCGGTCCCGATGAAATCATACTGATATTCAAGCCCGCATTTTTCGGCCGCAGCCCGGTAATGATCACAGTGCATGCAATAATCCGGGTAGGGAGTCAGGCCGATCTCGTCCTTCAGCTTCAGCAGCCGCCCCTTTGAAGGGCAGTAACGCATGTCGATCATGAACCATCCGGCTTTTTCGTTTAAATACATGGCGAAGTCCGCGGCTTCCTCATTCAGCGAACCGGCCCAGTATGTGTAGCAGCCTTTTATGCCTTCCTTCTCTATGTGGTTTATCAGCGGTATCCCATTCCCGTCCGGCGTGAACAGATAATCCCAGAATCGCTCCACCTCGGCTTTGCCGAAGTTGTCATCTATATATGAAAACAATTCGCTGTATGCCGGGATGAATTCGGTACATGATATCATTTCATAACCAAACCTTTCTGACAAATGCACGGTTATAATGTGTTTGACGGCACAGATACCGCTCCGCCGACCGGGTATGTGATCCAGCCGTCATATGACCTTATACACCGCGCATGAGTGCTTTGGGAGAGCGGCGGTGATAATATCACCATCCGTTGTGGCTCCGGTCCACAGCTCGGTGAGTGCGTATGACCCTTCGATTTCCGCGTCCGCGAGTGAAACGGTCATCTCTCCGCCGCGTTCCCCTACGTTGAAGATCGCCAGATACGATCCTTTGTCAGCGCTGACGGCGGTCCAAAGGATCCATTCATCATCCCCGTCTTTTCTGCGCCAGACGGGATGAGCATGACGGGCATTTTTATGCATCGCGATGATTTCGCGGTTCGTGAGCAGATCGAGAGTGAAACCGTCAAATCCCGGCATATCGCCGCCTATCATGAGAGGCGAGCGCATAATTGACCATAACGTCATCATCGTGCGCTGTTCATCCTCGGTAAAGCGGGTCCGGTTTTCGCGTCCGTACACCTGACGTACCGGACCGACGGGAAGCATGTCCGCGTCGGGCCAATGACCGGGACCCGCGTGGATGCACCATGTCTCAGCGCGTGAAAACATGTCGTAAAGCAGTTTCCAGTCGTCCCAGAAGTCGTCGGTGATCCGCCACATGTTCGCGGTCTGCTTGTAAAGCTCAGCCTTATCCGGGAGAGCGGGGCCGGGAGAGAGCGAAAGAACGATATCACGCCCGCAGGATTTCACGGCGTCGGAAATGAGCATAAGCTCCTTCTCGCATCGCGGCATTTCACGCGCGATATCGTCGCACTTGATGAAATCCACGCCCCACGAAGCGTACAGCGAGAGCAGACTGTCATAATACTCCTTTGCGCCGGGCTTTGAGGGATCGACGCCGTACATGTCGGAGTTCCATAAACAGATCGAGGAAGGATCGGCGATATCCCGCGCGCGCTTATCAGAGCCGAGGATAGCGGTGTTGCCGGACACGGCCTGACGGGGTATGCCGCGCATGATATGGATCCCGAATTTCAGCCCAAGGCCGTGAACGTATTCGGCGAGAGGCGCGAAGCCTTTGCCGTCCGCCGCCGATGGGAAGCGGTTGACCGCCGGGAGAAGACGGGAGTACTCGTCCATCTCGAGGTCGGCGAAAGGATGATAGGCATGGGATGCCGCGCCCGGCTCGTACCACTGGATATCCACGACGATATACTCCCAGCCGAACTCTCTCAGATGCGACGCCATATACTCGGCGTTGCCCCTGACGATATCTTCGTTAACCGCGGCTCCCCAGCAGTCCCAGCTGTTCCAGCCCATCGGTGAAGTTTTTGCGATCATAGCTCTCTCCTTTGCGGATGCGGATCATTCGATACTTTATATATCATATTTTAAATTAAATAGTATGTTTTGTCAACAGGAATCTGTTAATTATCATCTGATCAGTGTATTATATCTGTTCTGATCCCGCGGCTCTGTCTCTGACGATATACTGCCGGGGCTCAGGGAAACATACAGGAGGGGATTTCCCCTCCTGATGTCTGTTTGTTTCCTGTTATCGGCCTTCCGTTTTTTCCGCCTGTGAGACTTTTTTGCGGCAGGCCGTTTATATCAATGATTCATTTAATTACAATTCGCTTTGTATTGATAAACACACAGTTATGATCCGGCATAGAGACGGCAGAATGCAGAGATCGCTCCTGCCACCTCGAAACGCTTCGCGGGGCGCATATATGTCCCGTCAATGGGAATGATCTCATTGACAACCGCCCAGCGCACACACTCCTCCGCCCAGGAAGAATACCTGCCGGGAACGGGATCTGCGGCGTCTGTCATGTAACCCTTATAGTCTGCGTACCTGTACAGTATCGCGGCCAGCTGCTCGGACGTCACCGGATGTTCGGCCCGAACAGACCGTCGCCGTATCCGTTGACGATCCTCTCGGACGCTGCCCACTCGACAGCCTCCGAGTACCATATCCCGGGTTCGACATCGTCGAACACTCCCCTGAATGAGATATCGGGCGTCCCTTCGAGACGATGGAGGATGGTGACGACCATGCCCCGCGTCAGCGTGGAATACGGATCGAATCTGTCATCTGACACCGTTCATGATGCCGCTCTTGTAGACATATTCTACGTCATCGTAGAAGCTGTCCGCGGCTGAGACATCGGTAAACGGGATACCGCTCTCCGGTACCGTGACAGCGTGAGCATCTGCCGTTGTTCCCGAAACAGGCGGATACGCCGGTCTTTCCGAGTTTATGACAACGATCCCATGCGTGAGATCCCATACAGTCGGAGTGTACCCTCCCCATGGCAGGAAGGAGCCTCCGCCGCTTTTTTCCAGTCTGACGGTCCATATTTTGGTATAGACTTTTCCGTCAGGTCCGTTTGCCGCCGCCTCATAGGTGATGTAGCCGTCGGCAATAGCGGTCGCGGGGCTTTGCGAGATGATCTTTACCGTCGCGGGGACCACCGCGGAGCTGCCTCCGTCGCGCGGGATGAAGGTCACCGTGACATGTTCCGGATCTGAAATGTCCCATATCGGCGGCAGATAGCTGTCCGTTTCCCCATCCGCCGGAATGACATTGACGCTGATCCTCTTGTAGAGCGGCACGGAGGACATATCCTCAACGATGAGGTAGGTCGAGCCCTCACCCATGCCGATTACCGTCCCATCGTGCGATACCATCGCGACACCGCTGTCGAATGAGTAGTAGGAAAGTTCCTTAAGTCCATCCCACGGATACGCCGGCGCGCTTAGCTGCGTGGTTTCTCCCGCCTTGACGGTGATCTCCTCGACGCCGCCGTTTATCTCCAGCGTCACGTTGCGCAGAAGCTGTCTGCGCTCGAAGAGAGACTCTTCAAGCTCCTCACCGTTGAGGGTGAAGGTGGCCTTGAGTCTCATTACGCCCATCTCGTCGAGATGTATGCGCGCGTCGAGATTCCTCAGCGGGATCACGGCGTAAACCGTTTCCGTGACGACCTGACCTTCGCCTTCGTTATCCATCGTGTCAGAGGGGATAAGCGCCTTCACGGGGACAAGATCGATCGTCGTCTCACCGAGCACACCGTTCTCAAGAACGCCCGTCTCTGTATCCTCGAGCGCCGTCGCGGTCATCTTCAGATTATAGCCGTCGACGTTTACGATGTTGGTCACCGGGACGCACAGGACATAATCCGCGTAGCTGTCGCTGTCCTCCGTCGCTCTGAGGACTGCCTGTATCTCGGGATCGAACGGTTCGAGAAGGGCGTTGAATTTAGTGTCGAAATCTCTGCCTTCAAGCTCGTCAAGCACGGAGGCGTATACCAGAGGTATGATTTCCTCAGGCATGCTGTAAATCACCGCGTTTCCGAATTTCATCAAAGGCCCTGTCTTCGTACTCGCGGCGGCATGATTCTCGCCCAGCTTCTTCACGGCAAGTATCTGTTCACCGTCGAGTTCCAGGACCTCCGCCGAAACGGTAAGCGCGCCGCCCGGTCCCGCGACGAACGTCTTTTCCGAGGTTACGGAAGAACCGGGATTGACGGCCGCGTCCGTCACGACTTCCGCCTCGCCGTTAACGGTGAGCTGATAGGTCCCGGCTGGCAGAAGACCGTTATTCTCAACCGTGACGGCGGCGGTGACTTTCTCCCCCTCGATCGGATAATTGTCGGAAAGAATGATCTGATCTTCGCTGAATTTCAGGCTGTTGCCCGGAATAAAGTCTATCTCGGCCAGCTCATGATCCGAGTAAAGCACGTCTCCGTCCGCCGTGATCTCCTGTGAGTAGAGATTTCCGACCAGAATGGCGCTCTTGTCTCCAGCAATGCTGACGGTCAGCTATCTATGACCTTTCCGTAGTCGGTCAGCTTTACAGGATCGCTCCATACGGGAGTTCCCTTCTTTTCTTCCGCGGAAGAAAGCGCCCCGAGCGTTCCATCAAACACGTCGCCCAAAACAGCCCTTCCGAATCCCGCCGCGCTGCTTTGACGGTACATGGCCGCTCCGTAGAGCTCTCTGCTGAAGTCGTACTGCAGATCCTCGTTGTCCTGCGCCGTCCAGAACAGGTAGAGATTCCCGTCTCTGCCCGGCACAAGGCTGTGGTGTGTCAGGATCATGCCGTCCTGAGTGCCGTCAGCGCCTATTGAACCGAAGTCATGGCTTGAGCTGATGAAGCTGGAGAGCGAGAATTTATACAGCGTCGAATTGAAGACCTTGGGATCCTCGATCGAATCTCTGTATTTTTCCACAATATCATAGTAAGGATGCTTATACCAGCCTTCCGCCGCGATCATGTCAGGGGACAGAGCGCGGATGCGGTCAAGGTTCGAGAAGGACATGGCAGAATCCCTGCCATGCGCCGTTCCATCCTCGTGATCCAGTCCATAGAACAGGTTGTATGCGCTGATGGTATTGAAGATCGTGCCGTTGTCAAGCCACGTGAGGTAAACATCGCCATCCAGCTTTGTAAGCTTCGGATCCAGGATGCTCTCCCGGCCGGCGTCGATCGGAACCGGGTAATAGCTTCTGTTGTCGGTGAGGTTCGTCAGCTGCACCCAGAGCTCACGGTCAGACGTCGTCTCGAAGTTTTTGTCACCGTCCACGGTATAGCCGTAAATGCGGTAATCCTTCGTCACGCCGGCGAGATCGGTGTAGCTGAAATCGGCGGCGGTAAAGTCTGTCACCATCGGGTCGATCAGATATGGATGCCGGATCCAGATCAGCTCTTCCTCAGGGTTTATGCCGTCCGCGACACGGAGGAAGGTGCCCGATACGGGATCGTACACCTTGCGGGCCCATGTGTTGTAGTTGTTCGAGAGACCGACAAGATCGGTCATCTGATTCGCGCAGCTTACATCCTTCTTGAAGTAGTAGACGGCGACGCAGTCTTTTTCAGGGACAAGGATCGCGCTTGAGTTGATATATATGTCGTTCGTTACCTCGATGATCTCCCCGCTGAAGGTCTGCGTCACGCAGTCAAAGACGGTCATATGGATGTCGCTTGACTGGAGGGATGCCTTTGCGCTGTCAAGATTATCCGCAAAATCATCGGCGATGACGGCGTTGGTCCAGCTGATGTAGATTTTGTCGCCGACGCGCAGCGCGGAGAAGGTGCTGTCAGCTTCACCGTCATTCTCGATTACATCGGAAGCGATGTTGCCGTTGGCATCCTTTGCCCATGTCCCGTCGGCTTCGCGTATCGCCCAGACCAGCGTGGAGGCGTTGCGGTCATTGCGGTTCTCTGTGCCGGACATATTGCGCAGGAACAGAAGCATCGACCTGCCGCTGCCGAGATCTACGATCTCTGGACGTATGAACTCTATCGCGCCGCTAATCAGCGTCGTCTTGGCTGTCGGAAGCAGGGTGCTCGAGAACTGACCCGACGCGTATTCCCTGCCGTTGTCAAATGCGCACAGCCCGTAGTTTTCGCCTATGCCGTTACTCTGTAGACCGCTTTTTCTGAAAACGCCGGTGCTGTATGAAATAGTGCCTATCGTGTAATTGAAGGAGAAGACCAGCAGATCGACTCCGACACCTCCTGAGAAGGTGAGCTTCACGCCGCCGTTCGGTCCGTCCTTTTCCTCATCTATCCCCGCGTTGACTCTGGCAACGAACGCGAAGTCAAGGATTCCCCTGACGCCAAGGATACCGCAGACGCCGACACCGGGCTGAAGCTTGACGCCGACACCGAGCTGGAACCACGGCCACTCAATTTTGACCTTTTTGCTCAGAGCATCGGTGTACCCCATCTCCTTAGCGGTGGTTTCGCCCTTTTCGGTGACGTATCGGCCGTCAAACTGAACCGATAAGGTGCCGGTGATATCAAGATACACCGGTACGCCGAACACCATCCAGTAGAAGGTCTTCTTCAGATTGGCGCAGACAGAGATGACGTACTGTCCGCCGGAGAAGAAGTGCTCATTCTTCGATGGGTCGAAGTCATATTCAAACTGCAGCAGGATCTTGATATTGGCGGTAAGCTTGGTCTTGCCCAGCTTATTGAGAGCGTTCTGCTGTTCGTTCTTCATGAATTCGTCACGGAACGCGTTTTTCGTATCGGGATGCGAGTTGAAGTATTCGACAGCATCCTGATCGGTAGCGCCTTCATGACGCTGCTTATACCATTCGACATACTCGTCCCTGTCCGATCAATCGAGATAATCAAAGACATTGGAGGTGTTGTCGTTCAGCATATCATTCCAGCTCTTCGACGCGGGCTGGGCCGTTCCGCTCTGATAACTCTTGAGTTTATTCAGAGCAAGCTCAACGTCCTTCGTGTCAGCGGAAAAAGTGACGATCTGCGCATAGGGGCTGATGCCCTTATTCTTCGCGTCCGCGTATACCGTCTTCCAGCTCAGCTTGCCGCTGTCGAGATTGCCCGCCATGTCGCTGAGGACGGGCAGATCGCTGTATGGATTCGTGATATCATAATCAAAGTACTGAGACGGCGGATCAACCGCGGGCGTATAACAGACAAGACCGGTATCCAGACTGGTGTACTCGATCTCCTCCGTGCCGTTCGCCGGAGTGGCCTTCAGCTTCACATAGAAACGGTCTCCGTCCGCCAGTTCCGCTACGGCCGGCGACGCTTCGTACACGGCGGTCAGCAGCTGATCATCTCCACTGGTCTTTTTCGCTGTGATCGCGGTCTTGATGCCGTTGCGGGCGACCTTGGTGACGATCAGGTCACTTATATCGGCTCCGTTAAGGACAACGGTGAAGGTCAGCGTCAGCTCATCGCCCTCCATGATGGGAACGGTGTTGTACCTGGTTTCCACCGCCGACTTCATATACCTGTAATCCACGCTTGAGACATAGGGACTGTGGTAGGTACGGATCGGCATATCGATCCTTTGAAGGGTATTCACCGCGCAGTCTTCGGTCAGACGGACATTGTCGTTTTTACCGGTGGATTCATTCGCCCTGAGCTCGTCGAAGGAAGCGGTGCGGCGGAACGATCTGTTGCCGACAGACCGCAGCGTGTGATAGATCACCTGCTGCATCTCGTTGTTGTCGACCATGACGGAGATCGTGTCGCCCGCCACGGCGCGCAGACCCTCGATATGGAAGGTGCCGTCATCCTCGGTAGCGGCGGTATAGCGCCGCGCGGAAGAGACAAGGCTGCCGCCGGTGTTATAGATACGCTGGACCGCTCCGCCCGCCGATACCGACGCCTGCATGGTCGGGGAAAGATTCAGCTCCTCCGACTGAGGCCGCAGGGAATAGGCGCTGTAAAACGCTTCGCCGTCAAGGATAAAGTATTCGTAATATTCGGGGGCTACCTGTTCCGCCGTGATCCGGATCACGTTTTCTTCGGCGTTGTTGGCGGCGATAAAGTCCGCGGCGAAGCCGTTTACCCTCTGTCCCGTGCCGCTGACGGTGATAACGGGACGCCATGAACCGTCGTTTGCCTCGGTGGAATCCAGGATCACGCTGTAGCCGCGCCTGGTCACCGGCGTGTAGCGGCCGAGCAGATCCGTTCCCTTCTCATCGGTGATGAGGACATTCTCCCCTTCGCGGACCGTGCCCGCGAGCTGACTCTGGGGGATAAGGTTCCTTACCGAGAAATACCTCGCGGCAATCTCATCCAGAATGATCCCTATATAGTTCTGGCTGTCCGTAAAGTGACCGCGCACTTCGTTTGTCGCATAGACGATGGTGCAGCCGGGCACCTCGTTCGGTCTGACATCGCGGGTACCGGACGTGTTCTTCTCCACGGCGGTGTCGCCGGGATTGATCTTCTGGTCATGGGTATACTGCGTGAAATACACCCCGCCCACCGGAGTGGTCATACTGAGATTCAGCACGTCGCCAACATGGAACTCACCCGGGCAGACATCATCGACGCGGTAGGCTTCCGCTGCGCTCTCAGATGAGAAGAAAGCGACGTAGTCGATCAGGATCTGATCGCCCTCCCTCATCGCGCCGTCGCCCGACTTCCACATCAGGTCGATGCGAAGCCAGTTCGCCTTTCCTGTCCAGTAGGAAGATGTAAGCCTCGCGGACTTGATCGCATTTGCGGTCCTGATATTCTCTTCCGGAAGGCAGATCGCCGGACCCATCCTTCGTGATGGAGTACATGGTCCCGCTTTTGGAGGCGATGTACTTGCCGATCGGGCTCTTCTCGAACATGATGGTGCCGATGTTCGGATTGGAGGGATCATTGTATTCTATCTTAACGTCTCCGTAGTGATTCAGGTTGATCTGAGACGGATATTTATCCATCAGCGAGCCGCTCTGAAAGTCGTCGAGATAGGCATCGTTCACGCGGCGCTCCGGCTGCTCCTTTGAAACGTATCCGGCAGGCACGGTTACGACGGCGGACATATCATCGCCCGCAACGGCGCCTTTCAGATCATAGAGCTCAACGAGGAAACGTGTATCGTATTCCTCTCCCTTTACCGGGATTACCGTGACCGCTTCGGTCTGATAGGGCTGGAATGCGAGCTCGATGTCGGTCTCCTCAAACACATCCGCGCCTTCGATCGTCACGGAGCGCAGTCTTGCCGTAACAAATGAATAGACCGCTCCTTCACGCTACGCCGTGACCGTGACAAAACCGTCTGACGCGGTATATTCGCCGGCGGAGAAACTCAGAACGGAGTGAATGACCGGCTCGTCGTCATCTATGATGAAGCTGACCGAAGAAGCCGCTTCGATGATGGCGGTATGATCGTCCGACGCGGACAAAAGGAAGTTAAAGATCTCCTCGCCCTCGCTCTCACTGTCCTCAAGGATCCGGAAGGTGAGGGCCCGCTCGGATTCGCCCGGCGCGAACGTCACGGAGGTCCGGGAGCTGATCTCCAGATAGTCCGCGATGTCGATGTTCATCTCGCCGAGGAAGTCCGCCGCGAGGGAGGTAAACTCGCTGTTGGCGGTCTCTCTCACCGGCATGCCGCTCTGCAGAGCCTTCATTTCGGCCAAAGAGAGATCATCCGGATCGATGTCTTCTTCGGCAGTATTATCCGCAGCCTCCGCGTCCTCTGACGCTTCCCGCGTGCTGTTCTCGATGAGGATCCGGATGCTTTCAAGCGCTTCCTGCGCCTGAAGACGGTTGGTCTCATCCCCTGATCTTTCGAGGATGGTGCCTTCCGTCTCAAAGACTTCGGTCTCCGCAAGAGAGTCATGAATGACGTAATCCATGCCGTACACGGCGGACACGTCAACAGTGCTGACATACAGCTCGGAGCCGATGCTGAGATCGCCCGAGCGGCGGATGGTCAGAGTATAGAGTCCTTTTTCCGGCAGCGCCGAAGACGTTCGAAAGCGCTTCGAGGGACAGCGTTTCCACATTGTTCGCTTCCTCGCCCTGCCTCGACAGGATATAGTCCGACATCTCGTCAACGCTCGCTCCGCAGTCGTGATTTTTCAGAAAATCAGCAGCCTTGTTCTCCGCGACCGCATCGGCAAAGCTCCTGCAGAGCTCTTCATCAGACCGGATCTCTTCGTACAGTTCCCTTATTGTTTTCATCTGCCGCTTCCTTTCCCATTATCGTGCTGTAACATGCATTGTATGTGATCTCAGGCTCATAGACCGCCCAGTTCTCTATTTTGTACTTTTTCTCTCAGACTTATGAGTTCCCGTATACATTCCTTTGAAAGCTCCGGGAGCCTTGTCACGGCGTTCTTTCTCGCATCAGTCGCTCCGTCGGGCGTCAGCATCACGGCAAGCAGTCTTCCGCGCATACGCCCGATCTGCGCCGGGACACAGCTCTCCGGATCATGGCTCTCGATGCAGGCTTTGCACACCTTGATCCGGATGGCGGAAAGGAGGAGATCCTCTCCGGCCTCATTTGTCCTGAACGCGAGCTCCGCCAGACAGTTTTCAACGTAGTCCGCCTGCCTGCGCCCTTCTTCCAGAGCTTTGGCGATCGCCTCGGTCCGCGGCGCGCCGCCGAGCCCCTCTGACAGGAATAAGCGCAGCTCCTCCGCACTTTTCCCGGCGGGATCGATACGCGATTTCTCCTCGCCGCCACTGAACACGAGCCAGATGGGCGAGCCGTCCACCGACAAGGCATCGGTGAACCAATGATCCCCGGTGTCCTCGATACATGCGGTATGATACCCGTCCGCCTCATCATCGATCAGCCTTAGAAGCGGGGTTACGGAGGCACATGGCACGCATCACTTCTGCATATAGGCGAGAAGGAGAGTCCCCGCCCTCAATGCCTCGGTCAGCTCTTCCGGTGAATGGATTTCTGTCATAATATCGTCATCCTTACAGTGATCGCATGGCGGCGACGGCTTCCTTCAGAGCGGCGGCGGCGCTGTCAAGCTCCTCACGCGTGGTCTCGCCAGACAGCGAGATACGGATCGTGCCGTCTGCCTCCGCGCGCGAAAGCCCGACAGATGTCAGGACATGGGAGGGCTCCCTTGAAGCCGCGCTGCAGGCCGCTCCCGTTGATACGCATATCCCCGCACGGTCCATCAGCATCATCAGCTCCGCCCCGCTGATCGCTGAGAAGGTCAGGCTGACGATTCCCGGCAGCCGCTTTGTCGGATGTCCGTTCAGCCTGACGCCCAGACTCTGTTCGAGAACACTCGCGATAAAAGCGTCCCGCAGGGCAGAGATCCGCTCCGATCCGCCATTCATGGATAACATCGCCGCTTCCGCCGCCGCGCCGAACCCGACTATGCCGGCGGTATTTGACGTTCCGGCGCGCAGTCCGTTCTCCTGACTTCCGCCGAAGAGAAGCGGGGTGAGCTTAAGTCCCCTGCGGATATAGAGAAGCCCCGCGCCTTTCGGGCCATGCAGCTTGTGTGCGCTCGCCGACAGAAGGTCGATGAACATCTCATCCGCGTTCAGCGGTATATGCCCGTAAGCCTGTACCGCGTCCGTATGGAAAAGAACGCCCCGTGAACGGCATATCTTGCCGATTTCACGGATGGGCTGTACCGTCCCGATCTCGTTTGACGCGGTCATGACCGAGACCAGAGCGGTATCCTCCATCAAAGCCTGCCTTACAGCTTCCGGGGAGACCATCCCGTAACGGTCAACGTCAAGATACGTTACGTCGGCGCCCATGCTCTTGAGAAATTCACAGCATCGCAGCACGGCACGGTGCTCGATCTTTGTCGTTATGACGCGGCGTTTTCCGGTCAGCAGCAGAGATGAACGGAGCGCCCAGTTGTCCGCCTCGCTTCCGCTCCCGGTAAAAACGATCTCCTCCGGGGAGGCAGAGAGAAGCGCCGCGCACTGCTCCCTTGCCTTCTCAACAGCCTGACCCGCGCGGCGGGCAAACCGATATCCCGCCGCAGGATTTGCATAATCGGAAGTCAGAAAAGGCATCATAGCCGACAAAACCGGCTCGGTCAGACGCGTGGTCGCCGCGTTGTCAAGGTAGATCATCAGATAATTCTTCCGCCCGGGTTTTCGGCCTCATGTAAGCTTCTCTCCGGCTGTGCCGCCGGATAGAACGTTATTTCATGCAATCCTGTTTATACCCGATAATCCCAATATCCAAAAACGCTTCTTCTCAGTACGCGGCAACAGCAGGGAGGCGCAGATGGAGAAGAAGCTCATTTATCAGAAATATAATTCAATAGTATTATACACGATTTATTATAATTTGTCGAGGGGTGTAAAAAAAATATGAATGGCGACGTGAGTAAATACGATTTCCTAGTGAATATTTACATGAGAAAAACTGGCGGAAATCACAGCGTGAATTGGCTTTGATCCCTAATCCTGCGGCGCATAGGAGCAACATCATATTTATTTCATTGACAGAATATCATAAATGTGATATAATATCGGCGTAATGACTGACAGAAATACCCATTTTCATCTGGCAATTCAGTTTTCTTTGATGACAATAATGGAGAAAACAATCAGAACGACCGAAAAACTGATAACAGGAAAACCAAAACCAATATGAATACTCCGGATCTCAGAAACAAACTCAAGGATTATATCGACACATTCAATGCCGATGACGATGAACTGTACAGTCAGGAAATCCCGGATTCATCGGCCTATGACTTTCTGTCCGACCGGATCCCGCTTCTCGACTGCCCTGACAAAAACATAGAGAAGACTTACTATTTCAGGTGGTGGACTCTGCGCAAGCATTGGAAGAATACGCCGGAAGGCCATATTCTCACAGAATTTCTCCCGCCCGTAGGCTGGTCCGGACCGTATAACTCCATCAACTGCCCCGCGGGTCATCATATCCGGGAGGCAAGGTGGATGGATGATCCGCACGGATGGCTGAAGGAATATATATCGTTCTGGATGGAAAGAAAGGGACGGACTATGGCTTACAGCACATGGTACGCTTCCGCCGTCGAAGATTATCTCTCTCTTCATCCCGATCCCGCTTTTGAAGAATACTGTCTCGACCGTCTGATTGATATTTACCTTGAGCGGGAAAGAATCAGCGGGCACAACAGCGGATTGTTCTGGTCGGAAGACGGATGGGACGGGGGAGAGATGTCCATCAGCGGGTCGGGGCTTCGTCCCACCATGAATTCATACATGTACGGCGAAGCCGCGGCGATCTCACGCATGTCGGCCCGCAGAGGAAGGATCGAAGACTCCCGCGTCTTCGCGCGGAAAGCCGAAACGATAAAGCGCAAGATGGATTCCCTTCTCTGGGACGGCGATTTCTATAAGGTCCTGCCGTGTTCAAGAGACGACGTTTTCCCGGATGACAGACGTCCCGCCGTAAACCCGGACAACGACGTCCGTGAAGAACTCGGGTACATCCCATGGTATTTCGATATCCCCGGAGCGGATAAATCCGCCGCGTTCGCTTATCTCACCGATGAAAACGGCTTTGCCGCGCCGTACGGCATAACTACGGCTGAGCGCAGTCATCCGAGGTTCATGTTCAAGCATCCCCATGAATGTCTCTGGAATGGTCCTGTCTGGCCGTTCGCCACGTCTCAGACTCTCACTGCGGCAGCGAAACACCTGAGAAGACACGGAGAAGCTTTTATAACAAAATCGGATTATTATAATCTCCTCTCTCAGTTTGCACGGTCGCACAGGCTCATTGACGAAAACGGGAAAGAGCATATGTGGATCGACGAGGATATGGATCCCTTCACCGGCGAATGGATCTCGAGAAACGAGCTCAAAGCCGATAACTGGAATCCCGGCAGAGGCGGAAAGGAACGCGGAAAAGATTATAATCATTCCACATTCTGTGATCTCGTCCTGTCCGGTCTTCTCGGCATAAATATCCGTTACGGGAGTTTGATCATCGACCCGATAATACCTGACGAATGGGATTATTTCTGCGTGTCGAATCTGCTGGACAAAAAATATACCGTCATTTATGAGAGGAACGGCGATCATTACGGTCTCGGATCGGGCATCAGGATTTTTGCCGGATCCCGGTCATAAATCTGCCGCATCGTAAAGTCTTAAATTATCCGATATGTTCGTTATTACAGCAAATGGTTATAAAGGAGCAAAGATGAGCAAAAAGACAGGGATCGCCGCCATTATTATCGCCGCTGTCGCCCTTTGTATGGCAGCCGTGAACCTGATCATGACGATCAACATTTCCAAACCGGAAGCAAAGGACATCCAGTATGTCATGTACGTCGGTACAAATGACAAGGACACCAATGAACCGGTCTACACATCTGATGAAGCCAGAGAGAAAGCCGAAGAGATCCTTCTCCGCAATTTCGGAGGCTATACGATCCAGGAAGCGTCCGGCGGATGGATCGACGGCTCTGAAATATACCGTGAATATACGCTTGTGATCTATCTCAGCGACACAGACATCATGAAAGTTCACGCCGCGGCCGATGAAATGATATCGACGTTCAATCAGAGCTCGGTGCTTATTCAGGCCAATGAAACAACAACGGAGTTCTATGCCGGATAAAAGCGCGGCTGTAAGCAACGCGCGGTCTTGACTCGGTCATATAATTAATAATACGTAATCCACCATTGACATAACAACACCATGATAAGACTCAGAATTGCCGCCGCGGCAGCTGCTCTCGCCGCGGCAGCCGCGATATTTTCATACGCAGACGATCTGCCGTTCACCGATGTCTCGGACAGCGACTGGTTTTACGACGACGTTGCGAGAGCATATGAGAGCGGGCTCATATCCGGGGTGAGCGAGACGCTTTTCGCCCCCGACCAGCCGCTTACATATGCCGAAGCTGCGAAGCTCGCCGCCGCCATGCATTTCTCCGAAAGGTACGGCGGACAGATATCCGTCTTTCAGGACGGCGGGAAATGGTATGAGCCGTACGTCCAGTACTGCTCGGAGAACGGCATCATTTCCGGCGCCGACGGATATGACTGGGAAGCTCCCGCGACGAGAGCCGGATATATGTCGATCTTCGCCAATGCCCTGCCGGACGAGCTCATGCCGCCGATAAACGATATTCCCGACGGCTCGATTCCTGACGTCGACTCGTTTTCAGCCGAAGCCGGGGGGATATATAAGCTCTACCGAGCCGGGATAGTTCAGGGCACCGGAGCCGATCACAGATGCGAGCCCGACAGCGGGATCCGCCGCTGCGAGGTCGCGGCTATACTGACGAGGATGATCGACAGCTCGTCGAGGATCGGATTCACGATGGATATCGAAAAGCAGAAGCTCATCCCGGACGAGCCGGAGCCGGCGCAGCCCGAAACCTTACAGCAGCAGGGCGAGCATAAGATCGAAGTCATCGGCGGCGTGACATACATAGACGGCATCCTGATAGTGAACAAGACCTATTCCCTGCCGTTCGACTACGGTCCCGGCGGGCTGACGAAGGAATGCAGCGACGCCTTCGCCTCCCTGCAGCGGGGAGCGGCGGCTCAGGGGCTGAACATATACGCCGTCTCAGGTTACAGGTCATACGAATATCAGAAGGGGCTGTACGCGAGATACGCCGCCCGGGACGGCTACGCCGCCGCCGACAGGTATTCGGCGCGCGCCGGACATTCCGAGCATCAGACGGGGCTCGCCATCGACTGCAACAGCGTTTACCAGAGCTTCGCCGACACGGCAGAAGGAAAATGGCTCGCGGCGCACTGCCATGAGTACGGCTTCATTCTGCGTTATCCCAAGGGCAAGGAAAGCGTGACCGGATATATGTACGAGCCGTGGCATATCCGCTATCTCGGTGAGGATAACGCGAAAAAGGTCGCCGAAAGCGGCCTCACGCTCGAGGAATATTTCGGGGTAACGTCCGAGTACGCAGACTGACGGACATCTGAGGATTTAAAACGAACAAAAAATCCCGCGGGACTATGCCCGCGGGATATGATTATGATAGAATCTACGCAACGCTGATCGATCAATTCGTTGCTATCGGTCTGTCGCAAAGCGCTGCGCCGCAACGCTGATCGATCAATTCGTTGCTATCGGTCTGTCACAAAGCGCTGCGCAAAGGTCCACGCAGGCCTCGGCGTCGGATATATCGGCGATTTCCGCCGACGTGTGAAGATATCTCATCGGGATCCCTATGGCTCCTGCCCTGCAGCCGAGACCGACCTTCTGCATCGGCACGGCGTCTGTCCCGCCGTTGTACGCGACAAGACGCTGGTACGGTATCGCCTTTTCATCGCAGGCAGAGATTATCTGCTTTACAAGCTCCCTGTCGAATACGGCGGTGTTGTCCCTTATCTGGACGACGGCTCCGCCGCCGACTCTCGAATCCATCGGAAGGGCTCCTATCGCGTCGCCTGTGGCGCAGACGTCGACGGCGATGCCGATATCCGGCATGACGCCGAAGGCGGCGGCCGATCCTCCGACTGCCGGTAGCGCTGTCTCCTCCTGTACGGTGAAGACGAGATAAACGTCGTGATAAGGCCTGTCTGGACGGTTGTGAAGACGCTCGGCAAGCTTCATCAGCACGGCGCATCCGATCCTGTTGTCGATCGGGCGTCCGGCGACGACGGAGCCGCTCATTTCGGTCAGATAGTTCACGGCGGCGAAGCAGTCTCCGATATTCACATACTTTTCCGTTTCCTCACGGCTCGAAGTTCCGATGTCGACGTACATCTTCTCAGGCGAAGGACTTCCGTCGCAGCCGACCTGAGGCACGACCATGCCGTGCGCTCCGCTCTCGAAAACAACCTCGCGGTAGGCGAGAGACGTCCAGTTCGGGAAACCGTTGTTGGTGAAGCGGATATATCCGCTGCTCTCGATATACGTCACTATCATGCCGACCTCATCCATATGGGCGGCGTACATCAGCTTCTTCTTATCCTCGCCGTCGCCGCGGATGACGCAGATCACGCTGCCGAGGCGGTCGATACGCACCTCGTCGGAAAGAGGCGTCATATAATCCTTTATAAACGCCGCGAGCTCATCCTCACGGCCGGAAAATGCGTGAATTGAAATCAGTTTTTTAAGAAGATCAAGCATATAAGACTCCGATAATTAAGGTTGTGGTTTTTTCTCCGGATCTCAGTGGAAGCCCTCCGTGATGCCGTTGCCGGTGTTCGGGTAGAGCGCCGAGAAGCCGAGATCGGCTATAAAGAGCAGTATGAGCGCCGTGAATATGATCTTCCGCGCGCGGTATGGGATCCTGCGGAACAGGTTGTCGGCGACGGGAGCGATGAAATACGTCATCGTGACGCCGGCGAGACCGAAGACGAGCAGTCCCTCAAGACATATGCGGCCGTGAAGATTCATGAAATATCCGGCGTAATCCCACCATCTCTGATGGAAGATAAGCTCGAGGATCCATGATGTGAAGTATTCCATCGAGCCGCATACGGAGAGAGTGCCGAAAAACATCAACGGCGGCTTCTTTCTGAGCGGACGGAGAAGATAGATTATCACCCATCCCGCCAGACCGTAGATCGGAAGCCACGGGCCGAGCATCGTGCCGCGGTTGATGAAGCGCCCCTCGTTCATGAGATAGAAGAACACCTCCCACACCCAGCCTATAAGCGAGAAGAAGAAGAAGAACATCACCGGCATATCGCCGCCGTAATCCTTGTCGTAATCGGACGACAGCCATTTTCTCTTCTCCATGTAGGGAGTAAGGGACATTTCGTCGGGATATTCGGCGAGACGGCCGATGTTTTCACAAAGACGCCTGTCATACACAAGCCCCTTTTCCAGCCTCAGCGCCGCCGCGAATTCGGCAAGAAGGCACTCGCGGAATATATTGAAGAAGAACAGGGACGTTATATGGAAGGTGACGCCGTCGAGCAGAACCGACGGAAAAAGCGAGAGATCGAGCAGAAAAGCGTTCATTTTCTCCCCGCGCATCAGCTCCTTTGATCTTGAGAACGCCTCTTTCCTCGATATCTTCGGGTCCTCGGCGAGCACATACGGTATCATCATGTACTCGTAGTGCTTCATCATGCCGCCGACGATCGTCAGGTTCCACGCCGTCTGCAGAAGAGAGCGGATCAGCATGACAAATGCGGCATGGCGTATCTGCCCGGTGCGGAAGACGAACAGCAGCCTGTCGGCAGATGTCTCGGGATAGAGCCTGTGCTCCAGAAAATACCGGCACCGGCCAATCAGGATGAGATTCTTTATGAATATCCAGATCAGGGCAACTATCACCGTCATTATGAAGATGGTGACCGACTCCCCTATACTGTCGTGAAAGACCAGCTTGTTTATCCCGTTCAGCACGCCGAACCCGAGCGAGCCGGATGAGGTGATCTCATTTACGAATACCGAAAACAGCCCTTTGGTGTATCTCTGCCCGCTGCTGAGCCCTTCCTCAGGCGGCGGGGGCGCCTCAAGCTCCTCCTGACTCGCGATGAAATCAGTCACGGTAAGCTCGGATACGCCGGAGTTCCTTGCGGTCTCGGCGATGCCGGAAAACTCGATGAGCTCCTGATGACGGAGAAAATCCTCAAGGACCTCGGTATTGCTCTTTCTGTCTTCGCCGAATATATATGACAGACTGCGCAGACCGTCCGCGCCCCAGCCGCTGACATAGTTATACCCGTCATGCAGGATTATGCCGACGACGAATATGATGACGACATTCAGAAAATATCTCTTTTTGAGCGCCTTCCAGGCGGGAATATACAATTCTCTGCGCAGTCTCATTGTCAGAATCGCTCTTTCCGGATGTATTCCGGGATATTATACCATAAGATTATTTACAATCATTTAATAAATAATAAAATCTCTTTTCAACTTTCGCGCAATAGGTGAAACCTATGGAAAAATGGACAACACGCCGCAGAGAGGAATGGTATTCATCTGTGCCGTGGACGGTCGGAGCAAATTATGTCCCGTCGGACGCCGTAAACGACATCGAGATGTGGCGATCTGAGACCTTCAATCCCGGACTCATACGCCGCGAGCTCAGGCTGGCGCGGCTCTGCGGCCTGAATTCGGTCCGGGTCTTCCTTTCATACGCCGTATGGAAGGCCGAGGGGGAGACGACGGAGAGGCATTTTGAGGAATTTCTCTCGATATCCACCGACGAAGGGCTTTCCGTCATGCCGGTCATGTTCGATGACTGCGCTTTCGACTTCGGAGCCGATCCTGTCTACGGACCTCAGCCGGATCCCGTTCCCGGAGTGCACAACAGCCGATGGGTCCCGAGCCCCGGCTTTTGCCTGACCGACATCGACGAATGCGCCGGATATATCAGCTCGATCATAGGACAACACCGCGGCGATCCGAGAATCATCGCGTGGGATCTTTACAACGAGGCGGGAAACACTGACAGGAGGGAGAAAAGCCTTCCTCTCCTGCGGAAGGCCTTCGAATGGGCCCGCATGGAGTCGCCGTCTCAGCCGCTTACCGCCTGCCTCTGGAATTACGGAGAGGATTTCAGCGCCATGAACAAGGAGATCATATCGCTTTCCGACGTCCTCAGCCTGCACGCGTATTCCGATCTTGACGCCACGAAAAAGCTCGTCAGGCAGTTTGAAGGTCAGCCGATCCTCATAACCGAATGGATGCACCGCCCGCTGGGAAGCGAGATAACCACTCACATCCCCTTCTTCAAGGAAAACAGGATCAGCGTGTGGCAGTGGGGGCTGGTCAAAGGGAAAACGCAGACCAACCTGTCATGGAGCACTATGAACGGCGGAACGCCCGATCCCGAGCCATCCGTCTGGCAGCATGATCTGCTCTATCCTGACGGGACGCCTTACAGAGAGGATGAGATAAGGATCCTGCGCGAGGCGGCGGGAATGGATTAAAGAATGACCTCCAAGCGCCGCCGTGCCGCATCAGCCTCGTCAAGTCATTATTATTTTTGATAATAAACCTGTTCCCGCCGGCCGCTGCGCAGCCGGCGGGAAAAATATATCAAATGACGCTCATCTATACCGCTCTCGCGAGCTCGAATTTGTCGTCCTCGGTGAGATGCAGAAGATCTATCGTCCTCTCGGCCTTCTCCTTCGCCGCGAGCAGGCCCTTTACCGTGTGCGCGTCCGATCCGAAATAGAATTTGCAGCCCATCTCCCTCGCGATCATGTAGATCCCGAGCTCAAAGCTGTCGTTATACCATCCGAAGCCCGGCTTTGCGGCTGGCATGTTGAGCTCTATCCCCATCCCGGCCTTCGCGGCGAGCCCGAACAGGCGGCGGTATTCGCTTTCGGGGATGAGACTGAGCACGTCATACGACGTGCCGGCAGTATAGACGAGACCGTCTGTGAAATGCGCGAGGCCGACCTTCTTCATCGGGAGGCCCGAATCGAGAAGGGCGTCGAAACGGCGCACGAGCATTTCCGCCCTCTCCCGCGGCGTCTCGTCTCCGCGTGACGTTATGCCGGTGAGATGGAGATGGTTTATCGGCACGATGATGAATTCGAGCTCCTCCGTCATCTCCCTGCCGACGCCTATCCTGCTGCCGTTGTCCATCTCGCACTCGGCGCCGAACATAAAGCGGATCCCGTCCTTTTTCGGCAGAGGGAGAGCCTCCTTTATCTTCGCGGTGTTCTGCCTGAGATACCACTGAAGTGACGCGCCGGACCCGACCGTCTCGTCCCAGTAGTGATCCGTCACGCAGATCGTCCTCAGCCCGTTGTCCTCAGCGTATTTCAGCAGCCTTGAAGGCGTCTGCTCCGGGTCGGAGGCGCAGGGAGATATATTCGTATGTATATGCAGGTCATGGTCGTAAACGAAACGCATGGCATATCCTTCCTTTCCAGAAGCGGGATCACAGATCGGTTATCAGATAAGCGCCGTCATTCTCGCACAATGCGGGAAGCGTGACGTACCCGATGCCATCATGCTCAGAGACATGCCCGGGATGATAATGTCCCTGAAACACCTTTTTCACCCGTCCGTCATCCCTTATCACGGATATCATCCTGTCCGCGTTGTAAAGGCGGTGATTCTGCGGAAGATCCGGGTCTATGTTCTGATGCATGAAGATATACGCCTCGCGGCAGTCTCCGAGAAGACGCGGGATATCGCCGGCGTACGGATAGAAGGTATCCGTCCAGTCCGAATCCCCCGGCATGTAATGCCTGCCGTCCCTGAACCAGCAGGCGTCGATGAAGATCAGTTTCCTGCCGCCGTCGCTTATGTCATGCGGGCGTTTGTCCTCTCCGATGAGAGAATAGAATTCATCCGGGGTGAAATCGAACGCGTCGTGATTTCCCATTAGCACGACAGTAGGGATCGGGTACGAATCGATGACCGACGCGAGAAAGACGAGGTTTTCCCTCTCCTTTTCGGCGGAAACGTCGCCGTCCGTGAGATCGCCGAGGCATACTGCCATATCGCAGCCGCGCGCGATGAAGCTGTCGTACGCCGCCCTCACGCGATCCGGAGCGAGGGTCCGGCGTCTCGCGCTGCCGCCGATATCAAACGATGAGTAATGAGTGTCCGTATAAAGTCCGAGTCGCATATGGAAAGTCCTTTCGGCTGGGTCTGACAGATGAATTATACCACCTGTAAAGGCCTATGTCAAGTGCCGCCGATGAAAAAGCGCCGCATAAACACTGGGAAAGCTTCAAATAATAATATTTATCTTGACAAATCCGCCGATATGCGATATAATTAACTAAAACTATAATAAGATGGAGAGTATGTCATTATGAATAGATATTCAGCATCGCGCCTTGTATCGGCGCTGCTTCTCGCCTCCCTCGCGCTCGCAGCCTGCGGCGAAACCGCCGAGCCGTCGCCTGCCTCCACCACCGCCGCCGCCGAGACCGCGGCCGCCGCCGACGATAACGCCGAGACGGAGCCGGAGATCACGACCGAGGATTACGATCCTCACTTCGAGGCCGCCGATTACGGCGGACGCGCCTTCAATATACTCTACAACGGCAACCAGCTCGAGCCGAACCTCGACTTCGCCGCCACCGAGCTCAACGGAGAGGCGCTGAACGACGCGATCTTCGAGCGCGACAGCAAGCTGAGCGAGAAATACAACATAGATATCCAGGCGGCCTTCAAGGATGACAACAGCATCGTCTCGGCGGTGAAAAAGGCCGTCCAGGCAGGAAGCGGCGACTACGACATGGTAGAGGTGAACGGAAACTTCTCAATGAACCTCGCCATCGCCGGGCTGTCGCACGAGCTGAACGAATACCCGCATCTCGACTTCAGCAAGCCTTACTGGAATTCGCTCATGCTCGCCGGAAGCTCTATCGCCGGCAAAAACTACTTCGTTTACAGCGACACGAACATACACGCCCTCGGCGCTACGCCGTGCACCCTGTTCAACAAGGTCGTGCATGAGAATTACGGCTTCGAGGACCTTTACGCCATCGTCCGCGAGCAGAGATGGACCTTTGACCAGATGGGCTCGATGACGAAAACCGTCACCTCCGATCTCGACGGAGACGGCAAGATCACCCAGCTCGATACGCTCGGATTCATCGGGAACACCTTCGTCATCGACTGCTTCCTTTCCGGAACCGGATATCAGACCATCACGAAGGACGAAAACGATCTGCCGAGTCTCGCCATCGACACGCCGGAATTCCTGCGCATAAACGAGGCGATAAACACCCTCTGCAGCATCAACACCGGAAGCTATATATGCGACCGCTACGCAGGAGTCGACCGCGAGTACGCCCCGATGGACGCTCTCGCCGAGGACAGGGCGCTGTTCTGGATCGCCAACCTCAAGGGCGTCGAGCGCATGCGAAACATGATCTCCGATTTTGGCATCGTTCCGATCCCGAAGCTCGACGAGAACCAGCCCGACTACAAGATCCATTATCAGGCCAATATCGGCGCGGCTATGTCAGTGCCGCTGGTGGTGCTCGACGAGGATCTCGTGGGCATGTTCCTCGAGGACTGCGCCTACATGTCGAGGATGACGGTCCAGCCGGCCTACATCGAGACCCTGCTCAAGGGCAAATTCCTCCGCGACGACGCCTCGGAGGAGACCATGAGGATAATGCTCAGCACATATTATGCCGATCTCGGCTTCATGCTGAACGGTCAGAGCATCGACATACTCACGACGCTGCGCGGCTTTGTCCAGTCGGAGAAGGACGACGTGGCTTCAAGATGGGCGAAGAAGGTAACGTCATACCAGAAAAAGCTCGACAAGGTCATCACAGCCTTCGAGGGCGAGTGAAAACGGCTTCGCTGAAAACGCGGCAGAGCCGCGGATGAACAGACTCAATGGACGGATATTACGACAAACTTATTCATACGATCCCTTCCCTCGCCGGCGTCCCCGATTACGACATCCTTGCGCCGGTGATGACCGCTACGCGTGAGGAGCTGGAAAACGGTCTCGCCGTGCCGGTCAGCGTCTGCCTTAAGGGCAGGATGGACAATCTGATCTACTCCAACTTCGCCATGATAGACTCGGAATCGGCTCTCACCATGGATGAAGCCGAGATCGAAAAGCTAAACAGCCGCACAGACGAGCTGATAAAGAACGCCGTAAGCGAGGATATCGAGATAATAACGCGGGGATCCATGGTATCGTCCGGCGGTCAGACCGAGGTAAGGTACTGCGAGGACACATCCTCCGACGGCATCTCAGATTCAAAATCTCTCACGGTGATCAGCTTCGGCGAATCGTCTCCCGGCACCGTTTTTCTCGTGCGGTCGACGACAAAGGACTGGCGGGAGTTCATAAAGAAGATGTCGGAGATAAAAAGCGAGGAGGCATTCAGGGAATTCCTGAAATATCTGCTCATCTCGGGAGACGGAGGAAACGGCTCCGACGATGAGCCTGATTTTTCGGAGCTCGCGGATATCGGCGAAGACGGAACCGACGGGGAGTTATTTGACGAGATCGACACGGCGCTGGTCTTCTCCGACACGATCCCGAAAAGCCGCGTCTGTTTCGGGACAAAAAGCCTGATCCCGTCCCGCATATTCCCCGGAGGCGGTCCGGCAGGCTTCACTCTGACGACGGTATCCTTCGAGAACGGCGTCAGGTTCCCCGAAGGCGGCGTCATGAAAATGCGCTATTCGATAGATTCGAGCGGCATGACTCAGCAGAGGGCCGATCTCACGATAACGGTAAAACCGATAGCCCCGGAGCAGGAAAAATGAGCGTTATACAATACAACGCGCTGAGCGCTCTGATAAAAAAAGGGATAACCGGCGGCTTTCTGCTGCTCGGAGACGAGGAATACCTGAAAAATTACTGGAAAAGACAGCTGACGGCCGCGGCGGTATCCGATCCTTCTGATATGTTCAACCGCTGGCTTTTAAACGCCGAGAGCTATACTCCTCAGGCGCTGAAAGACGCCATCGAGGCCCTTCCCTCCTTCGCGGACAGGAAGACGGTGGAGATTTCGGGGATCTCCCCGGTGTCGATGAGGGAAAGCGAGCTTGACGAGCTGTGCGCCGTCCTCTCGATCATCCCGGAGCATCCCGAGACGACGGTGATAATGCACTGCACGTCGGACGAGCTGCCGTATGTAGACACGTCGAAATATGTTCAGGCGTCCGACAGAAAGGCGGCCGGAGCTCAGACGAAGCTCGCCTCCGTCCTCAATGTCGTCGTATTCCCTCATGAGACTCCGGCGAAGCTCGCGCAGTGGATAATCCGGCACTTTGAGGCCGATGGAGCCGAATGCCCGCCAGAGAGCGCCAAATTCCTGATACAGACAGCCGGGCGCGATATGTACAGACTCTCCGGCGAGATAGACAAGCTTTCGGCATATCTTCTTTCATCCGGTCGGAAGACCGTGACGCCGGAAGATATCAGAGCTAACGTCACCGAGCTTTTCGAGTTCGGGGATTTCGACTTTTCCAACGCGCTTCTCAGCCGCGACTGCCGAAAGGCGTTCCGCATACTCAGGGAGATGCGCGCTCACCCGGACGCGTCAAAGCTCTATCCGCCCGAATTCATACTCGGATCGATCTCCCGCATATGGTCTGAGCTTACCGCGATACGCGCGATGCTCGACGGCGGAGCCGCCGCTCCTGCCGTTTCCGCCGCGCTGAAAATGAACTCTTACCGGGCGGGGATATATATATCGGCGGCTTCAAAGACGCCGCTCGCCGAGCTGAAGGCCGGTCTCGACGCCTGCCGTCAGTGCGACCGGCTGATGAAGACGTCGCCGCTCGACAGCTCCGTGCTGCTCGACCGGCTCGTCATCAGCCTCTGCTCATGAACCCGATAAGCCAAATATCATCTGAACGAACACCTATTAAATGACATACAACACTCTCCCATACCGTCAGGCTCCGACAGCCGCCTCGCATCCGATATACGGCGGAAGGAATCTGCGCCGGGATCTCAACGTTATATTCGCGGCTCTGACGATCCACTGCTGCTCTTATTTCTTCTCGTGGATCATAAACGACGCGGTATATCTTACGCTCTCCGCCCTCTTCCCGTTCGATGAGGCGCACTACGCTGTCCTCTACGCTTCGGAAGCGATCACCTACACGATCGAGTTCATCATCCCGGCCGTGATCATCATGGCATTCGGCCACATATCCCCGTTCAGGCTGGCTCAGCTGCCGGAAGGAGGGCAGACTGTCATGGGAAGGGCGAAGATCGGGCTGTTCTACGCCGTTTTCGCCGGGCTGTGCGCCGTTGAGACCGCCGGGATAATATCCGGCATGATCCTCGACATGTTCGAGTCCGCCGGATTCGACTTTTACGTCGGTCTCAGCGAGGAGCTGCCGGCGGATATCGGAGGGATAATCGCCTACCTCGTCTCGGTGGCTGTCGTTCCCGGATTCGTGGAGGAGCTTCTCTTCCGCGGATGCGTAGCCGGCGTCCTGAAGCGCTACAACGCGGCATTCGCCGTCATCCTCAGCTCGCTCCTGTTCGCTCTGATGCACTGCACCGTTCAGCAGTTCTTCTACGCTTTCTGTGCCGGGCTCGTATTCGGGTGGCTGGCGGTTTATACCGGGCGTCTCTGGCCCGGCATGCTGATACATATGCTGAACAACGCGATCTCGGTCGGATATGATTACATCTACACGATGCTTGACCGCGATCTGTACGCGATACTGTATGTCTCGATCTCCTCTGTCATCATGGCTCTCGGCGTCTTCGGCATGATCATGCTGATGCGCCGCGGCGGACGTCTGCCGGAGAGCGTGAACGAGGTGAGCCTCAGGGCCGCCGCCTGGGCGGCGATAAGACCGCTGTCGGTGATATATATAATAGTCGTCGCCCTTGTGACCGTTATGGTCCTGTCGCTGTAATGTCATACAAGGACAGAAAAAAAGCGGCCGCCGAGAGAGCCGCGGCACGGCTGGCGGAGGACGAGGGATTCATGCGCGAGGCGCTGAAGGAAGCGCAGGCCGCCTTCGATGAAGGAGAGGCGCCTGTCGGCTGCGTCATAGTAAGAGAGAAGGACGGCAGGCGGGAGATGATCGCTTCGGCGCACAACACCCGCGAGCGCGACAAACGCGCATCGGCACACGCCGAGCACGACGCGATTGATACGGCCTGCCGCGCTCTCGGAGGCTGGCGGCTTACCGGATGCACACTTTACGTCACGCTTGAGCCGTGCCCGATGTGCGCCGGGCTTATATCGTCTGCAAGGATAGAACGTGTCGTTTACGGCGCTAAGGACCCTAAGGCGGGAGCGTACAGATCGGTCATGAACATGCTAGAATACCCCTTGTTCAGGCCGAAGGTCACCGGAGGGGTGCTCGAAGACGAGTGCGGGGACATGCTACGCCGTTTCTTCTCCGTAATGAGGATCAAAGACAAAGAAAAAGCACACCATACATAATACTGGGAGGGTTCCATGAAAAGCAGTTATCCGCTGAGGATCATGTCCGCAGCCGCGGCGTTCCTCATCCTTATATCGGCGTCGGCCTGCGGCGAAACATCCGACGCGCCGGTATCATCGACAGCCGATTCGGACGCCGGGACAGAGGCCGTGACCGAGCCGGAAGGACCGGTGTATCTTGACAGTCTGCCCGATGATCTCGATTTCGGAGGCACCGAGATCCGCTTTATATCATCATTCGAGACGTCAAACATCGCGCTCTCCGAGGAGGACGACACAGGTGACGTCGTCAACGCCGCTCTCTGGCAGCGGAACTCAGAGATTGAAAGCCGCTTCGGGCTGAAGATAAAGCTGGTGGCGACGACAGGCTACGACAGCTTCAACAAGACGGTCACAAACTCGATAACCGCGGGCTCCGACGATTATGACGTCTTCTGCGGGCACACCCGCTTCAACGTCAATCTGGCGTCGAAGAATTATCTTATAAATCTCAAGGGAGTCGAGAACCTCAACCTCGACGCTCCGTACTGGAGCCAGCTCTACAACAGCAACGTCAACTACAAGGACAACTACTACTGGATCACCGGCGATATAACGAACAACTTCATCGCGTACATCTACGCCATGTTCTGCAACACCACGATGTGGGCCGATTACTATACCGGCGACGACATCTACACCGTCATCGACAGCGGCACATGGACTCTCGACAAGCTGTCCGAATATTCCGAGGGCGTTTATACCGACCTGAACGGCGACGGTCAGCAGGGCAACGAGGACGTCTGGGGACTGGTCATGCAGGAGGGGCACATCCTCAACGGCATGAGCTTCGCCGCCGGTGTCGTGTACACCTCGGTCGGTGAGGACGGGCGGTATGTCGTCAGCGTGAACAACGAGCACACCATAGACGTCTTCAACAAGATGCACAGCATGTTCTTCGACCATGATTTCTGCCGCCTCATGCCGAACGCAGAATATGACACCCCGGCGCTCGAGATGTTCTCCGAGGGGCGCGTGCTGTTCATGCCGGCGACCTTCGGCGTAGCCGGAAACAAGCTGACCCGCAATATGCAGAACGATTTCACGATAATACCGTTCCCGAAATACGACGAGTCGCAGGAGCTTTACCGCGTGAACCAGTACGACGGCGTGCCGATATACGGCATACCGATCACCGCCTCCGCAGACCGCCTGCCTGCCATCGGCTGCGCTCTTGAGGCAATGTGCAGCATGAACTCGTCCATCGTCATCCCGGCCTACTACGAGATAGCGCTCAAGAACAAGTACACCCGTGACGAGAAGACGGCGAAGATGATAGATCTCGTGCATGACAGCGTGGCCGTCGATTTCTCGTTCGCCTGGGGCGACACGATCAGCGGCATATACGAGATCTTCTACGGAAACATTAAAAAGGATTCGATAGCGAGCGTGCTTGAGAAATCAATGAAGAAATGGGATAAGAACATGACAAAGCTCATGGACGCACTTGAAGGAGAAGGCTGAACCGCGAAATGAACAAGATTCTCACTCCGCTCACCCGCGACGAGCTATGCCGAGTCATCGAAGGACGCGGCACGGTCGGACGGGTGCCTATGATGATACACTTCTGGGCAAATCCGTCGATATTCGGCGACCGAAAGGAGGAGGCCGCTAGACTGCTTGACAGCTACCCCTTCGATTTCCAGCCGATATGGTTCGGGATACCTTCGATTTATAACGCTCCCGCAGACGATCCGTCATACCGCTGGTGTTGGCATGACGAGGATACGAGCGGAAAGGCACTTGACAACGCCGGATTCATCAAGGAGTGGGAAACCGACCTCGATCCGATGCTCGACGACTTCCCGTCTGCCGATTATCCGGGTCTCATATCCGGAAATGTTCCGGGCGACGGCAGATACCGTCTCGGCTGCTGGTGGTACTTTTTCTTCGAGCGCTTCTGGAGCATACGAGGGATGGAGGACGCGCTGACCGATTTCTATCTCTATCCCGACGAGGTGCACAGGCTGTTCCGCAAACTGACCGACTTCTATCTCAGAATGATCGAGCGCGGAAAATACGAGCTCGGGCTCGACGGCATATTCACATCGGACGATCTCGGGACACAGAAAAGCACCTTCTTCAGCAACGCGATATTCGACGAGTTCTTCTATCCGTACTACAAGGAGATTATCGACCGCGTCCATTCTCTCGGCATGCATTTCTGGCTCCACACCTGCGGCAATATTGAAGCTTTCCTGCCACGGTTCATAGATCTCGGCATAGACGTGCTGCATCCGATCCAGAAATACACCATGGATGAGCGGAAGATCGCCGAAAAATACGGCAACAGGATCTCGATATGGGCCGGATTCGACGTACAACAGACGATACCTTACGGCACGCCGGAGGATGTCCGCCGGGAGGTGAGATTCCTGATAGACGCCTACGCAAGGCCCGACGGCCGGTTCATGCTGACGCTCGGCAACGGCGCGACGCCCGACGCCCCGTATGAAAGCCTCGAGGCGCTGCTGAGCGAGATCGCCGAGTACGGAAGCGAGAAGATCAAAAGCTTCGAAAAATGATATGATCATAAAGAAACGTCCCGTCGTTATCTGCGCGGGGCGTTTACTGTGCCTGTATCACTTTTTCTTTTTTCTGACTGCGCGGATTATCCTCGGCGCCGCGAAGACCGCCGCACCGAGAACCGCCGTTATGACCGCCATCTTTATCAGCATCGAGTTCCATGTCTCGCTTCCGGCAGTTTCTATGCCGTTCACCTCGGCGTAGCCGGCGGCGAAGTTATTGTCGGTGCAGTCGAGCAGCAGCTTCTCGCAGGCGGCGAACGCGTCGAAGCCGATATGATTTACAGTAGCCGGGACATATACCCTGCCGAGCACCGTGCAGCCGGAAAAAGCCATATCGCCGATATACGTGAGATCGGCCGGGAGTTCTATCGTCTTCAGCGAGCGGCAGCCCTCGAACATCCCGGCGGGGATCTCCGGCATCGACTTCGGGAGCACCGCCGTCTCGAGATTGAAGGCCCTGCTCACGGCGTATTCGCCTATCACTGTGACGCTGTCAGGGATCGAGAGATATCTGATCACGTCGTTGCCGGCGAAAGCCGATTCGGCGATCTCGGTCACAGGGATGCCTTCGATCTGCTCGGGTATCACCACTCTGCCTCCCTCCGCCGCGTCGCCTCTGAATCCGACGATCATAAGATGGCTGCCGTCTTCGGATTCGAGAAACGAGATGCCGTCGACGGTCTCCCTCGCGTACTGCGGCGCGAGATACGCCGGATAGGTGTCGGGGGCGATGAACTCGTCCTCCGTTGTCGTCTCGGCGTCCGCCTGACCTCCTTCCGGGTTCGCCTCATCCTGCCCGGCTTCTCCCTGCTGAACATCTCCCCCTCCGGCTTCGGGCTGCGGAGCAGGCTCCTGCGCTTCGACAACGGGAGGCGGCGCCGCGGTCTCGGGCTGCTTCGGCTGAAAGCCTATTATCTGATCCGCGTAAACCGACGAAGTCAGAAAAAGCGCAAGACATATCACGGCGGCTGTCTTCTTCATGGCGTCTCCTTTCGTTTTGATCGGGCTGTTTCATATATCAATATGATTATATCATTTTCCGGGCGGAAATGCAGTCTGATTTTATTAATTTTTATAATATCTGTTGAAATCCTCATCATAATGGTGTATAATTTATAGTGGATCAATATAAACTTCACGGAGGACATCTTCTATCATGATTCTTCAGATTGAAAAGGATCGGGTCGCCGCCGGTCTCGCCGCGGCCGAGCTTGTAGCCCGTCGTATAAATCTCTCCATCGCTCAGCGCGGAGAAGCGAGGATTCTGCTCTCCACCGGCGCATCACAGTTTGAAATGTTCGAAAATCTCCATAACGAGCCGATAGACTGGACAAGAGTCACGATGTTCCATCTTGACGAGTATGTCGGGCTCTCGTCGGAGCACATAGCCTCGTTCAGAAAATACCTTAAAGAGCGTTTCGTAGACACCCTGCCGCTCCCGCTCAAGAACGTTCATTACGTGAACGGCGAGGGCACGCCCGAGGAGGTAGCCGAGCGGATAGAGGCTCTTACCGAACTCTTCAAAGCCGCGCCGATAGATGTCGGAGTCGTCGGTATCGGCGAGAACGGCCATATCGCCTTCAACGATCCGCCAGCCGACTTTGACACCGACGAGACCTACATCACCGTGAATCTCGACGACCGCTGCAAGGCTCAGCAGGTCCGCGAGAAATGGTTCGCCTCCCCCGAGGAGGTGCCGGATCAGGCGATATCCATGGCTCCGAAGGCCATCCTCTCCTGCCGCGCCATCATCTCGCTCGTTCCCGGCATAGTCAAGGCCGACGCGATAAAGAAGACCTTCTCCAACACCGTCACGCCGTCCGTGCCCGCGACGCTGCTGAAAACTCATCCCGACTGGACGCTCATTCTCGACTCCGATTCCGCCTCCCAGATCTACGCGCAGTAAGTCACCGTCGGCTAAAAGCATATAAACGCATAAAACGGCTCCCCGCCCGGCTTCCCGGACGGGGAGTTATGCGTATCAGCTGTCACTTTGTATGCCGTGACTTTTCAAGTAGCCTCGCTTTTTCGCTTTTCGCCTCAAGCAGTACCGACTCATCGGTCATCCCCCATTCGCTTTCAAGAAGGCCGATGATCCTGTCGTACGTTATTGCCGCGTTTGCATAATCGCCACGGATTTCATATATATCGGCGATCGCTTTCAGCGCGTCCTGGAATCTCGGACGCTGCGGATCGAGCTCGAAGGAACGCTCATAGTATTCGATCGCCTTGTCGTAGCCGCACTTCCCGGCGTAATACTGCGCGGCTTCAAACAGGAAGACGTCGTCGTCGGGATATTCCCTTCCGAGCTCCTCAACGATCCGGTCCGCCGTCGGCTCGTCAAACCTTGCCAGCGCGATATGCGCGCGATAGATACCGACTTTTACGGGACTTACGCCCGGCAGAGATGCGTATCTCTCAAGCACTCGCTCAGCCTCGTCCGCGCGGCGGTCCGCCAGCAGGTTGTCGAGCAGATACAGATACGGAAGCCCGGCGTCGGGATTCTCATCCGCGATCTGACGATAAAAATCGACGGCTTTGCCATGATTTGAGATATTCCAGTCCCAGGCGGCGTGCCCTTCAGCCATCTGAAGCATCCACTGACATCCCTTTTCGCCGGGAGACATGCGGATCGCCTCTTTCGCATACGATCTTACCTTTTCGGCGTATGAGTTCATGCGGTGCCAATACAGGAAAGCGAGAAGCTCCGTCGAGCGTTTTTTTAAGCTCTCGTTCGTCAGACGCGATTTGAGATAATCTTCATATTCATAAAAAACGTCGCTCGGCAGCTCATTCTCCGCGTCAAGGCGGTTTTCTATTCGATTCAGACGCTGCTCGGCGGTAAGGTCGAAAAGATCGTCGACAGTCACGCCGAAAACCTCCGCTATTGCCGGCAGCAGCGTTATATCGGGCATGGCTGCCGAGTTTTCCCATTTCGAAACAGCCTGCGCGCCGATGCCGAGTTTCATGCCGAGCTGTTCCTGAGTAAGCCCGGATTTTGCCCGAAGCTGCTTTATTCTGTTCCCGAGATCCATATGATCATCTCCTTTTTATTTATCATCTGATCATATTATAGCATACGATCCATGGATTTGCAATAACGCGTTTTTCGACCCGTATCGCCTGTCGGTATAGGTGATTTTTATATTTTGGGCAAAAAAACAACCTCTCCCGTTTTTCTGAAAGGAGAGGTTTTCTGGTGGGGACTGCTGGACTCGAACCAGTGGCCTCATGCGTGTGAAGCATGCGCTCTAACCAGCTGAGCTAAGCCCCCGAACGTATATATTATATCATACTTCGGGGGAAATTGCAATACCCTGAATTTTATCTTTTTTATTAACGCATTTCGCCTGTATCACTTCCGCCCGACCACTCGATCTCGCATATCCCGTTTATGCCTGACGGGCACGACGGCGTATCATCCGAAGCGTTTTCACGCTCAAGCGTAGTGGCGACTTCGATCATGATCGTATTTTTTCCCGGCTTCACGGCGGAGGTGATATCGTAACGGAACGGCGGCGCTATCTGAAGACCTAGGCTTACGCCGTTGATGAACAGCTCGACGCCCTCGTACGCGTCGGTTACGATGACATTCGCGCGCTTTTGATCGGATCCCATGACAAATGAGTTTTCATATCTCACAAAACCCGAAAAATGCGGCATCTCATCAGCGAGAACATCCGGCAGCGAGACCGTTTTTTCATTTTCAAACCACGGATAATCAACCGCGCGGCAGACGCTCCGCCTCCAGCCGTCTGTGAGAAGCAGCTTTTCGCTGAGCCGCGCCTCGGGAATGACGCTGCCGGCGTCAGGATCATAGCCGAACAGCAGTATGACGCTGTGAAGCGGTCTTACCGTCAGATATACGGTCGTCGAATCGTCGCCGCGATCGGTTTTCACCGTGTGAAGACGGTTGTCCCACGCGTCATAGCGGACGCATCCGCCTACTGTCGGCATCGTGAGTTCGCCGGTCCATGCCTCGCTTCCCTCGTTCACCAGCATCCACGCGTCGATATCCCCGCATATATGCAGTGTCCTGAGATCAGGATTATCGGGCGAAAGGGCCGGAGCTTCGGCGCCGATCTCCTTCAGCGCCGCCGGGATCATGCCGGGAGCGGTGATGCCGGCGTCTATTACCCTGACTCCCTTCGATTCGAGCAGCGGTACGGCCGCTTTTACGCACGGCGCGAGATGGTCGCAGGCCGGGATGATCAGCGCCTTGTACCGCCTGCCGTTGACAGACAGCCCGCCTGAAAGGTCGGTATCGTACCGCTCTGGGCGCGAGAATACGTCAGCCGGGATGAAATCGTAGCTTATCTGGTTTCTCGCGAGCGGCTCGGCGATATCCTCGGGAGGCATGCACCGCCCCATCCAGTCGCTTTCGGCGGCGTACAGTATCGCCGTATCGGATACCGGGCTTCCGGATCTCAGCAGCGTGCTTACCCGGTTCATATACAGCATCAGCCTGCCGAAATGCCGGAACTGCGGATCGCTGCCTCTCAGATAAAAGTGCGGCGGGCAGTCGGAATCGGGATAATCCCTCAGGCTGAAGGCGTGCGGGACGAAATGGTTTATGTTCCTGACGAGAAAATGATCGGCGAGATACTTTTCCGTCCTTATGCCCTCCTTCCATCCGTAGCCGCCGAATATCTCGCACATGCTGTCTCCGTGCTTCATCGGGTCGACGGCGGCCTGTGACGCCGCGAGGCGTCCGAGCACGAAATGATAGAACCGCCCGGTGCGTTTTTCGGTATCATGCTCTCCCTGAGGGGACACCTGCCAGCCGATGCAGTCTATCCCCGACATATCCTGACCGCCGAGACCGCGGAAATAGTGCCCGAGGCTCGGGCCGGTCCTGAAATGCTGATTCTGATCCTCGATCAGATGACCGATATACTTCACACCACGCTCACGGCACCAGCCGCCGATCTGCTCCGAGAAATTGCGCTCCACGAGACGCGTGACCGAATCCATGTAACCGAGCCGCACATCCGCCGCGGCTTCGGGATCGAAATCGGTATCCCACAAAAGGGGCATAAGCGAGACCCAGCTGTCCCCGTAGCGCCCACGAAGCTCCTCCTCGACCTCTGAGCTCCAGGCCTGATCCTCAAGCCGCCATATTGGTTTGCCTGTCTCATACAGGTGACCGTTCCCGAGCTCCGGCTCGTCGGAGAAAAATCCGGCTATCGTACTGCCGAACTCGTCCTTATACCTCTGCCAGAACAGCTCATGCACGGCGTCGATAAGGATGCGGCAGGATTTCGCAGACATCATGTTGATATACTGACGTCTGGCACCGCGGTTCCTCGTCAGATGCAGGATATACAGCGTCCACTCGCCCTCCGGCACAGTGAAGCGCAGCGTATCGCCGCTTATCCGGCCGCTGAGATCGATGATCCCGTCAGGCAACCTGCCGCCCTTTCTGACTGCGACAAGCCCGATCAGCCTGTCATCGTTCCAGACGCGCTTGTTCCTGTGCTCGACATCGTATCTCTCCATCTCGCTGTTCGGGACGAAAGGCGTTATCCTGCGGCATTCGTCCATATCGAGCACGAGCTCGCCGCCGGACGGCGGACACGGCACGCTCCTGTACACCAGACACTGGCGGCATAGCTCGTCCGGAGCGTCCGCCATCTTCCCGTTCGCGTACCCAGTGGGAAAGTGGCTGTCGTCGAGGATCCACACCTTCATCCCCATTTTTTTGGCTTCATCAAGGATGACATCCATGTCGCTCCACCACTTCGGCCCGGCGAAATCGGGATGCGGGCGGCTTTCGACGCAGACGGCGCCGATATTCGCCGAATGGATGGCTCTCATATATTCACGGATGACAGATTCATCCTCTCCGTGAAGCCACATGAAAGGCAGGATGCAGTTGTCATATCCGCCGCCGAGGATGGCGGCAATCGTTTTTTTCATAGCTTAATTAAGAAAAATTATCTATCCCGGATATACTTCAAAGACGCGTCTGACGGAGACAGGATCATTTCCAGAACAGGAAGTACGGCCTTCCATAGCAGTCCTGTCTCACGACATCGAAATCGGCTATCGCCTCTTTTCCCTCCATGACGACCTTTCCGGCGCGTCCCGGCTTGTCATAGCGGCCGCTTCCCTCCCTGTACATCGGGTCGAGCACCCGGACCTTATCGCCTTCGAGATCGGTGAGGGTGATATAATGCCCGCAGTCGGAGAAGACACCGATATATCCGTCGTCCGGCCTGTCTCCCTTGGTATTGGCGATGATCATGCCTCTGCCCTCGGCAAGGAAGCGCTTCGCCTCATCGGGATCGAGCGTCTCTTTGACGTTGAGCCCGACCTCCTTCGCGAACACCGGGGTGAAGATACCGAAATCGGTCCCCGGAATCTCGTTCCTCGCCTTGCAGGCTATCGCCAGAAGGCACGCCTTCCACGGCTTGAAATCTATTCCGAGCATGTTTTCCGCCACCATGGCGGCGCAGCACGGACCGCATCCGTTGTCGGCGATGGTCCCGAAGCCGTTTTTCGAGTCCGGATAGTGATAATCCGGGTAATCGAGCTGACAGTAAAATTTGTAACCCTTCTCCATTGTTTTATTCCTCCTCGGTCATTGTTTTCCAAAGTTTTGCGTAGAAGCCGTTTTTCTGAAGCAGCTGTTCATGATTTCCCTGCTCGACGACATGCCCCTCGTTCATGACGAGGATCATGTCGGATTCCCGTATCGTCGACAGGCGGTGAGCGACGACAAAGCTGGTGCGTCCCCGCATCAGGTCGGCGAAAGCCTTCTGAACGAGAAGCTCGGTACGGGTGTCGATATTTGACGTCGCCTCGTCGAGGATAAGCATCGGCTCGGCAGACGAGCCGTGAAGGCGCGACATCTCGGCGGCGAGCATGACGCGGGCGATGCATATCAGCTGCTTCTGTCCGCCCGAAAGGGAATCGTCGTCGTCGATCACGGTATCATAGCCCTGCGGCAGCTGGCGGATGAAGCGGTGAGCCATGGCTCTCCTCGCCGCCTGCTCGATGTCCTCTCTCGAAGCGCCTTCCGCGCCGTACCCGATATTCTCGGCGACCGATCCGCGCATCAGCCATGTGTCCTGAAGCACCATGGCGTATCTCGAGCGGAGGGCAGAGCGCGGCATATCGTACGCGTTCCTGCCGTCGGCGTAGATATCGCCGGAATTCACATCGTAGAAACGCATGAGAAGATTTATGATCGTCGTCTTGCCGCAGCCGGTAGGGCCGACGATGGCGGTGCGCTGTCCCGGCTTCGCCGTCAGGCAGAGGTTTTCTATCAGCCTGCGGTCCTTCGTGTAGCTGAAGCTCACGTCGTCGAGGATAACTTCGCCCGTCCGCTCCGGGACGCGCGGCGCTTCGGTGTCGGGGTCGCCGCCGTACTCAAGCGGCGAGTCGATCAGGGCGAACACCCTCTCAGCCGAGGCCAGCGCAGCCGTGAGCTGGGCGGCGATGCCGGAGATCTCATTGAACGGCTTTGCGTAATGCGAGGCGTATGTAAGGAACATCGAGAGCTGACCGACGGTTATGCTCCCGCCGGTCGCTATAAGCGCTCCGGTTACTCCGACGGCGGCGTAGACGAGGTTGTTCACCAGCCTTGTCGTCGGGTTCACAAGGGCGGAGTATATCTGAGCCCTCAGGCCGCATTTGTAGAGCCGTCCGTTTATCTCATCGAAGCCCTTCCCGGCTTCCTCCTCCCTGCCGAACGTCTTCACGAGCCGCGCTCCGCCGACATACTCGTCAAGGTAGCCCAGCATCTCGGCCTGAGTCTCGGTCTGCTTAGTGAAATATTTATACGATCCCTTGGCTATAACGGCGGCGGCGAGCATCGAGAGCGGGGTCAGCACCACCACCGAGATCGTGACGGCGCCGGAGGCTCTGAGCATGAAAACGAGCGTGCCTATTATCGTCGCTGCGCCGGAGAGAAGCTGTGTGAAGGCCTGAAGAAGGCCGTCCGACACGAGATCGACGTCTCCGGTGACGCGGTTTATCAGCTCGCCTGACGGGGTGCGGTCTATGCCGGAAAGCGGTGCGCCGGTTATATGCTCGAACGCTTTTTTGCGAAGATCGGCGGCGCAGCTGTATGTGATGCGGTTGTTGAAATACGATCCGAGCAGCGTGAGTCCGGCCGAGGCCGCGACGCATACGCCGAGCTCGGTAAGAAGCCTCGGGAATTCGGAGAACCTGACGTTCCCGGCACCGATGGCGAGATCGATTATATCGCCGGTAAGGACCGGCGTGAAAAGGGTGAACAGCACCGATCCCGCCGCGCACAGCATCGAAAGGATCAGCCATCCGCGGTAGGGCCTTACATATCTGAGAAGCCTGCGGACGACGGCGGGGGAAATCTTCTGCTTTTTCTTTTCGCTTTTCATCTTCCTCCGCCTCCTTATCTCGCTGCGTTCTGGGACTGACAGATCTCACGGTAGAGCGGGCAGCTGTCGTAAAGTTCCTCATGGCTGCCGATACCCGCCGCCCTTCCGTCGTCGAGCGCGAGGATTGAATCGCAGCCTCTCACCGATGAGACGCGCTGTGAGATGATGATGATCGCCGAGCCCGAAAGATCGGACGCAATCGCCTTTCTCAGGCGGGAATCGGTTGCCGCGTCGAGCGCCGAGCTCGAATCGTCGAGGATCACGATATCCGGCTTCCCCGCGAGAGCCCTTGCGACGGTCAGACGCTGTCTCTGTCCGCCGGAAAAGTTCCTTCCCCTCATTTCGACGCGGGTGTCTAGGCCGTCCTTCGCCTCGACAAAATCCCACGCCTGCGCCGTTTTGAGAGCCGATATCAGCTCCTCGTCGGAAGCGCCGGGACATCCCCACAGGAGATTCGATCTGACGGTGCCCGAGACGAGCTCCGCTTTCTGCGGGACAAGCCCGATCCGGCTCCTGAGATCGGCGGCCCTGACGTTCTTCACGTCGGCGCCCATCACCCTTACCTCTCCCATGCCGGGACGGACGTCCCAGAATCGCATGATGAGGTTGGCTATCGAGGTCTTGCCGGAGCCGGTACCGCCGATTATGCCTATGCTCTGTCCCGGCATGACGGAAAAGCTAAGATCCTCGAGCACAGGGTCGCCGGAGCCGTAGGAAAACGTGACATTTCTGAGCTCCACCGCCGGGGCGGAGGTATCGAAATCATCGGGACGCTCTGGATCGGATATCGAAGAAGTGGTGTCAAGCAGCTCCTGTATGCGCACCGCCGAAGCCTCTGCTCTTGTGAAGATATTTATTATATTCGCGAGAACTATCAGCGCGAGAAGTATCTGGTTTATATAATTTATCAGCGCCACGAGCTGTCCCTGCGTGAGAGCGCCCGAATCGACGCGGAGGCCTCCGAAGCCGAGTATGGCGATGACGCCGAGATTCATTATCACCGTCGTCAGGGGATTCAGCAGCGCCGCTATCACCCCGACCTTTACCGAAGCCTGCTGCGAGGCGTCGGCTACTGCGGCGAAGCGCCCGCGCTCCGATTCCTGACGCGAGAAGGCCCTAATCACGCGGGAGCCGGTTATGTTCTCCCTCGTTATCCTTGTGATCCCGTCGTTGTGGCGCTGTATCTCCCTGTAAAGCGGGCGGCTGGCCTTCGTCACGCCGATGATGGAAAGATATATCAGCGGGGCGGCGACGAGAAGTATGAGCGATAGCAGCGGATCGATCGTCGCGCTCATGACTATCGCTCCGGCGGCGAGGAACGGCGCCCTGACGGCGAGGCGAATCAGCATGGCGGCGGCTGTCTGCACCTGATTTATGTCGCCGGACACCCTCGATATCATCGTCGGCGTACCGAAGCCGTCGAGCTGAGAGTGCGACAGCGTCATGATATGCGAAAACAGCTCGGAGCGGAGCACCGTGCCGGTGCCCTGCGACGCGCGGGAGGCGAGGAACTGGCATACCATGGTAGACGAGAAGCCGACGAGCGTCAGAACCGCGAGTATCACGCCGCACCGGCGGATATAGGCGGTGTCGCCGGTATTGACGCCCCTGTCGATCATATCTGACACGACGATGGGTATGATGAGCTCGAATATCGCCTCGATCACCTTGAAAACGGGGCCGAGGACATAGTCTTTTCTGTATTGTCTGGCGTGCATCAGCAGCGCGAACAGATGTTTCACTTTCCACCTCAGACGGGATCGGCATTTTCCATTGATTATATCATATAAGGAGGATTTTGTAAAGCTCCGGCGGTTAAATAATCCGTTAAAATATCAAAAGAGACAGGATGCGCCTGTCTCTCGCTGATTTATTATTACCATTCGCCGTCAGAGCTCGATCCTCGCGATCGTGGTACGGCAGAGCACATGCCCGTCGTCGGGGCCTCCGCTGCAGTATGACAGCAGAACGGCGTCATCACCGACGAAATGTATCGCCGGGTAGCAGTAGCCGCGCTTCGGGTCGTCGTCCACTATCTCCGGCCTCGACCAGTCGGCGCAGTTGCCGCTCACCGCCATAACGAGCGGCGTTCTCTGCCAGCTCGTATGGGCGTCGCGGTCGCGGTTCTTATCGTCGATATCGATCAGCTGCGGCGCGCCGGCTCCGCCGTAGGGATTCCATACGGCGAAATATTTCCCGTCGGACGGGCGGCGCTTGATCTTGAGCGGCGAGCATGGGGCGGTGAAGCGCGAGCGCTGCGGATTCGTCCAGTATCTGCCGTCGGAGGAGAAGCTCTCGTACTGCATCCCGATATCGGTGCGCATATAGCAGTATAGCGAGCCGTCCGGCATGTCGATCAGCCCCGGCTCCTGAAGGCCCGACGAGGTGTACGGATCGGACAGGCAGATGTTGCCCGGCATCTCGCGCCAGGTCTCGCCGTCGTCCTCGGAGACGAATATATAATCGACTCCCCTTCCCTCGGTCAGCATATCGCCGTCTCTCATCACCGAACGGTGGAGCGCCGCCGGGACGTATATGTTCCCGCCGTGCTGAAGGAGACGGTCGTTGTTGACGACGTAATATCCGGGATAGATATAGGGAATTACCCTGATCTCCCTTCCCTTTCCGGACAGGATGTCGTCGTCGCATGCAAAGCGCCGGATGTGCGCTATGGTGAAGGAGGTGTTCTCCTTCGACAGGAAGAAGACTCCGGCGTCGCCGCTGACGAAGCGGATGAGCGAGACGCTCATTATGTTGTCTACGCCGTATTCTGATGCGCGGATAATGACTCCGTCATCCGAGCCTTCGGGAAGCTCGAAGCTCCTTCCGCCGTCATACGACAGCAGGCAGGCGAGATCGGCCGAGGCGTGATCTCCGCTGCCGCCGGAGAAGCGGGTATAGACGAACAGGATCGCCGGACGCCCGCCGAGGGTGACATCAAGGAAAGCACCCTCGCTGTTGCGCGGATTGTTCTCCGACGGGGTGATCTGTTTCACGTAGCTGATGTTTTTGATTTCAGGCATTTCAGTAAACCTCTATTTCAACGTAATCTATGACAAACGGCTCTTTTGCTGCGAAATGCAGATCATAACGGCCGTCGGCTCTGACGGGGATATCCCGCCTGTACAGCCGTTTGCCGGTGTAATACAGCATCTCGGGGGCGTTTTCGGCGAGACTTCCGGCGTATCCGGTCCATCCGCCGACAGCGTCTTTGCCTATGTCAAGGCCGGATATATCCCCGTCGGCGACTCCGATAATGAGCGATACCTTCTTATCCTCCGGGATCGGCCCGAGCTTCAGGCTCATCGAGGCGGTCCTTCCGCTGTCAAGGCGTATCGGCAGCGGATTCCACGTCTCGCAGCCTATCGGCGCGATATCCTGATAGGTGACGACAAAGCGCCTCGGCAGCGAGCAGGCTGTTTCGAGTTCTCCCGCCGTGCGGTTGATCTCATCGGTAAACAGCTCTCCATACGGATTCATGAAATAGTTGAACAGATATATCGAATCCGCGCCGCGGGAAAGATAAGATGCCGCATAGCCGCGCCTGACGGCCGACGATATCTGCCCCTCGTCCGACGGGCGCCTCACCAGTACCTCGAGGCCGGCCGATATCTCGATGCCCGAGCCCTC
>CAMJPL010000013.1 GCA_946407735.1 uncultured Clostridia bacterium
TTCGACGCGGATAGCTTCTCGGTGTATGCGATTGTCGGGACGGAGCTCTATACGGAGGGACTTTACCTGGAAGCAGCGACACATATGTTGTGACAGTTACAGTACCTGCGGAGGCTAAGATCCCTCAGGGTTCCACTCTGAGAGTAGAGCCTTTTGAAGAAGAATCTGAGAGATATGAGTATGCACGTAATGCAGTGCTTGCCGATAAGAAGGTAAAAGGTGAGTATGTCGATATAGACGATTTTAACTTGGCTGCAATGGATATCTCCATTATTGGGCCTGATGGTAATGAGATCGAGCCTTCTGCAACCGTGAAAGTTGACATTAAAATTAAAGAACTTCCCGGTGTTGAAGATCTTAGTGCAATAAAAGACAGTCTTGAGATTCAGCATCATGTTGAAGTTGAAGATGGTGTTGTTGTAGAGAAAGTTTTTGATGGCAGCATTGAAGGCTCCTTCCAGATGGCAACATATGATAAGGTTTTGGAAGAGGGGACTGTTGTTGATCCGAATTCAGTAACTGATGAGGATTTCATTAACATGGAGTCATCTGAAGATATTGAAGCCTCATTTGATACAGATGTTTTTTCTACATTTACGCTTTCATGGCGGAGTGGATATAGAAGTGTAACAGTTAAGTATGTAGATCAAAATGGTAATGTATTAAATGTAACAAATACTACTCCAAATAACAGTACCAATGGAAACGGAAATAATCGTTTTGCATATTTAATCTATGATATAGATGGATATGAATATGTACGTACTGACAGAGTGAGAAGTAATGGAACAACGACATCCATTAGACCAGAATTAAGATTTAACAATGACAATAGATGGCAATATACAGCTACAACAGGAACAGGTAATGCTGATTGGAACGAGTTAGAAAATGGCGACACAATTAATGTGGTTTATAAGCCAAAGACAACGTCTACACAAGGAGGTACACCTACATTAAAACCGGTATCTGAAGGCGATAAACCGGATGAACCTTCTATTCTGAAAGAAAGTGACCCTCAATCAGATGGAACAGCAGATCTGTCATTAAGCATTACAGGTCATACTAAGGATCGTGAAGTGGAGAAGCTTGCGGATGTCATCGTTGTAATGGATATATCCGGCTCTATGAAGTATGACCTGGCTGGCACGACAGAATGGCGTCAAAATCAGTATGGACAATGGTATGAAACAGTAATAGAGTATGGCAATAATGATTCCAGACAGCGGCTATATCAGGCAAAACAAGCTGTAAATAATCTTGCAACGGAATTGGCGAAGAAAAAGAACTCACAGCAGCAACCGCTTGTGAGAATGTCTCTTATAAGCTTTTCCAATACCGCGAATGAGGTTATTGGACTTACGGATCTTACAAGTTCCGGGCTTTCTAGTTACCAAAGCGCTGTTAATGGTTTGACCCCGGATGGCGGTACAAACTGGGAAGCAGCTTTAAAACTTGCAAATGAGCAGGCAGTCGATTCTGGACGAGCAACATTCGTTATTTTTGTTACAGATGGTGATCCTACATTCAGATTAAATCGTTATGGTGTGACAAACCCGAATCTGAACGGCGATATAAGTAATGAATACTATAGAGCCTATGGCATCTTCGGCGCGGGTAGTTCGGATAACTCAAATAGAAACTATAATGCTGCAGTTGCACAGGGGACAGCTATTAAATCTGCTAGTAAGAATCTTTACACAATTGGCATATCAAACAGTGTTACAAAGGTTAGTAATTTTAACACTGACGCAGGAGGAGATGGCGCATATATTGCTGCAGATTCTGCAGCATTGACACAGGCCTTTTCTGACATTGAAGCTAGTATCCAAGCAAAAATGGGCATTAGTGATGTCCAGATGATTGACGGTATCACTGAAATGACGCAGACGGTTCATAAAGCGGGACTGACAGGTACTAATGGAAATTTCACATATTGGAAAAAGGCTGCAAACTCTGAACAATTTGTTGAGTGGGATCCAGCTACGGAAAGATGTGAAGAAGCAACTTATGACAACGCCTCTGGAGCTGTAAAGTGGAACATGGGTACAAACTTCATGCCCGAGGATGGGGCAACCTACAAGGTTACGTGGAAAGTTTGGCCGAATCAGAGAGCGTATGACATCCTTGCCATGTGTAAAAACGACCCGACATATTATGACAGTACTAATATGACGAATGAAGAAAGGGCGCAGATTACCAGGACAGGCGCCAAATTATACTTATACTTTAAAAACTAATGAACCAGGTGCTGGCATTACTTATAAAGATGCAACAAAGTCAGGAAAAACTGTTACCACTGAAGGCGATCCTAAAACACTACCGTTTAATACAGTTGATCCAATGGGGCTTTCCTCTGATACGATCAGCATTGAGAAAGTTTGGGAAAATGAGCTTGATGGACGTAACGCTGGTAATAATCCGATAACATTTACAGTCAAAGCTGATAATGACGTGTTTGGAACAGTTAGTCTCGGCCCGGACACTTGGAAAGTAGATAATTACAATATATCTGCCGGCCTAATGAAAACCATAGGTGGACAAGTAGTGTACGAACATGGACATGACTTTACGATAGTAGAGCCTGACAATCTTGCATATTACTGGGATTTTAAAGCAGATATTTATCATCCAATGGTAATTGATAATGAGCTTGTAATGCTTTTGAAAGTAGATACAGCGGCTGAATCAGACTATACCATCGATGGCAAGTATTATAAGCGCTCGACACATGGTGCGACATTGAAGGCAACAAATGAAAGACGAAGTTATCTAAATCTTTCTAAAGAAGTAGTTGATCAGAAGGGTGATTCATATAACACGGATCAGGCATTTACTTTTACAGCCAGTATAACAGAATCCCGAAACGAGGATGTTTGGTTTGCTGTCTATGATTATAATTTGCCGGCTCCGGCACCAGGACAACCTGATACTAGAGCAATCAAAGATGGAACGCTCGTGACGCGAAATGATGGAGAAGCTATTCATTATCAGGATAGTGATGGTTTCTATAGCGTTCCTAGTGGAACTGAAATAACTATCACATTGAAGAAGGGATGGAACATCCGTTTCATTAACTTGCACACAGGATCTTCGTATACTATTTCAGAAAGTTCATCAGATCCTGTGGGATTTGGTTTCAAAGAAGCTGTTGCTACGGCTACAAACGGTGGAACGACAGGAACAGTAAGTGACAGAACAACAACCGGTAGTATTGATAAGTCAAATACGGATTACACAGTCGCGTATACTAACCAGGCAATTACTCAGAATGTCTCGATCTGGAAAACAGATATGGCTCATAACGCGCTCAGCGGCGCCGCGTTTGACCTTTATACCTCCGCAAACTATGATGACGCGGCCGGAAAACCGAAGGACGGAGCAGTTCCTGTTGTTCAAGGGACAACAGGTGCGAATGGCATACTCACGCTAGGTGATCTCGCGGTTGGAGATTATCGTTTGGTTGAAACCCATGCACCAGCAGGATATAATCACGCAGAATCGGCGATAGAAATTACCGTATTCGAAAACAATGTAACCGCGATGCAAGGTTCAATGCTTTCGGAAGTTGCCAGAAATGTTGAAGGAAACCGATATCGTCAGTATTGGGTCACCGGACAGGATGAAAACACCTGGCAGATTCGTGTTTGGAACAACCCCGGCGTAGCCCTCCCCTCCACAGGCGGCTACGGCAGCTATATCCACTACGCCGTCGGAACGCTCCTTCTCACCTTCGCCGCCTTCGTCTACCTGCGTCGGCGGAGACACGGCGAGATCGTGTGATACGAAACGGTATGAAAACCTAATATACAAAACCCTCTCCATGATAATCTTCATCATGGAGAGGGAATTTTTCGCTTTCAGTTCAGTGTCACAGTTTTACGTTTGTCATGAACGCGTGTATCGCACGGGCGACCTCAGCCCGCGTCGCGTCGTCTGTCGGACGGATATTGCCGTCGTCATCGCAGGCTAAGATGCCGGTGACATTGGCCCAGCCCACCGATTCCGCCGCGTATCCGGATATTTCATCCGAATCCCCGGCGTCAGCCCGAGCGGAGTATATCGGATATCCTTTATACCTTGCGTAGCGGCAGAGTATCGCCGAGAGCTGCTCGCGCGTGACAGGATCGGAAGGACCGAAGCTGCCGTCGCCGTAGCCGAGCACGATGCCGTTTTCCGCGGCCCATCCGACTCCCGCCGAATACCATTCGCCAGGTGCAACGTCGTCGAACTTTCCGCTCTCCGAGGCATGAGGCTCTCCTTCGAGCCTGTAAAGTATTGTCACGATCATTCCGCGCGTTAGATCGGCGGACGGCGCGAACTCGGTATCCGAAACTCCGACCATTATGCCGTTTTCAAACACGTACTTCACGTCCTGATAGAAAGGATGGCTCGGTTTCACATCCGTGAAGGGAAGCTCGCTTTCCGATGCCGGGGAAGCATATACCGGCTCATCGCCGCCGGACGGATCGGCAGGAGTCTGCGGGATAACCGGTATTACCGGTATCACCGGAGGTATTGCCATCACCGGCCCGAGCGGATTATTGACCGGTAGCGTCTGAGATACCGTGTCGTAATACTCGACGCCGTCGATCACAACCGTCGCCGTCCATACGGCCCGAGAAGGAGCGCCTATAATGTCGGATAGGATCTCGTTTTTCACGACGGCGTTGAATACCCTTACATGTTTTCCGTCATTCCGGCATGTCTGAGTCGCCGTCGCCGATGATCTGTCGGCAGACCATCTGAATACCGGACGTCCCCACGCGTGTCCGGACGGAGGAAGTATCTTCTCATAGGTGTCTTTGTAAGTGCTGTCTCTGAACGTCACCGACGCTTCGTATACTATCCTTCCTTCCTTTTCGCAGGATGCCGCCGTTGTATCTGACGTTACCGTCACTCTGTCGTCGGAATCGTCGATCACGATATCGCCGTCCGAGCCTTCATCCGCCTTGAACGTCACGGTCACATTTCCGTTCTCATTCCAGTCGAATACAGGCTCGCCGTAGGTATATCCCGTCGGCGGGAGCACGATCTCCTTTGTCTGCCCCTCGAAAAGACTGTTTTCGAAGGAGGCCGAGAAGTGAGCCCTGCCTTCTTCAGTCGGCTTTGCCGGCTCATCTACGGTATATACGCTCTTGGCGGTTTCCTCAAGTGAATGCGATCCGTCATGAACGCATATCACCTTCGCCGTCACCTCGCTGTTGTCGTCCGACCATGTATATGACGGAGCCCCCCATGCGTGACCGACGGGATCGATCGGGACTGTCTTTTCCTGCGCTGTGAAGGCGGGATTCTTAAACGAAGCCGTGTATTTAAGCTCGCCTTCTTCAAGGCATGACGGAGCCGTGACCGTGTCAGCCGAGACTTCGGCGGTCTCTTCTTCAAAGTGGGTCTTGTTCAGGCTGCATGTCCGCTTCGCCGTGACTGTACTGTTGTCATCTGACCATGTATATTCCGGATCGTTCCATGCGTTTTCGGGATGGGCGACGGTGATATAGGTTCCCTGAGCCGCATTGCCCTCGCTGTCGATGACCCATATCACGTGCCGTCCCCCGCCCTTGATGTAAATCGTACTGACGCCGTCAAGGAGTATGTAATTCCCGGCGGAAGGCGTTTCGTCTTCCGGCGTAACAGCCGCCGAATATACGGCTGAATATATGTTATTCTTTGGGTCGCTTGCCGCCATGCTGAAGCTTCCGCCCGAGATCATACCGGGATCAAGTTCAGCGGTAAGGCAGAATATGCCGTCAGTGCAGTCGAATTTTTGATCCTTTATAAACCCGTCTGATATTTTGATCTCAGACGCCGGGACGGACACCTCGGTTTCGGCTCTGTTTCCGGCGTCATCCGTCACCTCGACCAGATAGCTGCCGCCGAGCGGGACAGGGAAGAGACCGGTATACATCCGGCCTTTTACCGGGATCGCATATCCGTTCACGCTGAGCGATGTTATTCCCGAGTCGTCGGAAGCCGTGATGCCGATCGCCCCGGCGGATCCGTCGTACGAAGCCGACAGCTGAGGTTCTGTCACGTCAATGTTTCTGATCACCTTAACGGCTCTCGACCATGTTCCGTCATCCCTGTCGACGCGGATGAGATAGAATCCGTTTCCGACGGTTCTCCACATGCCTTTCTCTTCGGCGAGCGCGCTGTCGGAAAATCTTCCGCCGTCAAAGGCGTAGGAGTTTATCGTTTCGTCGGGATTTAGCGCGTAACCGCTCTTTATCCACGGTACGGCTCCGAGAGGCGACGTGAGATCGACGATTCTTCCGTCATCGCCGACGAATGTCACGTCATTCCGCGTGAATCCCGGAGCGTCTGATACTGCGTCCGAGCTGATCACGTCGTTGAACCAGTCGACATATCCGGTCGATCCGAGAGACATCTCGGAGGTATTTCCGGCAAGGTCATATGCTCTTACCGTATATGTTCCGTTTTCGGTGAAGGTGTAATCGAAATGCCACAGCCCCTCATCCTCCCTGACAAGAGAGGGAACGGTAGTTTCGCTGAGCGGCAGGCCGTTGAAATAGACGCTCCCTATCCCCGACTCATCGACGATATAACAGGTCATCGTTATCGGTTCGCCGATGAGCAGAGAAGCGGTATCGGGCTCGCTGCGGTTCCACAGGATCTGCGGAGAATACGCGTCGAAGTCGGTCAGGGGATCGCTGCTGTATTCGGCTGTATATCGGTCGAGCCTTGTCCCCTTTGCCGCTGTCACCGTGACAGTATGCTTCTTTCCGGCGGAGTTTTTGAATCTTATCGCAGCCGGAGATGAAGTGAATGTCTGCGCCGTGCCGAATTCGGATGATTCTACGGTTATCGTACCCATGAAGAAGAAGGTGATCCTATCGGCGACGGTATCGAAGGTAAGATAAGCTCCGTCCTGATTTGCCAGTGACAGGTCATGGTTCATCGGGACCTCGCCCGGATCTCCGCCGGTCCATCCGATATCGGCGCCTTTCTCGAGGAACACCCATCCGGGGTTTTTCGAAGAAGCCGCGTACAGATCGGTCTTTTTTCCGTTCGGATCGAAGAATGTGAACGATGCGTCGTCTCTGTAGATATTCACTCCGTCCGCCATCGAACCTATCGAATAGGCGACAGCAGAGATGGAGTTTGTCGACATATCCTTTATCTGGAGGATGCCGGCAGGAGTTTTGCCCTCATCGAGCATTCTCCCGGCCAATGCGTTCGGAGCCGCCACTATGACCTGACGCGCCGGATCGTAGTAGCAGACGCCCATCCTCGGCTCCCATCCGTCCGTTCCGTCGCTAATCTCGTTTATCATTATATCCGGCTTCAGGCTCGTCGTCTCGAACGTCACGGGAAGATTCATCGTCGTCCCGAGCGCGGCGGATATATGTGAGGGAACGGTGAAAATCGTCTCATGCTTGATTATTTTTTCAGCCTGATTGTTTATAGCGACATACTCGTCATGATCCGATGTGTAGACGCCGAAGATGATATCCGGCGTATCTCTGTCGGAGTATATCTCGGCCCTGATATGCAGTCCGCTCATTTCATCGGTGCTGACAAAGCATGATACCGGGACGTTCAGCGTGCCGGTCACGCTGCGGTAATACCCGGTTTTAAGCTCTGTGCCGCCTTCGCTGTCTTTCAGCAAATATACACCGTTTCTGAGATTCTCATCGACGCCGCGCTTCAGGAGCGGCATCTGTGTGCTGGTGTTGAGTCTGCTGCCGGTGATGTCGACAGGCTTGTATATCGGCTGCCCGTTGATATCTTTTTCTCCGGTGTCATAGCTGAACTGTATATATACCTCTCTTACGTCGGCAGTTCCGTTGTTCGCGACTGTGGCGCTGAGATCGAGCTGCGCGGCGCCGCCGGATATGCCGGACAGCTTAAGATCGAAGGTTCCGAAGCTGAGCTCGGGACGGAATTCGACGATGAACAGATCTTCCGCTGTTTCACTGAACGAATCCTTGCCGAAATATGTCGGATCCTCCGTCACTTCGAGACAGAAGCTCGATCCGGCTGGGAGATTTTCGGTAAGCTCGGGGCTGCGGAAGGTCAGTCTTACCTCCGATCCAGACGGAACGGAGCTGGTGAGCGACCATTTTGCCAGATCAATGCATTTGTCGTCTGTTCTGACATAAAGCCGTACACCCGCCGGCTCGGCGTCTGACGCTCTTATAGCCGACGTTCCGGTATTGGTGAAGCTGACTTCGCCTATTATCCTGTCGCCCTGAGTGAAACGGTGATCGGAGAGGCTGAGACGTACCTGACCGACAGCCTGGTCTCCGGCTCCGAAGGCGATGGCGTAGAATCCGACCGAAGCCTTGCCGCTGGGTATGACCGATTCGAAGTCGTCTATACCGCCGCCCATGGCAAAGGTATGGTCGGCAAGCTGCACCATGCTCCCACGGGTGAGGATGATGAGCTGACTGTCATATGTGCCGTCGTCGTTTTCGATCAGACGCGTCCCCATCTGAAGATCGGAGAAGGTGAATTTGTCCATAGAGCCTGTATGCCCGCCTTCGGTCGTCAGTTTTCCGAGATAGGCAAGCTCCGCGTCCTCACCGCTCATTCCGTATGCCGCGCGGTCTTCGTATATCTGCAGGTTTCTCATGGCGAGCAGAGTCGGGCTGCCCCATCCTCCGATACTATTGTCCCACCATGCGATATAGATGGCGTTGCTGAGGCAGTCGGCGACTGGAGCGGTATAGACGACCGCCATGTTGGTCCCGTCGGAGCCGATGGAAGCGTCGGTGCCGGCTGTATCGCTGAACAGAGGGATGATCGAAGCCGCCGGGGTCCCGCCGAGGATCGATATTATATCGCTTTCCTTTATAAGATATGTGTTGCCGCCCATCTCGAACAGGGCAGAGGTCCGGCTTCCGCTTTTATCTATATCCGCCGTCACAAAGCTGAGATTCGAGTAATACGGATCCGCGAGCGGCGAATTCAGCGCTCCGCCGCTGTAAAGACCGTCGGTGAGCTTCGAGGCTGTGAGATTGTCCTCTCCGCAGCTGTCAAAGTCGACAGCTGTCTGGAGCAGCCTTGCCGGGCCGAAGCCTCCGGACCCGAGCGTTCGCATATACAGACGCCGTATCGTTCCGCGCTCGGTTTCCGGGCCGATGCCGTCGAGCCCGACCGTGACCGGGACGTCGCCGGATACATCAAAGTAGGCCGTCTGCGCGGTATTATAGAATATGACTGCTGTTCCGTTTATAACAGCGCTTTCGATATTCTCGATGGATTCGCCCGGGATCGAAACGCTCGCTCCCGAAGACGACATGAGCCTCGTTCCCGCGCCGTACAGATCGTTCAGCTTCGACTGTGTCGCCCAGAAGAATACCGCGTTCGCGAATTTCGCGTCTGTCGCCGAAATATTGTCAAGATCATCGGCTCCGAGTCCGGGATTTTTCGCGAGGATCCATGCCTTCAGCAGCTCATTGGCATTCTTTCCGTCGCCGTAGGAGGCCGCCCATACGGTCCCGTCTGAGGCGCAGTTCGGAAGATACCGGAAATCCGCGCTGCCGCTTTCAAGCGTCTTTGAAGCCGGGGAAACCGAAGTGCCCGCCGGAGAATCAGGAGCGATTACTGCGGTACGCACGGCAAATGTTGTCCCGTCTGCGTCATCATAGCTTACCCAGCTTACCGTTATGCCGTTTTCATCGCTGAAGGCGTCATAATCGAGATCGGTAAGCCCGTCGCCGTCAAGCAGAAGATAGGGATCCGCGGCTGCCTCGTCAAACGGGTGTACTAGCCCGGTATCCTTTGAGAGATCACCCGTCATGACGATACGGCTGAGTACAAGCTGAGGCGCGCCGTTTATCATCAGCGGATATACTATATAGTTTTCTCCGCGCGCCTGAACGAGCTTGTATGAATAGCCGTTGACGAGGCCGTCGACCAGCTTTCTCGCTTCGCCGGAGGTGTTGTATCCCGACAGCTCGAAATCAGCCGTGCCTGTCGGAGTGATGGCTCTGAGAGCCATACCGCGGCTCGCTGTATCTGATGCCGCAGCGTTTTCCGGACGGTGTATATTCTGGGAATAGCTTATGTCCTCGGGAGCCGTGACGTGAACAAGGCTCTGCTTCTCGGCTCTGAACCATACATCGGGATTCATGCTTGAGACGTACAGCGATCTTGCCGAACGGAGATTCTCGCTTATGAACTCGACGCGGTCGAGCTTCGCGCCTGCGTCAGCCGTAACGGTTATGGTGCTGCCGGGAGAGACGGTCATGACGGCTGGAGAGGATTTGAAACTCTTGCTCAAACCGTCGGCAGCGGACGTTATCGTCACTTTGCCTTTGAAGTACAGCTCCATCTTGCCTGTCTGCGCCGTGAAGCTGACCGAGGCTCCGGTCGTTCTCGCGACGCTCAGATCGCCGTCCATCGGGATCTCGCCCTTGAATTTGCCACCGTACCACCACGCGGACGCCGAAACATTGCGCGAGAAATACCATCCCTGATTTATAGCCGGTTTGTCCGACGTATCGGTGAGCGTCCCGTCGGCGTTTCTGAATACGCATCCGGTATTGGTGTTCGAGAGATTGAAGCCTGTCGGCGGCAGAGGCTCTGAGGAAAGGGACTTTCCGTCGGCGGCGGTATATGTTGTCTTCTCCCAGATGGTATGATTCCCGTTTGCCGCCGTGGCGGTTATATTCCAGTCGAAATACCCGCCCGTTCCGTGCTGGGAGCCTTCTACGCCGATGGCAATGGCATCCATCGAGTAGTTGAAGAACAGCAGCGAGACGTTGAAGCCGACCGCCAGCGCCCATTCGAAGCCAGAGATATAGAATCCTTCGTAGCTGTCGGTTTCCTCGAGATATCCTCCCATCGTCATCGAGATAGAAACGCTCGTCTTGACGAACAGCTCGAATTTCGCGAGCTCGATGCCGACTCCGGCTCCTGCCTCGAGACTGAGTCCGGGAGTGATGGTAAGACCGTCGAAAACGACCTTGCTCGTCGCTCCGATGACGGGACGAAGCTCCGAAGCCGCGATGGTATTGCCTGAAATCGGGGTCAGCCTGATATAGACGATCCTGTTGTATTCCTCAAACAATACCTCCTTCTGACCGCCGTCGCCGGACAGAAGTCCAGATGTAAGGGCTTCGCCGGAGCATGCTATACTGTCGAACACCTCCATATACACTTTTCCGTCAAGCGTAAGGTGGAAGCCTCTCGCCGTTTCTGCGCCGGAAGGCTTGCCTGATTCCGGGTCGACGGGCTTATCGCGCATATCGAGCGCGAAGACAGCTTTGCTGCCGGAGCTCAGCCCGCCTAGGCTGCCCTGAACGAACTGAGTGATCTCGTCGCCTTCTTTTGCGTTCCTGAGCACCGAGAGAGATACCTTGACCTCGACTTCGATGCCGAACTTCACATATACATATACGATAGGTACAGGGGTGAACCTGTGCTGGACGGTGAATTCCACGCCGAGAGACGCCGCGAGACCGGCGCTCTTGAAGTAATGGCAGTTGTCGATCGGGTTGTATTCGAACATGATTGAGATCTGAACGGTAAATGAAACCTGGACCCCTCTCGAAGTGCCGTTGCCGTTCTTCGCGTTTTTAAGGCTGTCGTCCTCAAAGGCGCCGTCCATGAATTTCTTCATGGAGCCCTTCTTCGGGCTTGTCAGAGCTTTGCAGAATTCCTTCAGGGTAGACATTCCGCCGTTGGCCTCACTGAAGCCTTCCTTGAAGTTTTCGCCCGCGGTTTTCTCGGTAGGAGGATCGACCGAGTCCGTTCTTTTGAATATTGACTTTTCCTCCTCCTTGTCGTCGTTCCAGTCTTTTTTATATAATAATTCCTTGGTACGCTCGGTCTTTACCTTTCCGTCCTTGTCGGTAGTTTCGACGATTGTTATCCGCTGTCTTGCGCCCGCGGCATCCGGATCTGCGTCGGTGGTTATGGTGGTCTTTGTCTTTACCCCATTTTCCTCCTTTACGATCTCCTTGATGTCGTTTCCGTCGCCGTCCTTGCGTGTGGTGACGATACTGCCGTCAAACTGCTTCTCCGTAGTCTCGGAGCCCGAATATGATGTGTCCTCATACTGATATACCGGGATCCCGATGGCGAAGCCGACCTCGTAGCCGTCCATGATTACGGTGACGTAATCCCCGAGCTCAAGCTCGAGGGAGGGAAGCTCGATCCCGAGATCGGGAGAAAACTCTGAAAATCCGGTGTCGTCCCCGGGACCGGCGCCGCTTGTCTGTCCGGCGTCTCCTCCGGTCATATTCATAAGCCCGTCGGGGGAAGGAGTCGATCCGACGGTCCCGACGCTTATGCTCTCCGGCTTTATGTCATCGAGAGATGTTATATCGGGCGACGCTGCGCGAAGCATAGATCTCTGGGAAGGAGACTTCGCCTGCTCCTGTATCCCGATGGCGAAAGTAGTCCTTCCCGAGAACGAGCCGAGGCTGGCGTTAACATTGTCGCGGCCTTTATCGGAGTAATTATACGTTCCGTCGGAATTCACGGAAGGTGTTTCGCCGGCGATCGAGACTGATCCTCCGGTTATGTTGTTGCTGTCAACGATAGGAGACGGATTGTCATACGGAACGAGAAGCTGTCCGGTGTATTCGGGAGTCCATGTATAGGTCGTGACGTTCTCCGAGTCGATGACCTTTGTCTTGTCTTCGCTGAGAACACCGACTGTCTCGGAGACATAGCTCTTTTCCCCGACGTCGCCGCCGAGCGGTATGTCGACGAATGTGGGAGCGTTGGCTGCGGAGCCGTACATCGGGTGACCGTTTGCATTGTTGGACTTGATATATCTGTAGCTGCGCTGCTCATCGGTTAGCTCTGACGCTGCCGAGGAATCGGTAACGGCCGACAGGAAGGCGGGAAGAAGCTGAGCACGGTCGCTCTCGCTCGCGCCAATCGGAACGGCGTAAGCCCTCGGTCGGATCGTAAGAAATACCTTCAGGAAATTCTGGTGGATCAGACCGTCTTTGTCCTTGTAAGCCCTGAAGAACGAATCCGGGTAGTCGCCTTCGACCAGAGCGACGAATTCGTCTATAGTATTGCCCTCGGTGTCCCGGTCGAGGATGAATTTTCCGCTGCTGTCAAGATAGCCGCCGATGATCCCGTCTCCGTTCTTGTCATAATAGACTTCGACATGATCGATGAACACCTCCATCGGGCTTACCGAGTCAAGGTATTTGGAATCATAGAATGTGAAATGGATTCTTGCGGCTGTAAGATCCGCCTCCGTTATGTATATCGTCTCGTTTCCGGCGTACGCGCGGCCGTTGTAGAGTATCACGTCCTCGGCGTCCTGACGGAAATTGACAGCCTGTACGTTTTTCTTTGTGCCGGACGTGAAGAATACGCCGTTTTTACCCGTGAATTCACCATCGGACGGATACCACACGGTGCTTGTGTCGGAATAGAAGTATCTGCCGCCGACCTGTGTCGGTACATTGCCTGTGAGATTGAGCGAAGCGGTCTCGACGGACGGTCCGCGGGAGATAAAGGAGCTGAAAACCTCAGCGTATCTTCCGGAATCTATGGTAGTCCCGTCGTCGAGCCTCGGAGTGGAAGGGGCTATGTCGATCTCAAAGATCTGAGCGCGTTCGAAGATGATATTGAGCTGATAAGTATCTGTAAGGCAGCTTTCCTTCATGCCGTCCCAGAGCATCTCGATATACCAGATCCTGCTGTCAGAGCTGTTTCTGGTTACCTTTCCCACCTTCTCGCCGTACTGGTTCGTCATGAAAAGACCGTTGTCGGGGATAGTGAATCCGGTGATGTCCGACGAGTCGATCATGATCTTCGATCCGACGTAAAGATTTCCGAGGGAGGATACTCCGCCCGCTCCCTCAACTATGGATATTTTCGGTATCAGGCTGTTGTACAGCGCGGTATTGCCCGCCTGGATCGGAACATAATTTCCGGCTTCATCAATATCGTTCGCGGTGTAGAAGACGAGATTTATACCGCGCGCGTTGTCTCCGGCGTAATTCGCCGGATAATGCGTCGTCTCGAACTCGCGCCGCGCGAAGGCGTAGGACAGGATATCGATCGAGGTGTGCGTGCCGTTGCCGCAGGTCTCGTTCCATGATCCGTTCTCATCAGCCCACTGCTCGCGCATCGCGAATTCTATGTCGAGAGAGGCGACCTTGCCCCATATGAGAGGTGCTTCTCTTATATCGTCTATACCGATCCATGAATCCGAGCCGCGGTCTGCGCCGAATTTACTGCCGCTGACGTATTTACCGCCGGCGTCATAATCACCCTGGCTGTACCAGTAATACCGCCGGTCATTTACTCCGTAGACCTCATACTTCGTCTCCATCGAATCCAGAGTATAGCTGTTCACCGACGACCAGAACTGGATATAGGGACGGAGCCAGTAGTCCTTCGTGAATATATTCGTCCCTTTTCTTCCTACTTCCGAAAGATGCGTCGCGAAAACATATCCTGAATACAGTGTTCCCGCGTTCGCAATGCTGAGCTGAGCCTTGCTGTCGAAGTTCGCCGATATACGGGTATAATTCGGGATGGTTTCGGTCTGACCGGCTGAGTTTGTATATGAATAGTCCTCAAGGTTTTTGACAACGATCTCGCCGCCGTTGTTGTTTGAGGCGGTCTTCATCATATAAGAGGTGAGCTTTCCTCCGTAGCCGACGGTGGAGGCGCTGTCTGAGTATAATCCTGATCCGAGCGCGACCTCCCAGTCCCTCCAGTATTTTGATTTGTCATAATTTTCTATGTTCTCCCGTTTGAAGGAGAAATTGGGATTCACGACATGAGAGCGAAGCATAACGGTTCCGCCTTTGGCGGCTCCGCTCCCGGTCACGGTATCAGCGGTGAGCTTCTCGCCGCCGTCCATCATCGAGACGGCAAGAACGGAGTCCGATGAGCCGGATGTTATAAGAGGCTCATCCGATATGCCGACGAAAGAAGAAATGTCTTCTCCGTCCGATGAGGTAAGGACCGCGGCGAGGTTCTGTCCGGAACCGTCTGCCTGTATCTCAGGCGAGCTTCCTGTCAGGATTATATCTATGCGCTCATGAGACAGCGTACAGAGATTATCCGTGCCGCCGCCCCGAAGATTGGAAAGAACGATGCCGAAGGATTTTTCCACCGTATCGGATACGGGTATAAGCTCGATAGGTATCTCGATCTCGTCAATGGATCCTGCGAAAGCGAGATCGCCGGATTTATAGGCGTAATCTGTACCTGCGGCGGCAGTACCGTCGACTGTCTCGTAATGGACGGTCACATTGTAGCTTTTGCCTCCGGTACGGACGATCCTGACCTTCGCCGCGCCGTCCTCACGGCTGACAAGCAGTATTGGATCGGCGAAACCGATCTCCGAACGCTCTCCCGCGTCGTTGTCGGAAACCATCAGGGTCAGGGTATTGCATACGTCGCTGAGCTCGCCGCCCTCACAGCCGTTTATCGTGAACATTCCGAGCTCGGGAAGCTCGGGGATAAGATCGTCTATGGCGGTTACGCGGATATATTTTACCGTCTCGCCGTCGGCGAAGGTGAGATCGAACTCCATAAGCCCGTATTCGTCACCGAACACGAGCCTTGAATATCCGTTTTCCTCCACGGAAAGAACATCGGCGGCTATATCAGCCGGTCCGTCCGGCTGATACTCTTCACCCATTAGTGAAACCGAGCAGTAAACCGTCCCGTCCGTCTCGTAAATGCAGCGGAAATCTCTTCCGGTCGGGGCATCGCTTTCGAAGTCCCAGATGTCGCTCCAGACCACCGTAAGCGTGCTCATGCCGGCCTCAGTGATGTCCGACCATATCCCGCCGGCTTTTGTCTGCCAGCGGAAGGAATCGGCGGCAATGGGCTCGGACAGCGAGAGCACAAGCTCGTCGCCGGGGAGGATATCGTCTGTTGCCTCCGGAGCGCATACGGCGGCGGACGACGCAGTCATATCACGCCGCGCGGCAGGGACGCCTAGAGGCTGATTTGAGGCTATCGGGGAAGCGTCCTGATATTCGATCATCAGATCGTCACGCCCCGAGGCCGCGTAATCGTATATCTTATTCACCCCGTCGGCGTCGGTCGTAATCGCCGGAGCGTAGACTATCTTCGCCGTAACGCGTCCGACGGTGCCGCCGAGACGGTAAACGGGGATCTCAATGCTCTGCGGGATCTGCTCTCCGTTTTCGGTCAGTGCTCCCGGCTCGGATATATCGGCCTGATGGCTGCCGAAGGCGAACGTACCATACGGATAGGCCTCATTCCAGTCTTCGTCGGGCGAAATGACGCCGTCAGCGGAGACGGGAAGCTGTGGTATATCTCCTTGGGACGCCGCCGACTCAGGCAGCAGCGGCTCAAGCCCGTCCGCGATAACATCCGCGGGCAGGAATACGGCAGAGATGACAACGCTCAGAACAAGCGATGTCATACGGATAAGAACGGAACGGTTATTCATTTCGAAACCTCCGATTGACCCTTTTCTCAAAAGTATGATACGGAAATTAGTTTTTATTTGTTTTTCCTGTCTTTTCCCCGAAGCTTTATCGTCAGCACCGCTGTCGCCGTACCGAGCGCGAAAGCGGCGACCGCGACGACGACGTAGCTTCCCGCTTCGGCTGACAGGAGGAACGAGCCGTAAACCGACGCCGATTCGACAGAGGCGCCGAGATCGGAATACATCGATATAACGGAAACTATCACAGACAGAAGAGCTGCCGAGCATACCGACATAACGCCTGCTTTGCGGCGCTCTCTTTTTCTGATCAAGGCGCTTTTCCTTCGCATGATCTCGCTTATGGCTTCATTCTTGTTGTAAATCATGGCTGCTTTCCCGGGATCGTGTTCTTTTTTATATATTAGTACCGCGAAAAACGGATTTTACTCACCTTTTTTGAAATAAATTATCGGCAATGTTTACACGAGGGCAATAAATTGGTCTTGAAGAGTCATAAAGAAACAAATATAATATTGATATACAGCTTATTCATATTATTATTGCATCCGCTTTTTCAGCTCAACGGTAAAATGAACGAGACTGATGAAGAGATATACCGCCGCTATCTTGAAAACAACACCGAGGACGATTTCCGTATCCTGTTTGACCGGCACAGCGGAAATCTGACTCTTTTTATAAAGGGGTTCGTAGGTGATATCGGCGACGCGGAGGAGATCATGATCGACGCCTTCGCCGAGGCGGCAGCCGGGACATCGGCCTATCGATCAAAAAGCAGCTTCAAGACCTGGCTTTTCTCTATCGGGAAGCATCTGGCCCTAAAGCACCTCAGAAGGGCAGAAACCGCCCGCAGACACGAGCCGGATATCGACGGGGAAGCGGCCGAATCCCCAGAGATGACGCTGATTACCGAAGAGCGCAGCCGAAGATTATATCAGGCCCTCGACAGTATATCCCCGGAATACCGTCAGGTCCTGTATCTTATATTTTTCGAGGAAATGTCCGTCGAAGACGCAGCTCGCGTGATGGGCAGGAGCAGAAAGCAGATATACAATCTTGTCGAGCGGGGAAAGAAAGCGCTGAAAAAACGGCTTGAAGCAATGGGGATAAACGATGCGCAGTAAAGACGATCAGTTCAACGAAATAATGAGACGCGCCGAAAACGTCAAAAAACGCGGCAGACTGAGAAAAACGCTTGCCGCCGATATAACGTCGTGCGCCGTCTGCGCAGCGCTGCTTATCGCCGCCGCGGCTTTGATACCGAGGTTGGATATCTCGTCGGCGTCTCTGTCTCAGAGCAGCTACGCCAGTCTTCTTTTGAGCCCTCCGTATCTCAGCTTTATAATTATCGCGCTGCTGTCATTTTCGCTCGGGATATGCGTGACCCTGCTTTGCCTGCATCTGAAAAAACTGAGGCAGATAGACGCGTCGGGTGAAAAGCATGACGATACTTGAATTTGTCGGTCAGTATACGTATCTTGCCGCGGTCATTTTTGCGATGTTCCGTTCTGTCCGGCTGATCACCGTAAGGCGGGACATGACTTCGGTGTTTTTCACCTTCGGAGTGGCGAGCCTTCTTTTCAGTGAATTCTACTGGATAGCGTACGAGTTTATCCGCCCGGGCACCCGCATGCCGTTCGCGGCGAATGAATTCGGAGAATGGGCTTTGATGCTGCTCATGGCTGAAACGCTGACCACCCTGATGCGCGGAAGACCCAAGCCTCCGGCAATTTATCTTGTATGTTCGGTTTTGTTCACCGCGGCGAACACGGCTCTCTGGATCGGCTGGACGGGGGAATGGCTGCAGGATATCCTGACGGGAATAATAATGTGCTATTATCTGTACAGGGTCATCCATATGCTGTATATATCCGGAGCCTTTGCAAAATATGACTGGACCGCCGCAGGGATCGGAAGCGTCGTTCTCCTGTCGCTTCAGGCGGTCATATTCTTTGTTCCGGAGTCTTTTGTTCCGCCGCTCGATCTTACATGCTACGTTCTGGCTTTTTCGGGAGACTGTTATTTCCTGTACAGAGCTTTCACGGCTTTCCGTAAAAAGGCGCATCCCGATATATGCGTCGCGCTTTCGTTCGCCGCTGAGATCTGGGCGGAGTTCATGCTTTATATGAGTTCGGGAGCGTTTTACGGCGCCGCCCTGATAATCTGCGCGGTATGTCTGATACTGAAGCTGCGGTCGATTTCAATGGAGGACGGAAAAACGTGATTTACGCTGAAAATATACTGCTGTGCATCGCGGTTCCGCTGCTTCTGTCGATCATTTTCATAAAGGGAGACGCGAGACTGTTTTCCGCTTCCTTTCTGATAGGCATGTCGGTCTGCCTGATTTCCGCGTATATAAGCGGATTTCTCGATCTCGTCACCGGTATGGGTGTAAACGACACATCGGTCTTTCTCTCGCCGATCGTTGAGGAGATCATGAAGCTGCTTCCGCTCATCTTCATAATTGTTCTCATCGAGCCCGAGGATAAGACCATGCTGATAACCACCGTCGGCATAGGAGCCGGTTTCGCCACCTTCGAGAACTGCTGCTATATACTCACCTTCGGAGTCGAAAGCTTTTCGTATGTCCTGATAAGGGGCATGGCCGTCGGCGTCATGCATGTGGTCAGCCTGCTGATGCTGGCCATAGGTCTTATCCTCGCAAGACATTTTGACGTGATGTCGCTTCCTGCCGTGATGGGAGCGCTGTCGCTTTCCGCCACATTCCACGGGTTGTATAACCTGCTCGTCTCGAGCCCCGGCATCTCGTCCGCTGTCGGGTACGCAATGCCTGTCGCCGCGGCGGCGATCCTTTATCTGCCTTTCAGAATGATGAGCAGATACGCGTCGGATCAATAGTTCTGTCGGCTGTATATACCCGAATCATGTATTTTTACATGATGACGCTTGAATATCATTCATTTTCATATTATAATAATCAGTAATCCGCTATTCATCATTACATAGGAGATCGGAAATGACCAATATCCCGCATGTAAAGCTCGGCATAATCGCCGTATCGAGAGACTGTTTCATAATCAAGCTGTCCGAGACCAGAAGGATGAATATAGTTAATGCTTTCGGAAGCGATATATACGAATGCCCCGTGACTGTCGAAAACGAGATCGACATGAAAAAGGCTGTCGAAGACGTGAAGGCAAACGGCTGCACCGCCCTTGTCGTTTTCCTCGGCAATTTCGGCCCTGAGACTCCGGAGACCCTGATAGCGAAATACTTTGACGGTCCGTGCATGTTCGTCGCAGCCGCCGAGGGCGACGGAGATCTCATAGACGGCCGCGGCGACGCCTACTGCGGCATGCTCAACTGCTCGTATAATCTCGGCATGAGGCATCTCAGCGGATATATCCCGGAATATCCGGTCGGCACCGCTGATGATATCGCGGCTATGATCAGGGATTTCATCCCGATAGCCCGCGCCGTTATTGGCGTAAAGAATCTCAAGATAATAACCTTCGGTCCCCGTCCGCAGGATTTCTTCGCCTGCAACGCACCGATAAAGGGGCTGTACGAACTCGGCGTCGAGGTAGAGGAAAACAGCGAGCTCGATCTGCGCGTAAGCTACCGTGAGCACGCCGGAGACGCGCGTATCGGCGATGTCTGCAAGGACATGGCGGATGAGCTCGGAGTTACCGGGAACAATTACCCCGATCTGCTCCCGAAGATGGCGCAGTTCGAGCTGACGCTCCTCGACTGGGCCGAAAAGCATAAGGGAGCCCGCGAGTATGTGGCGTTCGCCGATAAATGCTGGCCGGCTTTCCCGAAAGAATTCGGCTTTGAGCCCTGCTACGTCAACTCTCGTCTGGCTTCCCGCGGCATCCCGGTCGCGTGCGAGGTCGATATCTACGGTGCTCTTTCAGAGTATATCGGCGCCTGTGTCAGCGGCGACGCCGTTACGCTCCTCGACATCAACAACTCGGTGCCGAAGAAGATGTGGGAGGAGAAGATAAAGGGAGTTTACGATTATTCTCTCACCGACACCTTCATGGGATTCCACTGCGGCAACACTCCGTCATGCAAGATGTGCGCCGACCGCGCGGTGAAATATCAGCTCATCCAGCACCGTCTGCTTGAGCCGGAGGGAAGCGCGCCTGATTTCACGAGAGGGACTCTCGAAGGCGATATAAACGCTTCCGATATCACCTTCTACCGTCTGCAGTGTGACAGCGAGGGAATCCTCCGCGCGTATATCGCGCAGGGCGAGGTGCTCCCGGTCGCCACGACCAGCTTCGGCGGGATAGGCGTGTTCGCCATCCCGGAGATGGGACGCTTCTACCGCCATGTCCTGATAGAGAAGCGGTTCCCGCATCACGGCGCCGTCGCCTTCGGTCACTACGGCAAACCGCTGTTCGAGATATTCAAGTTCCTCGGCGTAAAGGATATTTCCTACAATCACCCGAAGTTCCTTCCGTACGCGACAGAAAATCCCTTCTGATCGGCAAATGCGGTCAGATTCTTAGGTATATCCTCGGAATAGACTGAGTAAAAAAACAGAAGACAAATCGCTCCTTGTTGGCTTATGGTTCGTTTGTTCACTTTCCATTTTACCATACTTTCAGCGATTTGTCTTTTCTTTTACTTATCCGTTGTACCTCAGCGACCGGCTTCCAGAACTATTCTTTTCGCGGGATTGACACAGATTGCCTTAATGTGATATAATATCTATACGGGGATAAATATGATTTTCCGCCGACTTGATCATGTCATCAAAAGAGGTATCAAAACATGAAATATAAAGCATTTTTCCTTTCGCTGCTGTCATTTCTGCTGCTCACCGGCTGCGGAGCCGCCGATAACGTGACTCCGGCGGAGGACACCGCATCCGCCGTTTCATCATCTGATGGCGATCAGAACGAAAAATCCCCGCTCGCTTCGTTTTCGGCGTCTTCTGTTGACGGAGATACCTATACCGGTGATATATTCTCAGATTACGATATCACGATGGTCAACGTCTGGGCGACTTGGTGTCCTCCCTGCGCGGCCGAGCTTCCGGATCTTGCGGTCGTCTATGATCAGAAGCCGGAAAACGTGAATATGATCTCGATCTGTACCGACGCGGGCGAATCGGCCGATGCCGCGGCTCTTGCGAAGCAGATGGTAAGCGACGCCGGCGGAGATTTTCTCATCCTCATCCCGGACAGTGTTCTGAACGACGTTCTTCTCGCCGATGTGATGGCAATTCCCACCACCTTCTTTATCGACAAAAACGGATATACCGTCGGGGAACCGCATGTCGGATCGGACAATTCAGCCGCCTATCTGTCGATGATAGATGACGCCCTCAGCCGCGTGTCATGAGCAGAAGACTGATCATAACAGCCGCGCTGCTCGCTGTCTCGGCTGTATTTATCGCCGTCGGCGCCGCTCTGGGAGAGGCTGATGTCGTACTCATGAAGGCGGTAAATATCTGCCTTGAGTGTATAGGTATCGGCTGATGAGGAAGGATAAGACGAAAAAGGCGGGGATCTCCCCAAGACGTTTCGTCCAGCTCGCCTGCGCGGCGCTGTTCAACGGCTATACAGCGGGATTTGTACGCGGACGCATATTCGGCGGCAAAAGCAAGCTTCTGTGTGTGCCGGTGCTCAACTGCTACTCCTGTCCCGGAGCGCTGGGATCATGCCCGATCGGATCGCTGCAGGCGGTGCTGAGCGACAGGAATCATTCATTCAGCTTTTACGTCCTCGGATTCCTGATGCTGTTCGGCACGCTGTTCGGCAGACTGATATGCGGACTGATGTGCCCGTTCGGGCTGATACAGGATCTTCTGTACAAGATACCTCTGCCGAAGCCCGAGATACCGAAGCGTCTTGACAGGGTGATGAGATACCTGAAATATCTCGTTCTGATATCCCTTGTCATCATCCTGCCTCAGGTGCTGACAAACGACTACGGCACAGGCGCGCCGTATTTCTGCAAGTGGATTTGTCCGGCGGGTACGCTTGAGGGCGGTCTGCCGCTTCTTGCGGCGAATCAGCCGCTGAGACAGGCGGCAGGTCAGCTGTTCGTGCAGAAGGTGCTGATCCTTGCGGCATGCGTTGTTTCGGCTGTCTTCATATACCGGCCTTTCTGCAGATACATATGTCCGCTCGGAGCTGTGTACTCGCTGTTCAATCGGTTCTCGCTGTATCAGATGTCGCTTGACGGATCGAAGTGCATCGGCTGCGGCAGATGCGAAAAGGTATGCAAAATGAAGGTCGATATAAGGGAAAACGTATCTTCCGGGGAATGCATACGCTGCGGGGAATGCAGAAACGTCTGCCCGACGGGAGCCATAAAATCCGGATTCGTCGTTTCGCGTCCGGATATATCAAAAGACAAGCGGATCACCAAATGATATACGGAATTTGTTGATCTTGGAATAATCTTTTATAATGAGCTGAAAAGGGGATCGGCTATGACTGAGATAAAAATGTGGGATAAAATTCCCGGACCGACGAACGGTACTCAGCCCGCGCTTGAGTACTACGCTCCCGAAAACGGGAAAAAAGACAGCGCTGTTGTCATCTTCCCGGGCGGAGGATATGTGAACCTCGCGCCTCACGAAGGGAAGGGTTACGCCGCTTTTCTCGCCGCGGCGGGGTATCACGCCTTCGTCTGCGAATACCGGGTAAGTATGAAGCCGCTGTTCCCGTGGCCGCTGCTCGACGCGAGAAGGGCCGTCAGGATAGTCAGAAAAAACGCTGCCGAGTACGGCATCGACCCGCGTAAGATCGCCGTTATGGGATCGTCGGCCGGAGGACATCTCGCGGCGATGGTATCGAACTATTTCGGGAAGATAGAAGGCGAGGGCGTCGATGAGATCGACGAAACGGACTGCCGTCCCGACGCCACGATAAGCTGCTACGGAGTCGTGGCAGAACCGTTTGAGGAATGGATGACAAACTGGCTCACCGAATCGCTGCTCGGCGGATCGAAGGAATTCTGGGACGCCGCGTCTTCCGACAAAAATGTAACGGATAATACTCCGCCGGCATTCCTGTGGTCGACCTCGGACGATCCGGTGGTGAATGTCATCCACACATACAGATACGCCGCCGCTCTCAGAGAGCATGGGATCCCGCATGAGGTCCATGTGTTCCCGAAGGGCAATCACGGGCTCGGGCTTGCCGAAGGCGACCCTTCGGTCGGCCAGTGGGGAAATCTGCTGCTCAACTGGCTCGGCGGGATATTCTGAAAAGTTGCCTATACATAAACAGCATGAGCATAAAGACGGACGTTATGTGATACAGAGGCAATAATGCGATTTACCAATTCAAGACTCGGAGATTTTGCGAAGGATCCCGCCGTGGCGCGTTTCCACGGCAGATATTGGCTTTATTATACCGTCATGTACCATGACGTAAGACGATAGGGATCGGTATCGCATCGTCTGACGATATGGAGAACTGGAGCGATCTCGGCGAGATGGAGATCACGCAGGAATGCGAAAAAAACGGCGTAGGCGCGCCGGCGGCGATAGTGATCGGCGGCAGGCTCCATCTGTTTTATCAGAGCTACGGCAACGGCAAAAGAGACGCGATATGTCACGCGGTATCAAATGACGGCGTCAGTTTTGTGAAGGATGAGTCAAATCCTGTCTTCCGTCCGACCGATGACTGGTGCTGCGGAAGGGCGATAGACGCCGACGTCATCGCCTTCAATGACAGGCTGATGCTTTATTTCGCAACGCGGGACCATGACATGAAAATCCAGAAGCTCGGCTGCGCGTCGGCTCCGCTCGGATCCGATTACTCAAGAAGCGATTTCAGGCAGGAGGTCATAGGAAGCATCCTCTCCCCGGAGCTCGTATGGGAGCAGGAATGCATCGAGGCGCCGGCAGCTGTCGAAATCGGCGGGAGAGTCTATATGTTCTACGGCGGCGCTTATAACTGCCGCCCGCAGCAGATAGGCTGCGCCGTATCATCCGACGGGATCCATTTCGACAGGATCTCAGGCGAGCCGTTCTATAAAAACGGCGGTCCGGGAAGCTGGAACGCGTCAGAATCGGGCCATCCGTACGCCTTCAGGGATGACGACGGAAGGGTATATCTTTTCTTCCAGGGAAGTCCGAATAACGGAAAGAACTGGTATCTTTCAAGGATGGAGATAGATTTCGGAGAAGACGGGAAACCGTATATAGTCAGGGTCTGTGACGAATGATCCGGACAAAATGACGGATACCTCCCAATGCCGGGAGGTATCCGCTTTATCTTTTTTTGAAGCTGTATGAGAATGATCCCGTTGAGACGAAAGCTCTACGCCGTATCGGCCGACTTTTTTATGACGATATTCGTAAGATCCTTCATGTCGTATCTGTTCTCTCTGCCGCTGACCGACAGCCTGATGCAGCCGCCGGCTATTCCGAGACACATGCCCTCGACGGTTTCATAACGCCCTCTGTCCGATCCTTCGACGGAAGGGACGAAGTACGTCAGAGCGACAAGGACGTTGTTTTTCCTCGCCTCTCTGCCGTTTGCCGTCAGGGAGGCCAGATGCCTGAGCTTCATGTCGAGCTCGCGCTCCTCGTCCTCGCCCGGTATGTGGCGCTCGGCGTATATCGTCTCTCTTGAGGCGATCTCATCACCGAAGCCTCTTAAAGCGTCGAATGATGAGAAGATCTTGGCCCGCTGACTCAGCTTCATGGCGGGATGCCTGTGATAGAACGGGTCGTTTTTGCCGTGCCGCGGTCTGCCGGCGATATATATGTCCCTGTATCTGAATCCGGACGGCATCGGCATATAGCCCAGTATCGGAATAGCGTTCATGATTGTGTATTTTAGGCTGCCTGATATATCTACGCCTTGTGTCCGCCTATAAGGACGTTTCGTTCCATGGCGGTGGCGCCGTCAAGCATATTGAATCCTTTTACTATGGAGTTTGCGCCGTATTTCATGCGTACCTCGACCATTGCGGCCTGTATGCCGTTTTCACGCTCAAGCTCCTCTGAGATGCGGTTTATTTCCTCGATCTTGTCAAAACTCTCCCTGTCGAAATCCGAAAGCAGATTCATCTGGATATCGGAATCCGAAATGCCGCCGCCTGACGATACGGTGTCGGTGAGCTCGCAGGCCGAGATCCCGAGGCGTCTGAACAGCAGATCCCTGTCCGCCGACTCATCGAACGACCGCAGTATCCTCAGGCTCACAGTATGAAAGCTGTTGGTGGGGACGGGAAAGCGGACGGTACCCGAGCAGGGCTTCGGGACAGCGCGTCCCATGTAATCCGAGACTACGGCGCCGATGTATCCGGGACGGCCGGTCTGGGTCAGGCTCTTCGGGTCATATGCCGTCCACCATGCGTAGGCCGGTGATAGAAGACCTTTGCCGTACATGTCATAGCACAGATCGTCTATCATCTCGGTGAGCACGATCCTTGTCTCTTTGAATTTGTACGGCCTCGGGAGCACCTGACCTTTCGAGAGGCTGCTCGAATTCGCGCGGTACGATTTGATATCCGCCATCGTGACCGGCTCGATCCCCCACGCGTGATCGATAAGGATCTCGCCGTTGATGCCGAAGGTCTTGTAGAACCATTCCTCGTCCTGCTGCGATTTGGCGGCGATATCGCCCATGGTGAACAGAAACGCGCTGTTGAGCCGTCTCGCCGTTCCGGGTCCCACCTGCCAGAAATCGGTGAGCGGGAAATGATCCCACAAAAGATACTTATAGCTGTCCTCGTTGAGCTCTGCGATCCTGACGCCGTCCTTGTCCGGGGGCTTTTTTTTCGCCACGATGTCCATGGCCACCTTGGCGAGATAAAGGTTCGTGCCGATGCCCACCGTAGCGGTGATGCCTGTTGTGCTCAGCACGTCCCGGATTATTGTCATAGCCATGATATGAGCCGGATGAAGCCCGCATTTTTCCGCCTCATCGGCGAAGAAATGAAGATATCCGGTGGCGTCGATAAAAGATTCGTCGACAGAATAGATATGAACGTCCTCGGGAGCGCAGTATTTCAGAATCACGCCGTATATATCGGCCGAGACCCTTTCGTATTCGGCCATGCGGGGAGTCGCCGTTATGTAGTCTATGCTGGTTTTGTGGGATGTCTCGTACTGTCGGATCTTTTCCTTTGCTTCGAACAGACGCGGCCTTGACGGCACTCCGATAGCCTTCAGAGCCGGCGAGACGGCAAGCACTATCGTAGAGTCTGATCTGCTTTCATCGGCAACGAGAAGATACGCCTTGAGAGGATCGAGCCCCCTGCTTACGCATTCCACCGAGGCGTAGAACGATTTCATGTCGATGGCAATATAATCCCGCTCCTGCGAGCGGGATAATGCCTGACGGATTGCCGCCCTGCCGTATGCGGTTTTTGACATTTGCTTTACCTGACTTGAAATGCCGTTTTAATCTTTCATTCGTTTCCGCCGTGCTCTTTCATGAATTCTCTGATCTCGTCGGCGAACAGCTCCTTCAGGATCCCGATGTCTTCCTTCCCGGCCCTGTCGGACGAATGGACGGAGCCGAGCACCTTTCCGCGTATAACGAGGGTGTTGTCCCCGCTTTTTTCGGGATACGGGATATCCGGGTTGACGGAGTAGAGGGTGCGGTCATAATCAAGTCTCTTTATGACCGCGCCGTCGTCTGTATCGACTATGACGTCTTCGCCGGGATATGCCGAATCGGCGTCCTCGTAATAAATGTAATCTCCGCTGTGATATACCGGCTCCATACTGTCCCCGCGTACCCTGACGATCCCGTCGGCTCTCGCGTTGACGGTGTTTTTCCTGAGAAAGGTATATGCCGGGGCCTCGTCAGGGACATAGTTCCCGGCGCCGGCGGCGACCGTTCCGGGTCTGACAAGGAAGATCCCGTATGAATTTTTCATCTCCTCGTCCTTCGCCCTGCACTCCTCCTCGGACATAACGCCGATCATTTTATCGACGGCTCTGCGGCTGACGGGATTAAGCGTCCGAAGATTCGCGATCACGCGTCTTTCAAGCTCCGACAGCGAGTCTTCGTCCTCGGTCCCGAACAGCTCGTGATATTTTATCCCGAGCGCCGAGCATATTTCCGGTATAAGATCGTAGTCGGGCTTGCTTTTGTCGGATTCCCAGTTTATGACGGTGTTCCTTGTGACGCTCATCATCTCCGCGAACGCGCTTTGAGTGATCCCGGCGCGGCTGCGGCGCTCCTTCAAAAGCTTCCCGAACATTATTCTCCTGCCGCGGAAGATCTCCTTTTCCGCGTCCCGGATATCTTTATCCATATCTTTTTCCTCTGCCGAGACATATCCGATCATGACGGCCCCGATGCATCCGACGCACGCAGATGTATCGGCTGTCCGTATGTATATTTGGAATCCGGATATATTATAGCACATCTATGCTTAACTTGTCAATATGTAAATGCAAAAAATATTACAACATGCAGGCTGTATCATATCCTTATATGCGCCGCGGCAGAGCGAAAAGATAATAAATCCATCGCAAAATCGTTGCCGGATTCCGGTTGACATATTCCTGACGGCATGGTATAATTGTATATGACGCGATATTATTGAAGCGCTGTCCGCGACGCGCTTTCATGGTGCGGCGCGGCTGAAATGCAAAGGAGAAACAGGGATGCCGGATTATCTCGGAAAAGATACATACAAGCTTGGATTCGGACTGATGAGGCTTCCAAAAAATCCCGACGGAAGCATAAATATCGAAGAGACAACGCTCATGGCCGACGAATTTCTCGCGGCCGGCGGGACGTATTTCGATACGGCCTACGTTTACGACAACGGTGAGTCCGAGAAGGCCGTGCGCAGCGTGCTGACGGATAGGATCCCGCGCGAAAGATACACGCTGGCGACAAAGCTGCACGCCGCGATGCAGTGCAGCGATGAGGAGAGCGCGAAAAGACAGTTCACGACCAGTCTCGAAAGGACAGGCGCCGGATATTTCGACTACTATCTGCTCCATGCGATCCAGCGCTCCACATACGGGAAATATGATGAGTACCGTATCTGGGATTATGTGAAGGAGCTCAAGGACAAGGGCCTTATCCGGCATTGGGGATTTTCGTTCCACGCCGATCCTGAGCTTCTCGAGATCCTTCTCGACGCGCATCCGGACACCGAATTCGTCCAGCTTCAGATAAACTACGCCGACTGGGACAATCCCGGCGTCGCCTCGCGCAGGAACTGGGAGATCTGCAAGGAACGCGGGATACCGGTGACCGTGATGGAGCCGGTAAAGGGCGGAATACTCGCCGATCCAATCGACAGCGTGAAGGCTGTCTTTGACGGTAGCGGCAGCGGCCTGTCATACGCCGGATGGGCGGTCCGCTTCGCTGTCGGTCTGGATAATATAATAACCGTTCTTTCCGGTATGAGCAGCCTTCAGCAGATGAGGGACAATCTCAGGACGATGAAGGATATAAAACCGATGACCGAGGAGGACATGTCCGTTATACGCAGGGCGCAGGAGGCGCTGAACGCGGATAAGTCGATCCCTTGCACCGCGTGTCACTACTGCACCGAAGGCTGCCCGATGAACATACCGATCCCGGAGATCTTCAACGTCGCCAACCGCAAAAAGGGAAGCCCGCGATTCCGTACCGTTCGGGAATACAACATCGTCACACAGGATAAGGGAAAGGCGAGCGACTGCATCGAATGCGGTCAGTGCGAGGCAGCCTGCCCGCAGCATCTGGAGATAATCGATCTGCTGAAGAGCTTCCGTGAGCTTGAGGAATAAAAAAGCGCGCCGGAAAATCATTTTCCGGCGCGTGTGTCGTTGTCTTATGGTAAATCAGAAGTATTGAATGACTTATTGTGCCACCGATCCCATGTTTTTTCTTTGAAGCGTTTTTTCACGGATGAACAGTATGACAGGGACGGCAAACAGAATCGGTCCGATTATCAGGAGATATATTCCGAAGCCCAGACTGTCTCCGTGGATCCTGCTCGGATCGCTCGGATCGTAGAATATCTTTATCTCCATGCCGGGTTTGTATCTGCCGCTGAAATAGTCCGAGCGGCTCTGATAATCCTTTCCGTCGACGGTGTAATTGACATAGACGTCATACTGATATTCCGACATATTGTCGGCGTCTGTTCCGACATAGATCTCGTCGATATGATCTATTACGGCGGTCGTCTCGACAAATCCGTTTCTCTCAAAAAAGGTCATATATATACCGGCAGCCGTCGCAATCGCGCCGAGGACAATCGACATTACAAAGAAAAATATTTTGTTCATGATGCATCTGTATGTCTCATGCTTATGATTTCACCTGATACGATAATCATAACATAAAATTATTGATAAATTGTTATAATAAAGGAGATTTTTGCTGTCAAAACATATTTTTCATTGAATGGATGACTAAAATGGGTATTGCAATAAGGATACCGTTGTAGTATAATAATATCCGGCAGGATAAAACGGATTTAAGATGTATCTGTGACATTCCCGGCATTTACCCGAATAATCACAGAAGTCATTTTTGACGGAAAACGGAGGAATAACATGCTTCTTCGCGACAGGTTCTGGCTCTGGGGACACCCGGAGGGCCGATACAACAATATGTACGGCAACGACAAGATATCCCGCATGACTCCGATGGAATGCTGCCTGTATCTCGGGATACGCAACACCTTCATGGTCCCGGTCGGTATCCCGGTGAACAAGCGTCAGTACAACAAATCATTCACTACGCTGAGACAGGTGGGGTGGGAATGCTTTGAAGCCGGAGCGCATCCCGAGCTTCTTGAAGATTATATCAGCGCCGCCGCCGATTTTCCGAATATCGGATGCGTAGTGCTTGACGATTTCAAAAACGAAGGCAGATACAAAAGCTTCCCGATCGAAAATCTGATCAGGATACAGGAGCGTCTTCATGAAAACCCGGTAAAGCGGCTTGATTCATGGATGGTTTTATACACATCTCTGTTCGGCAATGATCCTGACGATGACGCCGCTTTCCAGCCGTATATGGATCTGTTCGACGGGATCATCATGTGGACGTGGAAGGAAAGCGATGTGCCGCTCATACCCGAAAAATATGAGATATTCAAAAAGCTGACGCCGAAAAACAGACGCATGTTCGGATGCTATCTGTACAATTTCGGCGAAAGCAGACAGGCCACGCCGGAGGCTGTTTTATGGCAGCTTGATTTTTACAGGGAAAAGATACTCCTCGGCGAAGCGGAGGGGATAGTGTTTCATACGAATACCATGGCTGATCTCGATTATCCGGCGTATGACGCCGCTTTGGAGTGGACGAGAAAACACGGCGACGAGGAGATATAAAACATTTCGGAGGCAATACAGTGCAGTTCATAATTAAAGCTTATGACGGCGAGGGAATGCTTGAAAAGCGGATGGAGGTCCGTCCCCGCCACCTTGAAGGCATGGCGAGACTCGGCAGACATGTGGTCTGCGCCGGAGGTCTGCTTGACGGCGACGGTAAAATGAAGGGATCGGTTCTTATCCTTGACCTTGACAGCCGCGGCGACCTTGACGCATACCTGAAAGAAGAACCGTATATAACGGAGCATGTCTGGGAGAAGGTCGAAGTCGAGAATATAAACGTGGTTCTCGTAAACGGGGAAAAGGTCGGAAAATAACCGGATAAAGTGTGCCGAAATGCTTTGTGAAAACAGATTTGCCGAGATATTCGGCGATATCCCCGAAAGCTTCTCATTTTGCCCATACAGGATATGCCCGGTGGGAGCGCACGTCGATCACAATCGCGGCGTGGTCACCGGGTTTGCCATAGACAAAGGCATCACAATAGCCTATAAAAGGGACAAATCAGGGAAGATAAGGATAGGGAGCTGTCAGTTTGACGGGATAATGGAGTGGGATCTGCGTGATATCCCGCCGAAGCCTGTCGGCGACTGGGCAGACTATCTCCGCGGAGCCTGCGCCGAGCTTACGGGGAGATATGATATATCCGAAGGCCTGTCCGGCGTGATCGAAGGCAGTCTGCCTATCGGAGGGCTTTCATCGTCGGCGGCGGTAACTCTCGCGTTTATAAAAGCGCTTTGCGTCGTAAGCGGGATCAGCCCTTCGGATGATGAGCTTATAAAAATAGCTCACGACGCCGAAAGCGGATATGTGGGGGTACCTGTCGGAACTCTCGATCAGAGCTGTGAAGTCCTCTGCAGAAAGGACAGGCTCCTTGTCCTCGACACGCTTGACGGCGGATATGAGCTTATCGGGCAGCCGGATGATATGAAGCCGTATGACATTGCGATCATATCGAGCGGAGTCGAACATGCCCTTGTCAGCTCCGGCTACGCCACCAGAGTCGATGAGCTTCGCTGCGGCGTTTACGCTCTGAAGGCCTACGCCGGTATGGAATACGGCAAGGTCGCCGGGACGAGCGCGAGGGAAGTGCCGGAGGAAATATTCGAAAGATATAAAGACAGACTTCCTGACCCCTGGCGTCTTCGCTGTGAGCACTGGTACAGCGAGCAGAGGCGGGTAAAAGCCGCCGTAGATGCATGGCGTCGCGGAGATATCGTCACCTTCGGCAGGCTGTCGTTTGAGTCTGGGGAATCTTCAATAAACAACTGGCAGTCAGGCGCTCCCGAGCAGATAAAGCTGTTCGATATCATGCGGAATACAGACGGGATATACGGCGGACGATTCTCGGGAGCCGGATTCAAGGGAAGCTGTCTCGCGATAACCGATCCGTCGTACCGTGAAGCTATAACCGAGAAGATCTCACGGGAGTATCTCAAAGAATATCCCGGACTGAAGGACGGATTTTCTGTAACCTTCTGCAATACGGCTGACGGTATCGGATGTCAGAAAAGATAAACAAAACGGAGATCCAATGAAAATAAGGCAATACACACAATCAGATCTCGAGACGATGATCGGGATATGGAACGAGGTGGTGGAGGAAGGTGTCGCCTTCCCTCAGGTCGATCCGCTGGATACGGAGAGCGGAGCTCAGTTCTTCTCGTCCCAGAGCTACACGGGAGTCGCGGAGGATGACGACGGAAGCGTTGTGGGACTATATATCCTTCATCCCAACAACATCGGAAGATGCGGTCATATCTGCAACGCGAGCTACGCCGTGGCTTCAAAGAGAAGAGGGCGGCATATAGGGGAGCTTCTTGTAAAGGACTGCCTCGCCGTCGGGAAAAGGCTCGGATTCAGGATACTCCAGTTCAACGCCGTCGTTGAGAGCAACGTGCACGCAAGACACCTGTATGAGCGTCTCGGCTTCATTCAGCTCGGAGTGATACCGGGAGGATTCAGAATGGATGACGGAAGATACGAGAATATCTGCCCGTATTATCACATATTATAAAAAAATAAAAACATCCGGCGGGTGCTGAATCCGCCGGATGATCTGTTTATCATGAACTCGTCACTGAATGGTGCCGAAGAAATGAAGGATGTTCATATCCTCAAGCAGGGTGCTCCCATGCGAGCCTGTGCCGCCTTCGGTCAGATGCTGTCCGTGATCGGGAGAATATGACAGGAGTATGCGGTGCTTTCCCGCGAAGCCATTGAGCCTTGTCGCGATGTTGTCGAATACCTCGGCTTCGATCGATACGGCGTTGAGCGCTTCCTTCGATTCGGGTCCGTAGGCGTGAGCCGCGTTATCGTATTCGAAGGTATGGATCGAAATCAGATCATATTTGTCGGACTCGATGAGCTCAAGCGCTTTTTCCTGTATCTCAGCGGCGTTCTTCGCAGAGAAGTAGTCCATCTGTCTGCCGGTGAAGATGTGAAGAAAAGTCGAGTCCTCCATCGCGAGGATGGCCGCCTTCTTTCCGGAGGCTATGATCTGATCATACAGGGTGTCGCATGTTAGCTGAGGTCGGACATATGTCTTTATGCCGTGACCTTCCGGATCGAGGCCGGTGTACATCGACGCGTGAGCGACGGGAGTCACGGAAGCGACCGTGCTGAGGAAGGGTATCGCCATAGAGGTATGCTTGTAAACAGGCGCGAAAAGCTGGGTGTACTGCTGCCAGATATAAAGCCCGACGGCGTCGGCGTGATACAGAACCGCCCTGTCAGCCGTGCCGCCCATACGGGACTTCAATATCCTTGAAGCCCAGGATATGGGCGGAGCGTAGGTTTCGGGAAGCGTCATACCCATGCAGTCGGCGACTGTCGCCGCGAAGTGCTTGAGCGGGTAATGGTTGAAATGGTCTGCCATGATAGAACCCTCCTTATTTATCCGATGCTGTGATTTTTATGGTTGAAGACGAAATGATTTCCTGTGAGCATTATGACCGCCGCTAAAAACGCGGCTGTCGTCAGGACCGTCAGGGTGACGCTCCATCCGCCGGTCTCGGAGAGAAAGCCTATGCCGGAGGAGGCGACAAAATCTCCCGAATGGACGAAGAAATTGATTATACCTACAAGTATCGGAGCGTATCTTCGGCCGAAATATCTGATCGGGAACAGGCTGAGAAGGAATGTCAGCGCGGCAGTCATAGATATGGCGTTGACGGTGAAAAGAACGATAGACAGAGCCGGACTGATACCGAGCGTCAGAAGCAGCGTCATGAGGCAGATCCCCGACAGGGCGAACGACAGCCCGGAAACCAGATGCAGGCTTTTGAAGACCCGCCCGAGTCTGCCGCCGAGAAGAGCTCCGCATATCTGAAGGCATGGCACGAATATCGTGATGATGACGGACGACGCGCTGCTCAGGCTGAACACTTCATTCATGAAGGTAGGAATCCAGAGCGAGACGCTTTCGCGCAGAAGCCCGACGAAAAATGCTCCGATGATGACAAACACGGTACCGTATAAAGAAAGCTGTTTCAGCAATGGCTTTTTTTCTTCGCCGTCTTCGTCATTGTCCTCTGCCTTGAATCCGTGCTCTCTTTTGTCAGCTCTCGGCGGCATAACGCACTGCCATATGACCGCCGTAACGGCGAGAAGCGCGCCGACATTGATGAATACATACCGCCATCCGAGGTTTTTGATGATAAGCCAGGAAATAAGATAATTCAGCATGCCTCCCGAGGCGCCGACGGTATTCATCATCACCGCTCCGCGAGACAGATACGGCTCCTCGAGGGTTTCCGTGAAGATCTGTGTAGCCGAGCAGAGAAGCGTTGACTGCAGACATCCGTTTATCCCCCACAGCACCGCCATCAGCGCGAGGCTTCCGCAGAACGGGAAAATGAGATTTATCACCCCTACCGAAATAAGTTCTATGAATATGAGCCTGACGGGACGTATCTTACGAAGTATGAATCCGCTCATCAGCTGACCGAAGGCGTTGCATAGCGAAAATGACGACGATACCATACCCGCGGCGGCACGCATCGCGCCTGTTTCGCTTATTATCTCAAGAAGACAGGCTCCGTAATCGGAGCGGCCGAGATAAGAGATCATATAGGCCAGCCAGGCGAGGAATATGATCAGAACAGAACGGCGATTATTTCGGGACATGTATTATCTCCTGAAAAGAAAGATCTTAATTGACCGGGATAATACCGGGACTAAGCGGAAAAGCGCATCATCGTGCCGGATTCGGATATATTGACGGCGGCGGGAAAATCTATGCTTTCATTGTCTCTTTTTTTCGGAGCACCGAGTAAAGAAGGATGAGAGCGAAGACAGCGCCGAAAAACTCGCCGATCGGAAGCGCGGACGCGAGTCCGATCTCGCCGAACAGGCGGTCAAGAAGATACATCAGCGGGATGTAAAATACCAGCTCGCGGACGACGGCATGCAGCATCGTCGCCTTTCCTTTTCCCATAGCCTGCATGCAGAACGATGAATGGTAATTGATGAACTGAACGGGCGACGCTATGCAGCGTATACGAAGGAACATTGCGGCGTAAGCGACCGTGAGAGCGGCGCTGTCGCCGCCCGACGTGTTCATGAACAAGCCTGAAACCGGCGACGCGAACACCTCTAGCAGAAGTATGCTGACAGCCGACACGGCAAGTCCATAGACTCTGGCTGTCCTGATCGTTTCCCGCATACGATTTCTGTCGCCGGAAGCGTAATTGTACGCCACGATCGGGAGCATCCCCTGACATATACCGATATTGACGGCGTTCGGGATCCTTTCGACCTTCATGACTATCCCCATCCCGGCGAGGATGATATCGCCGTGAGCCGAGGAAAGGATATTGAGACAGACGTTCGCGAGATCGAAAAGACCATTTAGTATAGCCGACGGGATGCCGACGGCGAACAGCTTTTTTACGTTCTCTTTTCCGGTTTTCAGCGCTTCGGATGGCCGCAGGCTGAGCGGCGCTTCGGAAGCCGATCTCATATAGGTGATCAGAAGATAAACGCATGATATGACGTTGGATATCAGGGTCGCAACAGCGGCGCCGGTGACTTCATTGCCTTTGGGGAGAAGGACAAACATGAACAGCGGGTCGAGTACGATGTTGATCATACCCCCGAGACTGAGCCCGATGCTTGACTGCGATGAATAACCGGCGTTCCTGAGAAGATGCGAAAGCGTCATCGACAGTATGGCCGGGCAGCTTCCTATAACGACGACAATGAGTGCGTATTTTCTCGCGAAATCCACCGTCGTCTCGGAAGCTCCGAGAAAATACAGCAGCCTGTCCATGAAAATGAGCGTAAGAACGGAATATGTCACCGAAATCAGAATGCTGCCGTAAACGCTGAAAGAGCTGACCTTTTTCGCGTCCTCGATCCTGCCGGCGCCCATCAGCCTCGCTATAAGACTTCCTCCGCCGACGCCGAACAGATTGGAAAACGCGACGTTAAGCATGACGAGAGTAAGCGTGAGCGTTGTCGCCGCTGTCATATAAGGGTTTCCCGTCCGTCCGATGAAAAATGCGTCTACCATGTTGTAGACGAGATTTATGATCTGACTTATGATCGTCGGTACGGCCATTGTCGCCAGCGCCCTTGCCACGGGCATAGATTCGAATAGTTCCTTTTTATCTGTTTCAGTCATCACATTCCTCCGGGCACAGTGAATAATTATAGCATAAGGCTGTTAATAATTCAAGTGTTATCGGACGTTAGAAAAAATAATCAGGCACGGTATGCCCGTGCCTGAGATATGGCGGATATGACGATTAATCGTATTCGATCTCGGTGAAAAGATCTACCGGCTGTCCCGGGATCGTCATCTCGCCGAGCTTGGGGAGAATGGTGGTAAAGTGCTCGGTCGCGTTGTGGATGTTGATCGCGTCCTGATCCTTCCAGCACTCGATGAACGCGAGGATAGTGGGATCGGATAAGGACTGATTGAGGGAATAGAAAACGTTTCCGGCCTCGGCGCGTGATTTTTTGACGAGCTCTTCGGCGGCGGCCTTGAACGCGTCGATGCATTCCGGCTTGACCTTCATTTTGGCAACGATCTTGATCATGGCAAATTCTCCGTATCTGGGTGTTGGAATTTTGACGATGGATAAATTATATCACACATATCGATCACGCGCAAGTGATATTATGTTAACATGCATGATCCGATAATTATGATCCTGATCCCGCGCGTATTCGTATGAATGACTTGCTTTTTCCGCCGATGTATAGTATAATTATATCTGCCGTACCGTCTCACAGACGGCATTCGGGAGCGGAATCTGACAATAAACGAAAGGTCAGCGATATGACTTTGACGCGGGATATTTTTTCGGACAACAGCACCGTTTACATACCTGAAGGGATATATTATCTCGAGGATCCGATCGTGATCCGGGCGAGGAATCTGCGCATAATCGGAGAAGGAAAGGTCGTTATACGGGGCTGCGCCGTCGTGCGGGGAGACGGTAACGGATATGACGTGCCGAAGCCCGCCGACGGGTTTTACATCGGCGATCACAAATACAAGATGGCGCGTTATCCGAAGGAGACGGACGAAAACGCACCGTTCGGGGGATATGCCTCAGACTGCATCGGCTTTGAAAAAACAAAGGGCTGGAAAGATCCGAGGGGCGGTTATCTGCACGCCATGCATAAGCACCTCTGGGGAGGCTTTTCATACCGCATAGAAGGCAAAAATGAAGACGGATCGCTGATCCTTTCCGGAGGCTGGCAGAACAACCGGCAGATGGGGATGCATGACGAATACCGTTATGTCGAGAATATAAGAGAGGAAATGACAGAGCCGGGGGAGTGGTATTACGACGAGAACGAAAAGCGCGTACACGCCATCCTTCTGGACGGAGATTCAGATAAGCCGGCCGAGTCGGCGGTCAATTCCTGCCTGTTCATTCTTGACTGCTGTGAGAACGTCTCCTTTGAGAATATCATCTTCGAGAGGACATCAAGGACCTTTATGGAGACAAAGGAGCCGCTTCTCAGGAGCGACTGGACGATATACCGCGGCGGCGCCTTGACTGTAAGGGATTCAAAAAACTGCTCGGTCGACAGATGCGTATTCCGGGATATAGGCTCGAACGCAGTGTTTGTCGACGGGAACTGCTCGGATATCAGTGTGAAGCGTTCGCATTTCAGGGATATCGGCGCATCGGGCATATGCTTTGTCGGAAAGCCCGATTCTGTCCGCTCGCCTCTGTTTGAGTACGGCGAGACGCAGTCTTTCAGCGACATAGATCTGACCGCCGGACCGAGATCCGACGATTATCCGAAGAACTGCCTTGTCGAGGACTGCCTTATCGAGCATGTGGGGATCACGGAAAAGCAGGCGACCGGCGTTGAGATCTCGATGTCATACGGCATAACGGTGAAAAACTCCACGATATGCCATACCTCGAGAGCCGGGATCAATATTTCGGAGGGGACCTTCGGCGGTCACAGGATAGAAGGCTGCGACGTCTTCGATACGGTGCGCGAGACAGGCGATCACGGCAGCATAAACTCATGGGGCAGAGACAGATACTGGCCTCTCGACGGTCTGGACGACAAGGATGCGGGCAGATACGCGAGGCTCGACATGCTTGCCCCGAATGAGATAATAAACAACCGGTTCCGCTGCGATCACGGCTGGGATATCGACCTTGACGACGGATCGTCATGGTATGTGATAGAAAATAATCTATGTCTGAGCGGCGGGATAAAGCTGCGCGAAGGCTTTTTCAGGACCGTAAGGCATAACATATGCTTAAATAATACTCTTCATTTTCACGCATGGTATCCCGACAGCTGCGACATTGCCGAGGACAATATCATTTTCGGTCCATACTCGACATACTGTATGCCTGAGAGATGGGGAAAAAAGATAGACGGGAACATACTGTATAATCCGGTATCAGCCGGAGCTTGTCACAGCAGAAGGCTGTCCGATCTGTCGGGACAGGATGAGCGATCCGTTGAGATGAAGACGGAATTCACATCTCCTGCGGCCGGGGATTTCAGCGTAAAATCCCTTCCGGGCTTTGAAAATTTCCCGAAAGAATTCGGAGTGAGATACGCGCCTCTGCGTGAAATCGCTCCGACTCCCGAGATACCGCACGTAGATTGATATCAAGTCATTTTTATGCTGATTAAGCAAAAATACCGCGTCCTTTACCTGTTCACGGACGCGGTATTCTTTGTTTTTATGTCATTCAGCCTGTTTTACTATAGCCCTGAAATATGAAAGCGATAATTCGTCACGGCTTCTTACGACGGCTATTTCCGGATGGAACTGTATGCCGAGTACGAACCGTCTGTCCGGCCTTTCAACGGCTTCTATCAGCTGCACTCCGGACGTGTCTGTGACGGCTGTAACGACGAGTGAGGTGCCAGACACGCTTTTTACAGCCTGATGATGCCATGATGGGACGCTTGGTATGACGTCAGTTTCTACGATACGGTAAAGCAGGGAATCGGTGTCGGTGACTGAAACGTCATGAGCGGCGAAATTACGGTATCCGCCCGGGACGTCGGGCTCTTTACGGTGCTCGTGATAATATGTTTTTCCCATTCCTTCGATATAACAGCCGATATCCTGTATCATGTCGGCGCCCGAAACGACCGCCAGTACCTGAATGCCGCGGCAGATCGCGAGGATAGGTATATCATTATCCAGGCAGTATGACATAAGGATGAAATCGGAGACATCCCGCTCGGCGCAGAAGCCTTCTCTCGATTCGATATTCTGCGGCCTGAGATAAAGGTTCGGGCTGATATCCTCGCCGCCGGGGAATACTATCGCCTTTATCCCGCGCATGACCTTTTCGGCATCGGAGATATCCGCGTGGTTCGATCTGAGCAGATTCGCCGCGTCAAGGCTGAGACATCCGTATTCATCCGCTCCGTCTGCGAGAGTCTTGCCGTGATAGGGAAGAGCGGAAGACAACACCTGATCGAGCACTACCGGTCTTCCTCCGGCGGCTTCGATCGACTTCAAGACTCCGACAAACGATTGGGCGTTCTGATCCTTTCTCCACGCCACTCCCACTGCGGGCCTGTTATCCGTGAATGACAAAGCTAACGTTTCTCCAAAATATAAAACTGACAGTATGAAAATGAAAACTGATTAAGTATAGCATGCGGAGGACCGGAATTCAATACACCCGGTGTAAAATAAAGAACTGATGAGGATTATTTAATGCAAATTGTAGAAAGATAACGACAATTATAGTTAGATGTGTTTAACTTATGAACATAGTTTACGGATTATTAATCGTTTTTTTCCTCAGTCCTGTTTATATGACACGCGAAGAGTGTTATAATATCAGGAGTTGGATTTCTATAATAATATGACTTAATTACAGGAGGTCATATATACATATGGCAAGAAAATTCAAGACCATGGACGGCAATGAAGCCGCCGCCCATGTCTCGTACCAGTTTACCGAAGTAGCCGGTATCTACCCGATCACTCCTTCATCGCCGATGGCCGACCATTCCGACATCTGGGCAGCTCAGGGCCGCACCAATATGTTCGGACAGCCTGTCAAGGTCGTTGAGATGCAGTCTGAGGGCGGCGCTTCCGGTACCGTTCACGGCTCTCTTTCCGCCGGCGCTCTCACCACCACTTATACCGCTTCTCAGGGTCTTCTCCTGATGATCCCGAATATGTATAAGATCGCCGGCGAGCTGCTTCCGGGCGTTTTCCATGTTTCCGCCCGCGCTCTCGCCTCTCACGCTCTTTCCATCTTCGGTGATCACAGCGACGTCATGGCCTGCCGTCAGACCGGCTTCGCCATGCTCTGCTCGAACAGCGTTCAGGAGGTCATGGACCTCGGCGCCGTAGCGCATCTTGCCGCTATCAAGGGACGCGTTCCGTTCCTTCACTTCTTCGACGGCTTCCGCACCTCTCATGAGATCCAGAAGATCGAAGCCTGGGACACCAACGACGAATTCCTGAAGAGCCTTGTCGATATGGACGCCGTTGAGGAGTTCCGCGCCCGCGCTCTCAACCCCGATCATCCAGTTCTCCGCGGCACCGCCCAGAACCCGGATATCTTCTTCCAGGCCCGTGAGGCTTCCAACGTCTACTACGACGCCGTTCCGGCCATCGTGGAAGACTACATGAACAAGATCAACGCCCAGATCGGCACCGATTATAAGCTGTTCAACTATTACGGCGCTCCCGACGCCGAGAAGATCTTCATCGCCATGGGCTCCGTCTGCGAGACCGGCGAGGAGACTATCGACTACCTCGTCTCCAAGGGCGAGAAGGTCGGTATGATCAAGGTCCATCTCTACCGTCCGTTCAGCGTGAAGCACCTCATCGACGTTATCCCTGATACCGTCAAGAAGATCGCCGTCCTCGACCGCACCAAGGAGCCCGGCGCTCTCGGCGAGCCGCTTTACCTCGACGTCGTTTCCGCTCTCCGCGGCACCAAGTTCGAGAATGTTCCGGTTTACGGCGGACGCTACGGCCTCGGTTCCAAGGATACCACCCCGGCCAACGTCATCTCCGTTCTCCGCAATCTCGACGAGGAGAAGCCGATCGATCACTTCACCGTCGGCATCACCGATGATGTGACTCATCTGTCCCTGCCCGAGTACGAAAGCCCCGACACCGTTCCGGCCGGCACCGTTTCGTGCAAATTCTGGGGAATCGGCTCCGACGGCACAGTCGGCGCGAACAAGGATTCCATCAAGATCATCGGCGACCACACCGACAAGAAGGCTCAGGCATACTTCGCCTATGACTCCAAGAAGTCCGGCGGTCTTACCATCTCGCACCTCCGCTTCGGTGACAAGAACATCCGTTCCACCTATTATGTAAACAAGGCTGATTTCGTCGCATGCCACAACCAGGCTTATATCGGCAAGTACGATATGACCCGTGACATCAAGGACGGCGGAACCTTCCTTCTGAATACCATCTGGACTGCCGACGAGCTCGAGGAGAAGCTCCCCGCTTCCGTCAAGCGCGATCTCGCCAACAAGCATGTGAACTTCTACATCATCGACGGCGTTCACATCGCCCGTGAGATCGGTCTCGGCAACCACTTCTCGCTCGCTCTGCAGGCCGGCTTCTTCAAGCTTGCCAACATCATCCCGATCGACGACGCCGTTACCTTCATGAAGAACGCCGCTACCAAGAAGTTCGGCAAGAAGGGCGAGGACATCGTCAGGATGAACCATGAGGCCATCGACCGCGGTATCTCCGCTCTGGTCAAGGTCGACGTTCCCGCTTCCTGGGCTGACGCCAAGGATGAGTGCGTCTGCGCCGACGAGGCTCCGAAGTCCGGCAACGGAATGCTCAACTACTTCATCAAGGACATCCTTGAGCCGGTCAACGCTCAGAAGGGCGACGATCTGCCGGTATCCACGTTCGAAAAGTATGCCGACGGTACCTTCCCGCAGGGTCTTGCCGCTTATGAGAAGCGCGGCATAGCCGTTGACGTTCCGAGCTGGAATCCCGCAAACTGCATCCAGTGCAACTTCTGCTCCTATGTCTGCCCGCACGCCGCTATCCGTCCGGTAGCCATCAAGGACGGCGAGGAGATTCCGGAAGGCATGAACACCGCCGCCATGACCGGAATGCCCGGATATAAGTTCGCCATCGTCGTTTCTGTCCTCGACTGCACCGGATGCGGCTCCTGCGTATCCGTATGCCCGGGCAAGAAGGGCGAGAAGGCCATCTCGATGAAGCCGCTTGAGGAAGAAGAGAGCAAGCAGGCTTACTTCGATAAATTCGCTTATACCGCCTGCGACGACGCCGACGTGCTTGCCAAGTTCAAGCCGAACGCCGTCAAGGGTTCTCAGTTCAAGCAGCCGCTGCTTGAGTTCTCGGGCGCCTGCCCCGGCTGCGGAGAGACTCCGTACGCCAAGCTCGTGACCCAGCTCTTCGGCGACCGCATGTTCATCGCCAACGCCACCGGCTGCTCGTCTATCTGGGGCGGCTCGGCTCCTTCCACTCCTTATACCGTAAATAAGGAAGGCAAGGGTCCGGCGTGGGCCAACTCCCTCTTCGAGGACAACGCCGAGTACGGTCTGGGTATGGCCGAGGCCATGCAGCAGCGCCGCGCCGGTCTTGCCAATGACGTCAATGCCATCATCGCTCTTGAGAACTGCCCTGAGGCCATCAAGGCTGCCGGAGCCGAATGGCTTGAGAAGATGAACGATGTCGAAGGCTCCAAGGCTGCCGGCTGCAAGCTCGTCGAGGCCTGCAAGGCCAAGGCTGAGTGCGAGTGCGAATGCGGCAAGCTCGCGAAGAAGATCGTTTCCAAGGCTGACCTCATGACCAAGAAGTCCATCTGGATTCTCGGCGGTGACGGCTGGGCCTATGATATCGGCTTCGGCGGACTTGACCATGTTCTCGCTTCCCGTGAGAATGTCAACGTCCTCGTCTTCGATACCGAGGTTTACTCCAACACCGGCGGACAGGCTTCCAAGTCCACTCCTACCGGCTCGACCGCTCAGTTCGCTGCCAACGGCAAGCCGACCAAGAAGAAGGATCTCGCCGGAATCGCCATGTCCTACGGCTACGTCTACGTCGCTCAGGTCGCCATGGGCGCTGATATGAATCAGTGCATCAAGGCCATCTCCGAGGCTGAGGCTTATGACGGCCCGTCCATCATTATCTGCTACTCGCCGTGTATCAACCACGGTATCAAGGGCGGTCTGAAGGGCGCCATGGCTGAGATGAAGAAGGCCGTATCCGCCGGATACTGGTTCAACTTCCGCTTCAACCCGGACGCCGAGAAGCCGTTCACCCTTGATTCCAAGGCTCCGACCGACTCCTACGCCGACTTCATCATGAACGAGACCCGTTACTCCGCTCTTACCCGTACCTTCCCGGATCGCGCCAAGGTGCTGTTTGAGAAGGCCGAGGATGAGTCAAAGGCGAAGTACGCCAAGCTCGACGGTCTTACCAAGCTGTATGACTGATTTTCGTCGGATAATAGCAACTGACTGATAATATCCCCTCTGCCGCGGATAACGGCAGAGGGGATTTCACATATAATATACGGAAGCTCAAATATTAAACATTCTGTGAAAGCCATTGACAACAGAGATGTTTTGTGGTATAATATCTACATCATGCGGGTGTTGTTCAATGGTAGAATTCCAGCCCTCCAAGCTGGCTGCGTGGGTTCGATTCCCATCACCCGCTCCAGGAGCTTTCGGCTATGCCGGAAGCTTTTTTATATTGTGATCCCCGACATATAAGTGTATATGCCGGGGATCGCTGTATTCTTCTGCGTTTATTCTTCCGGTCTGGTCTCGAGCTTCAGCGGATAATCACCGAGATGTTTCAGCTTGAAGCCGTTCTTTTTATATTCCTCATAATCGAACGCATTGAGCTCGTCGATAGCCAGTTTATGGAACTCATAGAAATTGTGCCACCATTCATACCCGGATCCGAGGGATGCGCCGAGATAAGCGTCGGCGATATCGCATCCCATTGCCGGAGCGACATAAAACGCTCCCATGGCGAGAACATTGACGCCGTTTCCCGTGATTGCCCTGAGCGCCGCGGGAACGCTCTCAACGACGCCGGCGTGGATACCAGGGACCTTGCTCGCCGCGATATGGATCCCCATACCGGTGCCGCAGAAGAGAAGGGCTCTTTCAAATTCACCTTCGGCTACGCGTGACGCAACGCGAAGACCGACGCGGTGAAACATATTCTCTGTATCGTCGGAATCCGGATCGGTGACTCCGAGATCGGTGATCTTCCAGCCCTTTTCGCGAAGGTGTGCGCAGACAGCCTCCTTGAGCGGATATCCGGCGAAATCGGCTCCGACTACGAGATACTTGTCCTTGATCGTTTTCATAATGACTCCTTTCGATGTGTTTGTGATTATACTATGTTAAGCCATGTTGTGTAGAACCCGCCGCTTATTCCGAGGTGGGCGAAATCCTTTAATGCGGCTCCGCTCCCGAGATTCAGGGAGCATCCGGTTTCATCAAAGGAATACCGTGCGGCCTCGATCTCTGATTTGTTTATCGAATATCTGTCCGTCAGATCAATATTGCCGCTCGACTGCGTGTCCATACCGAGCAGCAACGGTCCCTTATATACGCTGGTTCTGCCTTCGAAATCCTCCTTACCGGAAAGATATCTGAGCGAGAAGTCAAGAGACAGGTGTATCTCGATGCTGCCGGGACAATGAACGCTCAGATACCCGCTGCTAAGAACAGGTATCTTTCTTCCGCCTGTTTCTATTATTGTATCCTTCGACCATGAAGGGATCCTGACGCATATATCCCCGCTGAATTTCTCGGCGGAAACCGCGATTTCTCCCGAATACGGGTATTGTCCGCCTATATTCAGGATCGCACCGTTTTCGCATCTTACGGAAGCGCTTGCGAAGCTGTTTATATAAATGACTCCGTCATCCTCGGTGACGCCCCATTCCGAAAGCATACCGATACCTCTCGGAGCGTTCACGGAGCAGCAGTTGAGCTCAGGTGATCCGGGACGGCTCTGGAAAACGATGGACGTCGTGTTGGAGTATTTGTATCCCTCCATCGGCGTGTCATATGTAGACCATCTTCCAGTCGGCGACCATGCTCCCATACAGGCGTTGTAAAGTGCCAGCTCGAGATGATCGATAATATCGGTGTCGCCCGTAAGCTTATATATCTCGACCGCAAGCGCGTTGTAAGCTATCACGCAGCAGGTCTCGATCGCTCCTTTTTTGAAAGGCGTTCCGACAGCCTGTTCGTTTGTCGAAAAAGCCCCGGTATTGTGGACGTCTGTTTTAAGTATCGAGTAGAAGATATGCGCTGCCGTGTCGAGATATGTTTTATTGTCTGTCGCCCTGTACAGCTCGACAAGTCCCATTATGATATGCAGGCTTTCCCATCTCGGCTTCGCGCACTGATAATATTCCTCTCCTTTTGACGAGCTTCTGATATAGTCTCCGGCTCTTTCGTCCGTCAGGTCATCTGTTATATTCAGGGCGAAATCAAGATAATCCTTATTTTTCGTTATGTTGTAAAGAAGCGCGAAGGCGTGAAGGACAGAGAGATTCATCTCAGAGCTTCCGATATCAACGATCCAGCGTGAAACGGCGTCTTTATTATAGAATTTGCTAATAAACAGTCCGGCCGCCTTTTTAACCGATGCGAGAAGAGCGTCGTCGCCGGTCTCACCGTACCAGAGCAGCATCCCGAGCATGATATGATAGTGAGACCATGAATCCCATGTCCCGTTTTTTTCATCGGGATTCTGTGAAAAGGCTCCGGTGAGGCGGCAGTCTCTGCAGTAGCAGCCGAGATAGCCGTCCTCAGCCTGCGTCGAGATAAGCTCACGGATAAAGCCGCTGATCTCGTCATGGATCCTTCTGTCATGAGTCAGCTTGTAAATATAATAGGCTCCGGTTATGTATTTTCCGGCAAACTCACCCGACCACGGCAGAAGATCCCTGTATGGCTTTTTGTCTCTTTCCCTGAAAATATCGATTATGGCGGGATTTGTCTCTCTCAATCCGAGAAGCCATCTTTCTGTGATATTCGCCGCGAGTCTTCCTACCGGGTCATTTACGGAAACGGTATAATCCGAAGATATCATCTGAGACACCTCACGCTGAAAGCAGATAGCCTGTTATTGAAGTCCGAGCAGCTTTTCGGCGTTCTTCCTGACGATCTTCTCATAGACGTCTTTCGGAAGTGCGGAGGAGTCATAAAGGCCGTCAAGGAAATCCCTGAAAATGTACTGATGCCTGTTCGTCGCGGCACAGATGTCGCAGCCGTAGTATATCCTGTCAGCGAACTCCGTCATAAACGATACCGCGTATTCGGGATCGCGCATCATCGCGTTCGCTCCGCTTCCGGCAGACAGATCGCAGTAGAGATTAGGGTATTCCCTCATCAGCTTTGCTATTCTTCCTTCAACGATCTTCCCTGAGGGATAGCTGCCTCTTATCTCATCGCTGTTGTCAGCCGAAATCTCGCTCCAGAAGAACTGCGAGTGTCCGATGATCTTCAGCTTCGGGTGAAGCCTGAGCTCTTTTTCGATCCTCGGCAGACCGAGATCGTCTATCATGCCGTAATATCCGCCGAACTTGGGAGCTATATGAATGAGAACAGGCATATCAAGCTCTCCGCAGATGTCAAGCAGATGATCGGTAAGCGGGTCGTCGGCGTAAAGATTAGACGTGAATTCACCCACACCTTTCGCGCCGAGGCTCTTGTACCACTCAAGCAGATACCCTATCCTTGACGCCGACGTGTTCTCCATCGCTCTCGGATCGACGTTGCAGAACCATGACAGCCTGTCCGGATATTTTCCCGCGAGATAAGCGGCGCTTTCATTTGACAGAACGACAAGCTCTCCGTCGGGGCTGGTTATGGGGAGGATGACTCCGCGTTCAATGCCGAGCTCGTCATACATGGAAAGAAGCTCGTCCGCCGTCAGAAATCGCTGATTATTATTCGGATCCGGAGGACAGTATTCCGGAAAAGCCGTAAGATGAGCGTGTATGTCTATCTTTTTCATAGTTTATTATTTCCTCCGGGTATTCATTGAAACTATTATATCAGATAATAAATATATTGTCAATCTAAAAATAAAAAACGGATAAAGAAAATAAAACCGCCCCCGTATCGACCGGAAATGTTTAACAGCGACTGTATTGACTTTATGCGGTTATTCGGGTATAATAATAAAACTTGTACCATTGGAGTTGAAATATGCGCGACCGTTTATTCGCTGACAGGTTATTTTACAAAAAGCTGATACATCTCACGCTCCCGATAGCTCTTCAAAGCCTGATGCTGGCGTCAGTGGCGGCAGGAGACGCACTGATGCTCGGGCGTGTCGAGCAGGATCAGATGGCGGCCGTGTCACTCGCGACGCAGATACAATTCGTTCAGAATATGATACTGTCGTCATGCACCGGAGCGGCGGCTATCCTCGGCGCTCAGTACTGGGGCAAGGGCGACAGGAATACCATCCGACAGATCTTCAATCTGAGCCTGAGGCTCTGCGGCGTGACGTCGATAATATTCTGTCTTCTCTGTGAGATAGTGCCGCAATATCTCATGTATGCCTTCGCCCATGACGAAGTCCTTGTTTCAATAGGTACCAGTTATCTCAGAATAGCAGGATGGTCGTATCTGATAACCGGCATATCGCAGTGTTATCTCACCGTCATGAAGGTGACCGATCATGTCGCGTCAAGCGCCTGGATAAGCTCCGGTGCGGTCGTTATCAATATCGCGCTCAATTCGGTATTCATTTTCGGTCTGCTCGGTTTTCCGGCGATGGGCTCCGACGGTGCCGCTCTCGCGACGCTGATATCAAGGATCATAGAGCTCCTGCTTGTCGTGATTCTTTCATTCAGGCCCGGTTTCACACGTCCGGATATCAGAAACATATTCAGAAGAGATAAGCTGATATCATCCGATTTCAGACATATAATGCTCCCCCTGCTCGGCGCATGTCTGCTTTGGGGAGTCGGATTCACATCATATACGGCGGTAATGGGCCATCTCGGAGGCGACGCCGCGGCTGCGAATTCCATCGCCGCGGTCGTCCGCGATATGATGTGCTGCCTGTGCAACGGCATCGCTTCGGCCGGAGGTATCCTCGTCGGAAACGAGCTCGGAGCCGGGAATCTCGAAAAGGGGAAGATGTACGGTCAGCGTATAACAAAGCTCGCATTTATCATAGGCTTTCTGGCGACGGCGCTCGTATTGCTGACTATCCCGATCATCGCGCCGCTTATGCGGCTCACCGATACGGCGAGGGATTATCTGGTAGGAATGATGGTGATAATGGCCGTCTACATGATCGGCAGATGCGTGAATACCATAGTCATCAACGGCATTTTCAGCGCCGGAGGCGATACGATGTTTGATGTTTACAGTCTGATCGTCACTATGTGGGGTATCGCCATCCCGACGGCTATTCTGGGCGCTTTTGTATTCAAATGGCCGGTGCTCGCCGTGTACGCCTGCACCTGCCTCGACGAGGTCGGAAAGATCCCGTGGGTCATGGTGCATTACAGAAAATACAAGTGGGTGAAGGATCTGACGAGATAAGCGGATGAAGGAACAACAGCGGTTCGGGATATGAATACGTATGAGATAATGCTGTCAACCGAATATATGCTTATCTCCGGCGAGTCGCCCGAGACGTCAGCGAGACGGGGCATTGTGAACCAGCTTCTTTCAGGACGCAGCAGCGATACGGAGATACGCAAGTTTCACGCCGGCATATCATCGGCGGTACACCGCGGTGTCTTTATGTTCGACGAATACGGTCTTTGTCCGATGTACCCGGAGATCTATATTCCCCCTTATTTGAACATGACGGAAGCGGATATGGGTTATTCGCCGTACGGGGCGAAATACCGGCTGCTTACCGGATATCAGCCGAAAACTCTCATGCTTTCGGCGAACGCATATGAGCTCGGAATTCTGAGGCTGCTTGCCTTATTCGCCCCGGATGACGCGACGGTAAGGCGTATGTGCGATCAAACCATGGTAAGGCTGGATTCGACAGCCCTCGGTCATTTCAACGCCAAAAATGAGTATTACTGTATCTCGATAGCCGTCATGAGATTCATATCAGCGGCTTTTCCGGATGAAAAAGGCAGGATCAGAGGCTTTGTGCAGGGAATAGAGCGTGAATACGATTCACAGCAGAGACCCGAATCAGTAAGACTTTACAAGTATCTGACTTACTCGGAGCTGCCGCCGGAGCTGATAAGAGATACGCTGATCTCCCGCTACGGAGAACTGACCGACTTCAAAGATAAGGCTGATCCGGTATTCGATCCTCTCACCTGCCGTATTTGCGAAAGATGTCTTGCCATGATATAAATAAATCAGGAGGAAAAAATGTATAAGGACTATGAGCTCGACAAGAGACTTGTAAAATGCCATCCCTCTCCCCGTCAGCTGGCGATCGAGCAGATGGAGTTTTACGCCTTCGCCCATATCACGGTAAACACCTTTACCGACAAGGAATGGGGCGACGGCACCGAGCCCGAGAGCATATTCGATCCGTCCGGGCTTGACGCCGATCAGTGGGTAGAAGCCCTTGTGGCCGCCGGCGCGACAGGGCTTATCGTCACCGGAAAACACCATGACGGATTCTGTCTGTGGCCTTCAAAATACACCGAGCACAGCGTCAAAAACAGCCCGTTCAGAAACGGCAGAGGAGACGTCCTGCGTGAAGTCTCGGATGCCTGCAGAAAGGGCGGAATCAAATTCGGCGTCTATCTTTCGCCGTGGGACAGAAACTGCCCACTCTACGGACAGGGAAAGGCGTACGACGATTACTTCTGCGCTCAGCTGACAGAGCTTTGCACGAATTACGGCGAGCTGTTCAGCGTATGGTTCGACGGCGCCTGTGGAGAGGGGCCGAACGGCAAAAAGCAGGTATATGACTGGAACAGATACTACTCAGTCATACGTGAGCTCCAGCCGAACGCCTGCATTTCCATATGCGGACCTGATGTCAGATGGTGCGGCAACGAGGCCGGCGATACCCGTGAAAGCGAATGGTCGGTAATACCGACAGGTTTTGACACGCCGGACGACGTCGCCGAAAAGAGCCAGAAATCGGACGATGCCTCGTTCAGAAAAAAGAAGATCTCCGAAATGGACAGAGATCTCGGTAGCCGCGCGCTTTGCTCATACGCATCCGGCTTCGCCTGGCGTCCGGCCGAAACAGACACTTCCATACGTCCCGGATGGTTCTATCATGCCTCTGATGACGATAAAGTAAGATCGACGGAAACGCTGATAGATATCTGGTATCGCACGGTCGGCGGAAATTCAAAGCTGCTTCTCAATATACCGCCGGACAGGCGCGGACTGTTCCATGAAACGGATGTGAAAAGGCTTCGTGAGCTCGGTGATTACATAAGAAAGACATTTAAAGTGAATCTTGCCGAAAAAGCCGAGATATCCGCAGATAAGGACAACGGCTACGATCTCGCTGAGAATGTCCGTGTCGATTCCTATGACAGCTATTACAAGCCGTTTGACGGCGATAACGAAGCTACGCTCACCTTCAGATTCAGCGATCCTCAGACCGTTTCTCATGTCGTTATAAAGGAACATATACCGATGAGCCAGCGTATCGAGCGGTTTGTCGTGGAGGCTAGGACTGACATCGGATATACCGAGGTTTACAGCGGCACTACCGTCGGATATAAGAAAATAGTAAAATTCTCCCCGATAGTGACCGATGAGATCAGGATCCGCGTAACAGATTCAAGAGTGTGCCCGATAATATCATTTGTCGGGATATATTAAGTAGCGGGAGGAAGAAAGAAATGCTCGAAACAGGGATTCAGGCTCCGGATTTCACTCTTCCGGACAAAGACGGAAAGAATGTATCGCTCTCTGATTTCAGAGGGAAGAAGGTCATTCTCTATTTCTACTCAAAGGACAACACTGCCGGATGCACCGCTCAGGCACAGGGCTTCGCTTCGCTGAATGATCAGATCAATTCAAAGAACGCCGTCATCGTCGGCATAAGCAAGGATTCGTCCGCGTCACATCTGAAATTCAGCGAGAAATACTCACTGCCTTTCGTCCTGCTCTCCGATACTCAGCTTGACGTCATAAAGCTGTACGATTTCTGGAAGGAAAAGAACAACTACGGCAAGATGACGATGGGAGTTGTCAGAACGACATATCTGATCGACGAGAACGGTATGATCATAAACGCTCTCGGCAAGGTAAAGGCGGCTGACAACCCGCGCCAGATGCTCGAGCTGCTGTAAAAGAATTCAGTATAATGCCCGCCGCGTGACAGACACGCGGCGGGCAGTTTTTTATTTTTTGCTTCATTTTTTCGGAACGATCACATTCACAGCGGAAGGAACGATCTCAAAAGTTATTATCCCGGCGTCTGTTATCTCCCCGTCGGTGCATAGGCGCATATTTCCGTCAAGCGGAGTCACGACAGCCTTTCTGCATTTGTGAGGCTCAACTGTCTTTTCGATCCCCTCGATATCAATATGCGTCCCTTTCTGATATGAAGGGAAGAGCTTGAGAAAACGAAGTCTTGACACGTTATGGACGATATTTACATCCATATACCCGTCGCAAAGCGAAGCGAGAGGATTGCTCATGACCCCGCCACCGCAGAACCTTCCGTTGGCGATAGAGGTAAGCAGAAGTCTGCCGTCCTGAAACACCTTTCCGTCAAGCTCTATTTTAAGATTCGCGCCCTTCTTCTTTATAAGAATGATAAGGACAGAAACAAGGTACGCGAGAGATCCCGAGATGAAGCGCGAGCGTTTAATCTTTGCTGTCATATCGACGACGTTGCAGTCAAATCCGATGTTGAACATGTTGGCGCAGTATCGGACGGACTGCTTTCCGTCGATATCACCGGAATACCTTATGACGTCGCATCTGACTGCGGAGCCTTCCATCTGGGCGTTTATATCAAGAAAATCTCCGGCTTCGGGAATGCTTCTGCAGAAATCGTTGCCTGTTCCGATAGGGACGATCCCGAGACTGACATTGTCATATGAGATGACGCCGTTCAGCACCTCGTTTACCGTGCCGTCGCCTCCGCATGCGAAGACTTTAAGGCCGTTCTCGGATATGTTTTCACGGCACCATTTGGAAGCATATGTCTCGGCTTCACCGACGGAAATGGTTTCGTGGATCTCTATCGTTTCATTATTATGTGAGGAAATGTATTCCTTTATGGCTTCGATGACGGATGATGTCCTGTCGACGCTCCCGGCATGGGAATTCAGAATAAACAGTGTTTTCATTATCAGGTTCAGATGTCCGATCAGATGAAATCAGATATTAAAGTATAATTATATAACGCTCTCGAGCCATATCATGACGGGTATCGTCACAGCCGATAACACCGTCGATACGCCGACTATCTGAGCCGTTCTCGCGGGCATGAGATCATATTTTTCGGCGAACATGGCGCTGTTTGATGCTACGGGAACAGACGCCATGACCGTGATGAATATAAGCAACGCGCTTCCGAAGGGATGTATCTGTTCTATTCCGGTCAGCTTCCCGATCAGTATCACGACAAGAGGGTTTATTATCAGCCTGACAGCCGACGCGTAATAAACCTTGATTTCTGTGAGCAGTCTTTTTAAAGGGATCGTCGCGAGCAACGATCCGACGATGATCATGGACAGCGGGGTGCAGACGTCGCCTATATATTTGACGGTGGACACAACAGGCTGCGGCAGAGTCAGACGGGAGAGCCAGAGAACAAGCCCGATAAGGCAGGGCGTCGTCCCGTAGTTCAGGAACATGTTTTTTACGTTGATTCTGATCTCTTTTCTCGCCCGGCTCAGTACGATCATTCCGTATGTCCAGCAGATTATGTTGAAATCTATAACATAGAAGGCGGCCCAGAACAGAGCGGTATCCCCGAGCATCGCCTTTATGACGGGGAAGCCCATAAAACCGCAGTTTCCGAATATGATCCCGTACTCGACGATCGCGCGCTCGTCTATGTTTTTATATTTCAATGTGGCTATATGGGAGACGATCGCCGAGACCGCGTGTACCGCGATGCCGACAGCCATGACAATACCGGCGGTTTTCAGATTCTCAGTCGAAAATTCCACCGATATGACGGCGTTTATGATCATGAAAGGCTGACAGACGCATATGACGAAATTGGAAAGCCATTTTGATGATGTATCGTCGATAAATCCGGTCTTTCTCGCGATGTAGCCAACTGCCATGAGCAGCAGCAGCGTCCCCATCATATTGACCATCATCGGGAAATCTACGGTAAATTCTGACATGGTAAACCTTTATATTCTATTTACTGAGGCGCGGGCGGTGAAAAACTCTATACAACGTCGCCGCGTATCTCTCTTACTATCTCGATCATATTGAGATAACCCTGTGGCGGGACATAATCGGCGATGGAATTTCCTGTGCTGAAAGCGAAGCCGCCGTGATGACGGCAGAGCCTTATCTCATCTTCGATATAGCTTTTCATCTGCTGTCTGTCGAACTCGCAGAGGCAGTTCATGTCTATTCCGCCGAAATTCCCGATCCTGTCGCCGTAGCGATCTACCCATTCATGGAACGGTGCGATCTTATCCTCGTTCGAGTGCTTGGCGTCGATACCGGCGGCGATAAGATCATCCATCACGTCAAAGATGCAGCCGCAGCTGTGGAGGAGGAAAGGCCTGCCGCAGCCGTGCACGATCTCGATGATCCTTCGGTACCACGGTATGACATATCTCCTGATATCATCGGGGATCAGCAGAGTGCCGGTGGCGAATCCCAGATCGTCTCCGAATCGGTATACACAGTAGACGTCCCTGTATTCATACGCGAATCTTTTCCAGATATTCTCCATCACACGGCCGACCGCCGAGAAAAGATCTCGGTACAGTTCGGGATCGTCGGATCTCATATAACATAGATCGATATATCCGGTAAGATCCTGAACGCATTCGAACACACCGTTGCCTACGCCGCCTACCGCCTTCATGCCGGCCGGCATAACTGCTCCAAGCGCGTCAAAATACCGCTTTTTCGTACGGAAATACATGTCGGGAAGCTCATCCCACGGATATCTTTCAAAATCGTCCCTTGTTTTGATCGCGCCGTCGACGTGACGTCCGAGCGCTCCTCCGCCAGGCAGTATGTCGGTTATGCAGCATTCAAACGGTACGATATCGTATCCGTGATCCTTGAGAAAGCCTGAATATATCCTGAAATACTCCCTTATGTCCGACTCATCGCCGCCGAGCAGATATCCGAAACGCCTGCCTGTGATGCTTTCCATTACCGACGTGGAGATTATATGCTCGTAAAGAGGAAGACGCCAGGCTTCGATGTTGTTGGCCGCGTCAACTATATTTCTGTAATCAGGTTCAAATTCGGTCATTCAATCCACCAATAACAGTTATGATTTATCGGATGTTATAAGCTGTCATATAATCATGCTGTTGGGATGCCGGACATGTGCTTTTCTGGCGCGTCGATATCGCAGCAGAGAACTATGCGACGTCCACACGATATGCGGAGGGCTTCTTGTATCGGCATCTCGTCGCAGGGATTGAGATATATGATCTGATCGTCCCGCAGACCGCTCAGATATTCCTCAAGGTCGGCGGCTGCTCTGTCGTTCAGCTGCAGCGCGTGGAGATTCTTCATCTCTCTGAAGACAGGTATATGCTGAGTATGAGACCCGCACAGGTGTATCATACCGGGATTCGGGTAATCGCCGAGCAGGGCGTCGTCGAGCGGAGCTATGAATTCACGGTACATCTGACCTGAGATAAGCTGCGTCGTGCAGCCGCAGAGCTGACCGCATCCCGGCGGCTGAGTCCTGCTCCATGAAATGACGGGCTGAAGCTGGCTCTGCGGGATGTGCTCTCGGTACCATCCGTGGAGCTCGCGGATAAGGTCGTTTATTATCTCAAGATCATGTCTTACTGCGTCCTCATCCTCGAGCATGGCGGCCAGAGCCTTCTCGCCGTAAAGATTTACGATGATATTGAGCGCGCTCGAAAGAGTCGGCATACCAAAGAGCGGAAGAGCGACGTCGGCGTTAAGAAAAGCCTTTGCGGCGCGTTTTGACAGAGACCATGTCTCGTCGCTTTCAAGATCGGGATACTCGAGCGAGCCTATCGGCGTCGTAAGATAATCGGCGTTCCACTGATCTTTCTTTTCAAAGACATGAGCTCCGAGAATCCTGTCGATGAAGTGCACGCCGTATATCGGGTATTCGACACATACGGGAGAAAAATTGTCTTTCCCCGATTCCTGCCGCTCGGCGGCAAGCTCGATGCACTGTTCAATCCATCTTTCAGGCTCGGTATACGCAAGACCGTAATCTGCAGGGCGGGGCACGGTGCCGCTCAGAGTGAATACCTTTCTTCTGTTGTATTCGTCGTTTCCGCCGCGAAACAGATCCGACAGTCTTTCAAACCACAGATCACGCTCCCCGATCCTTTTGCTGTCGTTCAGGATATCGTGCGCTTTTTTGCTTATCATATCAGATTTCCCCTCTGTCGGCATACGCAGCTTCAGCAGTTTCCCGTATATACATATTTCAGCTTTTCATTCGCGATCCCGGCGAGCCTGTATATAAGATCTATGTCCGTCGCCCGCCTGTCTGTCATGCGGTAGCGCGGGAAGAATCTCGACACATGCAGCGGGATATCCTCCCCGATGGTTTTTCCACCGTCGTCTGTAAGTCCGGCGATCCAGCCGGACATATCTCTCATCTCGTTTTCCGAGTCGCTTTCGCCCGGTACTATCAGGACGGTAAGCTCGACATGACAGCTTTTCACCGCCGACGCGATAAAAGCCTTTACCTGCTCAAGATCGCCGCCGAGTACATCGGAATAATATCTCGCCGTGAATCCCTTGAGATCTATATTCATGGCGTCGATATACGGTCTGAGCTCCTCCAGCACAGACAGCTCGGCGGTGCCGTTCGTGACAAGCACGTTTATGAGGCCCGCCTCATGGGAGATTTTCGCCGTGTCGCGGACGAATTCCCAGCCTATGAGCGGCTCGTTGTATGTAAAGGCGATGCCTATGTTTCCGCGTGACTTGTATTTGACGGCGCACCGAACCAGCTCATCGGGAGTGACCGATTCGATGTCCTTCGGGTCACGCAGCATGCTTATCTCATGATTCTGACAGAACGGGCATCTGAGATTGCATCCGAAGCTTCCGGCTGACAGTATCATGCTTCCCGGATGAAATCTCCTGAGCGGCTTCTTTTCTATCGGATCGAGCGCAAGCGACGTGATCCTGCCGTAATTTGAAGGCAGGATCCTACCGTTTACGCATTTTCGCGCGCCGCAGAAGCCGGTCTTACCCTCCGTTATATCACAATGATGGAAACATACGCCGCATTCTGCCATTGAATTCACCGCTGAATAATAATCTTATACTTTAGATAATTATACCATCAATTGATATTTATGTCAATGATTAATACCGCATATACGTAAATGAAATTTCATACCCTTCTGTGAAAATGCGTTTGGTTTGTGAAGATCATAATATTGAACATTTTCTTTTTGTATGCTATAATATAACCGCAGTGATGATTTCCGTGAAAAAATATTCAATCATCTTTTCCAACCTTTCCTCCCTCAGACGGCACTTTATATATGACAGGCCTGAATCGAAACGAAAGGAGGTGAACGGCCATAAAGGATTACTCAAAGCTCCCGGACGCCGAGCTTGTGCGGAAAACGGCGGACGGAGACGACGATGCCTTCGCCGAGATCGTTGCGCGCTATAAAAACTATGTCTTCGCCGTTGTGCGTCAGAATGTTAAGTCCGCGGCGGACGCCGAGGATATGGCGCAGGAGACCTTCATCGACTGCTGGCGGGGGATAAATTCAATACGCGAGCCGGAAAAGCTCAGGTTCTGGCTTTACGGCACAGCCAGACGCAAATCGATAAGATATATGTCGAGGCTCAGGCGAAGCGAAAGCATCGACGAATATGAGATAGCAGACAACTCATTTGTCGAGGACGGATATCTTATCTCGGAGAAGCGCCGTGAGGTCAGGGAAGCCATAAACAGGCTTTCCGAGAAAAACAGAGTTGTCTGCGGGCTGTTCTACCTTCATGGATGGTCGGTGGAACGGATATCCTTCCGTCTTAATCTTCCGCAGGGTACGGTAAAAAGCCGGCTGTTCGAATCGAGAAACAAGCTGAGAGAGGAATTGAAGGAAATGAAAGAAAACGAAACGCTGTCAAAGGATTTCGACAAAGAACTGAAGAAAAAGGTATTTGAGTTGAGGCATTATTACTCGACTCACGGTGAGTCATGGGATGGTTTTGATGAAAGCTACAGCGAAACAGAGAAATATATTAAATCTCTTCCCGACTCTAAGCAGAAGAACTCAGCTTTAGCTGAGATATACTATGAAAACAGTATAAAACACAGCAACGACGCCGAACTCAGAAAAAAAGCTTTTGACGCGGCTCAATGCGGTGGAAACGTCAAAATAATGACTTATATGTTTGTCGAGGACGCTTTCGCTCAGAATGAAAACTACGCTGGCTGGCTTGACGTCATCGACAACAAATCGATTCCGGAACTCAGAAAGCATGATTATGTCAGCGGAGAAGGTGTTATGAGGTTCTGGCGCGGATATGCGCTTTATGAGCTTGAACGATATGAGGAGGCGTATGCCGAATTCAAAAAAGCTGCGGACATGATAGACAGGGAAGACAATTATCACGCCTGCACGCTAACCGCTGTGAATTCAATCGAGCTCGGGAGAAAATACGCCGACGATCCTCATATAAAGATCCATGCAATGAGTGAGACCTATTATCGTTCAGGCGGCAAGCTCCTCATGATCAGCGAACCGGGGTTTGGGTGGACCGAGATGCCGGACAGACATCGGCTTGACGCTCTTGGCTACTATTGTTCGCGATATAACAACGCTTTCTACGATACGTCTCTTGCCGTCGGCGTGACCATGAAAACAAACGACGGCGACGGTGAGTTTACGGTTATATCATATGATGAAACTGTCATTGTCCCCGCCGGAGAGTTTGATAATGCGATGCACGTCAGATACGTTGAAAAGGATCATTACGCTGTTGATGTCTGGTATGCGAAAAAAATCGGTTTGCTCAAGGCTGATTTCACAGGCGAATGGGCGTACAGAGGAGGAGAAACATACGAGCTGTCCGAATATGACATAAAAGGAGGAGATGGGTATTATCCTTTCGCACTCGGCAACCGCTGGAGGTATATGAATTCCGTTCTTCCGGAATACCTTTTCTACCGTCACGAGGTCGAAGTCGACTGGGTCTCCGGCGATGGAAACACGGCCAATGTTTCATATCTTACTGCAGCTTTCTTCGTGAAGGATTATGAGAAATATTACAATATTGACAGCTCGGTATATCTGGCGAAGGCTGATGATCTGTCGTCAGACTGGAAACTCGATGAGGCTGTGGAATGTCTTAAAAAGGCTGTTCGGTCTAATACAGCGCAGGAAGACACCGCTCTGGCGCTTTCATGGATCCCTGTGATGAGCCGTTTCGAGGAATATCATAACAAAGGCTGGCGTTTCTGCCCGGGATCGATGAGCGACTGGACGTTCAGAAAAGAAGACGGGGCGGTTAAGACCACATGGGGCGACTGGTCGATAGGTCCATACCGTCTCGGGACGAGGGGACACAAAGAGGACCGCATCTTCGGCATGAAGCCTCTCAGATATCTCGGACTGCTCGCCAAAGCCGCATGGAATGACGAATGGAAGCCGGGCTATACAGAAACGCATAAATACGAAGGAATAGACGTTACCCTGACGGCGGAGGACGGCGGAACGGTAACTGTTCCGGCAGGTACGTTCGATAACTGTATAAAGCTGACGATAACTGCCGAAAAGCCGGATTCCGCTCCGGAATACTATTTTGCCGACAACTACAGATATATGTATTGCGGGACGAAGGAATTCTGGTACGCTCCCGGCGTCGGTATAGTAAAGCACGACTGCCGATGGGGAGATACCGACAGCAGCTGCGTGCTCGTGAAATACGATCTTCCCGCCGCCGACGACAGCATGTTCCCGGTTCAGATTGGCAACAAGTGGGAATATGACGAAGTCCATCTGACAGAGGAAAACTACCGCGCTAAATTCTTAATGAACGTCATCTGCGGCATGGGCGATAAATTCACCGTCAGCGTTTCTCAGGAATTCATCTGGCAGGGTACTGAGGAGGAATACGAAAGCTGGAAAAAGGAGCATGATAAGGTCGGATAAAGTCTGAATTCATTTCATTAAACTGCGGCACGCCTCATTTCTTTTCGATCTGTTAAAATAGTGTAAAATCAAGCAATAAGCAAACCTTATTGTAAAAAAACGGCACTATATATACGGGATCCCCAAAATCGCATAAATCTGTTTTCCGGTAATTCTTAATATATAACTCGCCAAGTAAAATAAAGCTTTACAGTTTCAACATATGGTTGTTTTCAGTAAACGGCGCGGTTATTGATTCTCCGCATCCTGCATGGTATAATATCAATGCGATCGCAGAAAAGGATTACGGTACTGACAGATTTCAGCATTTTCCCCCCGATGTACAGCGGCGGGGAAGAAGATAAGAAATGAGGCTTGCAGCAGTGAACTACAATTCAAATTCAAGATATTTTATAAAACGCTCCGAGATCATCAGGATCCTTTCGATAATCGTTATCGCCGTCGGAGCCGTCCTTATGGCTCTGGAGATTATAATACAGTTCGACACATGGGCGGTAATGTCGGCGGGAGTGATGCTGACAGCCGCCGGCGCGGCGATGTATGTATTCGACAGCGGCAGGAGAATGAAGGATACCGAGTTCGACGAGGTGATAAGGCATGCTATATCAGCCATGCCGTCAAAGATAGAGAGCCGTATGGCGGAAGACCGCATCAGAGTAAAGGAGACCAACAGATATGAATTCATGACATTCGATCTTGATGCCGACGGTGTCCTGATAAAGAAAGGCTCGGACGGCGCGCTTCGTTCATCGCGTGTGTCATATGCGGCGGTGATATGCGGCATGACCGATAAGCATCCCTGCGTCGCCGTGTACAAGAACAGCTTTTCCGTGACAGAGCCGTATGAAGCCGATTCGATATATATGTTATACGAAGATCAGCTTAAAGACGCAGAGCTCGAAGTTTTCGGGCATGAGGCGGCCGATATATGCGGAAAGAAGATCACGGCAGAAAAGGCGAGGGTAAGGATCACATTCGATGAAGATTCGGCGATCGATTTCCCGGTGAAAAACGACGCGGCTGTCGATGAATTCATATCCATGATGAAAAGGATCTGCCAGAAAAACAGGAAATGACGTAATGATCTCCCCCATTTAAAGGTGGGGGAGAGAATTTTTCAAATATCGGAACAGAAACCCGAAAAATATTTCAAAATCCTCTTGACAAATCGCTTCTTATGTGGTATAATATTTAAGCTTTAAGCGGGAAGCTAAAGCGATATGGCAAAGTAGCTCAGTTGGCTAGAGCAACCGGTTCATACCCGGTATGTCGTTGGTTCGATTCCTACCTTTGCCACCAAATACGGCCCGGTGGTCAAGCGGCTAAGACACCGCCCTTTCACGGCGGTAACGGCAGTTCGATTCTGCTCCGGGTCACCAAAATCACGTTTGATACGTGGTTTTTTGTTTTTTTATACCTCCCGAATGCATGTCATACTTGAAAAAAACACAGGATTGGTGTATAATATATACATTCGGCTAAATGACACTTTATCAGACTGACACGCTATGACAACAATCAAATCGGGATGCCTCGCCGACTGTCACACTCATTCAAAATACTCCTTTGACGGGCATGATGATATCGAAGACATGTGCGAAGCGGCGATATCAAGCGGCATCGGGATCCTCACGATAACGGATCACTGCGATATAGACGATATTCTCGAAGGAAGATATCCGGTATATGACGCTGACAGCGCCGACCGCGATATTGAAAAAGCGAAAGAGAAGTATGACGGCCGCCTGACGCTTCTTCGCGGCATAGAGCTCGGACAGGCGATATATTACCCGAGAGAAGCAGGGGAGATGCTGAAAAAGCATAATTATGACTTCGTTCTCGGCTCGATGCACAATATGCTTCACGCTCCCGACTTTTCCCAGTTCAAATGGGACGCCATGACGGATGACGAAATCAATTATTTCTTCGCCGCTTCTCTTGACGAGATAGACCGAATAGCCGATTTTCCCGGCGTCAACTCGCTGGCTCATATAAATTATCCGGTGAGATATATCAGGCGCGCCGGCAGGGATATCGGCTATGAGCGATTCCTGCCGAAGATAATCGCGATATATAAAAAAATCATAACCAAAGGGATCGCTCTTGAATGCAACACATCCGGATGGCACAAAAAGCCGATCCCCGAAGATACAGAGAAGCGGACGCTTCCGGATATCGGGCTCATCAGGCTTTATTATGAGCTAGGAGGAAGGATGATAACTATCGGCTCCGACGCTCATTTAAAGGAATTTATAGGCACCGGGATAGAAGAGACGCTTGCCGAATTAAAGAACATCGGTTTTGATCATCTGACCGTTTTTGAAGGCGGGAAACCGAGATTTATCAGCATAGATATCTGATCACAGGGGAAATTGTCAAATGAAAAATCTGCTTAAATTGCTTGAGGACGACGCGAGGCTTTCCGCCGATCAGATAGCGGTTATGCTCGATAAGGAGACCGGGGATATAAAGAAGCTCATATCCGACTATGAAAAGGACGGCGTTATCCTCGGCTACAAGGCGATCATCGACTGGGACAAGACCGAGAGAGAATATGTTTCGGCCATGATAGAGCTTAAGGTCACTCCTCAGCGCGATAAGGGCTTCGGCGCGATTGCGAAAAAAATCACCAATTTCCCCGAGGTGCAGTCGGTGTATCTTATGAGCGGCAGCTTTGACATCATGGTGCTGATAGAAGGCCGCACAATGAAGGAGGTGGCGCTGTTCGTCGCCGAAAAGCTCGCCCCGATGGAATCGATAACCTCAACGGCGACACACTTCGTCCTGCGCAAATACAAGGATAAAGGCGTATTTTACGGCACAAAGGAAGACGATATAAGGAGCAGTCTGGAATAATGGATTATTCTAAGCTATTGTCTTCCCGCGCCTCGTCCATCAGCCCGTCGGGAATACGGAAATTCTTCGATATGCTTCAGTCCGACGGAATGAAGGATGTCGTTGCCCTGACCGTAGGACAGCCGGATTTCGTAACGCCGTGGCATATAAGGGAAGCCGGCATCGAATCGCTTGAGGACGGCAAGACATATTATACCTCGAATGCCGGACTGACCGATCTCAGAAAAGAAATAACAAAGTATCTTCAAAGGCGTTTTTCTTTAAGCTATGATCCGCAGAGCGAGATCATAGTAACTGTCGGCGGATCGGAAGCCATAGATCTGGCTGTAAGAGCGGTCATTAATCCCGGCGACGAAGTCATCATCGCCATGCCGGCATTCGTTTGCTATCCGCCTATCGTATCTCTCGCGGGTGGGATACCGGTCACTGTCGCCGCAACGGAAGAAAACGATTTCAAGATAACGGCGGATCAGATAAAGCAGGCTATAACCCCGAAGACAAAAATGCTGATCCTGCCTTATCCGAACAATCCCACAGGCGCTGTGCTGGATCATGACGATCTCGCTGCGATAGCCGAGGTGATCGACGGCGGAGATATCTTCGTCCTCGCCGATGAAATATACGCCGAGCTCACCTATGGTCAGAGACATGTTTCGATAGCGTCTCTGCCGGGCATGCGCGAACGCACGATAATAGCGTCTGGCTTTTCCAAAGCCTACGCCATGACCGGATGGCGTCTCGGCTATACCGCGGCGCCGCCGGAGATAACCTCGGTGATGTATAAGGTACATCAGTACGGCATCATGTGCGCTCCTACGACAAGCCAGTTCGCCGCCATTGAAGCCCTTAAAAACGGCGACGATGACATAGATTATATGGCGGAGGAATACAACAGGAGGCGCAGATATATAGTTTCCGGCCTGCGGTCGATCGGCATACCGTGCTTTGAGCCGAGAGGCGCGTTTTACGCCTGGCCGAACATATCAAAGTACGGGATGTCAAGCGACGAGTTCTGTGAGCGTCTTATGTACGAGGGACGCGCGGCGATAGTCCCCGGCACCGCCTTCGGAAGCTGCGGGGAGGGATACGCCCGGATATCATACGCTTACAGCGTCGAGCATATCACGGAGGCGCTTGAGAGAATAGAAAGCTTTGTAAAAAAGATAAAATAAAAAATGATCCCCGGATCGTATCACGCATGGCTGATACGATCCGGGGATATTTCATTGTGCCGGTTCTATAAAAGCATATACCTCAGACCAGTTATAGATGAATCTGTCGGCAAGACTCATATTTTCCTGTCTTTTTCTGAACTGCCAGTAATCATCTATCGCGATGACCGTGTATCCGTTTTTCTTCGCGGTGTTAATCGCGTAATTGGCGTCTTCGAAGATCACGGCTTCATCCTTGTCTACGCCGAGCCTTTCACGGCTGACATCATAGACATCGGGTGAGGATTTGCCTTTTCCGACATCTCTTGTGGTGAGGATAACGTCAAAATATCGCTTGATATCCAGCCTGTCGAGCGCGGATTCCATATATTTCAGCGGCGTTGCCGTCGCGAGTGCGATTTTTACGCCTGACTGTTTTAGATATGAAAGAAACTCGACGGCTCCGGGTTTCGGCATGGCTTTTTCTTTGTAAAAAGACGATATGCGATCCGGAAATTCAGCCGAGAGCTCCTTAAGGCCGGATGAGAATCCATATCTCTCCGAAAGATACGCTTCCTTGAACTCTTCGTTTTTTGCCCATACATTCAGGGACATAAACGGTTCCGGAGATATTCCTTTGCGGAGAAGCGCGTCCTCGAGAAGAGTCCGCCACATCGACATCGAATCGAGGATAGTGCCGTCGAGATCGAATATCGCACCCTTCAGCCTGATCCGATCATGGCGATTTGATTCGGATACGCCGTTATCAGTACACATTTACTCTGATGATGTCACCGATCGATTTCAGTCTTTCAACGGCGTTTTCGGGAAGCTCACCGGTGATCTCGAATATCGAGTAGGCGTAATCGCCTTTTGAGCGGCTGATCATGTTTTCGATATTGATGTTCTCGGATCCGAGCACTCCGCTGAGCGCGGTGATGATGTTAGGGATATTGCGGTGCATCACGCATATGCGCTTGTCGCCGCTGTGAGGCATCGAGACATTCGGGTAATTGACCGAATTCTTGATGTTTCCGTTCTCAAGGAATTCGACAAGCTGCTTCGCTGCCATGACGGCGCAGTTGTCCTCGGATTCCTCGGTGGAAGCGCCGAGATGCGGGATGCAGATGATATTGTCGCATCCGACGATCTCCGGCGTCGGGAAATCGGTGACATAGGCGGCGACTTTTTTGTCGGCGATGGCCTTTTTAAGATCCTCCGGGACGACGAGCGCGTCTCTTGAGAGATTTATGATCTTGACTCCGTCCTTCATTTTGGCGAAGGTCTCGGCGTTGAACATACCCTTGTTCTCGGATGTTGCCGGGATATGGACGGTGATATAGTCGCTCTTCTCGTATATCTCGTCGTAGTTCGCGGCCTTGATGACCGATCTCGAAAGCGACCACGCGGCGTCGACTGACATATACGGATCGCAGCCGATGACGTTCATGTCGAGGTGAGTCGCTGCAGTGGCGACAAGACCACCGATAGCTCCGAGTCCGATGACGCCGAGAGTTTTTCCGGCGAGCTCGGTCCCGGCGAATTTCGACTTGTTTTTCTCGACGGATTTGGCGATATCCGGATCGGATTTATTGTTTTTCACCCACTCGATGCCGCCTGTGATATCACGCGCGGCCAAAAGCATGGCGGCGATGGTGAGTTCCTTTACTCCGTTGGCGTTGGCTCCCGGAGTATTGAAGACCACGATGCCTTTTTCGGCGCATTTATCGACCGGGATGTTGTTGACACCGGCGCCGGCTCTCGCGATAGCCTTGAGGCTGTCGTTGAATTCCATGCTCAGCATATCCGCAGAGCGGACCATGATCGCGTCGGGATCTTCGGCATCGGTGCCGACATTGTATATATCGCGGTCAAAGATGTCGGTGCCTACCGCTGCGATTTTATTGAGAAGTTTTATGTTTTTCATATCGTTAATCAGTCCTTCGGATTGTCAGCGGCGAATTTCTTCATGAAGCAGACGAGCTTTTCGACGCCCTCGATCGGCATGGCGTTGTAGATCGAAGCTCGCATTCCTCCGACAGAGCGGTGTCCCTTAAGATTCACAAGTCCCTCGGCGGAGGCTTCGGATGCGAATTTCTTGTCGAGATCGGCGTTGCCGGTGACGAACGTCACGTTCATCATGGAGCGGTATTCCTTTCCGGCGGCCGCTGTGTAGTAATCCTGCGAATCGAGATAATCGTAAAGGACGGCGGCCTTGACCTCGTTTATCTTCTTTCTCTCGGCGAGTCCGCCGGTCTCGAGGAGATACTCGAAAACGAGCTTGGCCATGTATATCGACCAGCAGGGAGGAGTATTGTACATCGATCCGTTGTCGGCCTGAGTCTTGTAATCGAGCATTACGGGAATCTTGGGATCGGCACAGCCGATAAGATCCTCTCTTACGATCACGATCGTGACACCGGCGGGAGCGATATTTTTCTGAGCTCCGGCGTAGATGAGTCCGTATTTAGAAACGTCGACAGGCTCGGAGAGAATGGATGACGACATGTCGGCGACAAGGGGAGCGGAGCCGGTATCGGGGATGTAATTCCATTTTGTGCCGAATATGGTGTTGTTCCAGCAGATGTGGACATAATCGGCGTCTTCACGGAAATCGGAGGATGTGAGGCAGGGGATATATGTGTTGTTTTTATCCTCTGAGCTCGCGGCAAGCTTTATATCTCCGTATTTTTTGGCTTCCTGATAGGCCTTCTTTGAGAACTGACCGGTGATGACATAGTCGGCCTTGTGGGATTTGTTGAGCAGATTGAGAGGAACGGCGGAGAACTGCGTCGAAGCGCCGCCCTGAAGGAACAGGACCTTGTAGCTGTCCGGGATGTTCATGAGCTGGCGCAGAAGCGCCTCGGCATCGGTGATGATTTTTTCAAACGCCGGAGATCGATGGCTCATCTCCATTACGGACATACCAGTTCCCTGGTAATTGATCAGATCGGCCTGCGCCTTTTCGAGAACGGGAAGCGGCAGCATTGAGGGACCTGCCGAGAAGTTGAAAATTCTGTCCATTAGATAAGCCTCCGATAGAATTTATGAAAATTAAAAAGCGACATTTCCGCTTAAAACCTCTAAAAGTAAGCAGATATGTCACTTATATTATACTTTATTTGTGTCGTTTTGTCAAGTGAATCACATATATTTAACAATCATTCGCTTACCGACAAATCGCGTAAATGAGGAATCAATATCTTAGTCGTTATTTCGCAAAATGATTGTAGTTATGCCCAAATCACATGTCCGATCGATGGAGGATTATATCATCGAGCTTCCTCTTCGGAACATGATGAACGCCGCCGGAGCGGTAATAGGTGATATCTTCGTCCTTATCTATATCCTCGGTCTCGACCCTGACTGACTCATCATCCGGTTTTCCGAGAGAAATTATAAGACGGGGAACGAGATCGTCGCCGAGACTGTAATACTCGCAGATCGGTTTGAAGTCAAAGGCTCCGATCATGCATCCGCTGAATCCGGCTTCGGTGGCGCTGAGCAGTATCGTCTGAGCCGCTATGCCGACGTCCTTGTCGAACGGTTCGATATTTGGGGCAAGAGTTTTGTCGGTGACGATGACGATATACGCAGACGGGGAATGATCCTTGTCGGGGCCGCTGTAATCCGGGAGCTTGCCCGCGAAATGAACATGGCTTCTGATATACGAGCAGTCGGCATCGCTGTCGGCAATTATATATTTCAGCGGCTGGATATTAACCGTCGAAGGCGTAAGTCTCGCGTTGTCGATCCATTCAAGGAGCAGATCGCGCGGTATGCGGATATTTCCTATATATTCGCGCCTGCTCCTGTTTTTCTTTACGATTTCGCGCAGAGTCATGGCTGTTTCACCTTGAATGCAGGCATCACTTATCGAATGTGAAATGCTTCGGCAGACCGTTTTCCCAAACGATCTCTCTTTCTCCCTGAATGAGCGGCAGGATATAATCGATACACTCTTCGGTGACGCCGTTTGCGTCCTTGTTTATATAGTTGTCCGGGACGGTTTTGGCTTTGTTCGCGATCTCGGAAATATCGCGCGGGATGATATCGACAGAATAGACCGGTGTGTTTCTCACAAAGCACATCATCTTGCCGGTCTGACCGCTGATCGCCGCTTCGACGGCAGCCTCGCCGACCCTGATCGACTCATCTATGTCCGTCGCGGAGGCGACATGAGAGGCGCAGCGCTGCGGGAGATTCAGCTCTATGGAGCGCACCTTGCAGCCGATCTTCTCTTTAACGGCGATCTCGAGAGCCTTTGCGGCGCCGGAGAGATTCACATGACCGAACACGTCTAGGCCTTTGTGCTTCGCCTCGCCTATATATACGCCCTCTGCGTCTCTAATGCCTTCAGACACGGCGACGACAACGTTCGGGTGCTTTTCAAGAGCAGCCTGTATGTCCGCCATGAATCTGTCGATGTCAAACGCTTTTTCGGGCAGATAGATATAATCAGGACACGCTTTGCCGATACGTCCCGGCAGGGCGGCCGCCGCTGTGAGCCATCCGGCGTCGCGGCCCATGATCTCGACTATCGTAACGGCTTTTTTGGTATAAACCGCGCAGTCGCGAAGTATCTCCTGCATGGTCACGGCGATATATTTCGCCGCCGAGCCGTAGCCGGGCGTATGATCGGTATCGGTCAGATCGTTGTCAATCGTCTTCGGCACGCCGATGACCTTGACGTCCCTGTCACTGTCCCTGAAATGCCTCGTGAGCTTCGCGACGGTATCCATCGAGTCGTTTCCGCCGATATAGAAGAAATAACCGATATCGTATTTTTCAAATACCGCGTCGATTATATCATACTCACCGGCCGACATGTCTTCCGGCAGCTTCAGTCTGCAGGATCCGAGAGCCGAAGCGGGAGTCGAGGCGAGAAGGGAAAGGTCTTCATCGGTAAGCGAGATCTCGATGATCTCATCCTTCAGCAAGCCTTCTATACCGTATCTCATTCCGTAGATCCGGCTGATATTCTCATTTGAGCGGGCGGCTTTGATGACTCCCGCCAGAGACGCGTTTATGGCGGCGGTAGGTCCGCCTGACTGTCCGACAATAGCTGCGCGCGGATTAGTAGACATCATTGATTCCTTTCCAGATCGAAAAACAAAACACGCCGCATACAATGCCGCGTGTTATTGCCGTTATGGTGACCCGTGGCGGAATCGAACCGCCGTTTCCGCCGTGAGAGGGCGGCGTCTTAGCCTCTTGACCAACAGGCCATCTCGTTGACGGTTAATATTATACCACAACTTCGCGCGTTTTGCAATAGCCCGGGCGATAAAAGATATGAACCCGATGTAAACATTGAAACATGAGGGAAAACTATGACGGACTACGGCAGAAGCAAATAATTAATGCAATGGAAAAGCTTTGTTTTTATACATTTAAATAATATAATGTATAATGTATCGGATGCTGCATGACGTCGTATTTGTTTATCTGATATGAAAGAGTTAATTGTCACGGGATTCGAGCCGTTCGGAGGCGAAACGATCAATCCTTCCTGGGAAGCGGTGAAGCTTCTTCCCGATACAATGAACGGATATCGGCTTATAAAGCTTGAGCTGCCGACGATTTACGGAAAAGCCGCCGAAAAGATATTCGACGCCGCAAAAGATACAGACCTGTTCGGCGTTTTGTCTGTCGGGCAGGCCGGCGGCAGAAGATGCGTCACTCCAGAGATGTCGGCGATAAATCTCAGATATTCCCGGATTCCTGACAATTCCGGGAGAATGTGCTTTGACGAACC
>CAMJPL010000014.1 GCA_946407735.1 uncultured Clostridia bacterium
GAGGGGGTTTGGGGGGTATAGCAGACTCAAGCTCTCGCTCTCGTCTACGATTAATATTATACCACTTTTCGCCTTTGAGTGCAATAACTCAGAAAAAACTTTTTATAAACTGTTGAACCCTTGTGTGTGAACATATAATCAACAAAGAGCATTATAAACAAAAACCTTCAATGCGTGAGCGGGTATTCTGACAAATGCCCGCAGAAGCGTTTTCGCTGTCATACTGCACAACACGATTTGTGTAATATGCCAGTTTGAATCGGATCGATTTTGTGGTATAATAATCCTCGGTAATTATTTTTTTTCAACGGAGGCGTATCGTTTGGCTGTAAAATCGGCGCCGGATAAAGGCGCGGGGAAAAAAGGACTCAGGCTCGATGCCGCACAGGTGCTCGTCATCGGATTTCTCACCGTCATAATCTTCGGCGGGACGCTTCTGATGCTGCCGGCGGCCAGCGCCGACGGCAGGAGCTGCGGGCCGGAGACGGCGTATTTCACGGCGGTCAGCTGCACCTGCGTGACCGGTCTCGCCGTAAGGGACACCGGGACGTCATGGTCGGTATTCGGGCAGATCGTCATGCTGGTGATGATCCAGACGGGCGGCCTCGGATTCATGACGATGGCGGTCATGCTGTCCACCTTCATAAAGCGCGCCATGTCGCCGAAGGAAAAGCAGGTCGCCGCCGCCTCGCTCGGCTTCTCGTCGAGAGCCGACACCATCGGGATGGTACGCAGGATATTCCTCTCGACAGGCACCATAGAGGGCATCGGCGCGCTGCTTCTGATGATCCGATTCGTGCCCATGTTCGGCGCGAGGGGGATCTGGTACGGCGTATTTCACTCGATATCCGCCTTCTGCAACGCCGGCTTCGACCTTTTCGGCCCCGAGTTCGGCCCGGGGAGCTCGGTGGCGGGCTTCGTTTTCGACCCGTATGTGAATATCGTGCTGATGGCGCTCATACTCACCGGCGGCATCGGCTTCGCTGTCTGGTATGAGGTGAAGGATCTCGTCGTAAGGAGGAAAAGGCTGTCATCGTACGCCCGCATGGTGATACTCATGGACGCCGCGCTCGTTTTCGGCGGTGCGGCGCTGATATTTGTCTTCGACATGAATCACGCCTTTGCCGGTTTTACCCTGCCGCAGAAGATCCTCGCCTCGGTCTTCCAGTCGGTCACGACGAGGACCGCCGGCTTCGCGGCAGTCGACAACACCCTTCTCAGCGATCCGTCGAAGGCGCTGTCGATTATACTCATGTTCATGGGCGGAGCGTCCGGCTCGACGGCCGGCGGCGTCAAGATCAACACGATAGCCGTCCTTTTGATAGCCGTCCGCTCGATTTCGACCGGACAGAGCCATGTAACGTTCGGAAAGCGAAGCATCCCGAACGAAACGGTGCTGAGGGCTATGGCTGTGACGATGTTCGCCCTCACTCTGACGATCACGTCGAGCTTTATCGTCTCGCTCACCGACAGGATCCCGCTCATGGTCGCGTCGTACGAATGCGTGTCGGCGGCGGCGACGGTCGGGCTGACGCTGAACGCCACCCCCTCGCTTTCGACGCTGACGCACTGCCTTCTGATGGCGCTGATGTTCCTCGGCAGGGTAGGCGGGCTCACCGTCGTCTATTCGCTGACGATGAAGCATTCGAGGCGGGTGAATCTCGTCACATATCCCGATATGAGCTTCCCGGTCGGATAATCTGTCAATTCTGATATACGGTATAATATGAAATCATTCTGCATTGTAGGCTTAAGCCAGTTCGGAAAAACACTCGCCCGGACCCTCGCCCGCGAGGGAGCGCAGGTCATGATCGTCGACGAAAGGGCCGACGAGGTAAATGAGCTCGCCGATACCGTCACCGACGCTGTTATCGGCGACCCGACGTCGCAGCAGTTCCTCGACGCTTCGGGCGCCGCCGATTACGACTGCGCTGTCGTCTGCCTGTCCGGCGGCATCGACGAAAGCCTTCTCGCGACGCTCGCGCTGAAGGATATCGGCGTAAAGGAAGTCATCGCGAGAGCCGGTTCCGACGAGCACAGGCGCATCCTCGAGAAGATAGGCGCCGACAGCGTCGTCTTCCCCGAGCGCGACGCCGCGAACAAGCTCGGCTTCGCCATGGCGAGGGAGAACGTCACCGATTTCGTCGATTTCTCTGACGAGTACTCGATCATCACCATCACGCTGCCGCACAGCTGGATAGGAAAATCCCTTACCCAGCTCAATATCCGCCGCAGATACAACGTCACGATGGTCGCGATCAAAAAGGCGGGCAGCGAGAAGGCCGAGATAAACCTCGACCCCGACCGCCCGTTCGAGCCGGGGGATATCCTCACCCTGCTCGGAAGCAACGAGGACACCGTAAAGCTGGCGGAGGTAAAATAAAATGAGAGTCGTCATATTCGATATAGACACCCTTCGCCCCGATCATCTCGGCTGCTACGGCTATATGCGCGATACATCGCCGAATATCGACTCTGTCGCCGCCGAGGGTATGCGCTTCGACAGATATTACTGTCCGAACGCTCCGTGTCTGCCCAGCCGAGCCTCGCTCGTCACCGGGCAGTTCGGCATACGCACCGGCGTCGTCGGTCACGGCGGCACGGCGGCCGATCTCTGGCTCGAGGGTTTCAACCGCCATTTCCAGAGCGATTACGCCAGAAACAGCCTGTTCGGGCTGTTCCGCCGGGCCGGGATGAGGACGGCGTCGGTGTCCACCTTCGCCGAGCGCCATTCGTCGTTCTGGTTCACGGCGGGGATAAACGAGCTCATCAATCTCGGGCTCTGCGGCGGCGAGACGGCGGACATGGTATCGGACGCCGCGCTGAAATGGCTCGATTCCAACGCCGAAAGCGACGACTGGATGCTCCACGTCAACTTCTGGGACCCTCATACGCCGTACCGCACGCCGATGGAATACGGCTTCCCGTTCGAGGATCAGCCGCTTCCCGACGACTGGATAGACGATGAGGAGTTCAGAAAGCACCTCGATCACGTCGGGCCTCACGGCGCGAATGAGATCGGCATGTGGAGCGACGCCCATCCGGCAAACTGCCCGCGTCATCCCGGAAGCGTCGGCAGCCTCGACGAGGTCAAGCGCTTCATCGACAACTACGACACCGGCATAAGATTCTGCGACGATCATGTCGGCAGGATCATCGCCCGCCTGAAGGAGGCGGGAGTCTGGGACGACTGCGCCGTCATCATCACCTCCGATCACGGCGAGAACATCGGCGAGCTCGGGCTTTACGCCGAGCACGGGACGGCCGACGAGATCACCTGCCGCATCCCGATGATAGTCCGCTGGCCGGGAGGCAGGACGGGCGCAGACGGCTCATTCCATACAAACGTCGATCTCGCGCCGACGATAGCCGAGATGTTCGGGCTGTCTCCCGTCGCCGGATATGAGTACGACGGCGTCTCCTTCGCCCCGGCGATCACGGGAGAGGGGGAAACTGAGCCTCAGGACGGCGTCATCCTCACCCAGTGCGCCCACGTCTGCCAGAGATCGGCGAGATGGGACGACTGGCTGTATATCCGCACCGTCCACGGCGGGTATCACCTGTTTGACGACGTGATCGGCCCGTCCGGCGTCGGCGAGATGCTTTTCGATATAAAGAGCGATCCTCACGAGCGGCGTAATCTCGCCGCCGACAGGCCGGATATCTGCGCCGAGGGCGCGAGACGGATAATCGCCTGGGAGGAGGAAATGATGTCGAAATCCCGCTATGACCGCGACCCGATGTGGACGGTCATGCGCGAGGGCGGCCCGGAGCACTGCCGCGGCGAGCTGAAGGGATATATCGAGCGTCTGAAGGACACGCCGAGAGCGAAGCATATACCCGAGCTCGAAAAGAGATACAGCCGCGACCTGAAATGAAACTCTGAGATAAAAAAACCGTATAAAAAGTCTTTTGGAGAAGAGGGGGCCCGGGGGAGAAGGACCTTTTCTTCAGAAAAGGTCCTTCTCCCCCGGATAATAAAGGACGGTTCCCATGTACGATTTCAGAAAATTCCTCGACGAGGCGGCTCATGTAAGGCCGTCTCAGAGACAGCTGCGGATGCTCGATATCGGCTTCTACGCCTTCGCCCACTTCGGGCCGAACACCTTCACCGACCGCGAATGGGGGCTCGGGAACGAGGACGAAAAGTGCTTCAACCCTGTCGATCTCGACTGCGATCAGTGGGTCGAGGCGATCAAGAGCGCCGGGATGAAGGGGCTGGTTCTGACCGCCAAGCATCACGACGGCTTCTGCCTCTGGCCGTCGAGATACACCGAGCACTCGGTAAAGAATTCGCCGGTGAAGCGCGACGTCGTGAAGGAATGCGCCGAGGCCTGCGCCCGCGGCGGCATCAAATTCGGCGTCTATCTCTCGCCGTGGGACAGGAACTCGAAGTATTACGGCACAGACGAGTACAACGTCTACTACCGCAATCAGCTCACCGAGCTCCTGACCGAATACGGGCCGCTGTTCCATGTGTGGTTCGACGGCGCCTGCGGCGAAGGCCCGAACGGTAAAAAGCAGACATACGAGTTCGAGAGCTGGTGGGAGCTGATAAGGAAATATCAGCCCGACGCCACGATATTCAACGATCACGGCCCGGATATCCGCTGGTGCGGAAACGAAGCGGGTACGGCAAGACACTCCGAATGGGCGGTCGTGCCGAGCGAGCTCTGCTATTGGGCCGACGTCCAGACCGGCCCCGGCCCGCTCGCCGATGAGGGGAAGCTCGACTTCATGTACAACTCCGACGCCGATATCGGCTCGATGCCGAATATCCTTTACTCGAAGGGGCTCGTCTTCGCCCCGTCGGAGATCGACATGTCGATCCGTCCCGGATGGTTCTGGCATGAAAAGGAGGAGCCGCACTCGCTCGAGCGGCTGTTCAGCACCTATCTCACCTCGGTCGGCGCGAACGCCACCTTCATCCTCAACGTGCCGCCGACGAATCGCGGTCTCATCGACGAGCGCGATGTCGTGAGACTGAAGGAGCTCGGCGATCTGATAAGGAAGGAGCTTTCCGCCGATCTTACCGCCGGAGCCGCGCCCGTCCGCCTGCCGTACGACAGCCGCACGCAGGCAAGATTCGAGACCGAGCTTCCGTCGCCCGCAGATATAAAGTACATCGAGCTTTCCGAGAACATCGCGGACGGTCAGCGCGTCGAGAGCTTCACGCTCACGATAACCGACGCCGACGGCAATACCCGCGGCGGATATCAGGGCACGGCGATAGGGCATAAAAAGATAGTGCCTTTCGGCGCGAAGAACGTGAAGAAGATCAATCTCTTCGTCACCGCGGCGAGGGGAGAGGTCGAAATGAAGGCGATAAAGGCGTATTGATCGAGTAAATACATTTGTTGAATTACAGCGGGAAATCCGGACAGGATATTTCCGCTTTTTTAATTTTCTGTTTTATTGTTGACTCTCATGTTAGGATCAGTGTTATAATATAACTGTCAGAACCGGTTCGACATATCCGATACAGAACGAATACATGGAGGTATTGTTGAAAATAGGAGATTTTGCCGCTTTATGCGGCACAACTATTTCAGTTCTTCGGTATTATGATCAGATAGGTCTCCTGAGGCCCGTATATATCGATTATTTTTCTGGATATCGTTATTATGACGAAGAACAGAGGAAAGATTTCAGCTTGATATGCACATTAAAAAACGCGGGATTTTCGCTTGAAGAAATAAAGGAACTGATTAAGTCCGATGATACTGAGGAAAAAATAACATCAGCATTTTTGACCAAAAAAGATTCTCTTGTCAGACAGCTTGAAGCGCTGGAAAAAGCCGAAACAGAACTTATTAAAGGATTGACCGATAAAAAAATGGAAAATAAAGATTATATGCATGACAATATTTGTATGCCGTTTGAGAACGATGAAAAGGTGATCGGAAAATGGCAGGTTCTTGGCTCATGGGACAGCAAAGAGTCGTGGAGCCTGTCTCCGGATTCCCCGATCCAGCCTCCGTTTACAAAAGAGTTCTATTTTCTGCCCGAAGGAACACGCTACTGGTGTTATGGCTGGACAAAAGGAAAAATCCTTTTTGATAACGGACGGTACCAAATGGCTTATAACTATGAAGTAAATCTCATAGGCGGCGAGATTCTGATGTTCATTGAGGAACGGCAGTTTGACAGCGGCAAAACATATGTAACTGTTTTGAAAAAGAAAGATGATATACGATATACACTGGATATGATAACAAAGAAGGACAACCTGGATATGCCGTTTGAGGATGATCCGGCTGTTATAGGCAGCTGGAAGTCGGTTGGTTTCATTAAAACAGGAAAGGAATTATCCGAGGATTGTATCGACCGTGACCGCAGCTGGTTCTTTTCCAAGATCGTTTTCAAACAGGACGGTCATGCGGATACAGTGATCGGCGGGAAATTGATCACCGGTGACGATAAACAGACATGGACAAAAGGGTATCTTCTCCGTAAGTATAACTCCAATGCCTGTGCATATATAATTACAGAATTATGCGGTATGGAATATCTCGTGATCGAATGGAAAAGCGGAGATTACAGGTGGGGCGCTTTGGAGAGCGATCATTATATATTTGAACGCTTATCGGATTGACTGACATAATTACAATATTAAAAACAACGGAAAGCAGATCTGCTTTCCGTTGTTTTATGTGATTTGTGATTATTTCTTCTTCCGTCTTCCCACCAGCCCGACGTCGATGTAATCGCCTTCGGGCCTGTTCTTGTATGTGTAATCCCCGTTTTCCGGGTCGGCGAAGACCTCCTTCGCCTCGTCGGTGTCCCTGCGGATGTTGTTGATCTTGTCGGCGTATAGCTTCACGCCCTCGGCGATGTTCGCCAGCTTCGCCGGATCGTCGGTGTAGACGATGTTGTTGTCCATGACGGCGTGCTGCGGGTTCGGCGGGAAGAAGGGATCGTCGACGTCGTCGAAGTTGTCGTGCACGGCCGCGAGCTCGGGGTATTTCTTCGCCCACAGCTCGGATTTGAACGGCATGGCGCGCAGATGGATCCATCCGGTGCTCTGCTCGCTGTCGTAGCCCTGTCTCGCCCAGCCGTCGTTCACGATGCCGTCGCGGGCGCGGTCGTCGTAATGGATGCCGTACTGCCCCGGATCGCAGATGAGGTTGTCGGCGCAGGTGATCGAGCGCCCGCCGCCGAGCAGGAAGCTGAAGCCCTTTATGTTGACCATCAGGTTCCCTATCGTCGTCTGCCCCGACTGCGCGTCGTCGAAGTATATCCCGCTCGGCACGAACTCGCCGGCTCCGATGTCGCAGAGCACGTTGTGATCGACATGGTTGCCGAACGCCGTCCAGTCGTAGCCGGAGTATATCGCGCCGGCATCGGAGGATTCGCGCACGCAGTCGACGATGAGGTTGTACTCGATGATGTTGTCGTTGCCGCTGTATGTGATCGCCATCTGCGGCGAGTGGCGCATCTCGTTGTGGCGGCAGATATTGCCGACGCCGTGGACGGCTAAGGCCGGGGTATAGGTGCGCTGCACCTGCGACCAGTCGTGGATGTAGTTGTCTTCGGCTATGTTGTTTCCCGGCGTCAGGGTCGGGCGGTCGCCGCCGGTGATCGTTATGCCGCCGCGCCCGGTGCATGTTACCTCGCATCCCTTGACGAGATTGTCCGTCCCCGTCATCGTGACGGCGTTTGAGAGCACGTTGTCGATAAGGCAGTCGCGGACGGTGTTCGAGTCGCCTTCTATCACCGCCGCGGTGTCGAGGCAGCATTTCAGCTCGAATCCGGCGACGGTGAGATTTTTGACGCCGCTGCCCTTTATGAGCGGGCGGCGGAGCGTCGAGACGTCTATCGTGAAGTCGCTTGAGAAGGGATAGATGTACAGTATGCCGTTTTCGCGGTCGATGTAGTACTCACCCGGCGCGTCGAGCTCCTCGAAGACGTTGTAGAAGTAATACGGAGCGCCGCGGCGGACGCCGTAGGACGAGACGTATTTCGGCATCATCAGCCTGTTCGTTGTGTCGAATCTGACCGGCGTCGAGCTGTCGGCCCAGTCCCACTGGAAATACCCGAACGCCCAGATGTCGTCGTCCGGCTTCCATGTCTTTACCCTCGCGTTCGTCGCCTTGTTCATTATGTATGTGCCGCCGCGGTGATTGCGCCTGTCCTTCCATGTGCGGTAGTAGTTCTGCGGCGGGAACTCGGCGATGTCGCCCTGATCGAGGATCTCCTCGAGATGCTCGAAGCCCTCGTTCGGCCAGCGGGCGAGCGTCATGCGCCTGTCGGAGCAGAACACCTCGGCCGTCAGTCCGACGGTGTCGCCGTCGTATTTGGCGGCGGTGTTGAAGGCGCCGATGGAGTAGACCTTTCCCCAGTCGTCCGCCGTCATGCCCTTGTCTCTGAGCGAGGCGGCGAGGACCTTGTCCCGGACGTCCTCATGAAGCCGGTCTCTCATCTCACCGGAGACGGGGGCGAAATCGTCCTTCGTCAGAGTGACGCCGCCGGATATGACGGCTCCGTCGGAGCAGTACGTCACGTCGCCGTCGCGGCTGTCGAAATCTATGCCGGACGTGCGGATGAAGCCGCTCCCGACTTTGACGTTTATATGACCCTCATATCCCGCCTCGCGCTTTGCGCGGATCGCGTCACGGGCCGCCTCGATCGTGCCGAAGGGCGAGACTTCGCTTCCGTCGCCGCCCGCGGCGCCGGGCGTGACGAACAGATCGAAGGAGTCGATCTTCAGCTCGTCGTACGGCGGCAGGGAAAATCCGGTTTTCGGTTCGATGAATTTCATGAGATCACCTCATAACCTCAATGAGTATCGTTTTCACATTATCTGCATCTTCTGCATTATGATCCCGATCTGGAGCTCGGGATTCGGATGCTCGTCGTCGTTCACGATGGTGAAATCGCAGATGTCCTTGAAGAATTTGTTGTTCGGCTGATGCGATATCCGACGCAGCGCCGCCTCCTCTGAGATGCCGTCCCTCGCGACGATGCGCCGGACGCGGAGAGGCGTGTCGGCGATGACGCCGATGACATGGTCGCAGTAGACGTTGAAGCGGCTCTCGTAGAGGAGCGGCGCGTCGATTATGGCGTATCTCGCTCCCGCTTCGCTCTGCTTTTTCAGCCATTTCTCGGTCCCGAGCCAGATCCGGGGATGGGTTATCCCGTTCAGGCGTTTGAGCTTTTCGGGGGAGGAATATACCACGCCGCCGAGCGCCGCCCTGTCGAGCGAGCCGTCGGGCGCTATCACGCCGTCCCCGAACTCGGCGGCAAGCTCTGACATGAGTATATCGTCCCTCGGCGCGAGAGCTCCGCCATCGGCTGATGTCATGTCGTGGTACAGCGCGTCGGTGTCGATGCTGTCCACTCCGAAATGCTTTGCGAAAAGTCCGGCGATATAGCCCTTACCGCTGCCGCTGCCGCCGGTGAGGCCGATTATCTGAGTATTCCCTATCATCCGGCGCTCCGATACGCCCTTTCGAGGACGCGCTGCACATGCGCCGCGTCGTCGAATGAGGGACACGGCTTCTGCCCCGACGATACGGCCGTGAGGAAGGAATGATAGCTCTCGATATGGCTGCGCAGCCATCCCGTCGGCGCCTTCGCGCCGGGGAAGCGGTCGCCCGGCGACGGATAGCGTCCGACGCACTCGACCTTTTTGAAGCCGCGCTCGCCGCCGAATTCGCCGCCTTTGTCGCCCGCGTCATAAAGCCACAGCCAGTTCGGCTCCATCAGGTCGAATTTCAGCGCGCCTTTTTCGCCGTATATCTCGTATCTGAGATCGTCGTTCGTGCCGACGGCGATCTTCGAGGCGGTTATCGTGCCGACGGCCCCGCATTCGAGCTCGGCGAGGGCGTAGAACGCCTCGTCGGCGTCGGTCTTCCACTCGGAGCCGTCAGGCCCGGTCCTGACAGGGTAGGCGATCTGCGCGCGGCCTTTTATATCTTTGAACCCGCCGCAGATATAGTATATAAGATCGACGGCGTGCGAGCCGAGATCATTGAATACCCCGCCGCCGTACTCCGCCGTCTGCTTCCATCCGGCCGGCTTTCCCGTGTCGCAGGCGGAGGAATGGAGATATCTTATGTCGAACGACAGTATCCTGCCGAGACGCCCCTCGTCTGTCAGGCGCTTCGCCAGACGGTTGGGAGCGAGAAAACGGTAGTTGAACACTATCTGCGCCGTGACGCCGTTCTCGGACGCCAGCCGGGCGAGCTCGTCGGCCTCGTCCGCCGTGACGGTGAGCGGCTTCTCGCACAGGACGTGCTTCTTCGCGAGTATGGCCTTCTTTGCCGTCTCAAAGTGATATATGTTCGGCGTCGAGATGTCGATTATGTCTATGTCGGGGGAGTATATAAGCTCGTCCTCGTCCGTCGACGGATATCCGAGCCCGTAGCCCTCGGCGGCGGCCTGCGCCGTATCGGCGTGCCTTGTGCAGACCGCTGTTATACGCGCCTTTGAAGCCGGATCGCTTGGCGTATAGTACCATTTCTGGCTCTCGACGGCGCAGGCGTGGGTCCTTCCCATCATGCCGAAGCCGATGAGGCCTATGTTGAGTCTGTCCCGCATTTCAGTCGTCCTCTGTATAGGGATTTTCGTCTATCTTTTCGCTCATGTCGTGCTTTTCGGCCTGCGGCTCGGCGGCGGTTTCCTCTGTCGGATAACGCTCTCCCCGCTTCCACAGCAGCGCCATTATCATGTACGCCGCCGAGAATACGGCTGTAAGCGCGGCGCAGGCGAGAGCGCACCATCCGCGCGGACCGCCCTGAGGCTCGCCGAACAGCGAGGCGACGGGACGGGTATAATAGACGGCGGTGACATAGGCGGCCAGCCTCGGCAGCGAAGCCGGTCCGCTCCTCGCCGAGCCGAAGATTATGTTCAGGGCAAGCGAAGCCGCGCTCGACAGCCACAGGGTGAGCGACGCAAGACGCAGCCCGGCGGCGCGGCTGAGAGCCGCGTAAAGCCAGGCGAGAGACCAGACGCCGGCGTAGACCGCTGCGCCGATGATGTACGCTTTGTCGCTGCCGAAGCGCGCGGCGGCGATATCTATGACGCACGGGGAGGCGAGACAGACCGCGAATACGAGTATGTCGGCGGCGAGAAGGGCCGCCGGTCGTTTTTTCATACCTATTTCACCCTCCTGTACTTGCAGAGGAGAACAAAATATGGTATAATATAATATATATCAATTCAGCTCCTGGGTAATTATCCGTATTCGTGTGTGAAATAACAGGGGGCGTCTTATTTCTCCGCCTGATGCGTTTCAGCGCTGACCGCGGCGAGAGAGAATATCCTTCTCTCCGCCTCGTCCAGCTTTTCGGGAGACGCGTCGAAATCGTCGAAGCCGCGGACGACGGAGCCGGTCACGGCTTTCGCGTCGGCGTCGGGGCAGAGCTTGAGGAGCTCGTAGTCGCGGATGCCGTCGCGCATGGCGAAGAAGCGGGTGGAATATCTGAAAACTCCATGCTTCGGATCCGGGTAGACGAGGAAGCCGTCGCCCTTGAAGCGGGCGTCGGGGCCGGTGCCGTAGAGCGAGGTGTCGCTCCACGCCGTGTAGCCCCAGTGCAGGTAGCCTGTCACGCCGAGGGCGTGGCAGCCCCATATCAGCAGCTTTGAGTATGTGAACGGCTGGTCGATGAAGCGGTTCATGAACCAGCTCTCCTCCGGGAAGCAGCAGGTGTAGACCCAGCATTCGTCGCCCTTCGCCTGACGCGTGACGTAATAGTCCCTGCCCTGCGTGTAGACGTTGGTGCGCGGGATGAGCTGATCGCACTCTCCCTGAAGCTCCATGCCTGTCTCGTGCGTGTCGATGGGCTCGCCGCATTTTATGCCCGGCATATAGCGGCGGACGCGCTCTCTCGCCCAGAGCCAGTATTCCTTCTGGTGAGGCTCGTCCTCGAGGCGCATGTACAGCGTCCAGCCCTTTTCGCGGCAGTGCTCATACAGCGCGGTATAAAAGGCCTTTACCCATTTCTCGCAGTCGTCGGTGAAGATCTCGTATGTCCCGATCCCGTCGTACCCGATGCCGCTCATCGTTTTCCCCCATACCGAGGCGATGAGCGACGAGCAGGCGACGGCATTTTCGCCGTGCGACATGAATATCGACACGTATCTGTCGAGATCGTCCCAGACGAAGCTCCACTCGTCGTCCGATATCCGCCTTGAGCCGGAATTTATGAGATATGTGAGGGGATTTACGTTGAGGACGTTGTTCCTCAGCAGCTCGAGCGAGGCGGCATAGCTGTCCCAGATATCCCACCATTTTTCGCTCCACGGCTCGGCGCCGTAGCCGGCAAAGCCGTTTATGAAATGCTCGACGGAGAAGGCGGCGTCCTTTATCTCGGGGACGGCTGTCGGGATTATATCGAGCAGGACGGAGAAGGAGAAGGTCCCCCTGTCCGTCTCGGCCATCGCCTTGAAGCCGCGCTTCCCCGGAGCCGCGCCGCGCTGAATGTCGAGCGACAGCCATATCGACTGCGTGAAGTGGGACTTCACCTCGAGCGGCGGCTGCTCAGCCGCCGCAAGACAGCCGTATATCCCGTCGGGCGACGGCGAATAGCTCGCCGACAGCGGGTCGGGATAGGGCATCATGTCGTTGTAGACGATATATTCCTGGAAATTGTACCAGTATTTAATATCCTCCCCGACGCCGCCGTCTATGCTCACGCCGAGTATCCTGAACGGCTCGAGATCGCGCAGGCAGAGCTGCACCGACGCGGTGTAGCCGGGAGCGCCGTATATGCAGGCGAAGCCGGCGCTTTCCCTTCCGGGGCGCAGGGACGGGAATACCGGCTTGTTCTTTGATTCACACCAGTTAAACATAATTTATATCCGATCATTCGGTACGATGCTGTCCGTCGGATCCGTTCTTTATGATCCGCTATTAACATTATATCATATCGTGGCGGTCAAATCAAGCCGCCGGAGAAATTTTCATGAACGAAAGCAACCGTACAGATCCCGGCGGGAAAAATACCCCGCAGGGCGGCGGCCGTCCGCTCACATATCGTCAGAAGCTGCTGATGGGATATACCGATCCCGGCGCCGCGGCAGATCAGGCTTCGCCGCCGGGAGTTCCGCTCCCTCCGTCACAGCCGTATCAGCCGCAGCCTCCTTACGCCCCGCTGCCGCCGACGCGCCCGACAAGGGCGAAGCGGGTCCCGGAGGGGATAAAGCCGGAAAAGGATGTCCCGGCGAAAAAATACAAGGCCGGTCAGAAGAAGGCCTCCCGCGCCGAGGCGAAGAAGATCAGAGCCGCCAGAAAGAAACTCGGCGTCAGGGCCAGAATAGGCATAGCCGCGGCCGCCGTGGCGGTTCTCGCCGCCGTCGTCGCTATCGTCGCCGTGACGGCGCACAAGACCGTCCAGTTCATAAAGGACGAGGGCAGTCTGAAGATGCGCCCGCTGCCGTACAAGGATATCGTCTATAAGTACTCTGACGAGTACGACGTCCCGCCGGATGTGATCTACGCCGTCATGCGTATCGAGTCGGCCTTCCGCGCCGATGCCGTGTCCCATGCCGGGGCGATAGGCCTGATGCAGCTGATAGAGCCGACCTTCGAATGGCTGCAGACGAAGACGGGAGAGACTTACGGCGAAGATGCGCTGTACAACCCGGAGATCAACATAAAATACGGGACGTATCTCCTCGGATGGCTGTACGGGCGCTACGGCAGCTGGAATACCGCGTGGGCGGCCTACAACGCCGGGATAGGACGTGTGAACGGCTGGCTCGAGGACAGCCGATACTCAAAGGACGGCGAGCTGTACGACATCCCTATCGAGGAGACGAAAAACTACGTCCGCCGCGTAGGCGAGGAAAGGGAGGAGTATCTTAGGCTGTACTTCGGCGAGGACGCCGTCGCTGCGTACACTATGAAGAGATGACGGACGGCATGTGAGTTTCAGATCAATGTGGAGGTGAAGAAAGATGTATGCCGCGATCGCGCTTCGGGCGGCTCTGTGGATCTGGTTCCTCGGCTGTACGACGACATATCGGTTCGGAAGATACACGCTTGTCGAAGGGATGGGCGTGAAAAGCGCTGAGTTCGCCGTCCTCTGCCTGTACAGCGTCGGGCTGATACTGTGTTATCTGCTGAGGCCGGCGGGAAGATGGATCCTGCTTGCAATCCTGATACTCTGGTTTATAGTCCAGTTCTTCTGCCACTGGTACTTCACCATCTTCGGGGCTTCCGAAAAGAAGCTGAGAGGGTACAACGACTGCTTTCGCGGCACTGTCCGTCTGTTTCCGATGAGCGAAAAAAGGATCGTCCCGGATCTGTATCATATCGTTCAGCACACGCTGATCCTGCTGAATATCGTCATATGTCCGGCGTGACGACGGATGAGGCGAGATATGGAGCCCGGTCAGCTTTAAGGAAAGATATCCGAAAGATCACCCGGACGGACCTCGGGGCGGATGAAGCATAAAGGCGGCGCGTCAGGCGAGCGGCGGCTCACAAAACTGTTTCGAGCCGTTCATCCGCATTGATTGACATTGATCGGAAAATGTGATACAATATATAAAAGCTAAACCGATAAACCAACAATACTGTGAGAGGCACACAATGGACGAAAAGGAAATCAAGGAACTCAAGGAAAAGCTGTTCTTCAAGTCGAAGAACGTTTACGATAATCTCAGCGAGAGCGAGCTCGCCGAGATGGAGGAGTACTCGAAGGGCTACATCAGATTCATCGACGCCTGCCGCATCGAGCGCGAGGCGGTCGCTTATTCGATAGCCGACGCCGAAAAGAAAGGCTACGTCGAGTACAATTTCGGCGACAAGATCGAGAAGGGCGGAAAATACTACCTCAACAACCGCGGCAAGTCTGTCGCCTTCTTCCGCGTCGGAAAGAAGCCGATAACCGAGGGCGTCCGCATCGCGGCGGCGCACATCGACTCGCCGCGCCTCGACCTCAAGCAGCATCCGCTGTATGAGAACACCGGGATAGCCTACTTCAAGACCCACTACTACGGCGGCATAAAGAAATACCAGTGGACCACCGTCCCGCTGTCGCTCCACGGCGTGCTCGTCAAGGCCGACGGAGAGGTGATTAACGTCAACATCGGCGACGACGACGGCGATCCGGTGTTCTATATCTCCGATCTTCTGATCCATCTCGCCCGCAATCAGATGGGAAAGACGCTCGCCGCCGGCGTCGAGGGCGAGCAGCTTAACATCATGCTCGGCTCGGCCCCGCTTCCGGGAGCCGACAAGGACGTCGGCGAGAGGGTGAAGCTCGGCGTCATGAAGCTGCTTTACGACAAATACGGCGTGACCGAGGCCGATTTCGTCACCTCGGAGTTGACGATGACTCCCGCCATGATGGCGCGCGAGGTCGGCTTCGACCGCTCGATGATCGCCGCCTACGGCCATGACGACCGCGTCTGCGCCTATCCGGCCTATACCGCTCTGCTCGACGCCGAAAGCGAGGACAACACCGTCATGATCGTTCTCGCCGACAAGGAGGAGATCGGCTCCGAGGGCGTGACCGGCATGCAGTGCCGCGTTTATATGGACATCATCGACGAGCTGGCGAAGGCCTTCCGCGCCGATCCGGCGAAGGTAAGGGCGAATTCGATGTGCCTGTCGGCCGACGTCAACGCCGGCTTCGATCCCAACTGGCCGGACGTGCACGAGAAGATGAACGCCTGCTTCCTCAACGAGGGAGTCGTTCTCACGAAGTTCACCGGCTCCGGCGGCAAGGGCGGGACGTCCGACGCCTCCGGTGAGTTTGTCGGAAAGGTCGCGAAGATATTCAACGACGGCGGCGTGATCTGGCAGACCGGCGAGCTCGGCAAGGTCGATCAGGGCGGCGGAGGCACCGTAGCCATGTACATCGCGAACAACAACATCGACACCGTCGACCTCGGCGTCCCGGTGCTGAGCATGCATTCCCCCTACGAGCTGATAGCCAAGGCCGATCTCTACGAAACTTACAGAGCGATATCCGCGTTCATAAAGTGATTCTGAGCCGGGATCTTATCTGAGACAGGAGGAGATAACATGACTTTGCAGCAGGAAGCGTATATGCTCATGAGCCGTCAGTCGGAGCAGACCATAAAGCTGCTGATTGAGCTCATGAAGGCGCTCGACGCCAATGCCGGTAACGTTGATGAACGTGTGTCCGGCGGGAAAAACGACATAATCGGCGCCGGACGCGATATAATCAAGCTGCCGGATGATTTCTTTGAGCATTTTGACGACTCGAACGACGAGATTGCCGAAATGTTTTACGGAAGTGACGAATGAAAATCCTTTTGGACACACATATGCTGATCTGGTCGATGTCCGAAAAGGGCAGGACTCTTCCTCAGCATATACAGAATATGATAAACGATCCCGGCAACGAAAAATACTGCAGCGTTGTCTCGATATGGGAAACGGCAATCAAATACGGCGCGCATCCCGAGGAGATCGGGATATCCGAAAATTAACTTGCGGCGCTGTGCGACAGAGTCGGCATCATCCGGCTGCCGCTGATCCATGAGCACGCCCTAACCGTCAATTCGCTCGTAAAAGACGAAAATGGGCCGAGACACAAGGATCCGTTTGACAAAATGCTTATAGCGCAGGCGAAATACGAGAAAATGATATTTCTCACTCATGATGAGAAGCTGAAATATTATCATGAGCCCTTTGTTATTGTGATTTGATCGACAGACAGAATTTACACCCGATATGAACGACATTCTTACCAGAATCGGGCTTTACGGCGTGATGCCGATCGTTAAGATCCGGCGTCCGTCGGACGCCCTCCCGCTCGCGAAGGCGTTCGTCTCGGCCGGACTGCCGGTGATGGAGATCACATACCGCACCGAGCACGCCGAAGGCGCCATCCGCGAGATAAGCTCCGAAATACCGAACATGCTCATCGGCGCCGGAACGGTGCTGACGCCCGCGCAGGCGGAGTCGGCGAAGGCGGCGGGAGCGAAATACATAGTGACGCCGAACCTCGACCCGAAAGTCGTCGGATGGTGTCTTGAGAACGACATGCCGATACTCCCGGGATGCGCCACCCCGACTGACGTCGCGAATGCGGCGGCGGTCGGGCTCGAGGCAGTGAAGATATTCCCGGCCGGAGCGCTCGGCGGCGTGGATCTGATAAAGTCGCTGTCCGGTCCGTTCGCCGGGATGAAATATCTCCCGACGGGCGGCGTCACCGCCGACAACATGCTGGATTATCTGCGTCTGCCGTCCGTGCTGTCGGTCGGCGGTAGCTTCATGGCCGACCAGGGGCTTGTCGACGCCGGTGATTTCGACGCCGTCGCGGCGAAGGCCCGCGCCGTCATGTCCCGCATGTACGGCTTCGCTCTTGCGCACGTGGGGGTGAACTGCCCGGACGAGGCGTCGGCAAAAAAAGCCGCCTCGCTGATGTCGGCGATGTTCGGCTTCGAGCCCGCCGAAAGCGCCAAGGCCGTCTTCGTCGGAGGACAGCTGGAGTTCATGAAAAGCCCGTATCTGGGCGAGAAGGGGCATATCGCGATAGGGACGAATTTCCTCGGCCGCGCCATGTTCCGCTTCGAACAGATGGGCTTTGAGTTCAATCGCTCCGAGCTGAAATACGACGAAAAAGGCGCCCTTAAAGCCGCCTATTTCGCCGAAGACTTCTTCGGCTTCGCATTCCATCTGATCCAAAAGTAACCGGTTTATATTATTAACCGGGGGAAGGGAAAAACTTTTCTGAAGAAAAGTTTTTCCCTTCCCCCGGACCCCTATCCTTTTTCCAAAGACTTTTTATACGGATTTATACAGATTAAATACTGCATCATATGGGCAACAGTCAGTACACCGCGCTGGCGCGGTTTTACGACGCGCTGAATTCCGGCGTCGATTATCCGGGATGGGCGTCATCCATCGCCGCCGTCCTCGCGGGATACGGCGTCCCGGGCGGCTCGATAGTCCTCGATCTCGCCTGCGGCTCCGGCGCGATGACGGTCGAGCTGGCGAAGCTCGGCTATGATATGATCGGCTGCGACATCTCCGGCGATATGCTCGACGTCGCCCGCTCCCGCCCGCTGCCGGACGGCAGATCGGTGCTCTGGATCGAGCAGGACATGCGATCGTTCGAGCTTTACGGCACGGTCGGAGCCGTCGTCTGCTGTCTCGATTCGCTGAATTACCTGACAAAAAAAGCCGATCTCGAAAAATGCTTCTCGCTCTGTCATAATTATCTCGATCCCGGCGGCGTCTTCATCTTCGACGTCAATACCCCGCGCAAGTTCCGCACGGTCTATGCCGACCGTGATTATATCATGGAGGAGGACGGCGTCTTCTGCGGCTGGTCGAACGACTGGAACGAGAAGACGAAGATCTGCCGCTTCTATCTCACCTTCTTCTCGGAAAACGCAGACGGTTCGTGGTCGCGTGCCGATGAGACCCAGACCGAGCGCTGCTGGGAGATGAGGACGATAACGGAGCTGTTGAAAAAGACAGGCTTTGAGCTTATCGCCGTCGGCTCGACTCCGGATATGGACGAGATAACGCCGGAAACGGAAAGATGGCATTTCGCGGCGAGATGCCTGAAATGAATATGCGCGTCTGCAATAATATAACGGTCAGCCTCCGGGGATACGGGGCTGACCGCTTTTATTGAATTTCAGATTGTTTTTCTCCGGCCTCCGCCCGAGACGGCGGTCCGGTGCCTGATCCGATATCCGGCTCAGTTCAGCCGCCTGACGGCTTCTTTATCACGACTTTCCCTTCGGAATCCAGCAGCGGCGTTATGCCGCCGGCGTAGCCGGAATGCCATACCAGATAATGGACGCCGGTTTCCTCGTCGACGATGATCGTCCGTCTGCCCTCATATTTCATGGAGTGGCCGTCGTGGTATATCTCGTTGAATCTTTCTTTTTTGCTCATGACGCTGTCCCTTTACGTTATCAGTAAAATCACTCCGCCGGCTGGACCGAGCCGAGGCCTTCTATGCTCTGATTCACTTCCTTCGGGCTGCCCTTGTACGTCAGGCTGCCGGTGCCGTTTATCGAGACGTCGAGCACTCCGGTGACGTTCACCTCGGCGCTGCCCGCGCCGCTCATCGTTATCGACGCGTCGCCGACGGTCATGGAATAGCCCTTGATAGACCCGGCTCCCTCGATGCTGACACCGAGACGCTCGGCATTGCCCTCGAGCGTCGCCGATCCGGCGCCGGAGATGTGTATATCGAGCGACGTCATCATCCTGTCGGCGGCAAGATTTATATTCGCCGCGCCTTCGGATGAGATGTCGGCCGACGTGCCGTCGTGAAGAAGATAATTCACCGTGTACCCGCCGGAAAGCTCTAACTTCTTCGGCGCGACACCGATCGCGATCTCGAACTCGGACGGAGCGAACTTTGTGTTCTCGTCGCCGACGACGGTAACGGTGTCGCCCTCGACGGTTATTTTGAGCGACTGCCATACATTCTCGTCGGTCGTTACGACTACCGCGTCCTTTAAGCTGTCGTCCACCGTTATGAACGACTGGAAGTCGCCGGGATGGTCGAGATTTATGCCCGATACGCTGACGGTGTAGGCGACGGTCGGGTCGAGCTGATATGTGCGGGGAAGCACGTTTTTGTCCCCCTCGACCGCGCCGCGGCCGAAGAAGGAGCAGGATGTGAGCGACAGCATCGCCGCGGCGGAGATTACAGCCGCCTTAAGAAAAACGGTTTTGAGCTTCATAATCGGATAAAAATGATCAGATAAAAATGAAAAAAGTAGTAAAAGTCTTGCAGGAAAGGATAGGGGCGCGGGGGAAGGGAAACCTGCTTCTTCAGAAGCGGGTTTCCCTTCCCCCGCATAAAAACATCAGAACTTATATTTCATCTTCCCCGACGCGTCGAGCAGCTTCATGAAGAGGCCGCCCTGGACGGTACGGTGCTGGAAGCCGACCTTCACGGAGGTGACGGTATCGTACCAGTCGGTCAGCGGCACGCGGGAGGGTGAGTGGTTATAGGCAAGCCATATCGGGTGGATATAGGCGCGGAAGAGCTTCGGATCGGTGGTCATGGTAGCCGTCCAGACCATCCAGTCGGTCTTGGTATAGGCGGCGCGGTTGTCGAGCGGCATCCCGTAGGGATTGAAGTGGCGGAAGTTGGAGGCAAGCTCGCTCTCGACCACCTCGCGCGGGAACAGGTTCGTGCCGAACAGCTTGTCCCATACCATGTTGTACTTCATCGACCATGAGCCGGGGCGGTCGAAGGCCAGACGCCACGAGCCGTCGCCGTTGGAGGCGCGCACAATCCACGACTGAGCCATCTCGCGGGCCTTCGTCAGATACGTCTGAGCCTCGGTCTTGCTGCCCTGCATGTCGAGGATCACGGCGTAGGAGACTATGCCCATGATCGCTTTCAGCGACAGGTTGCAGTTGTGCGCCAGATGCCCGGCGAAATCGTCGGTGCAGAGCTGGTTTTCCGGATCCTCGCCGTACTGGATGAGGTATTTCACCCACTGGGAGAGAAGGTCCATGTTCGCCGTCGCGAAGGAGACGTCTCGGTCGGCGATGGAGGACGCCGCCGCCATGACCAGCATGTTTCCGCACTCCTCGACCGGCATCTGGTTCGTGATGCTGCCCTTGGAATATACGGCGCCGTTCAGCAGCGGGTACTGTCCGCAGTCATGCGGCGAGAAGTCGAATTCCCAGTCGTCGGTGCGGGCGAAGCGGAAGATCGGCCTCATCATGCCGCGTACCAGCTCGGGATTGTAGCAGAGGAACAGCGGGATGGACGGGTAGGACACGTCCACCGTCGCCGCGCAGCCGTTTGAGAAGCATTCCTTCGAGATGTACAGCACGTCGCCGCTGTTGTCGTATACCAGCTTGTGCGCCGCGCATACCTGACGGTAGGCGAGCTGCAGGATGTCGGCGTATTCCTCGCCGCCCGCCTCGAGAGCGTGAGTGAGAAGGGCGCGGGAGAACGCCTTGCAGGCTCCGGCGAGATAATCGCCGTAAGCTGACGCCGCGCGCTCGATCTCGGTCACGATGTCGGAGCCGCCCTTGCGCCAGTAGGCTTTCAGCGGATCGCCGAAATACTGGATCGAATCTATGTCGTCATACGCGAACAGGAAGAGCGAGTCGCAGCCTCCGGCGACGGCGGAAACGGCTGTCATCGTGCCGTCCTTGTCCGTCATGTCGGTGATGTTCACCGCCGAGTTCTCGCCCTCGACCGCCAGATAGAAGTAGCCCCAGTCGATGCGGACGTCGTCTCCCGAGCGGTTGAGCGGCTTCTGATCCACGTTGCCCATCCTCACGCCGAGGATCTCGTCGTCGGTGAACTTGATTATGTCCGTCTCGACCGGCGACTGACCGCGCTTGTCGAGGCAGAGTTCCTCGGACACGGTGACCTTTACCGATACGTCGTGCCCCTCGCCGTCGAGAGCCTTCCAGTCGGTATGCATGTATGATACCGGGCGGCTCATGAGATGCAGGTCGTACGGCAGAAGGGGGGTAAGGAAGGTGACTTCAAGCAGTATCGCGGCGTTTTCGAAGGTGTAGCGGGTGGAGAGCGCGTCAAGGCGGCAGCCGGTCTGCTCGATCACGGGCGTCTCGCCCGAGCCCATAAAGCGGTATTCCTCACCGTCTATCGTGACGATGCCCACCATGGTGTTCGGCTTGCCGGTCCAGTGCATTGGCGTGCTGTCATACAGCTTCTCTGTCGGCGACCATACGGAAAAATACGGGTCGACGGTTATGAGCGGTATAGCCGGTGCTCGAAGATTCATATTGTTTTCCTCCGGTATATTCGGGTGTATGTGCGCTTTTTCGCGCCGCGCCGCCTGCCGCCTGCGGAAAGTGCCCAGCATTCGGCTTCGCGGCGACTATATTATAGCACATCTCGGCCCGATTTACAAGTGATTTATAAATATTTGCCAAATTTCGGCTTCATATCGGCGCTCCTGTGTGCTGTCTGCATAAAAAGTAGTAAGCTGAATCTAACAGAAATATATGTCATAATTAATCGTCAGTTCATTCTCACTGCATATAATTGAGTTATAATCAATAAAGATGATAAAAATGTCAGGAGGATAAAAAATGGTATACAATAACATGTGCGGCGAGAAGGTCTCGGCGCTCGGCTTCGGCTGCATGAGACTGCCGATGATAAAGGACGACAGCGGCGAGAGGATCGATAAGGATCTCGCCTACCGCATGCTGGACGAGGCGAGGGACGCCGGCGTCAACTACTTCGACACCGCCTACATGTATCTCGGCTCGAGGAGCGAGCCCTTCATGGGCGAGTATCTCTCCCGTCTGCCGAGGGAGTCGTATTATCTCGCGACGAAATTCCCGGTATGGTGCGCAGGCGAAGACAAGGACGACGTGCGGAAGATCTTCGAGGATCAGCTGGGTAAGCTCAAGACCGACCACATCGACTTCTATCTCATGCACAGCATGGGCCGCGGCGGCTTCGAGAAGGCTCAGAAGCTGGAGGCGATCGAGTACTTCCTGAAACAGAAGGAGCTCGGCCGCATCCGTCACTTCGGCTTCTCCTTCCATGACGATTACGACTGCTTCGCCGAGCACATCGGCGAGAGCTGGTACGAGTTCTGCCAGCTGCAGTACAACTACATGGACAACGAGGATCAGGCCGGCGAGAAGGGCATTGACATGGCCGATTCGATGGGCAAGCCGGTCATCGTCATGGAGCCGGTGAAGGGCGGCACACTGGCCAATCTGCCGGACGAGGTGATGGCTCCGCTGAAAGAGGCTCATCCCGACTGGTCGGCGGCGTCATGGGCGCTCCGCTTCGCGGCGTCGAGAAAGAACATAGCCGTGACTCTGTCCGGCATGTCGACCTACGAGCAGGTGACGGACAACCTGAAGACCTTCTCCGATTTCACCCCGCTCTCCGATTCCGACCGCAACGTCCTCGCCGAGGCGAAGCGCATACTGCTCGCCCGCGTGCGCAACGGCTGCACCGGCTGCGAATACTGCATGCCGTGTCCGTTCGGCGTGAACATCCCGCGCAACTTCTCGATCTGGAACAACTACGCCCTCTACGGCAGCGAAGGCGGAGTGAGATGGGAGTACGGCCGCATGAAGGACGAGGAAAAGGCCGACAAGTGCAAAAAGTGCGGCAAATGCGAGAAGGTCTGCCCGCAGCACCTGAGCATCCGCGAAAACCTTGCCGCCTGCGCCGCCGAGCTCGGGGCCATTGTGGCGAAACAATAAGATATATATTTATTATACCGGGGGAAGAAGAACCTTTTTCTGAAGAAAAAGGTTCTTCTTCCCCCGGACCCCTATCTCTTCCAAAAAGACTTTTGATACATAAAAGAGTGATAATATAACAAAGAGTGACAATGCTGTGCAGAGGAGGGATCGTATCATGAAAAAGACGTTGATTCCGCTTATCGTGATCCTGACGGTTTTCCTTTTTGGCTGCGACATCAGCGAATATATCCCGAAAGAAACCGAAGCCGACACCGCTGCCGCCTCAGACACCGCAGGAGATGCCGCGGAAGATACCGGAGAAACGGAAGCTGCCGCGGCTGCCTCAGACGCCGCGGATGCCGTAAGATATGTCCCGATTGATCTTTCGCCGGTCGACAGGATCACCGTCGTCAGCGGCGCGACCGGACAATCGGCCGATATAACCGACCGGGAGGGGCTGGATCATATCCTCGGGTTCATCGGCTCACTCGAAGGGGAAAACGGGCGATCGTCTCGCGGCTGCTACGGCGCGCTCAGTGTGATCGAGCTGTACTCCGGCGAAGAAAAGCTCTGCTCTTATACCATGGAGTACGATTACGGCTTCATATATGACGACGGCGTGAATTACGACGAAGCCGGCGGCTTTAAATACCCGTATATGTTCGATATCCCCGGCTCCTTGAAGGAGAAATACAGGGAGATCTCTGCGTTCGTCTCCGGCGTCCTTGACGAGAGCGGATATTATTTCCCTCCCGACGCGATCTCGCTTTCGGATATCGATCTTTCGGCTGCGACATCGGTCGATATCGTCAGAAAGAGTGTGGACGGCGCCATCCCGGAGCGGGAGCTCGTCACCGATCCCGATGCCGTAACCGGGATCGCCGGATATGTGTCGGGGATATCCGGCGCACAGATTGGTCCCGCCGCCGGAGACGCGAATGTCACTCTGTCCTTCTTTAACGGCCAGGAGCTTCTGCTGATCCTCACGCTTGAGGAAAACGGCTCATTTGTCGTGACATATACTCCGGAAGGACAGATATCCGCGGTATCGGGCAGGTATCGGGCGGACGATGCGTCGGCGGAAAGCATCGCCGCGCTTACGGATATCCTCGGATAAAAATGAACAAAAAAACACAAAATTCCTCAAAACCTCTTGAAAAACCTCTGCTAATATGATATAATAGTAGCAAGATAAAGCGGCGAAGCGGACGCTTTCCGCCGTACTCAAGAAAAGAGGAGATCAGGATGAAAAGAATCATAACGGCCGTGCTCTGCGCGGCGATGCTGCTCATGCTCGCGTCCTGCGGCGGCTCTAAGGCCGATTACGTCTTCCTTGACGAGACCCTCGGCACCGAGACCTACGCCATCGGCTTCCGCCTCGGAGACGAGGAACTGGCGAAGACCGTCAGCGGCGCGGTAAAGGCCCTCGTTCTGAACGGAAAATACGCCGAGATCGGCGAGAAGTACCCCGACATAAAGGATTATCTCAGCCTCACCGCCGAGAACATCGACCAGTCCGATATCCCGGAGCAGGGCTCCGGCGACAGCTCCTACACCTTCAAGCACGGCTTTGATCTCGACTACCCGCCGTACTCCTATCTGAAGGACGACGGCAGCGTCGGCGGCTTCGACGTCGAGCTCTGCCAGGCCGTATGCGAGTATCTCGGATGGGGCTACGAGGCCGTTCCGTTCAACTGGGACGCCAAGGACATGGAGCTGAGCGCCGGCAGCTGCGACTGCATCTGGTCCGGCTTCACGAAGGAAGGCCGTGAGGACATGTACACCTGGGGCATCGCTTACTCGAACAACACCCAGTGCATCCTCGTCGCCGCCGATTCCGGCATAACCAAGCTCGACGATCTCGCCGGGAAGATAGTCGGCGTACAGACCGCCACCTCCGCCGCCGACATGCTCGAGGATTCGGCCGCCGATCTGGCCGCCACCTTCGGCGATCTCAAGATCTACGAGACCTACACCATCGCCTTCAACGACCTTAAGGCCGGAGCCATCGACGCCATCGCAATCGACGTCACCGCCGGCACATATCTCATAAACGGTGGCGCGAAATAAGCCTGAAAACCGAAGCGTGACAACGACAGGCCTTACGGACAGGGCATTTGTAAAGCATATGCCCTGTCCGTCTCTTTCCTGACGCGATCATTGAGGCAAGATAAATGACGATTACTACGATGCTCTCCACGATGGGGGTCGGAATGCTGCGCAGCTGCGCGATATTCTTCCTCACACTCCTGTTCTCCCTGCCGCTCGGCATGGTCGTGATGCTGCTCCGCCGCTCGAAGATAAAGCCGGTGCAGTGGATAATGAAGATCTACATCGCGATCATGCGCGGCACTCCGCTCATGCTGCAGCTGCTCGCCTGGTATTTCGGCCCGTATTATCTTTTCGAAATGCCGATACGCGGCTACCGCTTCCCGGCGATAATAATCGGCTTCTCGATGAACTACGCCGCCTATTTCGCCGAGATCTACCGCGGAGGGATGGACTCGATCCCGATAGGTCAGCATGAGGCGGCCACCGTGCTCGGCTACAGCAAAACGCAGACCTTTTTCAGGATAATCCTGCCTCAGGTCGTAAAGACGATACTCCCGTCGGTGACGAACGAGATCATAACGCTCGTCAAGGACACCTCACTCGCCTTCACGCTGGCGTACAACGAGATGTTCTCCCTCGCCAAACAGATCGCCGCCTCGCAGACATCCTTCATGCCGTTCATTATTGCCGGTGTATTCTATTTCATCGCGAATTACGCCGTCGCCTTCGGCATGGAGCGGGTGGAAAAGGCGTTCGACTACTACAAGTGAGGAGGGGATACGGATGATCCTTGAGATGAAGCATATACAGAAGAGCTTCGGCGAGCACTGTGTCCTGAAGGACATCAATCTGAGCGTTGACAAGGGCGAGGTCGTCAGCGTCATCGGTCCGAGCGGCTCGGGAAAAAGCACGCTGCTCAGATGCGCGACCTTCCTTGAGCGGATAGATTCGGGCGAGATAAGATATATGGACACCGTCGCCGCCTCCACCGGGGAAGACGGCGGGGCCGTTTACGCGCATCCTGACGAGATGCGGAAGATAAACAGGTATTTCGGGCTGGTGTTCCAGCAGTTCCACCTGTTCCCGCACTATTCGGTGATAAAGAACGTCACAGACGCCCCGATAAAGGTGCAGAAGCGCCAGAAGGACGAGGTCCGCGCCGAGGCGATGGAGCTTCTTAAAAAGATGAACCTCGCCGACAGAGCCGACTATTACCCCTGCCAGCTGTCGGGAGGACAGCAGCAGCGCGTCGCGATAGCGAGGGCCCTCGCCTTGAAGCCTGAGATCCTGTTCTTCGACGAGCCGACGAGCGCGCTCGATCCCGAGCTCACCGGCGAGGTGCTGAAGGTCATACGTCAGCTCGCCGAGGAGAAGATGACGATGGTCGTCGTCACGCACGAGATGCCCTTCGCCCGGGCGGTCAGCAACCGCGTGATATTCATGGACAAGGGCGTCATCGTCGAGGAGGGCGATCCCGAGAAGGTGTTCGGCTCGCCGGAGCAGGAGAGGACGAAGCAGTTCCTCCTGAATTATCAGCAATGACGAATCAAATCGAATATACCCTGCTCGACCCGACCGGCAACATGACCATCCTCGTGACGACGCCGACGTCGGAGGATATGCAGCCCGACATCGCCCTCAGGCTGATGGAGCTCGAGCCTTCGGCCGAGCAGACGGGCTTCGTCGGCGGGATGGAGCCGGATTCTGTCACCATACGCATGGCGGGAGGCGAGTTCTGCGGCAACGCGGCCATGTCCGCCGCCGCATTGACGGCGGCGCGTTTCGGGCTCGGCGCGGCGGATATAACCGTCCGCTTCAAGGGCGCCGGTATATCGGTCCCCGTCCGTGTCGCCGCGTCAGGCTCCGGGATGGCCGGGACGGTCGGCATGCCGAAGCCGATATCGGTGCGAAATGTAGTTTTCCCCGGCGGCATGACGCTTCCCGTAGTATTTTTCCCCGGCATAGCGCACGCGATATCGGAGACGCCGATCGAAAGGATCGAGGCCGAGGCGCTGTGCCCCGGATTCTGCCGCTTCCTCGGCACGGAGGCGTTCGGGCTGATGCAGTACGACAGGGACAAGGGGACGCTCACGCCGCTCGTCTATGTCGAGTCTGGCGGGACTTTGTTCTGGGAGAGCTCATGCGCGAGCGGCACGGCGGCTCTCGGATATCATCTTCTCGGCGGAGGATCGGCTCTTCACGCTGCCGTGTCGGAGCCGGGCGGGACGCTGACGGTCGACTCGGACGGCTCGTCTCTCACGCTGTCCGGCAATGTGAGGATCGTAAAGACTGCGAAGGCGGAGATAAGACCGTGACTTTTGAGGAAAAAGCGCTGTACGGGTACATACCGGATTTCGCCCGCCTCTCTGAGGCAGGCTTTGTCCGCTCCGGGGACGGATGGACGATGAAGGCCGGCTTCATGGACGGCGATTTCGAGGCGGTGATAGATATATCCGCCGACGGCGCCGTCAGCGGGCGGGTGATCGACACGGCGGACGGCGGGGAATACCTGCCGCTGAGAAGCGAGAGCCGCGTCGGGCCGTATGTGAGCCATGTCCGCGACGCCTACGCGGCGCTGCTGCTCGATATCGCCGGGAGATGCTTTGTAAGGCGTATGTTCGTCTCGGATCAGGCGAACCGCGTCGCCGTCATGGTGAAGGAGAGGTTCGGCGAGGAGCCGGACTTCCCGTTCTCGGCAAAGGAGTACAAGGCCGCGGCGGTCTTCCGCAACGCCGGGAACAGGCGGTGGTACGGGCTTATTATGAATATCCCGAAAAACAGGCTGAGCGGGGAGAAGTCATCCGATCCCGCCGACGTGCTGAACGTAAAGCATGACGAGGCGGCCATCCTGAAGCTGCTTGAAAAAGCCGGGATATATCCGGCATATCATATGCAGAAAAGATACTGGGTGTCCGTTATCCTCGACGACACTCTTAGCGACGGCGAGGTGTTCTCTCTCATCTGCCGCAGCCGCGATTTCACCGTCGGAAAAAGCGCCGTCAGCGCCGGAAATGAGGATGACGGCTTCGCGGCGGCCTCATGGGTGATACCGGCGAATCCCGCGATATACGACATCTAGGGCGAGATGGCGGCGACGGACGAGACGTGGTGGCATCAGTCGACAGACGTGCGTGCGGGTGATCATGTCTATATCTACGTCGCGTCGCCGGTGAAGGCGATACTCTGGCGGTTCACCGTCACGGGGGCGAACGTCCCGCTGACGGATGATGAGATCGCCGAATACAAATCGAAGTGGCGCAGAAAGATGATCCTTAAGCGCGACAGGGAATACGACAGGGCGAAAACCGGTCTCGACACGCTGAAAATGTACGGCCTTTCGTCGGTGAGGGGCGCGAGGCGTCTGCCGACGGCTCTTGAGGAGTACATGGAGTCGCTCGACCTATAACAGCCGCGAAATTTTTCCGTGAATTTGCTGAAAACTATTGCGCTCCGGGAATGAATGTTGTATAATAGTATCGTAAGCGACAACGAACATATCGACAATGAGGGGACAAAAGCCATGAAACTTACGATCAGGATATCCGCCGCCATCACAGGCGCTGCATTGATGCTTTCACTCGCGGCGGCGTGCGGCGAGCAGGCCGAAACACAGACCCCGGCCTCCACGACGGCTTCGGACGAGATCATCGAGACCGCTCCGGCCGAGACCGAGCCTCAGCGCGAGCTGCCCGATCTGCCAGGCGACAAGGATTACGGGGGCTACGAGTTCAACGTGATCGACAAGGGCGCCTTCAACACGCACTGGACCAGCCGCGACGTCTTCGCCGCCGAGCAGACCGGCGACCCGATCAACGACGCCGTCTACGAGCGCAACTCCAAGGTGGAGGAAAAATACAACGTAAAGATCACTGAGGACGCCGGGCAGAGCGATCCGGCCGGAGCGGCGAAGAAGGTTGCCCTCGCCGGGGACGACACCTACGATTTCTACGTCTTCAGCATGCAGAGCTACGCCGCGCTGGCGACGCAGGGGCTGCTGCTCGACTGGAACAAGATCCCGTACATCGACCTCGACCGCGTCTGGTACGATCAGAACTGCCGCGAGTCGCTGTCGATCGGCGGCAAGGTCTATTTCGCCTCCGGCGACTTCAACATCATGGACAAGGACGCCACATGGGCGATCATGTTCAACAAGAACCTTGCGAGGAATCTGAATCTGCCCGATCTTTACGCGATGGTGAACGACGGCACGTGGACGATGGAGGCGCTTTATAACTGCATGGCGAACGCCTCCGCCGACATCAACGGCGACGGCCAGCACGGCTATGACGATCAGTGGGGCATGGCGGGCGAGAACTGGAACACGAACGCCCTCGTCGCCGCTGCCGGGGTAAAGGTGTTCGACAAGGACGAAAACGACATGCCGTTCGTGGCAATGAACACCGAGCGGTACTTCCAGGCCTTCGAGATAGCGTCGCAGATCATGGGCGACCGCGACAAGACGATGTCGTCGAGCTGGGTGACGGGCTTTGCCGACGTATGGGAGGACTGCTTCCACGCCGCCTTCAAGGAGGACCGTCTGCTCTTCTACTTCACCGGACTCAACCGCTGCACGCTGCTCCGCTCGATGGAGACCGATTTCGGCATCGTGCCGAACCCGAAGTACACCGAGAGCCAGGAGCGCTATTACGACCTGATCTCCCTCGCCTCGGGCAACGGCATGGCCATTCCGGTGACGACTCAGGATACCGAGCGCACCGGCATCATCGTCGAGGCGCTTTCCGCCGAGTCGAAGTACACGCTGACGCCGGCGTACTACGATATCACCCTCAAGACGAAGCTGAGCCGCGACGAGGAATCGGCGGCGATGCTCGACATCATCTTCACCTCCCGCGTCTTTGAGCTCGGACTCGAGTTCGGCTGGGGCGGCCTGTTCGACCTGCCGGGCAGCCTTACCGGCAAGGGCTCCGACGCCATCGCCAGCTCCGTCGCGAAGAAGATCCCGTCCGCCGAAAAGGCGATGCAGAAGGATCTCGACAAGCTCGCGGCTCTGGAGGGGTGAGAGGGAACGAGAGAACGACATGATTATTTTGGGGGAAGAAAACCTTTTTCTGAAGAAAAAGGTTTTCTTCCCCCAAGCCCCCTTTTTTCCAAAAAGACTTTTTGTACGGGATGAAGCGTTTTGAAAAAACAAATGAGGTGAGAAAAGATCACCTCATTTTATTTTACTTGGAAGATTATTTTGCGCACAGGCGCATTGATCGGAGTTTTGCGAAGCAAAAATCCATATTATCATATTTCATCTTATTTGCTCGGATCGATATACCCCCAATACACCCTGAAATAATCCGCTCCGCTCCACAGCGTCATCACCGCCGTTGCCGCGAGCAGATACGGCGTGACGTAATACTGTCTGTTGAATATCACCGGCTCGAGGAGCATGACGATAACGGTCACCATCTGCGTGACCGTTTTCACCTTGCCGAGCCAGGCGGCGGCGACTACCTTCGCGTCGGGCGAGCTGGCGACGACGAGACGCAGTCCGGAGACGGCGAGCTCGCGGAAGACTATCACGGCGGCGGTCACGGCTATCGCCTTCTGCATCCACGGGTGCTCCGTGTCTATCGCTCCGGCGCAGATGAATGCGGTTATGACGAGGATCTTGTCGGCGAGCGGGTCGAGGAACTTGCCGAAATCGGTTATCAGGTTGTATTTTCTCGCTATCTTGCCGTCGAGCATGTCGGTCAGCGACGCGATGACGAATATCGCGCAGCCGATGATGCGGGCGGTGTTGACCTCATAAAACGGCAGGAACATGAAGAGTATGAAGAACGGCACCATTATGATGCGCATGATCGTGAGCTTGTTCGGGAGATTCATTGTCATTCACCTTTTTCTGATTTTCTCTGCATAAGGAAGTATTCTATCGAGTCGGAGAGCGCCTTGCACGACGCCTCGACGACGTCGGACGACACCCCGACCGTCCGCCACGTCTCGCTGCCGTCCGAGGATTCTATCAGCACCCGGACGCCGGACGCCGTCGCCGCGCCTGTCGTCAGCACGCGGACCTTATAGTCGGTAAGGTACATCCCGACGATCTCGGGGTAGAAATGCCTCAGCGACTTTCTGAGCGCGAGGTCGAGGGCGTTCACCGGGCCGTTGCCCTCGTCGGCGGTGATGCGGTACTCGCCGCCGACCCGCACCTTGACGACTGCCGAGCAGGCGTTGTTATTTTCGTAAAACTCAGGGGCGCGCCGCGTCGGATCGGCCTCGTACTCGGCGGCGAGCTCCGGCGAGATCAGCACGGCTCCCGACTGCGATCCCTCGGTAATCGTTATCTGGTATTTCAGCACCTCGAAGAAGCGCCTTCTCGTCCCGAGCGCCTCGAGCAGCACGAGGGTGAGCGACGCGTCGGCGGCGTCGAAGACGTAGCCTTCGTTTTCGAGCTGCTTTATCCTCGCCGCCACGCCGATGACGCGGGGATCGTTCTTGTCCGGCACGGCGCCCGTCAGCGCCTTTATCCGCGAGACTATCGCCGCCCGACCCGACAGGCCGGATATCACCATGCCGCGGCTGTTGCCGACGGCGGCGGGGTCGATATGCTCGAAGCTGCCCGGCAGCTTTATCGTGGCATCGATATGTGTCCCGGCCTTGTGGCGGAAAGCGTAGCCGCCGACGAACGGCTCGCGCTCGTCGAAGCGGAGATTCGCCACCTCGCTTATATATCTCGCCGTATGGGTCAGGCGGGGCAGGTTCTCCGGCGGGACGCACTCATAGCCCCTTTTCAGCTGGAGCAGCGGTATGACGGTGTTGAGATTGGCGTTGCCGCATCTCTCGCCTATGCCGGAAATCGTCCCCTGCACGGCGGACGCACCGGCGTCGGCGGCGGCGAGGACGCACGCCTCGGCGAGCCCCGCGTCGTTATGGCAGTGGATGCCGATGATCACGCCGGGGAAGGCCTTCACGGCCATCTTCGTGATGTCGGCGATCTCGCCCGGCAGGCTGCCGCCGACCGTGTCGCATAGCATCAGCTCGGCCGCGCCGCCGTCAGCCGCCGCTCTCAGAGCGGCGAAGGCGTATTCGGGATCGGTCTTCACGGCGTCGAATATATGCTCGGCGTCGAAGGTGACGCGGACACCGACCGATGACAGGAACTTCACGCTTTCGCGTATCATGCGGAGGTTTTCCTCCGGCTCGGCACGCAGGACGGCTGATACCATCGTCTTCATCGTCTTGCCGAACAGCGCCGCCCGGCGGTAGCCGGACTGCGCGAGCGAGACGAGCGTCGGATCGCCGTCCGCCCTTTCTCCCGGGCGGCAGGTGCCGCAGAAGGCGGTCAGCTTGTCCCGGCAGGGCAGGGAAAGGAGCCGGGAATTCAGCTCCGGCTCGTCCGGCGAGTAATACCCGGTCTCGACGGCGCCGACGCCGAGCTCGTCGAGCTCGGTTATCACATGGACGCGGTCCTCGGCCGTGAACGCTATCCCTACCCCCTGCTCGCCGTCGCGGAGGGTGGTGTCTTCTATGATGATTTTCATCTTGTGAAATCTTCTTATTGCTGAGCTGTTCTCTCATATAGTATATCACATTTTGCCCCGCCGGTCAATACCGATTTTGCCGGGCGAAGGCGGCGGCGCGTCTGTCCCGCGCCGTTTATCGGGGCTAAATTGTCTGCCGCCCAACTCGTTTTACAGGATGAAAAGCATTTTTAACATATTCTGAGTTGAATACTCCGAGCATTTGTATTATAATAGACAAAACAAACCGTCGGCATTTATTTGACTGTTTTGAAGTTGAGGCTGTTTTTTTATGATACAACTGAGACAGTGGAAAGACCGGAATAGCGAGGCTTCGTATAACTACTGGATCTCCTTCCCGTCGGATTACGACGCCGGAAAGAAATATCCGCTGATACTGTTCATGCACGGAGCCGGCGAGGTCGGACCCGACCCCGAGAAGGCGCGCGTGCACGGCGTGCCGAAGATAATCGACAGAGAGCCTTTCTGCCATATACAGACGCTGACCGTCACCCCGCAGTGCCCCGGCGATAAGCTGTGGTTCACGCAGCTTCCGCAGGTGATGAGCTTCCTTTGCGATATCATCGGGCAGTACCCGGTCGACCGCGGCAGGGTGTCCGTCACCGGACTGTCGATGGGCGGCTACGCGACCTTCCATCTGGCTCAGCTGTGGCCGGGATTCTTCTCGGCGGCGGCCCCGGTATGCGGAGGCGGCATCCCGTGGACGGCGGGTGTTCTGAAGGATCTGCCGATGCGGATATATCACGGCGACAAGGACGACGTCGTCCCGGTCGTCGAGTCGATCCAGATGTGCGACCGAATCCAGGCGGCGGGGAACAGGGAATGCTCGCTCGTCCTTCTTCACAACGTCGGGCACGACAGCTGGGTCTACGCGTACGAACAGACGGATCTTATCGAATGGCTGGCGTCGAAAAAGAGAAGCTGAGCTCCGATTTTGAGCTTTTCACCGTCGGCGGAGGGCTGTATCTGCGCTGCCTGAGGCTGCCGATGACGCACGCCTTCGGCTCCGACAGCGGCATCTTCGACATATCGAAGCTCACGATGCTCCGTCAGGTGCACGGGACGGAGATATACGGCGCGTCGGGAAGCGATACAGGCCATGTCTATGATGGCTATGACGCTCTCATAACATCCGATCCCGCCGCCGTCATCGCCTGCCGTACGGCGGACTGCGTCCCGATACTGATGGCGGACGCGAAAACCGGCGTCTGCGCCGCGGTGCACGCCGGATGGAAGGGCACGAAGGCCGGCATTGCTCCGAAGGTGTTCGGAAGACTGCTGTCGATGGGCTGCAAAGCCGATGACGTCGTCATCGCGATAGGCCCGTGCGCGAGATACGAAAGCTACGAGGTTGGAGACGATCTTTACTCCGCCTTTGCCGAGGCTCTGGGGCGCGATATCTCAGACAGGCACATACGGCTCCATCCGTCGGGACGGCTGCACGCCGACATAGCCGGCGTCGACAAAGAGCTGCTCACGCTCGCCGGCGCGAAAAGGGAAAACATCTTCGACTGCGGGCTCGACACGATAACCGACACCCGCTTCCGCTCGTACAGGCGGGAGGGAAGAAGAGAGCCGATGCTCAGCGCCGTGACTCCCGGCGAAAAGCTCCCGTACGCCGCGTGCGGCTGACGGGAGTCGAATTCAATCCACAGCAAGCGATTCCATACAGAGGCATAATTCAATGATTGAGATCAAGAACCTGGTGAAGCGGTTCGGGGACAAGCTGGTGCTGTCCAATGTCAGCTTCACTGTCGGCGACAACGAGATCGTCGGATTCCTGGGGCCGAACGGCGCCGGAAAATCAACGACGCTCAATATCGTCACCGGCTACCTTTCGGCCACCGAAGGGACCGCCGTAATCGAAGGCTGCGACATACTCGAGGATCCGCAGAACGCGAGAGCGCATATAGGCTTTCTCCCCGAGATCCCGCCGCTTTACCCCGACATGACGGTGGCGGAGTATCTGAGCTTCATCTACGATCTTAAGGGCACCACGCTCAACCGCGAGAAGCATCTCGAGGAGATAGCGGAGGTGACGAGGATAGCCGACGTCGGTCAGCGGCTGATCGGCAACCTCTCCAAGGGCTACAAGCAGCGCGTCGGCATCGCGCAGGCGCTTGTCGGCAACCCGAAGGTCATCATACTCGACGAGCCGACGGTCGGCCTCGACCCGAGGCAGATCATCGAGATCCGCAACCTCGTCCGCATGCTCGGACGGGATCACACCGTCATCTTCAGCTCGCACATCCTGAGCGAGGTGCAGGCGGTATCCGACCGCATAGTCATCATAAACAAGGGCCAGATCGTCGCCGATGAGAAGACGGAGGAGATCTCCCGCGTCGTCGACGGCAGGAGACGCTTCACCTTCTCCATCTGCGGCCCGCAGAAGGAGATTTACGCCGCCCTGAAGCAGATCCCCGGCGTCACGTACGTCGAGGCGCTCGCCGGGCACGAGCTCGATTCAACGCAGTTCGTCGTCGAGAGCCAGACCGACGTGAGAAAGGCCGTGTTCGGTATCCTCGCGGCAAACGACTGGCCGCTTATAGGCGTCGAGGCGATGGGCGTGAATCTTGAGGAGATATTCATATCGCTCGTCGACAAGCCGGACGGAAAGCAGGCCGGCAGACGCATCACGACTCCGAAAGCGAACGCGTAAGGCAGGTGAGTGAAATTGGGAGCCATTCTTAAAAAAGAGCTGAGGTCTTATTTCACCTCGCCTATCGGATATGTATATATCGCCGTTTATCTCGCGATATCCGGCTTCGTATTCTCCATGTTCACCGTCCAGCAGGCCTCGAGCGGCGAGGACGCCTCCGTCGGGACTTATTTCACCGTCCTGATGTTCGTCTACTCGATCCTCGTCCCGCTTCTGACAATGAGGATCTTCGCCGACGAGAAGAAGCAGGGGACCGAGCAGCTGCTGCTCACCTCGCGCGTACCGATCTGGTCGATGGTGCTCGCGAAGTTCGTCGCCGCGTACATCATGTTCGCTTCGACCTTCCTCATCTCGCTGCTCGACTACTACGTCCTGTTCAAGTACGGCAAGCCCCAGCCCGGCGTGCTGTTCGGCTACGCCGTCGGCGTGCTGCTGCTCGGCGCCGCCTTCGTCGCCATCGGCGTGTTCATATCGAGCCTCACCGAGAATCAGATAATCGCCGCCGTCGGCACCATCGCCGTGCTGCTTCTGATGCTCTGCGTCAACTTCTTCAATCAGTATATAGATATCTCCTGGATCCGCGTTGTCTGCAACTGGCTGTCGATATACAGCCGATTCGGCAATTTCACCTACGGCGTTTTCGATTTCAACGCGCTTCTCTACTACGCGTCGATATGCTTCGTCTTCCTGTTCCTCACCGTGCGCGTCTATCAGCGCCGGCGGTATCAGTGATACGCCGAAAGTGAGGTGCATTACAAATGGCAAAGAAAAAACAGAGCTTTTTTGAGTCAAGACGCTTCAAGTACGGCAGCTCGGCGGTGATCCTGACAGTCGTCGTCATCGCGCTCGTCATCGCCGTCAACGTCATCTTCTCGGCCTTCGCGCAGCGGTACATGTGGTACGCCGACATGACCAACACCAAGCTGTACGAGCTGTCCGACGCCATGATCGAGTTCATGGACGGCATCGAGAACACCGAGATCGAGATCATCTTCTGCACGCCCTTCGACAAGCTGGAGGAAAACGAGTATCAGAAGATAGTCTACACCACGGCGCTGAACCTGCAGAACCGCTACGACTGGGTCAAGGTCAGCTACATCGACATCATCACCGATCCCGGATCGGTAAAGCCCTACAAGACCACCGAAGCCACCACGATAAAGACGACCAACGTCATCATATCGAACGGCTCCGACTTCCGCGTGTTCGCCATCGAGGCGTTCTACACCTTCGCGCAGAGCGACAACAGCGTCTTCGCCTACAACGGCGAGAAGAAGATCGTCGCCGCCATACTGCAGATGCAGGGCGACAATCCGATAGCCTATTTCACCACCAACCACGCCGAGACCGTCGACAACAGCGCTCTCTGGGGGCTGTTTGAGGACGCCGGCTTCGATACCCGCAAGATCGACCTGACGATGGAGGACATCGACCCCAACGCGAAGATCATCATCGTCAACGGCCCGAAATACGACTTCGGCGGCTCGAAGGACGCCGTGAACGAGATCGCCAAGATCGACCGCTTCGTCGACGACAGGGGCAGCCTGATGCTCTTCGTCGACCCGGCGACGCAGACCCTGCCGGAGCTTGAGGAATACATCTCCGAGTGGGGCATCGCCTTCGGCAAGGCGATGATAAAGGACTACTCGAACGCCGTCTCTGTCGACGGACAGGCCGTCGTCTCGGTATATCCCGAGGAGGGTCTCGGCGCCTCGCTCCACAAGCAGATGCGCGAGAACTTCGAGGTCCCGCCGAAGACCATCATGCAGAACTGCCAGCCTATCACTGTGCTGTGGGACGATTCCTACAACTCCCGCACCGTGTCGACCGTCCTTTCGACGACCGACAACGCCGTGGCGTATTCGATGGAGGACGGAAGCGAGCTCGGGCACGGCCCGTACTCGACTCTGACGCTCTCCGCCGAGCTTGAGTACGTCCAGAACGAGGACCTTTACACCTACGTCATGGTCGGCGGCACCTCGCTCTTCGGCTCCGACACCTACATCAACTCGAACACCTACGGCAACAGCGACATCATGTACGCCGCGATCAAGGCTCTCGGCCGCGACAAGGTCCCCGCCGAGCTCGACTTCAAGCTCTTCCAGGACGACTCTCTCGACATCACAACCGCCGAGGCGACGAGATGGACCGGCATCTACACCCTCGTCCTTCCGATAATCGCCGCCGTGATCGGCTCGTACGTCTGGATCAGAAGAAGACACAAGTAAAAAACAAAGTCTTTTAAAGACAGCTTTTCCCGGGCCGTCCGGCCCGGGAAAAGCACCCGGCAAATCCCGCTCATTCAGTGAAATCACAGGCTTTCCGCCGAGGCGGGAAGCGTTCAAGATTCATTTTCCGATATGTTAAAAAAGCAACGCAAACTCATAATCATCATAGCGGCGGCGGCCGTCGTGCTGCTCGTACTGTATTTCGCGGTGCTGTCGCCGATGCTGCAGGTGGACGCCGAGGAGGCGGAGATACCCAACCTGCTTCCGGGCGAGGTCCTCGGCACGAACAACCGCATACTCATGATGGAGCACATCGAGAAGGCGGACATGCAGTCCATCGAGGTGCACAACGAACACGGCTCCTACACGATGGTGCGCGGAGACGACGATCAGTTCTATCTTGAGGGCAACGAAGGCGCCCCCTACTCGCTCACCGCTCTGTCGAGCCTTGTCGTGAGCTCGGGTTACACGCTTTCGATGACCCGCGTCATGGAGGACTGCGAGGACATGTCGGTCTACGGCCTCGCCGACAGCGACAATCCTGCGTGGTACAAGCTGACGAAGGTTGACGGCAACTATCATATCGTCTACATCGGCGACATGATCCCGACCGGCGCCGGCTACTACTGCAGATACGGCGACAGAAAGGCCGTATATGTCCTCGAGGGATCGCTTGCGGCTACGCTTCTCGCCGACGTGAAGGATCTTATAACCCCGATCCTGAGCGTTCCGGTGTCGAGCACGCAGTATTTCACGACGAAGGACTTCTACATCGTGAAGAACGGCGAGGTGTTCGTCTGGATCACATACCTCGACGACGACGAGCAGAAGGAACAGGCCCAGACGGGCTACGGCGTCTACAAGATGCTGGCTCCGACAGACTACACGCCGTCCTCGACGAACTATGACGCCGTGCTGCAGAAATTCGCCATGTTCACCGGCGAGCGCGTCGTTGAGATGGGCAACACGAGCGACGTCATGGACGAGGAGACCCTGCTGAAATACGGCATCGACATGCAGAATCCCGCCTACATGGTGCACTACACCTACTCCGGCGTCGAGAGCGAGATCTATTTCAGCGAGCTCCAGGAGGGCGACTTCTATTACGCCTACTCGCTGACCTTCAATCTGATAGCCGTGGTCCCGCGCGAGACGGCGAACTTCCTTGAGTGGGACATCATCAAATTCGTCGACCGTCCGGTCTTCCAGCGCAACATCAACGATGTCTCGAAGATCGAGGTGATCACGAAGGACGTTCACGAGGTGTTCCATCTCGACGGCGAGGGTCAGACGATAAAGATCACCCCCGAGTCGACAGGCAAGGTCTTTGACGCCGATCAGCTGCAGAATTTCCGCCAGTTCTACAAGGTGCTGCTCTCCATCGAGATGGAGGACTACACCGAGAACCGCTCGACCGACGATCTCTTCCTGACGCTTATCGTGACGACCGATGCCGGCGTCGTCACCGAGTACAGATTCTATCCCTACTCGACCCGCCGCTCCTTCTACACGATCAACGGCGAGGGCGAGTTCTACTGCAAGCGCGACTGGATCGAAAAGGTCGAGTCCGACTGCCTGAAAGCCGCCCGCGGCGAAGCCGTCAACGCTGACGGGAAGTACTGAGAATTACGGATTCGTTATAACCGGGGGAAAGGGAACCGCCTTCTGAAGAAGTCGGTTCCCTTTCCCCCGGACCCCCTATCCTTCCGGCAAGACTTTTTATACCTTATTTATTTCGCCTTCGCATGAGGCGTTTTTTGTTTATCTCGGCCTTTATTATTGACAAATCCGGTTGTATGTGATATAATATATCCGTTGCAGGCGCAACCAATAACGACGCTTTTCAGATAAGATAAGCAAAGATATACACAGCCATGTCATACAATTCACTAATGCGCTTCGTGTCGCGGATAGCCCGGTGCTCCGAGCAGTACCGCGCCGACAAGCTCGCCGGTACCGATCTCTGCGCAAGTCAGTATGTCTTCATCACGAATATCTGCCGCTGCCCCGGGATATCGCAGGACGGCCTCGCGAAGGCGATACATCTCAACAAATCCAATGTCGCCCGGCAGCTTGCCTCGCTTGAGCAGTCGGGCTATGTCATCCGCCGCCCGAGCGTGAATGACAAGCGGGTCATCGAATGCTACCCGACGGTAAAGGCTGACGACATACTGCCCGTCATATACGAGATGCTCCGCTCGTGGGACGAATATCTCACCGAGGGCTTTTCCGAGGACGAGCGGGCGACCGTCGCCCGGCTGCTCGGAGTCATGAGCGAGCGCGCCGCCGAATATGTCGACAACAGGGAGACGTAAGCGGCTTCATGAAAATGGTTCTTCGATATCTGCGGCCGAGATATTTCGCCATGCTGGGCGGCTTCTGCGTTAAGTTCGTCGGCACGATAATGGATCTCGCGCTCCCGTGGATACTGTCATACATCCTCGACAACGTCATACCTGCCCGCGACCGCCGCATGATATGGGTATGGGGCGGGATAATGGTCGTCTGCTCGGTGCTTGCCCTCGTCGGCAACGTCGTCGCCAACCGCCTCGCGGCTAAGGTCGCCCGCGACACGACCGAGCGCATCCGCCACGATGTTTTCGTGCGTATAACCCGCCTGTCGGCGAGGCAGACCGACGAGCTGACGATACCGTCGCTCATCTCACGACTGTCGAGCGACAGCTACAACGTCCATCAGATGATCGGCATGGTCCAGCGCCTCGGCGTCAGGGCTCCGATCCTGCTTATCGGCGGCATCATCGTCACGCTGTCGCTCGATCTTTATCTCACGCTGGTGCTGATAGCGATACTCCCGCTTCTCACCCTCGTCGTCTACGTCGTATCGAAGCACGGCATCCCGCTCTACACGAAGGTGCAGCAGGCTCAGGACGTGCTTGTGCGCAAGGTGCAGGAATACATGGGCGGCGTAAGGGTGATAAAGGCCCTTTCAAAGACCGGCTACGAGCGTGACCGCTACGACGGCATCAACCGCGAGGTGGTAAAGCGCGACCAGAAGGCCGGAATGATAATGGGCATAACGAACCCGGTGATGAACCTGTTCCTCAACACCGGTCTCGCCGTCGTCATCATCGTCGGCGCCTTCCGCGTGAATTCGGGAGCCGCCCAGCCGGGGATGCTGATAGCCTTCCTGTCGTATTTCACCATCATCCTCAACGCCATGATGAGCATCACGAGGCTGTTCGTCAACCTCTCGAAGGGCGCGGCTTCCGCAGGACGCATCGAGGAGGTGCTGGAATATCCCGACGATCTGCTGATCGGCGAAAAGGATCACAAAGACACCGAAAACCACATCGAATTCGACGATGTCTCATTCTCCTACGGCGGAGTGAGGGACAATCTGAGCCACATCAGCTTCAGCCTCAGACGTGGGCAGACGCTCGGCGTGATAGGCGCGACGGGCTCGGGAAAGTCGACGATAATCAATCTGCTGATGCGCTTTTACGACGCCGATCAGGGAGTCATACGGATAAACGGCGACGATATAAAGGGTCTCAGCTCGTCCGAGCTGCACACCAGATTCGGCGCGGCCTTCCAGAGCGATTTTCTGTTCGAGGACACCATACGCGAAAACATAGATTTCGGACGCGGCTGCTCTGACGAGGATATCCGCGTCGCCGTCGAGACGGCGCAGGCCGCCGATTTCATCTCGCAGTACGAGGACGGTCTCATGCATATGCTGACCGTCAGGGGAGCCAATCTCTCGGGCGGGCAGAAGCAGCGCCTTCTCATAGCGAGGGCTCTTGCCGGCAGGCCGGAGATACTCATACTTGACGACAGCAGCTCGGCGCTCGACTACGCGACCGACTCGCGCCTGCGCCGCGCGATACACGAGAATTACGCAGACACCACCTCGATCATCATCGCGCAGAGGATATCGTCGATAATGAACGCCGATCTCATCATCATGATAGACGACGGCAGGATCATAGGCATGGGAAGCCACGAAGAGCTCATGCGGAGCTGTCCCGATTATATCGAGATCGCCCATGCCCAGATGGACGCCGACGGCGGCGAGGTGCCGGTCGGCGAGATCGCGCCGGTGATACACAGAGACGGCAGGGAGGCGGTCATATGAACAGGGGAGGACTTACCGCCGCCGGAGCGTACGCCGCCAAGGCGAATCTGAACGCCCGCCCGCCGAAGCGCAAGCTGCTCATGCGGCTGGCGAAATACCTCATATCGGCGAAATGGCTGCTTCTGGCGGCGCTGATGATAAACATCATAAGCAATCTTCTGGCTCTTATCGGCCCGAGGCTGTCCGGCTCGGCGATAGACGCCATGACCGGCGGCAGGGGGAACGTCGATTTTCCGACCGTCTTCCGCTACGCCGGGCTGATGATAGCCTTCTACGCCGTATCTGCGGGACTGTCATATCTTCTGTCGGTCATCATGATACGGCTGTCCCGGCGCGTCGTATATGAGCTGCGCCGCGATCTGTTCAATCGTCTTTCGCAGCTCCCGGTGAGCTTCTTCGATCTGCATCAGACCGGCGACATAATATCCATCATCAGCTACGACGTCGACACGATCAACGCCTCGCTCGCCTCCGATCTGCTCCAGATCGTCACGTCGGTGATCACGGTCGTCGGATCGGCGGTCATGATGGTGCGGATATGCGCTCCGCTGACGCTGATATTCGTCGTCACGGTGCCGCTGACGGTACTGTTCACGAGCTATATCTCGAAGGTCGTCCGCCCGCTGTTCAAAAGGCGCAGTCTGATGCTCGGCGAGCTTAACGGCTATACCGAGGAGTCGATAGGCGGCGTAAAGACGACGAGGGCCTACAACCGCGAGAGCTATATGACCGGCCGCTACGACCGTCACAACAAGGAGGCCGCCGACGCCTACTACAAGGCCGAGTATTACGGCTCGATCAACGGCCCGAGCGTGAATTTCATAAACAACCTCTCGATGGCGATGGTGTCGTTGTTCGGCTCGCTCATGTTCCTCGCCGGCGGCATAACGCTCGGCAACATCAGCTCGTTCGTGCTGTACAGCCGCAAGTTCAGCGGCCCGATAAACGAGTTCGCGAACATATTCGCCGAGCTGCAGTCCACCTTCGCCGCCGCCGACCGCGTCTTCCGCCTGATGGATGAGATGCCGGAGAAGGCCGACGCTCCCGGCGCGAAGGCGCTTTCGGGAGTGCGCGGCGACGTCGATATCTCACATGTCGCCTTCGGCTACACGCCGGAGAGGGAGATAATCCACGATCTGAATCTGAGCGCGCCTCACGGCACCGTCGTCGCGATAGTCGGACCGACGGGAGCCGGGAAGACAACGATCATAAACCTGCTGATGAGGTTCTACGACACCGACAAAGGCACGATATCAGTCGACGGCACGCCGATAACCGAGGTGACGCGCGACTCGCTCCGCGGGAGCTACACGATGGTGCTGCAGGACACATGGCTGTTCCACGGCACGATCTTTGAGAATATCGCCTACGGCAAGGAGAACGTCACCCGTGAGGAGGTCGAGGAGGCCTGCAAGGCCGCCGAGATCCACAACTACATCATCAGCCTGCCGCATGGTTACGACACCGTCCTCTCCGACAACGGCACGAACATATCGAAGGGGCAGAAGCAGCTGCTGACCATCGCCCGCGCCATGCTGCTCGACTCCCGCATGCTGATCCTCGACGAGGCTACGTCGAACGTCGACACGCAGACCGAGAAGCGGATACAGTCGGCGATGCTTCGGCTTATGCGGGACGATTCCGGCCCGCGCACCTGCTTTGTCATCGCCCACCGCCTGTCGACGATACAGCATGCCGACGTGATACTCGTCATGAACGGCGGCGACATAGTCGAACAGGGGACGCACGCTCAGCTCATGGAGAAAAACGGCTTCTACGCGAGGCTGTACAAGAGCCAGTTCGAGAGCTGGTGAGGAATATATAATGTCTGTGTCCCGGATACAGACAAACCGCCCGTCGGACATGTCCGACGGGCGGTGATTCGGTTTTGTCTCGGAGCAGATTATTTCGCGGACGAGCCGTCGTAAATTCTTTCCTTGACCTTGGAGCTCTTGCCGACCTTGTCGCGCAGATAATACAGCTTGGCGCGTCTTACCTTGCCGCGGCGGGTGACGGTGACGGAAGCGATGTTGGGGGAGTGTACCGGGAATACCTTCTCGACGCCGACGCCGTAGGAAACGCGGCGGACGGTGAAGGTCTCGGATATGCCGGAACCGCGCTTGCCGATGATGGTGCCCTCGAAGTTCTGGATACGCTCGTGGTTGCCTTCTCTGATCTTGGTGCCGATCCTTACGTCGTCACCGATATTGAGCGCCGGAACCTCGGCCTTGAGCTGGTCGGCCACGAAGGCCTGGATCTTGTTGTTCATTTGGATTCCTCCGAAAACTGCGGCGGCTCTTGCGCAGCACATCTTTACGCCATATGCGTTAAGATATGACGCTCGCAGCGGAGCAGCCTGAAATTGACGCGGTTACTGAACGGGCGACATCCCGTCGCCTCCCGTGCGGGAACGCGCGCCTTATCGCCCGCGATCCGCAGCAGTGTCCGCAGATACCTCAAAATTATACCACATCCTGACTCAAATGTCAAATGATATTTGAAAACCGGATGATATTTTACATTTCATTCATCTATGAGACGGTAAAATTCCGAGATGTTGGCCGTCGTGCCGAAATCGTGCTTCGACAGCTCCATCGTAAAGGAGTCGCGTAGCTCGCGGCTGTCCGCCATCTTTTTCACCCCTTCGTATATCCCGTCCTCGGTCATCGGGACGATCATACCGTATCTTCCGCCGTCGAGCTGATCGCTCGCCGAGACGTAATCGGTCACGACGATGGGGCGCAGCATTATCTTCGCCTCCTCGACGGTTATCGGCCGCCCCTCGAAGCGCGAGGTGAGGGCGAATATGTCGGCGTCCCTGAGATATCCGTAGGGATTGTCCTTCGGGCCGAGAAGCAGGAAGATGTCGGCGACGCCGTGTTTCAGCGCCGACTCGGCGAGCTTCATCCGATAGCTTTCATCGCCGTCGCCGATGATGTACCAGCGGACGTCTAAGCCCTCCTCACGCAGACGCGCAAGCACCGGGGGGATCATGTCGACGCCCTTCTGCTCGGCGAGGCGGCAGACCGAGACGATCCTTATCCCGGAATATCCGGCGTCGGGGAAGGATTCGCCCTTGAGCGCGAGGGTGCGTATCGCCTTCGAGTCGATTATGTTCTCCATCGACACGCAGCGCCCGGCGATGTCCGGCATCGCCGATTTCAGGGCGGCGTCGACGGACGGCGAGACCGTCACGACATGCGCGCAGCGCTCGTAATACGGGCGGTATATCCCGTTGTCGCGCGGCGGATTGCCGTAATCGAAATGAAGCCAGGTTATGTGCTTCGCAGCGTTTTTCACCTTGTCCGCGGCGTAGAACATCGCCCTGTCTCCCCAGAAGGATATGACGGCGTCGTAGCTGCCGTTGTCGAAGACCGGCGCGTACCGCCGCATGAAGTCGATCCACATGCTCGTCGCGATCGACTGCCGCTTCTTTTTGAAGAGAAGAAGCCGGACAAGATATGAAAACACCCTGAAAACGGACGACGGATGCTTTTTTATCACCTGATCGGCGATCATTTTGTACGAGTTCGCGGCACTCAGAAGGAACATGTCCCCGAACTCGGGCATCTCGTAAACCTTTATCCCGGCCGGGATGTCCGAAAGGAGCGGTCCTTCCTTCTTCGCGAGCAGCAGGTCGGCGTCATATCTGTCGAAGTCTATCTGCCTCGCGAGCGAGAGGAAGGCCTTCTCGGTGCCGCCGAGGTACATCCCTATGCCGACGAACAGCAGCCGTTTTTTCGCGCTCACAGCTGATTTCCTCTGCGTATCGAGCATTCGGCCTCAAAGCCGCCGCCCGAAGGATAAATATTGAGAGAAAGACATACCTGAGTCGGCACGAGCCTCGCCGTGACGGCGAGACGGCTCTGTGTCTTCCACCACGCCGACGCGTACCAGTCGCCGACGTCGCCGTATTCATACGGTATGATATCGCCGCCGTCGGCGTTTGTCTTCTCCATGCCGTTAAATCCGGCGTCAAAGACGATATCGCGTTTTCCCGGGCGTCGGATATGTACCGAGACGGCGTCCCGATCTCCGGTGACGGTGACGGACGCGCCGCTGTCCTTTATTTGGATCTCGCGGCCGAGGATCGAATAAAGCTCCGGCGAAGGAGACGAATAGAGCTGGTGCAGCCTGAGGCCGGTCAGCTTCCTTTTCAGCGCCTCGTCCGCCTCGTCGTCATCCGGCAGCGGGACGTCGGCGCATTTTGTCAGTATATGCTCGTAAAAACGGTCGAGGATGAACTGGATATCGCTGTCATAGCCGGAATTCGTGACGAAGAGCATATCCTTGTCGGGAGCTATGACGCACATCTGACCGAAGGCGCCGCACAGGCGTGAGGTGTTGTGCCTTCCGCGCCAGAGCTGATAGCAGTAGCCCTGACTCCAGTCGCCCATATCCGGCTCGTCGCGGCCGATATGCCGGGCGATCTGCTCGTCCGCCCAGCCCCTGGGCAGGATCTGCCTTCCCATCCAGACGCCGTGATCCATGAGAAGCTGACCGACGGCGGCGAGCTGTTCGGGCGCGAGCCTCATCCCGGAATAGCCGAGATACTGTCCCGACGGATCCTTTACCGCGTACGGACGCTCCATTCCCATCGGGGAAAACAGCTTTTTGTCGAGATAGTCCATCAGGCTCATCCCGCTCAGTCTTTCGCAGAGAGCCGCCAGAACGTACGATACGCGGTTCTGATAGCGGAATTCGCTGCCGTGCGGGACGTCTGACGGCGTCATGAAGAATCCGGCGATGTCATGGCTGAGACCCGGCGACACATCGTGGACGACGGCCGATCCGACCTGCCCCGTCCCCATCATGAGCAGATGCTCTATCGTAAGGTCCCCGAGCGTCGGATGGATCTCATACTCGGGAAAATACTCCGATATCCTGTCCCCGAGGCTGAGCTTTCCCTCGTCTGCGAGGAAGCCGACCGCCATGCCGGTGAAAGCCTTCGTTATCGAGTAGACGGTATGCGGCATATCCGGGGAGTAGGGGGCGAAATAGCCCTCGCTCAGCACCTTCCCGTGTCTGAGCAGCATGAAGGAGTGTGTCTCCTGCCCGGCGGGGTGATCGCAGAGAGCGTCGATGAGATCCGATATATCCCCGGCCTTTACGCCGCAGCTCTCGGGCGCGGCCCGCTCAAAAAACTTATATGACATGTAAGAAACCGTAAAATTAACGCAAAAGAATTGAATTAAAACGCTGACGGCTGTATAATATAGGCATGATACAACGCGAGGAGCAATATGTCCGACAAAAGAACTGTCTACGCCGACAACGCGGCGACAACCCCGGTGACGCCGTCGGTGATCGAAGCGATGACGCCGTATTTCGGCGAAATATGGGGAAACCCGTCCGGGCTGTACGAATCGGGACGCAGGGCCGCGAGGGCGCTGCATGAAGCCCGGGAGACTATCGCCGTGGCGCTCGGCTGCCGCGAAAACGAGGTGTATTTCACATCCGGCGGCACCGAGGCCGACAACTGGGCGATAAAGGGCTATGCGAGGGCGAACGGGGAGCGCGGCCGTCATATCGTCGCGTCGGCTATCGAGCATCACGCGGTGCTGAATTCGCTAAAATCCCTCGAAAGGGAGGGCTTTTCCTTTGATCTCGCCGTGCCGGACGAGAACGGCTTCATATCGCCGGAATCGGTAAAGCGCCTTATCCGCCACGACACCGTCCTCGTCTGCTGCATGGCGGCGAACAACGAGATCGGGACGATCCAGCCGGTAAAAGAGATCGCCGTCATAGCTCACGCTGCCGGATGCGGATTTTTCACCGACGCCGTACAGGCCGCCGGAGCGATGAAAACAGACGTCTCCGACATCGGCTGCGACATGCTTTCGATATCCGGGCATAAGCTCGGCGCGCCGAAGGGTATCGGCGCGCTGTATATAAAAAGCGGTACTAAGATATACCCGCTGATCGACGGAGGCGCTCAGGAGCGCGGCATGAGGGCCGGCACAGAAAACGTCCCGTACGCCGCCGGGCTGGCAAGGGCTGTCTCTGACGCCGCGAAAGCGGCGGAGGACGGATCCGAGATAAAAAGGATCGCCGCGATGCGGGACCGCCTCGCAGAGGGCCTTGCAGAGATACCTTACACGAGGATAAACGGCGGGATGGAAAACCGCCTTCCCGGCAATCTCAACATGAGCTTTGAGTACGTCGAGGGCGAGAGCCTGATGCTGCTGCTCGACATGGCCGGGATCGCCGTCAGCGCCGGATCGGCCTGCACCTCGCGCTCGCCGCGCCCGTCGCATGTGCTGAAAGCCATCGGCGTCCCGGACCGGCTGATAAGATCGTCGATCCGCTTCTCGCTCGGGAGCATGAACACCGATGACGACGTCGACATTATCATAAGGGAGACGACGGATATCGTCAGACGCCTGAGGGATCTTTCGCCCGAGTACGAGCGGCTGAAAAGGGAAGGTCAGGCCTTATAGGTCTCCTTGTTCTTCGGCTTGCTTGTCTTCGCGCCGCCGAAGCGCTTCTTGTACTTCACGTTGAAGCCGAGCTCGTACAGCTTGCCGACGGCGAATATGCCGGCAGCGGCGGCCGCTGTCACCAGCAGCACCTTGAGGAGCGGGATCTCCTTCTCGACGCTGTTGGCGCTGATGCCTATCAGCTTGTCGTCGGGATCGGAGCGGCGCACCAGAGAAAGATCGAATTTATATGAATTCCTGATCATTATCGGATCGGAGGCGATTTTGCCGCTGATCCTTTCCTTCGCCTGAGCGTAGGCGCTTTTCGCGTCCGATACGCCTTCGGTCTTTTCGTTTTCGTTCATATCCATTTGCTACATCCGCCTTTCGCTTCGGAAAACAGGCATTGCATGATTTTTTTACATTATACCATTAATCGCGCCGTCTTTCAAGGCGTTAATATAAATTTTTTCCCAACTTGCCTTATAAGCCATGATAAACCGTGACACCGGGATAACCTCCCTGCCGGGCATAGGCGAGGTCAGGGCGGCGGCCTTCGCGCGGCTCGGCATATTCACCGCCGGGGATCTCGTCCGCCATTATCCGCGCGGCTATCAGCGCCGCGGAGACATACGCGCCGTCAGGGACGCCGTCCCCGGCGAGCCCTGCGCCTTCCTTCTCACCGTCGGCACCGCCCCGACCGTCAGGACGATGCCGGGCCGCGGCAGGATGACGATAACGAAGTTTTCCGCCTACGATGAGAGCGGTAAGATCGAGATATCGTACTTCAACCAGCCTTACAGGGCGAAATCCTTCAATCTCGGCGACACCTTCCGCTTCTGGGGGAAGATCGAGATATTCAGCGGCAGGCGGCAGCTCGCGAATCCGATATCCGAGCCTTATACCGAGGGAGTGCCGCTGCCCGAGTTCGTGCCGGTATATTCGCTCTCTGAGGGGCTGACGCAGAAGCTGATGGCGTCGAGCGTCGACGGAGTGCTCGCCGCCTTCGCGCGGGATCCGGGGTACAAAGACCCGGTGCCGCCGGAAATACGTGAAAAATACGATCTGTGCGATCGTTTGACGGCGCTTCGCAGGATCCACTTCCCCGGATCGTACGAGGACATCGAGAGCGGGAGACGGACGCTCGTGTTCGACGAGCTGCTGAGGTTCTCGCTCTGCATATCGCTTTCGGGTAAGGGCTCATCCGTCTCTCCGGCCGCCGTCATGGAGGACGCGGACGAGCTCGCCGGGATGTTCTGCATGTCGCTGCCCTTCTCGCCTACCGGCGCTCAGCGCCGCGCCATAGCCGACATAGCGAAGGATATGGCGTCGGGCCGCAGGATGGACAGGCTGGTATGCGGCGATGTCGGCTCGGGAAAGACACTCTGCGCCGAGGCGGCGGCCTTCATTGCCGCCAAGAACGGCTTTCAGACCGCCTTTCTCGCCCCGACCGAGGTGCTCGCGGCGCAGCATTACAGGAATCTCACGAAGGTTTTCGAGCCGCTCGGCGTAAGGGTCGGGCTGCTGACCGGTTCGACTAAGGCAGCCGAGAGAAGGAAGCTCCTCGAGGAGCTTAGAAGCGGCGAGATCGACGTCCTCACGGGGACGCACGCCCTTCTTTCGGAGGGAGTCGATTTCGCGCGGCTCGGTCTCGCCGTCACCGACGAGCAGCACCGCTTCGGTGTCCGCCAGCGGACGATGCTTTCCTCCGGCGGGGACGGTCTGCCGCCGCACATCCTCGTCATGAGCGCGACTCCGATCCCGCGCACCCTCGCGCTGATGCTGTACGGCGATCTCAAAGCCTCGATGATAGACGAGATGCCGCCCGGACGGCAGAAGATCGACACCTACGCCGTCGGAAGCGGCTATCACGAGCGGCTCATCGCCTTCATCCGCCGCCTTGTCGGCGAGGGAAGGCAGGTATATGTTATCTGCCCCGCCGTCGGCTCGCTCGAGAAGGAGATCAAGGACGAAGAGCGCGTGACGGGACAGCTGCTCGATCTCTCCGATATAGGCGGCGACTCCGGGATAAAGCTGAAAAGCGCCGTCGAGTACAGAAAACAGCTGAAAAAGGAGCTCCCCGAGCTCAGTGTCGGCATCCTGCACGGAAAGATGAAGCCGCAGGAGAAGGATAAGGTCATGCGAGCCTTCGCCGACGGGGAGATAAGCGTGCTCGTCTCGACGACTGTCATCGAGGTCGGCGTCGACGTGCCGAACGCCTCGCTCATAATCATTGAGAACGCCGAGCGGTTCGGACTGTCGCAGCTGCATCAGCTGCGCGGGCGGGTAGGCCGCGGCAGCGCGAAATCCTACTGCGTCCTCGTCTCCGACGCCGAGAGCGAGCAGGCGAAAAAGCGGCTCTCGATCATGAAGGAGACGAACGACGGCTTTAAGATAGCCGAGACCGATCTGCAGATGAGAGGTCCCGGCGAGTTCTTCCCGGCACCTGACGGCAGCGCCATGCAGCACGGCGCACTCGATCTCGGTCTCGCGTCGCTCTGCGACGATACCGGGCTGCTCGAGGCGGCGTCGGAAGCGGCGAAAGCGCTGCTCGCGGACGATCCGAGGCTCGAAAAGCCGGAGAACGCCGCTCTCGCAGGATCTGTGTCGGAGGCGCTGAAAGGCGCGTACGACGCTCTGAACTGAGACGGCTTTTCGCCGATTCTGAGCGGATGCCCGAGCCGTACCGGTATCATTTATTTGTGTGATATACAACAAAAAGACAAAAAATAGATGGCAACTGAGATTCGAACCGAAACGCCTGCCGCCCGCTCGGCCGCCTTCCGCGCGCTGATGAGGATCGGAAAGGGCGGATACTCTAACACCGAGGTCACGCTCTCTCTCGGCGGCGGAGAGCTCATGGACAAGGACAGGGCGCTTTACACCGCGCTCGTCTACGGCGTGACCGAGCGCCGGATCACCCTCGACTGGCTGATAACGAGATTTGGCAGCCGTGACGCCGATTCGCTCGATCCCGCCGTCCTCACCCTTTTGAGGCTCGGGATGTACCAGATCTTCTTCACCGACCGCATCCCGGATCACGCGGCCGTCTACGAGACGGTCGAGCTGTCAAAGAAGACGGCAAAAAAGGCGTCCGGCTATGTGAACGCCGTCCTGCGCTCGGCTTTGAGGGGAAGGGATTCCATCGAGTGGCCGGACGAGAGGGTGGACAGGAGCTTCGTCATTTCGGTGCGCCATTCTCTGCCGATATGGCTTGTCGATATGTGGCTTTCAGACTATCCGGATCACGCCGCGGCGCTGATGGAGTACGCGAACTCGGTCCCGCCTATCGGCGTCATGACGAACACCCTCAGGATATCGCGTGAGCGGCTGATCGAAAAGCTGTCCGGAATCGGCATAGCCGCCGAGGCTCCCGACGACGCGCCGAGATGTCTTCTGCTCGGCGGAGCGGCGTATTCCGACATCGAGCCGATGAGCGGACTGATGAGGGTGCAGGACAAGGCTTCGCAGCTCGCCTGCGAAGCCCTCGGAGCCGAGCCGGGCGAGAGGATACTCGACGCCTGCGCCGCCCCCGGCGGCAAATCGGTCTATTCGGCGGTGAGGATGGAGAACAGGGGTGAGATCATCTCCTGCGATCTGCACGAAAAAAAGCTCGGTCTGATATCCTCGGCGGCGGAAAAACTCGGGATAACGATAATAAAGACACGGCCGCTCGACGCGAGGAGATACGAGCCGTCCCTCGGCGCCTTCGACCGCGTGCTCTGCGACGTGCCTTGCTCCGGTCTCGGCGCGATAGCGAAGAAGCCGGAGATAAGATACAAGGAGACGAAGGATATCGAAGCCCTGCCGAAAACGCAGCTTTCCATCCTCGAGAGCTGCTCCGGATATCTTAAGCCCGGAGGGCGGCTCGTCTACTCCACCTGCACCGTGAACCGCGCCGAGAACGACGATATCGCCCGGCGCTTCACCGAAAAACACGGCGATTTCGAGTTTTGTCTCGAAAAAACGCTCTTCCCCGACACCGATGGCTGCGACGGATTCTATTACGCGATCTGGAAAAGAAAAGGTTAACGAAAGGAAGAAGATCGATGGGACCTGGAGGACCTATGGGACCCGGCGGGCCGGGCGGACCGGCCAAGGCGGCGAAAAGCGAGCTTGACAGCATAAAGCCTCACTCGCTCGGAGAGGTGCCGAATTTCTTGAGTCAGCTTCTCGGGAAGTTCTTCTCGCGGCTGTTTTACGTCTTCCGCCTCGTATGGGAGACGCGGCCGTGGATACTGTTCGTGATGCTGTTCATGTCGGTGTGGAGCGGCGTCATGCCGATAGTGTCGGCGTACATCAACCGCGCGCTGCTCAACTCTCTCGCCGCGGCGTATATCGGCGAGGCGGCGATAGAGACGGTGCTTTTCCTTCTGCTCATGCACTTCGTCTACGTTTTCGTCAACAGTCTCGTCAGGAACATAAACACCATCCTCACGAGGATATACGGCGAGCTCGTCGTCCAGCATATCAAGATGATGATCATGAACAAGGCGAAGACGATAGACCTCGCCTCATTCGATATGCCGGAGTTCTACTCACGCCTCGAGAACGCCGACAGAGAGGCCGGACACCGCCCGATACAGGTGCTCGAATCCACATTCTCGGTCATGAGCTCGATCATCACGATGGTCAGCTTTATCGTCATCCTCGCCGGGGTCTCTCCGGCGGCACCGGTCATCATAATACTGCTCGCCGCGCCGAGCGCCGTGATCAACTTCATCTACCGCAAGAAGAACGTCAACTATATCCGCCGCCGCTCGAAGGAGCGCCGTCAGATGCAGTACTACTCCGGCCTCATGACGAACAAGGACATGGTGAAGGAGGTAAGGATGTTCGGCCTCTCCGATATCCTTATCGGCAGCTACAGGGAGGTCTTCGACAAATACTTCTCTGGCCTGAAAAAGCTGTATATCCATGAGGGGAGCTGGCATATCGGCCTCAGCTTCCTGTCGTCGGCGGTGAACTTCTTCCTCTACGTCTTCATAGCGAGAAGGGTCGCCGGAGGCGAGTTCGAGATCGGCGACTACTCGCTGTACACCGGGGCGCTGAGCAGCATATCCGGCGGCATATCGAACCTTATCTCGACCACCGCCTCGATATACGAGGGCACGCTGTTCATTGACAACATGATCGCCTTCATGAACGAGCGTCAGACCGTCGTCCCGCTGCTGGCCGAGCCGCTTAAGGTGAAGCATCACGCGCCGCATGAGATCGAGCTGAGGAACGTCAGCTTCCGCTATCCCGGGACCGAACGCGACGTGATAAAGAACGTGTCGCTGAAGATATCCGCCGGGGAGACCGTCGTTCTTGTGGGCCTGAACGGCGCCGGAAAGACGACGCTGATAAAGCTGATCACCAGACTTTACGACCCTACCGAGGGCGAGATACTGCTCGACGGGCGGGACATACGCGAATACGATATTCAGGATCTCTACTCGCTGTTCGGCATAATCTTTCAGGACTTCGGGCGCTACGCCTTCAGCGTCCGCCAGAACATCGCCTTCGGCGATATAAATAAGGAGATAGATCAGGACGAGATCGAGGAGGCCGCCCGCCGGAGCGCCGCCGACGCCTTCATAGACGCGCTGCCGGACGGATACGACACGCCGCTCATGCGCTACTTTGAGGACAGCGGCATCGAGCTTTCCATCGGTCAGTGGCAGAAGCTGTCGATAGCCCGCGCCTTCTACGGCGATTCCGACATCGTCATCCTCGACGAGCCGACGGCGTCGCTCGACGCCATAGCCGAGCAGGAGGTCTTCAATCAGTTCGACCGCCTGAGGCACAACAAGATGACGATATTCGTGTCGCACCGCCTGTCTTCGGCGACGGTCGCGACGAAGATCATCGTCCTGAAAAACGGCGAGGTCGCCGAGATCGGCAGTCACGCCGAGCTGATGGCGGCCGAAGGGGAGTATTACCGCCTGTTCACGACGCAGGCTCAGCATTATCTCACGACCGACGAAAACGGCGAACAGATCATCGACGACGGGAGAAACGCCCCGAAAGGTCCGGCTGATACCCGACATAAGGGGAAAAATGAGAAATTTCACCAAAAACCCTTGACATGACCGACATTTTGTAGTACAATATATTCAAGGCATGATGCTCCGATCAGGAATAGTGCCGCGTTAGCTTTTGCCGCCGTTCAGGGAGAAGGACGGATATTCCCTCCGCCTTTCCCGTGTTGCCCGGGCCCCCGGTGAGAAAGGTAATGCTCAATGAAAACCAAAGTTCCGCATAATGTCCTTACCCTTTCAGAAATGACAAAACGCCGCAATTCGCTCACAGTCGAAACCATGCCGCTCGAGGACGTCATCCTCAGCGACGACACGATACGAAAACTCCGAGCCTCAAGCAGCATGTTCCAGAAAACCTATATACAGATCACCTACGGAGGCGAAAAATACAACATAGAACGGGTAGACAGACAGAAGAACGGCAATTACCGCATCGGGCTCATCAATACCAACTCGACCATCATACTGAGAGGCACTCTCGGCTCGAATCTCGATCTCGTCTCCCGCAAAGCCATATAAGCATATAACTGTTCAATATAAATAAATCCGCCCGCGTCTGTCACGCGGGCGGGATTTTTATGCGGTGAAGCGGGTACGGTGTTTCACTCTATCACACCGAAGTTGTCGAACGGCCAGACGCGGAAGACGATTCGTCCGACTATCTGCTCCTCCGAGATGCAGCCGACGGTGGTGGAGCGGCTGTCGACCGATGTGGCGCGGTGGTCGCCGATAACGAAATAACGGCCGTCGGGCACCTGATAGGGAAGCTCGATATCGCACTCTCCCTTCGCCTTCTCCTTGACGTAAGGCTCGATCAGGAGCTCGTGATTGACGTAGATGTTGCCGTCGTCGTCGATGTCGACCCAGTCGCCGGGGAAGGCGATGACGCGCTTTACGAGGATCTTGTTGTTGTAATAGAACGATATTATGTCGCCCGTCTTGAAATCGGAGCCCTTGACCGACACGACGATGTCGTTCTCGGTAAGCGACGGCACCATGGACGAGCCGTATATTCGGAGTACCGGGAGCAGGAGCGTGGCCACAAGGACGGCGATCGCCGCCGCCGTTATCAGCAGATAGATCGTGGAGCGGAGAGTCGCTCCGTATCTGTGGCGGTAATTCTCGCGCTTGAGCTCCTTGTCAAGCTGCGCCGTGGTCGGGATGCTGACCGCAGGCTTTGTTTTAGCTGCCATATTTTCCTTTATCTTCCTTTTTTTCCTTTTCTTTTCCTGCTTTTTCTGCCGTAATCGTTTTTTCCGGGCGACATTTCGGCGGCCGACATTTCGGCAGGCGACGCTTCGGAGGGCGACTGTGCGTTGCTTTCAGCCGGCTTGCTTTCCTCATCCGGCGTATCTTCTGCGCTGTCGGATGCGTCGCCGTCGGCGGAGGGGGATTCTTCGACTGGTTTGGATTCCTCGTCCGGGGCTTTCGCTTCATCCGGCTGTGGTTCTTCGGCGGATGTCGTTTCGTCCGGATGAAGCTCTTTGTCTTCGTCTGTCGATCCGTTCTGATCGGATTCCTCTGCTGCGGCCGTTTCTTCGGCCGGCGGGGCTTCTTCGGCCGGAGCGTCTTCCGTCGGTGCTTCCGCCGTCGGCATATCTGCCAAAGGCTCGGCTGCCGGATCGGCGGCGGGAGTCTCCGTATCTATGGCGGGAGCTTCGCTCTCTTCCGCGGCCGGGGAGGGTTCCGATATTTCCGCCTGAGACGCGGCGGCTTTGCCTTCCGCTTCGGCGATCATTTCGGCGGCCTTCCTCTCGGCTTCGGCGATGATTGCGGCCGCCTTTTTCTCGGCGTCGGCTATGATCTCGTCGGCCTTTTTGCCGCTTTCCTCGATGCGCCTGCGCTGAGCCTCGACGAAGACGCCGTGCTCGGAATCGAGGCGCTTTATGTTGTCGAGATACTGCTGAGCCGCCTTCTGAGCCGCGTCGAAGACACCGCTCACGCGAATCGACGCCTCGGCGATGGACCCGGCGGTCTTTATATCGAGCTCGCGCTGCTCGAGCCGCTCCCTCAGTTTCTGAGTCTCGCTTTCCATCTCGTCGATTTCGCGGCTCTGTTCTACGAGGATCTCGAGAAGATCGCTCCTGCTCAGCTTTTTAAGTTCCTTGTCTTTCATATCATACCCGTCGGAGCCGAACATCTTTAAAATGACCGTATATGATTATTATACCACATTTCGTGATTATATGCAAGCCGTATTGCATGTTTTTTTGATCCCGCTGCCTGTATCAGGCTTTTCCGGCGCTGAATAAATAAAGAAAAAAATTCATTCATATATGTTGCAATCCGGTTTGAATGATGATATAATATATCCAGTCATAAAAAAACAGGAGGTTCAATATGAAATACTGTCCAAACTGCCGCCTTTCATACGACGACAACGCCATGGTCTGCGGGCGCTGCGGCGGTCAGCTTACCTATTATCCCGATCAGCAGCAGCAGTATCAGCCTCAGGCGTATGATCCCACCGATCATACCGCCGAGTTCGACGCGAAGGACATCTCCGAAAACAAGGTCTTCGCCATGCTCCCGTATATCATGAGCTGGATCGGCATCGTCATAGCCCTTCTCGCCGCGCAGTCCTCCCCCTATACGATGTTCCATGTCCGTCAGGGGCTCAAGATCTCGGTCGTTTCGATCCTGGTCACGGTAGTGGGCGCGATAATCCCGATCATCGGCTGGATCGCCCTCGGCATCTGCTCCGTGATCCTCCTTGTCGTGCAGATCATCTGCTTCTTCAGCGTCTGCAAGGGTCACGCAAAAGAAGCTCCCATCATCAAGAGTCTTGGCTTCCTTAAATAATACGTCGGGATTCTGATGCCGCCGCGCTGCCGTGAGCCGGCCGTCTGCCGGCGCTTTAGCCTTATCGGCGCCGCGGCGCCGTCTGACGCGCGGACAACAAAACACATGAGCCGTTTCCGACGAGGAAACGGCTCGCTTTTTCATCTTTATCCTGCCGTCTTGCCGTTCGTATCGCATAACAGAACCGCCGAAAATATTTTTTCCGTCACCCAACCTTTCCGCGGATTTTCGCATCTTATTTATTGAACCCCGGAAAATACCCCATGAAAGGAGACCGACATGACGAAATACTCCGACATGAGCGATGAAACTTTGGTCGAGCTGTGTCTTCTCGGCGACAGCGGCGCGTTTGAGGAGCTTGTCCTGCGCCATGAAAAGGCGGTGATGGGCACGGCGGAGAAGGTCACGGGCAGCCGCTTCACCGCCGAGGACGCCTCGCAGGACGCCTTTGTCTCGGCCTGGATGCGCCTCGATTCCCTGCGCGACAGATCGAGGTTCAGGCCATGGGTCTGCGCCATCGCGAAAAACTGCGCGATCCGGCTCGTTACACGGTACAGGAGCGTCGTACCGGACATCTCGCTTAACCTTGTCGAAAACGAAGAGCTGTCAGACGATCCCGATCCGGAGATGTCTTCACTCATATCTTCGGGATCCGCCGCAGAGCTTCACGCTATGGTGGACGCGCTGAGCGAGAAGCTCCGCGAGACGATCCGGCTCCATTATTTCGAGGGGTATTCCGTAAACGAGATCGCCGATCTGCTTTCCGTACCGGCGGGAACGGTGAAATGGCGGCTCGCGGAGGGGAGAAAACAGCTGCGGAAAGGATACGGGATCGTGGAAAAGGAATACAACGAAAATGAAGCCCTCGTCTCCCGCGTGATGCGGCAGGTCGAGGAGCTGAAGCTCTGGCAGTTCAAAAGGGACAAGACAGGCTTTGAGGAAGACTACAAAAACGTCCTCGCTGCTGTGGAGTCGCTGGATGAATCGAAGGAAAAACAGCACATGCTGGCGGACGTCTGGCTTCGCGGAGCGTGGTGGATCCCCGGAAAAGCGAACGAGGAGGTGTTCTCCGAAATCAAGCAGGCGGCGCTCGCCGGACACAACGACGACGTGATGCAGTATGTCGCGGCGCGGGAATACAACAAGGTTCCGATTGGTGAGGAACGCATGAAATTCATGCGGGATACGCAGATCCCGGAGCTTTTGGCGGGGGGATTCTCAAAGGCCGCCGGCATGGTGTCCTTCTGGTGCGGCGTAGAGCTGGGCGACCTCGGCCGGATGGAGGAGGCATACGAAGCGTTTGAGAAAACGATCTCCCTCCTCGAGCCGACGAACGTCTATTACGCAATCGCGCTCTCCGCCATCTGGACGGAGAAGAAGCTCGCCGAAGCCGAAGCCGCCGGGGACAAGGACGCGGGCATAGCGTACATGGGCGAGACCTATCAGAGAATCGGCGGAAAATGGTACTTCTGGCAGGAGCCGGGTTACTATCGCAGGGAAGGTATTGACGATATCGAGATCGCGCCGCTCTACTGGCTATCCCGCTGCGACGAGCTGATCGACGATCCGGACATGAAGCCGGGGGACACACGCACCTCAGCGGACGGCAAGTCCACCATGACCTGCCGCCTCGCGGAGAAGCCCGTCGTCACGCCTGCCGGAACTTTTGAAAACTGCTTCGAATTCCGCACGACGGACAAAAGCCGGAGCGACTACGACACTACAACGGTCATCGCCTCGGGGATCGGCATAGTGGAGCAGATCAACCACTCCCTGAAGTGGAAGATCGTGCTCAAAAAGTACCGAATAAGCGGCGGGGACGGGCGCATCCCCTTTGCCGTCGGCAACCGCTGGGAATATCACATCGAAAAAGAAGGGCACCTGATCGAGGACGAGCAGTATATGGAGGTCACGGGCGTGAGGGACACCCTCACGGCTATGTCTATCGGCATGTTCGCCCGCCTTCGGTACGATGTGAATTCGTGGCTCGGCTGTACGCTTGCGGCGAGAAACGGGTATTTCGTACCAGAAGGCACTGACGGCGGTCACCTTGTCGACGTGGAAAAATACCTTGTCGGAGCTGAACGTACCGCGAAGACCCGCCGCGAAAAGGTTCACACCACCGTCGCCAACAAGGTCATGCGGAATATCTTCGCGACGGACGACATCTTCAACCCGGATTATACCGAAAAGCTCCGCTGGACGTTCTTCGAGCCCTATGCCCCGCAGAGGAATGGGGATTCGCTCTGTCTGGGAGAATACGACAGTACGTATTCCTTCGAGCTCAAGGACTGGTACTGGAAGGATGGAAAGAGCTGCTTCGACATGTACGCCGTCGGGTGCAATTTCCTCTATGAGATTGTGAACTTCGCCCTCGGCGCGCTGTGGTCGGACAAATGGATCCCGGGTTATTCCGAGGAGCGGAAATTCAAGCAGTACGACATGGACGTTTCGGGAAAAATCGCCGTCGGAGAGGACGAGACCGTGGAAACCCCGGTCGGCACGTTCCCGAACTGCCGTCACATCGCCGCCGACATGCGGGGCGGGTTCGGCTACTGGTCGGGCCACACCGAATTCTGGTACGCCGAGGGCGTCGGCCTCGTTAAGTTCCTGCGCACCGTCACCGAATGCGGCGAGCCGTGGAGGAACGCGGTCTGGCTGCTGACGGAAATGACGGGCACGAGCGAGGGCTTCTTCCCGGCGGCTGACGGCTTCTTCCGCAAATACGAGGCGCAGAACCTCGAAAACGGCTATCACGGCTCGGCGGAGTACACCTATCTCGAGGACGAGCAGGGACTGACGATCTACAAGGCCGCCTTCGGCACGCAGGACCGGACGGAGTACGAGAAGGTGAAATAAGCGGGAAGGCATCGCCGGCCGCACGGGCCGTACCTTCGATCACTAAAAGCTCCGGAGATCATCCGGAGCTTTTCTTCGCCGTGCCGTTCTACTGCCGGTTGATATTGTGTGAAATCGACAGCGGCGTCACAAATCCTCCTATCAACCGGCGGTTGAACCGCGCGGATGGAGAAAACGCGGATTTCTCATATATCACGCGGCATGATCGGGGATTTGTGAAAAATAAATTTCAGTATCAACTGCGCCTCTATTGATTTTTTCGCATTTCCGTGATATAATTTCGACAGCCGGCTGAAAACCATCACGAAACGTCAAAGCGATGACAGGGAGAGAAAAAATGGAAAACGGGAATATAAACATATCCGAGAATATAAGGCTGCTCCGCTCGGCGAAGGGAGTGTCGCAGGAGACCGTCGCGCAGGCGCTCGGCATATCGATGCAGGCGGTGTCGAAGTGGGAAACGGGAGCTTCGCTCCCCGATATAATGATGCTGCCGCGCCTCGCGGAGTACTACGGCGTCACGATAGACGGGCTTTTTTACGGCGCTGATGAAAAAGAGGCATCCGCGTGCGTTCTGCCGTCCCTTACGGCGGAGGCGCCTTCCGACATACCCGACGACGACAGGCTGAGGATAGTTCAGTTCCTCGGCCGCCGCTGCCTCGGAGTCGACGACTGGGTGGACGGCTGCCCGATAAAGCTCGATCTCACGCCGTACAAGGATAACGAATTTCACATCGAGATACGCGGCTCGGCCGATATAGAAGGGGATATCGGCGGCAATGTCTCGGCAGGCGACGGCGTTGAGTGCGGGAACGTAGGCGGGAACGTATCCGCCGGTGACAGCGTCGACTGTGAGAACGTCGGCGGCAGCGTAACCGCCGGGGATGGCGTCGACTGTGAAAATGTCGCCGGCAGCGTGAGCGCCGGTGACGGTGTCGACTGCGGACGTGTCGCCGGCAGCGTGACCGCCGGTGACGGCGTCGACTGCGGAGATGTCGCCGGCTTTGTGAAAGCCGGTGACGGCGTCAGCTGCGGCAGCGTCGGGACCTATGTTGACGCCGGAGGCGATGTCGAATGCGGTGATGTCGGAGGCGACGTGACTGCCGGTGACGGCGTCGAGTGCGGAGAAGTCGCCGGATTTGTGAAAGCCGGTGACGGCGTCAGCTGCGGCAGCGTCGGGACCTATGTCGACGCCGAAGGCGACGTCGAATGCGGTGACGTCGGCGGCGACGTAAAGGCCGACGGAGACGTCAGGTGCGGAGCTGTCGGCGGAGGAATAAGCACAGGCGGCACGATCGAGATATCGTCCGGCGGCGCGGAAGGCGAAGCAGGAGAGGATTTCGGGAACAGACTCGAGCGGAACATAGAAAACTCGGTCCGCCGCGCGGTCGAGGACGCGATGAAGAGCTTCGGCGATGTCTTCGGAGGCGACGGGAAATGACGCCGCTTCCGCAGCGGTACGGCTTTTGATCGGCATAAAAAATCGGCTCCGGCTTATGCCGGAGCCGCATGTTGATTATATCTCGTCCGGGATCGGATCGATCCTCCGCGCCTCGAGATAGTATCTTTTCGACTGAGCCTCGCCCATCGAGAAGGTCTTGCGCGGGAGAGCGCCGTCGGCCTTGACCGCCGGGAAGAGCTCGTCCTTTCTCATACCGTCGAAGATGAAGCCGACCGAGTCCTTTTCCCTCGCCAGATGCCTCGTTACCTCCTCGCCGTGGATGTAATCGACCTTGGCGTCGGGATGCGAGTCGATGTATTCGTCTATGAAAGCCTGCACCCCGCCGACAGCGAGAGCGGTATCGGCGCCGAGACGCACGACGCCCTCCCTGTCGAAGGCGACATACGCGACCTCATGCCCCTCGCCCGACGGCAGAGAGGCTTTTTTCAGCTCCGATATCACGTCGTCAGGATCGACGCCGAACAGCACGCGGTATATCGGCTCGAATTCGAGCGCCGGATCGTGTATGTTGACCAGCTCGACCATCGCCCAGCGGTTCTTTTCGGTGGGATTGGAAAGATAGCACTGCTTCGCCGCGGCGAGGGAGTGATTGCCGTCTCCCACGGCGAACAGGAGCGGATTCTCGCCGTCCGAATCTCCGGCAAGCGCCGCGAGTGCGGCCTTGACGCCGCTCATCTCGTCTTCGGTCAGGCGGTAGCCCTTGATGTAACCGCCGCCCATCATGAGCGGGAAGGCGTACAGCGGCTTTTTCGCGTCCGACGCGTAGCTGAAGCTCTGGCCCCGGCGCGCGTCGTGATCCGGCGGCGTCGTCAGAGGGCCGATCACGGTGTTGTCAGGATCGTCGAACAGGATCATCGCGTGCGGGATCTCGAGCGGAGCGCCGCGGCGGATCTTCACCCTCGCCGGTATGCGCTCGGTGACGGTGCCCTCGGTGGCGCGTATCAGCGCCGTCGAGTCGGCGGCGAAATCGTACGCCTCAAGGTCTATGGCGCCGACTATGCCGTGCCGGACGAGACCGCCCGGAAGGGTGCGCTCGACGTGTATCATCGACGCCGGAAGAGAGGCAAATATATCGCCTTCGAGATAGTCCGACATCGTTTTGTTTATCCCGGCGATGCGGTCGGAGAGATCGTCGTCCGAGAGATATATCTCGGGCAGGGTGATCCTCAGCGCCGAGGGGGCCTCGCCGACGAATCTCGCCACGTCGCGCCAGTACTGCGGCTCGGAGGTGAACTGGTCGCAGGCGACGGTCGACCATTTCTCGAAGCCCTTTTTCGGTATAAGTATGTCCGTCTCGCGGAAGGGAAGCTCGCAAATATTCATAGTAAACAATCCTATCGTTTCTGTGTATATATTATACACCAAAGCGATGGGAAAATCAAGATTTCACCGGCATTTTCGATAAAAAATCCCGGTCCGGCGTCTGCCGGACCGGGATTTATGCGCGCTGTTTTAGGAATGATCGCTCACGAAACGGTTATGTCGACGATATTGCTCGTCGCGACCATGCCGCCGTAGCCGGCGACGGTGCAGTAGACCCTGGCGTTCTTCGTGAAGACCATCGGACATGTGTTCATGACGGTGATGACGGGGTTCTCAAGTACCGACGATCCCTCATACTGCACGTACCACATGTAATATACGGGGTCCAGATCGGTATTTACCGAGAAGACGACTGTGCCGCCGGATGAGACGCTGTATCTGTCGGCGGAGATGACGGCGGTGTCGGTCTGCACGCCCGGTGTCGGATCGGGGGTCGGGGACGGGATGTAGGGCGAGCAGATGATCGTCACGGTGTTGGAGACGCCGGTATAGCCGTCGGCGTCGGTGACTTCGACGCGCACCTGCGTGTTGTTCCTGATATCGGTGAGGACGTACGAATTCGCCGTCGAATAGCCGAGATCCTGCCAGCCGTACCCGCTGTTCGCGGACCATTTGTAGATATACGGGGCCCTGCCGCCCTGCGCGGCGACTGAGAGCTTCGCCGAGCCGCCGTTCTGGACGCTCGGCGAGTCGGAGGCGAGAACGGCGGTGACACTGGCCGCCGCTACGCTGACGGTCACGCTGTTCGTCGTAACGGAGGCGCCGGAGGCGTCGGTTATCTCACAGCGCATCGTCACAGAGGAGGTGAGATCGTTCAGGACGTATGAGCCGATGGTGTTGTAGCCCTGATTTATCCATCTGCCCGAGAGATTGTCGTAGATGTACCATGTGTAGATGTACGGAGCCGAGCCGCCGCTGACCGAGGAGGACAGCTTCGCGGTGCCGCTGCCGTACGAAAGAGACGTTTTATCGGCCGAGAGAACGGCGCTCATCGCCGGCATCGAGACGCTGAGCGTGACGTGATCCGACGTCACGACGCTTCCCGAGGCGTCCCTCACCTCGCAGCGGATATATATCGTCGACTTGATGTTCGACACGGTGCAGGTCTGATTCACCGCTGCGGACTGCTTCACCCATGTCTGACTCGACGAGTCGTATTTATACCACGAGAAGGTGTAGGGCGATACGCCGCCCTGCACGTTGGCTGTCACCTTCGCCGTGCCGCCGTACGCGACGGTGGTTCTGTCGGCGGATAGGGTGACGTTCATGATCGACGGCGCGACGGTCAGCGTGACGTGATCGGTCGTCACGACGGTCCCGGCGGCGTCCTTCACCTCGCAGCGGATATAGATCGTCGACTTGATGTTCGACACGGTGCAGGTCTGGTTCACCGCGGATGACTGCTTTTCCCATGTCTGCTTCGACGAGTTGTACTTATACCACGAGAAGGTATAGGGCGACGCGCCGCCTATGACGTTCGCGGTGACCTTCGCCGTCCCGCCGTACTGGACGGTTGTCCTGTCGGCCGAGAGCGTCGCGCTCATGGCAGGGACCGAGACGCTGATGGTGACGTGATCGGACGTCACGACGCTTCCCGAGGAATCCTTCACCTCGCAGCGGATATAGACCGTCGATTTGATGTTCGATACGGTGCAGGTCTGCTTCGTCGCGGAGGACTGCTTTTCCCACGTCTGCTTCGACGAGTTGTATTTATACCATGAATAGGTGTAGGGCGATATGCCGCCCTGCACGTTGGCGGTGACCTTCGCCGTGCCGTTGTATGAGACGGTGGTCCTGTCGGCCGAGAGCGAGACCTTCAGAGCCGAGGCGGCGACGCTGATCGTGACGTGGTCGGTCGTTACGACGCTTCCGGCGGCGTCCTTTATCTCGCAGCGGATATACGCCGTCGATGTGAGATTCGATACCGAATAGGTGCTCGATTTGGATGACGTCTGCTTCTCCCACGTCTGCTTCGAGGAGTTGTATTTATACCATGTGTAGGTGTAGGGCGATACGCCGCCGGAGACGGAAGCGGTTATCTTCGCGCTGCCGCCGTATGATACAGACGTTTTGTCGGCCTTTACCGACGCGGTGAGCGGAGACGCCGACGGCATCAGGGCGACGGTATCGCTTATGACCGACTGACCGCTCGCATCGGTGACGGTGCAGCGGTAGATGTAGCCGCCGTAGAGGATATCCTGCGTCGCCGGGAAGCTGTACGAGGAGGTGCCCGAGCTTATCAGGACAGGGGTCCAGAGCATGTCGAACGGCCCGCGGCGCTCCCATGTGTAGGTATAAGGCGATGTTCCGCCTGACGCCGTTATCGAGAACCTGACGGTCGAGCCGACGGCCGCCGAGGCGGATTTAGGCTGAGACGATATCCGAAGCGCCTTTGGCTGCGTCGGTGTCGGCGTCGGCACGGCGGCGGGGGCGCCGCTGAGCGAAAGCGACAGCGAGCGGGTCGAGTCGTTGTATTTGTATGTTCCCGGCTGACCGTAGAAACGGGCTATGTCGTTCACATAGACGATGGTGCGGCCGTTTATGTTGAAGCTGTCGACCTTCGTGCCGTTGAAATAGGTCACGATGTCGGTGTAGAGCACGTCTCCGGCGTAGTCGCCGTTCTTGTGCTTTCTGGCCGGCGGGATATAGGTCGACGAGATCGGGCGCGAGCTTCTTGTGACGCGCAGATTGCGGCTGCCGGGCGTCGGGTCCCAGATCACCTCGAAGCCGTAGTTTTTGAGGTCCTCGACGACGACGGCGGTCTCCCAGTTGATGTTGTACGACTCTATCGGCGCGCCGTCGATGTAGGCGACGATGTCGGTGTAGGCGTAGGTGCCGACCTTGTCGCCGGGATTGTACGCCGAGACCGGGACGCCGAGCGCGCCGAGCGTGATGAGCGCCGCGAGGACGCAGGCGATTCTTTTATTCATATATTTATCTCTCCCTCCGATGCAGTGATCTGATCCTGTCTTTTCTCCAAAGCCCCGCTATTATTATAGCATTGATTAGACGCCGGAGGGGCGGATTTGATCACGGTTTTGAGAATAATTTACAAATCCGCAATAATTTTCCCCTCCGGCGGGGAGCCGGAGGGGAAGGGAAGATGTAAGCTCATCATCCGAAGGATAAAATGTTGCTTACAGCTCCGTTGTTGCTGCTGTCTGTAACGACAACTCTGTACTCGACTGTTTTCGGCGGAGAAGCAAGCTGTATCTCAGAACCTGAAGCCCATGTGATTTTTTCCCAGTCAAGTTCCGAAGTCTTACCCTTTACTCTTACCTGCCACGAATATGTGTACGGCGCTTTGCCGCCGGTTACTTTGGCGGTAAGAACACCGACAGTTCCGATCTTTGACGCGACAATATTGACCGAGAGCGCGGACGACGACGACGACGAAGCGGCATTCACGGTCAGCACAGCCTTGCCCGACTCTATCGTTTTCCCGTTCGCGTCGGTGACGATGCAGTAGAACATATCTCCGCTGTCTGCCGTCAGGGCGTTGAGTATCTTCAATGTGGCTGTCTGCGTTCCGCTGTAAAATATGCCGTCACCGGGATAACCTACGCCGCCGTATTTGTTGACGTGTGCCCACTTATATGTGTACGGCGACTTGCCGCCGGTGACCGATACGCTGAAGGAAGCGGTGCCGCCCTCGGTGCAGGTGGCGCTCATCGGATGAGAGGTGAACTTGAGCTCGGGAGTGGTGATAGTGATCGGCTGAGTTATCGTACCGCCGAACGTCATGATATTGATCGTATAGACGTTGGAATCAACTTTAGAGCCTGACGAATCGGTTACGGTACACATCACCTGTGTTGTCTTTTTGATATTGCTGAGCGTGAACGTGCTGCCCCCGTTGCCGTTCATCGCAATGCCCCATATATGCGAGCTTTCTTCTTTTGTTTTCCATGTATAAATATAGCCGCCGCTGCCGCCGCTCGCCGTGCAGGTGAGGGTGGCGCTGCCGCCGGAGGCTACTCCGTCGGCGCTGGATTTGATCACAGCGGCGATCGGTGTCGAGGATGACGCCGATCCGCCTGACGACGAAGCGGCTGAAACGTACACATAACAGGTATTTGTCGAGATTTTCTTGCTGGTATCCTTATTATCGGTGACGACGCAATACACCATCCATGTGCTGGTGTCGTCGAGAGCGGAGTCTCTGAGGTTATAATCGTTGTCAGAGTCCCCGGAGATGAACCAGTCGTTCGATCCCTTCTTTACATGCCACTCGTAAGAGTAGTCGCCGGAGCCGTTTGTGACCGTTACGACGATCTTCCCGGAGAATCCGACGCCGACGGTAGTCGAAACGGATGCGGGTATCGAAGCGCTGATATTGCCGGACGATGATCCTCCTGACGACGAGCCGGATCCGGTCACGTCGGTGACGGTGATGGTAAAGGCGGGGGAGTCGACGTACTGGCCGATATTATCGGTCACGCGGCATCTGAGATACTGCGTGGAATATCTCGGGTCGGGCTTGGCTCCGAGTGAAGAAGAAGAGGTGTCGAACGTCGCGTAGGTCGACATATCGTAATAGGTCCCGTCAGGTCCGGCCCAGTACCACTGATACTTGTACGGCGCGACGCCGCCGGAGGCGGTGCAGGATACGCTGAACGGCGTTGACGTTGTCACGGTCACGGCCGACTGGCTGAGCGACGCGGTAAGCGGAGCGACAGTGCCTGTCCCGGTTCCCGTTCCTGTACTTGCTCCCGCGCCCGTGACGACGGCGACGGAGCTGACGGCTTCAACATTGGCGGAGTCCTTTACCACGCAGCGGACGTACTTCGTACCGTTCAGAATGGTCTCGTCGACGAGCAGCGCGAAGGTCTGGAGATTGCCGCCGGGGAAGGCGGTCCATGTCAGAGCGTCCTTCGACGTCTGCCATGTATAGGTATATCCCGGAGTGCCGCCGGTGACGGCGACGGTGAAGGGCAGGGAGGTGTAGAGCGCCGCAGCGGTCTGGTTCTGCGGCTGTACGGTGAAGACTATCGGGCTGACGGACGGCGTGGGCGTCGTCGGAGCCGGCTGCGCGGTGCCCGAACCGGAGGACGGGGCGGGCTGAGCCGTGGCGGAGCCGGAGCCCGAGCCGGAAACTTCGCCCGGGAGCGTCAGGCTGAGGGTCCTCGCGCTGCCGTCCCAGATGTATTTGTCGGGTGTGGTGTAGTATTTGGCGAGATCGTCGACATAGGCGATGGTGCTTCCGCCGATGTTGTAGGACGGGACCTCATTGCCGTTGAAATATGTCTTTATGTCGGTGTAGTAGACGTCCATCCAGTACGAGCCGACGGGATAGGTGTTCGCTACGGGTTTGTAATTGCTTGTGACGGGCCGCGCGACCGGGCGTGTGACCTTGAGCGTCCTCGCTCCGGCGTCCCAGGCTACGACGAAGCCGTATTCCATAAGGTCCTCGACCTTGATGGCGGTGTAGCCCTTGATGTTGTAGGACTCGATGGGAGTCCCGTTGATGTAGGTGACGATGTCGGTGTGAAGCACCGCGTCGACCACGTCGCCGTTCTTCAGAGCGAAGACGGACGGCATAAGGCCGAGCAGCATCACGGCGCACATCAGAGCGCAGAT
>CAMJPL010000015.1 GCA_946407735.1 uncultured Clostridia bacterium
GTGTTCTTCCGGTCATGAGCTCAACGTCAAGAAGACTGAGATCGTTATTTTCCTCAAGTACCGTATATCCGGTGATTATCGTCTTCGCGTCGGGAGAAGAAGGCATCTCTTTATAGACTCTGACGGTATTTGCGTCGCTGTTCTTTACAAGATACGCTTTCAGCAGGGCTGCTTTAGGCTCGAGATGACCGTGAACGGCGCACAGATACTTTTTTTTGACTTGTCTTGTCTTGATAAGCTCGTCGGCGCGTTTTAAAGCGTCTGAGTTTTTCGCGGCGATAACAAGACCTCCTGTGTTCCTGTCTATTCTGTTGCAAAGCGAGGGAGAGAAGGATTTTTCACTTTCAGGATCGTATTCGCCGCGGATGTGAAGATATGATTTGATGTTTCCGATCAATGTATCGGTATCGCCGTTTGAGTCGGTATGGCAGAGCATACCGGGGCGCTTGTCGCAGATGATATAGTTTTCATCCTCATATACTATATCAATGTGCGGTTTGATATTGATCCATTCGCTGACTGTATCAATTTCCGGCAGTGAATCGTGCATCCAGACAGTCACGCGGTCGCCCTCTGCGAGACGGTAGGATATCTCTGACCGCCTGCCGTTTACCTTGATCTTTTTCTGTCTGATCAGGCGGTACATCAGGGAAGGCGGGATGCCCCGCTCGGCTTTGGATATGAACTTGTCGAGCCTCTGTCCCGAATCATTGCCGGAAATGATGTATTCGTGCATTTTTATTTGGTACCGAAGATCCTGTCTCCGGCGTCGCCGAGACCGGGAACGATATAAGCGTGCTCGTTCAGATGATCGTCGAGAGCGGCGCAGTACATGTCGACGTCGGGATGATCGTGCTGAATGCGTGCAACGCCTTCGGGAGCCGAAACGAGATTGAGCATCTTTATGCTTGTGACGCCGCGCTTTTTGATCATTGATATAGCCGCCGACGCGCTGCCGCCAGTGGCGAGCATCGGATCGCAGATTATTACGGTCCTCTGTTCGATATCGAACGGGAGCTTGCAGTAGTATTCGACCGGTTCATGTGTATTCGGATCGCGGTAAAGACCGATATGACCGACTTTGGCCACGGGAACAAGGGAAAGCAGTCCCTCAACCATGCCGAGGCCGGCTCTGAGGACCGGGACGATAGCGATCTTCTTACCGCTGATCTCCTTTCCGGTCATTTTGCAGATAGGAGTCTCGATCTCAACGTCTCTGAGCGGCAGATCGCGGGTCAGTTCGTAGCCCATCAATGTGGATATCTCTGTCAGAAGTTCCTTGAAGTCTTTCGTGCCCGTGCTTTTGTCACGCATAATCGTCAGCTTGTGCTGAACAAGCGGATGATCGATGATATGAAGTTCTCCCATGATGTGTTCCTCCCAAGGCGTTACTTGTTACTCTATATATTATACACTCCCCGGATGGATTTTGCAAGTCTATTATTAAAATTCATAGAATCAGCTTTAAAAAAAGACGGATGTGTGGTAAAATATCTTGTATGTTATTCAGATACCGGTGATATAGATGGTGCAGGATCATATGGCTGCTTCGGCCGGCATATACACGCTCGGCTGTAGGGTGAATCAGTACGAAAGCGAGGCTCTTGCGGAGAAGCTTTCCGACAGAGGCGTGATCGTAAGGGATTTTTCAGAAAAAAACGAGATATATATAATCAACACATGTACCGTTACCGCCGAGAGCGACCGTAAGTCGCGCCAGATAATACGAAGAGCCCAGTCGGCAAATCCCGGCGCGTTCATAATCGTCACCGGCTGCATGGCGGAAAACGACAGGAAGCGCCTCTCATCCATGAACGGCGTCGATATAATCTGCGGCAACGCCTCAAAGCTTGCTGCGGTCGACGCAGCGCTAGATATGCTCGGCAAGGGGGAAAAGAACAGCTCGCCGATCGTTATCGACGAAAGCATGCTGACGTCAGGATCTTTATATGAGCCGATGAGGATAAGATCGTTCTCCCGGACGCGCGCCTATGTGAAGATTCAGGACGGCTGCAACGGCAGATGCTCATACTGTATCATCCCGACGGTAAGAGGAAGGTCGAGATCAAGACCGCAGTCAGATATTCTGGATGAGATAAGAGCGCTCGCCGACAATGGATGCAGAGAGGTCGTCCTTACCGGGATCGAGACTTCCGACTACGAATTCGGGCTTGCCGATCTGGCGGGAAAGATAAGTGATATTGCAGGTATCAAAAGGATCCGCTTCAGCTCGCTAGATCCCTCGTTTATGACGGAGGGAAACGTAAGCGCCATAATGTCGATCCCGAAGTGCATGCCTCATTTTCATATATCGGTACAGCACGGCAGCGACCGCATACTCAAACAGATGCGCAGGCGTTATCTTTCCGACAGGATATATGAATGCGTTTCAGCGATAAGGAAGATAAACGGCGACGCCATGATAACCGCCGATCTTATCACCGGCTTCCCGGGCGAGGAAGAATCCGACATCGAGGAAAGCGCCAGGCTCATAAAGGAAGTTCGGCTGCTTCATTCTCATATATTCACATATTCGAGACGGGATGGGACGGCAGCCGCCGCTATGGCTTGCCAGATTCCGGAAGCCGAGAAATCCCGTCGTTCGGAATATCTTGAGTCGGTGCAGATGGAAGTAAAGGAAAAGCTGCTGAAAGAACGCGTAGGCAGAAGATATGAGATGCTCGCGGAAACCGTAAAGGACGGGATCGCACACGGTCACAGCCGCAATTTCATAGAGATTACGGCAAAAGCCGACGGCGGGATCGAAAAGAACGATATCAGGGAAGTCCTGATAGAAGCGTACGATGAAAACGGTCTGATCGGCCGTGTCATATAAGCCAGACCACAGGAGACTTGAAAATATGGTGTATCGTGTTTATGTTGAACGCCGTCCGGATTTCGCGGTCGAGGCGTCTCAGCTTGCCGAGGAACTCAGAAACAATCTTAACCTGAGCGGTATAACCGGCGTCAGGCTGATAAACCGCTATGACGTTGAGGATATCGACAGAAAAACGCTCGACGAGTCGTCGAGGACCATCTTTTCCGAGCCTCAGTCGGATATCATAACTGATACTCTGGATTACGCTCCGGAAGACAGACTGCTTGCCGTGGAATATCTTCCCGGACAGTTCGATCAGCGTGCCGACTCGTGCGAGCAGTGCATACAGCTTCTCACGCGCGGCGAGCGTCCGACTGTCAGAACGGCCAAGATATATATATTCAGCGGCGGGATATCCGACGGCGACATGGATATGATACGAAAGTATCTTATAAACCCCGTGGAATGCCGCAAAGCCGAGCCGGGCCTTCCCGAGACACTCAAGATAAACCATCCTGTTCCCGATGACATAAAAACGATCGACGGATTCAGGGATATGGCCGATGATGAGATCGACGGCTTCATCGCCTCCTGGGGACTCGCGATGGATTCTGACGATGTGAAATTCTGCCGCGCCTATTTCAGGGATACCGAGCGCAGGGATCCTACCGTGACCGAATTAAGGGTCATCGACACATACTGGTCAGACCACTGCCGTCATACGACATTCCTCACCACCATCGACGAGCTTAAGATCGACGACGATGAGATAAGGGAAACGTTCGAGAAATATCTCCGTCAGAGAGAAGCCGTCTACGCCGAAAAGGCGAAAGACAGGCCCGTCACTCTCATGGATATCGGAACGATAGGCGCAAAATATCTTAAATCTCTGGGCCGCCTCGACGATCTGGACAAATCCGAAGAGATAAATGCCTGCTCTATTGTAATACACCCCGTCATCGACGGCAGAACCGAAGACTGGCTTCTGATGTTCAAGAACGAGACGCACAACCATCCGACGGAGATAGAACCCTTCGGCGGAGCGGCAACATGTCTCGGAGGATGCATCAGAGACCCGCTTTCCGGCAGAGCTTACGTATATCAGGCGATGAGAGTGACCGGCGCCGCCGATCCGACACGCCCGGTATCGGAGACAATGAAGGGAAAGCTGCCTCAGAGCGTTCTAACAAAGGGAGCCGCGAACGGTTATTCTTCATACGGCAACCAGATAGGTCTCGCGACTGGCGGAGTATATGAGATATATCATCCCGGCTACGCTGCTAAGAGGATGGAGATCGGCGCGGTCGTCGCCGCTGCGCCTTGTGAAAACGTCGTAAGGGAAGTCCCGAGACCCGGCGATAAGGTCATACTTCTCGGCGGAAGGACAGGCAGAGACGGAATGGGCGGCGCGACAGGCTCATCGAAATCCCATACCGTAAACTCTCTTTCCACATGCGGGGCGGAGGTCCAGAAGGGCAACGCACCGGAGGAGAGAAAGCTGCAGAGACTGTTCAGGAATCCTGAGGCGTCAAGACTGATCCGCAGATGCAACGATTTCGGAGCTGGCGGAGTTTCGGTCGCGATCGGCGAGCTTGCCGACGGGCTTGAGATAGATCTCGACAAAGTTCCGAAGAAATATGAGGGACTTGACGGGACTGAGCTCGCGGTATCTGAGTCACAGGAAAGAATGGCTGTCGTCGTAGACGCCGCCGATACAGACAGATTCATAGCTCTCGCGAACGCCGAAAATCTCGAGGCGACCGTCGTGGCCGACGTCACCGCCGAGAAGCGCATGGTGATGAGATGGCGCGGTAAGAAGAACGTCGATCTTTCAAGAGAATTCCTTTCGTCGAACGGCGCTCCGAAGCATACGTCGGTACATATCGGCAAGGTCGAAAAGGATAAGCTGACAAGCAGAAAAAATGTCACCGATTTCGCGTCTGAATATATGCGTACGGTAGCCGATCTGAATGTCTGCTCTCAGTTGGGCCTTTCCGAGCGCTTTGATTCGTCGATCGGGGCGGCTACGGCCGTCATGCCATTCGGCGGCAAGAACCAGCTTACGGCTCCGCAGTATATGGCGGCGAAGCTGCCTACGTTCGGCGATACCGATGACTGTTCCGTTATGTCATACGGTTTCGATCCGTATCTTTCGTCTGTCAGTCCCTATCACGGCGCCGCATGGGCCGTTGTCGACAGCGCGGCGAAGCTGGTGACGTCAGGTCTGAGATACGAAAACGCATATCTCACCTTCCAGGAATATTTCGGCCGTACCCGCGGTGTGCCGGAGAGATGGGGGAAGCCCATGGCCGCGCTTTTAGGCGCGCTTAAGTCACAGACAGAGCTCGGAATCGCCGCTATAGGCGGCAAGGATTCGATGTCCGGCAGCTTTGAGGACATCGACGTTCCCCCGACGCTTGTCTCCTTCGCGATAAAGATGGGTAAGGCAAGCCGTCTTGTCACTCCCGAGCTGAAAAAAGTCGGCTCAAAGCTGTATCTCCTACGTGCCCATCAGACAGATGACGGTATGCCGGATTATCCCGAGATCATAAAGCTGTTCGATAAGGTTTCAGGGTATGCCGAGTCCGGAGCCGCGCTCTCGATCTATACCCCCGGATTCGGAGGGATCGCCGAAGCGCTGTTCAAGATGGCGATAGGAAGCGACATAGGAGTTTCGATAAGTTCTGATATCGACACAGCTCAGATCTTCGGCAAAGAATACGGCACATTCATAATAGAATCGGATCAGGATATAGACGGCGAGCTTATCGGCGTTACCGTTTCGGATCCTGTCATCAGCCACCACGGGCAGACAGTTTCTCTTGCCGAGCTTAAATCGGCGTGGGAAAAGACGCTTGAGCCCGTCTTCCCGATGAAAACACCGGGTATTGATGAGAGCGTTCTGCATGCTCCGAAATGTGATGTCAGACCTGATGTATCCCATTCAAAAGTCAGATACGCGAAGCCGAGAGTAGTTATTCCCGTATTCCCCGGGACAAACTGCGAATACGATACCGCCAAGGCGTTCATCAGAGCCGGAGCCGAGCCGAAGATCGTGGTTCTCAGAAATATCACGTCATCAGCGCTCGAATATTCTCTCTCCGAGCTTGCGGATGCGATAAACGATTCTCAGATCATGATGATCCCCGGCGGGTTCTCGGGAGGCGACGAGCCTGACGGATCGGGTAAATTCATAACCGCCGTGCTGAGAAACAAGCTCATCACCGAAGCTGTCGAAAATCTGCTCTCAAAACGAGACGGGCTGATGCTCGGAATCTGCAACGGCTTCCAGGCGCTCGTAAAATCTGGGCTTCTGCCGTACGGTCATATCATGAGCGAAATGAAGCCCGACTCTCCGACTCTTACCTTCAACACAATACGCCGTCATCAGTCGATGATGGTCACGACAAGGATCGCGTCGGTAAAATCCCCGTGGCTTGCCGGAGTGAACGTCGGAGATCTCTTCACCATTCCGATATCTCACGGCGAAGGACGCTTTGTCGCCTCTGACGAGCTGCTTTCAGAGCTCGAAAAAAACGGTCAGATCGCAACTCAGTATACGACTCCCGACGGCCTTCCCACGTCAGATATCAGATTCAATCCCAACAATTCCGTGATGGCGATCGAAGGCATCCTCTCCCCTGACGGCCATATATTCGGTAAGATGGGCCACAGCGAGAGGATCGGGGAGAATATTGCGAAGAACATCCCCGGCAACAAGGATCAGAAGCTGTTTGAAAGCGGCGTCGCCTATTTTGACTGACGGAGATCATAAATATGAGCGAGAGCGCATACATGACAAGCTCGGAAATACTTGATGAGCTGATAACTAGATATCCTCATCTGGATTTTCTGAAAAATGATATTGCATCGGCCGTGGATATGCTTAATGCCTGCTGGTCAAAAGGCGGGATGCTCATGACATGCGGCAACGGCGGCAGCTGCGCCGATTCGGGGCATATCGTCGGAGAGCTGATGAAATGCTTTAAGCTTTCCCGTCCGATAGACCGGAAAACCGCGGATGCCCTAAAAGAATACAACGGAGGCGAGGAGATCGCTTCAAAGCTTGAGGGAGCGCTTCCGGCCATCTCGCTGTGCGCTCAGGCTCCGCTGATGACAGCCTTCATGAACGACTCCGATTCATCCCTCGTCTTCGCACAGCAGGTTTACGGATACGGACGTCCCGGTGATGTGCTTATAGCGATATCTACGTCGGGAAACAGCCGGAACTGCGTCGCCGCGGCGATAACGGCGAAGGCGAAAAAGATGAACGTGATCGCTTTGACAGGAAAGAATGAAAGCCGCCTTTCCGAGATCTCCGATATATCGATCAGAGTCCCGGAAACTGAGACTTTCAAGATACAGGAGCTTCATCTCCCGGTCTATCACGCGATCTGCGCCATGGCTGAGGCCGATAATTTCAGATGAAAACATCCCCGCCGGAACTTAATCCGGCGGGGATGAATTGTTTTTAACCCAACATCGCGATCTCGCTGAACTGGATTATATCGTCGTTATCGAACCATATCCTGAAATATCTGTAGCTGCCTTTTTTGTCCAGCTTGAATACATGCCATGTGAAATCGGCTGCCTTCAGCAGGCTTCGTCCGTCATTCACATCGGCGATCAGCTCCCAGTTTTTGTTGTCCGACGAACCGTAGATCTTCCATTTCTGCGGATTTCTGACTGAGTAGCTCGAAGTGTCGTTGGCTGTCATAAAGGCGTAGTGAGTCGGCGAAATCACATCCTTGGTCCTGAAAGTGATCTGAGATTCGCCGTAGCTCGGCCAGCAGTATTTCGTGGCGGGCTCGTCATCGAAAGCGTTATTTACCGATTCTCCGTCGAATCCATCTATCGAGCCGTTAATCTTATCGACCTTTACCTTACCTGACAGATTTTCGAGAGACTCGAACAGCTTTTTCGTCTTGTCATCCGCGAAGCCGGAGCTCGCCTTTGCGCCTCCGCCCTCGAGATCCATCGTAAGGAAATCGTCCTGATGATAGAATTTATCAAGCCATTCTATACGCTGTCTTACCCATTCGGCAAGATACTCGTAATGCTCCTTGTAGGTCCTGAGATTCCTGATTGCCTCGGTCTCGCGGTTCTGTGTGGTTCCGAATATCTGCCAGCGGACGAAGTTGCGGGCGTATGCCTTGTATTTTGACGAGCCCTCGTCAAGGATGCTCTGAGGTATCTTGTCTATTATGGATTCCTTTACCTCGTCCCATCTCTCCACGACGAGTTTTCTGAACCATTCGATCTCCATTGGGCGGTAATACCAGGGATTTCCGCCGCCGGAACCTTTTCGTACGGCTGTGAAGATCCCGTAATACGTTTCCTCGCCCTCATTCGCGTTTCCGAGCGACAGATCGAAGTCCCAGAGCGGACCGAGGAACAGTTTGCCGCCCTTCTCCTTATAGAGATAATAGCTGTCCCATCCGGTGTCGAGATTCTTTACTATCTCTTCGGTGATGTATGTGTCGACCATCGAGTCGATATCCATCAGCTTTTCTATTTCCGATCTGTTGCCGCGTTTAAGAGCCTCATAGCATTCCGCCATATAATCGGAAATAAACTGCATCTGAGCCTTCTTGACCGAGCTGTCGCTTGAAAGATCGCTGTGGATCATGTACTGGCGGTTGTTCAGATAGAACTTATCCTTGTCGGAATAGCTTGACAGCTCGACAAGATAACCGATATCGGTTTCTGTCTCGAAGCCCTTCGTATCTATCACGACTCTCGCTTTCGAGTCGCGTATCTCTTCCGCGAGGAGATATACGCCTCTGTACTCGCCGTTCAGATATACGTCGACCGACATCGACGCGGGGGAAAACGCCACTCCGCTGAATGAGCTTGCCAGATCAAGGGCAACATGGTTCCTTTGCAGCGACTGATCGCATACGTTCGCAAGAAGCACCCAGACCTTGTCAGCCCCCGTGCCGAGACCGAAAAGATTCACCTTTTTGGGGAACTTCATCTTGTAGGATTTTTTCTCGTAACCCCAGGTGTTGTTTCCCCTGCCTCGTATCTGTATGGTTTCGGAGAACTCATACATCTTGTCAGGCGCGCCGATGATCGAGAAATCGGCCTGGATATACTCGGTCTTTGATTTGACGTCCTTACCGGTTTCGGTGTCGATCGTTATGATCGGCATCTCAAGCTTGTCATAATCGAAGATCGCGGTGACGACAAGATTGCCGTCGTTATCCTCGAGATAATCCATGCGCGTCTCTTCGGTTTTTCCGTCGGACCATCCGACGAATTTATATCCGAGATTGGGTATCGCCTCGACTCTCGACGGGGAAGAGGTGAGCTCCCTTATCCCTGCACCGCGGACTTTGCCGGCTGCCTTATTGTTTACCGTGTAATAAACATATTTTTTTCCGTCATCAGGAAACTGTTCTTCGATTATACCATCGGAAGAAAGATACTTAGACGCCGGCGATGAGGCTTCCTCATCTGCCTGCTGCGCCGTGTCGACGGCGTCAGGCGATGGGGCCGGGAACTCGGTCACCTGCTCGGCGCATGACAAAAGAACGGGTATCATGACAGCGGAGCAGAGGATGAGGGAGAGATGTTTGATCAGATTTCTTTTTTTCATAATCTTCTTTTACGTGTTTTCAAGACACCATTTCATGGCAAGCGCTATGCGTTTCTCAACGTCCGTGCCGTGTCCGCCCGGATTGAAAACGAGCTCGGTTTTCGCGGCGCGCGGATCGCTTCTTAAAATGTCCGTGGCTTCTCTTGTTTTATCGCCTATCGTTGAAAATAACGCGTTTCTTGACTTTTCTTCTTTTGAGCCGAGGCTGAGATATATCTTTGACTTGTTCCTTATATAATGAGATGACATATAATCAATGAAGCCGCTGTACCAGAGAGAACCGGAGCATGACGCCGCAGCCGCAAAGACCGAGGTGTTGTACATCGACCATAAAGAAAACAGACCGGCGAGCGAGTATCCGATTATGATCATGCGGTCTGTATCCAGTGTTGATTCTTTTTTTATTAACCCGCTGAGGATATCGTCAGTTATATGTCTGAGAAAAACGCTTCCTCCGCCGGAAAAAGCCTGAGGCTCGGAAACAGGCCACGGAGAAAGCTGTCCGTTCCAGTCATCGACCTTTATCTCAAGCAGACAGAAAGCTTTGCCCGAGCAGATATCGCTCGCGGTTTTATAGAATATATCGGAGCTTTCGTCAAAGGATGGCAGCGTTATCAGCGGCAGCTTACCCGATGAGGTCCTTTCGCCTCCGAAGAGAGTGAGCTTCGCGCCTGATGATGTAAAAATATTCGTCATTATACTATTTCGTATCTGCAGCTGACCTTGACGCCGCCGTTGTCAGCGATCGGTATTTTCATTACCATTATTATATATCATATTGAAATATCATTCAAGAGCATAGGACTGAAAATATCAGTATTTTGTGTAAATTTTCTCATTTCTGCTTGACAGATCAATTTAATTGCGTTATAATATTAACAATCTTTTGAAATTAAAGGGTTTATCTATATTATTTTTGACATATGGAAAAAAATGAAATGAACAGCGGCAATTCCGACATGGATGGTTCTTCCCCCTGTTCGACCTTCACCTATCGGATCACTAATCTTAAAAACGTAGCCAACAGCACCATTCACGGAATCTCGCGTCTCGGATATATCACATCCGGATCGGGTCAGTTGAGAATCAACGACCGGATTTATGAAGCGGGCTTCGGCTTTGCCGCTCTATTAAGAGCCGGCGACAGGATCGATATCATCCCCGACGGTCAGATAATAGTTGAGATGATTGAGTTTTCAGATATATATATCTGTGAATCCATGATGCTGAAGCTTCCGCAGGGCGGCAATACGGCATTCAGAATGAACGAGGAGGACGCCGAAAAATTCGCCGCTATATTCAAGCTCGTCGCGTCGGCCGGAGAGATGTCGGAAGAAAACAGGGTGGATTATCAGCACGGTATCTTGAGATCGCTGCTGGCATGGTTCCTTGAAGTAAGATACCGCTCCGATCACAGCTGCAAATTCGATGAGAATTACACCGATGAGCCAAAGAAGCGCCAGTCCCGAGGCGAGAAGCGCCTGAATGTCATCAGAAGCGCGGTCATTTACACCAATCAGCATTTTACCGAGCATCTCACCATGAGCGATATCGCACGTATGTACGATACGCAGGATCAGTATTTCTGCAGGAAGTTCCATGAGATAACCGGCGTTTCGTTCACTGAGTATGTCCGAAATCTGAGGCTAAATTACGCCGCCGATCTAGTAAAGCAGACATCGCATCCGATAAAAGAGATATATCTTGAATGCGGCTACACGACGAAATCGCATTTCATGCGCGAATTCAAAAAGTACTATTCGATCAGCCCGCTTGGGATGAGGAAAGCATATATAAGAGAAAAGATCGAACAGGAAAGAGGAGCCGGTTCGGTCAAAACCGGAAAAAAGGACTGGTAACCCTCCGCTCTTATCCCTGACTCAGTCAGGGATTTTTTCTATTGACAAAAACAGACGCGGATGGTATAATATTGTTGATCACAGCTCATCGATCGGCAGCTCGAAGCTGGAAAGCATGTTTTCCATGAACCAGTTCGCTTCCGGGAGATCCATCTTCTCAAGCTCGGCTTTTGTTGCGGCGTAAGCGGCGTCAAACTCCCTGTTGCCGGATCTTTTCTCGTTTGAGCACTTGATCAGCGCGCAGAGCTTGTCTGCGGCTTTGACGATTTTCGTCTCATTTCCCGATTCTGGTCTCAGCAGCGCGGAATATGTTTCCTTCAGCTCATTCGGCAGCTTTGAAAGCATACGCTGAACCGCCTTGTCCTCGATCATTCCGTATGTCGTCCTCATCTCCTCCGACGCGTATTTTATAGGCGTCGGAAGATCTCCGGTTATGACCTCGGGTGAATCGTGGAACAGGCCGAGCAGAGCGGCGTATGACGAGTCATAGCTGCCGCCGAAAAAAGTATTTCCGATCTCACAGAGACAATGAGAAAGAACTGCGCATTCCATCGAATGCTGAGCCAGCGTTTCCTGCTCGGTGCTGTGCATGAGGCTCCATCTGCCGATATATCTCTGCCTGAAAAGCAGGGCGAAAAAAGAATACTGCATTGGATTATCTTTCATAAAAATTCAGGAGTCAAAGAATAATGTTGAAGGTTAAGCTGATAACGCATACGCCGGATCCCGACAAGCTCGTGGCTGAGGCAGCAAAACTCTGCTACAGCGCTTCGGATATAGATTCGCTCGAGGATAAGCTCACGCCGGAAAAGGTCGAGCAGTTTCTTGACAGGCTTGTCGATATAGGGCACGAAAGCCCGGTGGAGCACGCGTCTTTTACCTTCGGGATAGAAGGCGTGTCGAGGTCTCTTCTCGCGCAGATCACACGTCACAGGATCGCGTCGTTCTCTGTACAGAGCCAGAGATATGTCGATAAGACCAGATTCGAGTATATCACTCCGCCGTCGATAGAAGCCATACCGGAAGCGAAGGCCGAATTCATCAAGGCGATGGAGGAGGACGCGCTCCATTACGACAGCATCCGGCAAAAGCTGATAGAAGCTCACGCAAAGAAGCTGACCGATTCCGGTGTGGATGAGACGGAAGCTCTTAAAAAGGCTGAGAAGATGGCGAACGAAGACGCGAGATATGTTCTGTCGAACGCCTGCGATACCAAGATAATAATGACGATGGACGTAAGGTCTCTTTATAACTTTTTCAGGCTCCGCTGCTGCAACCGCGCTCAGTGGGAGATTCGTGAGCTCGCCTGCAGGATGCTTGAGCTGTGCAGGGAGGTATCTCCGCTTCTGTTCAGAAAGGCCGGACCGTCATGCGTGTGGGGAGCGTGCTCTGAGGGGAAGATGTACTGCGGAAAGCTGGAGGAAACAAGGGCAAAATTCAGAGCGATGTGACTTGTGCGGAATCTGTTCGGACACCCGTGACCGGGTGTCCGAACTTTATTTATCCTGTAAAAACGCTGTCAGTCGATGATCCCGTATTTGTTTTCGGGATTCAGAGGAGCGGAGCGCTCATACTTGGAGGTAAGAGCGATATACTTTCCGGTGTCGCTCGACATCGTGAAGGAATCCATGATCTCGAGGACATGCAGCGTCTGATGCCAGTCGCAGCGGGCATATCTGCCGGTGTCGAGAGCCTTCGCGAAATCGGCGAGACCGAGCGAACGGCTGTTTTCAGCATACGGGAACATCAGCGGGATCTCACGCCACTGACCGTCCTCTGGTCTCCAGAGTTTGATCGGACCGCCGAAGCAGTTCGGATCAGGAACGGAGAGCGTGCCTTCCGTGCCGAAGATCTCGATTCTCGGAGTTTCAGAGGTATAGACGTCGAAGGTGGTGAATATCGTTCCGATGGCTCCGGAATCGAAGCGCATGGTTCCGGCGATGTAGGTCGGGACATGGACCTCGATATTTTCCATATAGTGGGGCTGGCTCGTGATCAGACGGTTGTCGAATGTCTGGCGGACCATGCCGGAAACACCCGATACTCCGCCGAGAAGGTTGATGAGAGCTGTCAGATAATACGGACCCATATCGAACATGGGGCCGCCGCCGTACTGGTAGTAGAAGTCGGGATCCGGATGCCAGGACTCATGTCCGTGACAGGTCATGAACGCCTGCGCACCTATCGGCTGTCCGATGAAGCCGCTGTCTATCAGTTTGCGGCAGGTCTGGATGCCGGCGCCGAGGAAGGTGTCGGGGGCTCCGCCGAGCATGAGACCTTTCTCTTTTGCGATGCGGACAAGCTCGAGTCCCTCGTCGAGAGATGCGCCGAGCGGCTTTTCCGAATATACGGATTTGCCGGCTTCAAGAGCGCCCTTCGACACGTCGAAGTGCTGATAGGGTCTTGTGAGATTCAGGATGATGTCGACCTCAGGATCGGCGAAGGCATCGTACATCGTCTCGTAAAGCTTCGGGACGTTGTAGTTTTTCTGGGCGTTCTCAGCTCTTTCGCGGATGAGATCGCAGACGCCGATGAGCTCGATCTCCTTGAAGGTCTTGGTGATGTTCTGCAGATAGATGCCGCTGATCGAGCCGCAGCCGATCATTGCGATTTTTTTGACAGCCATTTTTTATTCCTTTCAGTTGAACTCCACAGGGTAGAACTGCTTCTTCTCGGTGTATTTGTCTATTGTGAGACCGTGGTCCTTTGCATATTGTTTGCCTTCGATAGCCCACATCATGCCGCGTTTCATGATGACTTCGGATGTGGGGGATTTATCAAAGACGTCGTCATGATGTCCGAGAGAGGTGTAGAACACTCTGCCGAGACCCCAGTATTTTGTCCATACTACCGGGACATCGACGACCTTGTTGGCCGCGTAGTAGCCGTTAACCTGCGGGAATCTTGTGGTGGCGAGTACCTCTATGGCCGGGTCGATGTGAACGTAATACTGCTCCGAGGATACCGGGAAGTCTTCGAGCCCTTCGATTATGGGAGAACTTCCGTGGCAGATATTGACCATGTACGGTGTGCCGTCTCCACCCGGATGCTCGACCCACTGTCCGCCGGTGATGAACTGCCACTGAGTGCTCTGACGGAAGCTGTCGCACATTCCGCCGTGACATCCGGCTATGCCCGCTCCGTGCGCTATCGCGTTGGAGATGTTGTTGCAGTACTCTCCTTTGATGTCACCCATCGTCCAGCAGGCTACAAAGAGATCGTAATCAAGGAGCTTCTCGGCGTCGGCAAGACAGTCGAGAGTATCGTATATCTCGGTTTGTACGCCTTCTTCATTCAGAAGTCGGGCAAATCGCTTGGAGGTGAGCTGGGGTTCGTGACCGTCCCATCCACCCTGGAAAATCATGGCTTTTTTCATGCTGTATGTCCTCCTTTAGACGGACTGAAAGCCGTCAGCTTTATGTAAGCTTCAGCAAAGTATATGAAGGTATATATAATATACCACGGATCGAAAAAAAAATCAAGCGTTCTTTTAAAATCTGTCGGCGAAAAGTCATTTTTTTGTCTGTTGTTTTTTATAATCATGAAAAAATATGTTGAAAAACAGGACATAAAGTGATATAATGATATCGTGGGATAATAATAATGGGGGAAATAATAATATTTCGCAGAGAGGCGGCATATATGAAAATCAAAATAGCGGTCATAGGCGGAGGCAGCGTCAACTGGATGCGCGGTCTGATGAGAGACATATATCTCATGGACGCGGCGGAAGGCGGGGAGATACGCCTTGTCGATCCGAACGTTGAGCATGTGACGAGCGTGCGGAACATGCTTCTTAAATTCAACGAAAAGACTGGTAAGGATTACAGGATCTCCATCGTCGAAGACAGGAAAGACGCTCTCAGAGGATGCGATTTTGTCCTCACGACATTCTCTCCCGGGGCTATGGACGCATTTTTCAACGATCTTGAGATCCCTGTCAAATACGGGGTCCGTCTGCCTGTCTCAATGACCTGCGGTATATCCGGTATATCCGCCGCGATACGCACGGTCCCGGTAGCGTATGAGATAGCTCAGGATATGGAACAGGTCTGCCCGGGCGCCGTCCTTCTGAACGTAACGAATCCGATGACCGCCGTGACGAAGGCATTCAACATTCCCGCCAGAACGATTACGGTTTACGGCATTTGTCATGAGATATTCAGCTTAAGAAGGTTTACCGAAAAGATATTCGGGATAACCATGCCGCAGGGGATGCGGATAGGGACATATCTGTATTCATATCTTCATGAGCAGGGATTTGACTATACGATTGCCGGTCTCAACCATTATATCTGGCTCACCAAAGCCGCATATCACGGTGAAGATGTCATAGGAAAAATCCGTCAGTTCGCCATGGAGCATGACGGTCTTGAAGATCTGCCGGAGAATTATCAGGCGACGAATTCTTACAGCAACAACTGCCAGGCAAAGCTGGCGCTCTGCCGTCAGTTCGGGTATCTTCCGATCCCCGGCGACCGTCATCTTATCGAGTTCATGTCGTCGCTGTGCAACAATCAGAACGGCTTCGGCATGGAATACGGTGTGCTGAAAACGACCGTTGACTCGCGCAGACTGGATAAAGTCATGCAGAAAAAAGATATAGACGATATAGCGAGCGGAGCGAAGGAGGTATCGCTTTACCGCTCGGGCGAGGACATTGCCGATATCATGCAGTCATATATCGAAAAGACCGAGCTTATCACAGTATGCAACCGTCCGAATATAGGCCAGATAACCAACCTTCCCGAAGGCGCGATCGTCGAAACGCTGGTAAAAAAGGAAAAGGACGGAACGATCACTCCGCTTCCCGCCGGAGATCTTCCGCGTCCGATACATCATCTCTGCTATCTTCATACCGGAATAATAGAGATGGTCGTAGAAGCGGCGCTCAAGGGTGACCGCGAGCTGCTTATCGAAGCTATGAGCATCGACCCGTCGACCGGGACTATGGATTTCTCAAAGATCCCTCAGCTCTGCGACGATCTGCTCATGGCGAACAGAAAATGGCTGCCGCGTTTCTTTGACTGATATGAAAAGCGATGTCGATATAGTCTTCCATCCCTCATGGTGGAACAGATACGCCGGTATCGAGTTTGACGAGAAATTCTTTTTCGACGCCCGATACAGACTCGATGCTGACGTCAGGATGCGAAGGACGCTCTTTGAGTTATTCGGTGATTACGGGATAGGGGAAGAGAATCCCGAACCGAGACCGATCCTGTTTTCAGACCTTATCGCCTGCGGATTCCTCCATTCTCAGCTTCTGGGATGTAAAGTGCTGTTCTGCAGGGACAACGCGCCCCAGGTCCTGCCGGCGAATCTGACCGACGATCAGGTAATGAAGCTCAGAGCGCCGGATCTTGACATAGATCCCCTGTGGCGAAGAGTACAGGATCAGATCGATTTCTTCATAAAGGAATTCGGATTTACCGAAAGCGCGGTAAATCTGATGGGGATACAGAACATCGCGCTCGATCTGCGCGGTGAAGAACTGTTCTTCGATTATTATGACAATCCGGAATTGAAAGACCATCTTCTTACAGTCATCACCGACATGTCGACAGACATCGGAAAGCGGCTTTACGCCGTTTCGGAGACTGTTAGCGGAGGGGTGACTTCGATAATCAAGCAGACGCTGCCGGAAGTATATCTCACGAGCAACTGTTCTGTCACTATGCTGTCGAACGACCAGTACTGCGAGCATCTGCTGAAATATGATCTGCGGCTGGCTGAAGAATTCCCGTGCTTCGGCATACACCACTGCGGACCGAATACCGAAAACGTGATCGATGGGTATTTAAGAGTGCCCGATCTGAGATTTCTTGAGATCGGTGCCGGGAGTGACATTAAGAAAGTCGCCCGCGCAGTCGGTAACAGGAAGATAATCTCGTGCATTCGTTACTCCCCGGTATCACTCAAAACAGATACTAGGGAAGAAATGCTCCGAAAAACAGAAGAAGCGATAGAGGCGTTCGGTTCGGACATGGACCTTTGCTTCTCATGTGTCGGGATAGATGCAGACACAGAGACAAATAAGATAAGGGATTATCTGAGCGTATTCAGAGAGATTCAATAAGAGGTGAAATGATCATGACTATGGGCAAATACTATGTAAGCATGCCGCATTTCTCGGCGATCATGGAGAACAGGACTCCCGCCATGCGTATGGACTGCGGGACAAAAGCGGAGTATGCGGTATGGAAGGTAAAAGCCAGAAACAAGCTGTATTCTCTGCTCGGTCTCGATAAAATGAAATGGACCGATCCGAGACCGGAACTTATCTCAAGCGAGAGAATGGACGGCTACACACGGGAAAAGTGGACGATATACACCGAGCCGGATGTGATCATGACGTTCTACCGTCTCGTGCCGGACGATATCGCCGAAGGCGAAAGACGTCCCGCCGTCATAGCCCCTCACGGTCACGGCAGCTGCGGCAAGGAGGCTGTGGCAGGCAACGGATTCTTCCCGGAGCTCGCCAAAGCGATCGAGGATCACAATTACGCCTACGGCGTCGCAGCCGTCAAAAAAGGAGCGATAGTATTCTGTCCGGACGCCAGAGGATTCGGAGAGAGACGGGAAATAAACCAGCAGGGAGACGACGCCGGAAGAAGGATGAGCTGTTCCTGCTTCCATCTGAATTTCATGGCGCTTCCTCAGGGAATGTGCGTCACCGGTATGTGGGTATGGGATCTCATGCGGCTTACCGATTATATCTCAGGGCTTAATGATGTGATCCCGGACAGAATCGGCTGTATAGGCCTTTCAGGAGGCGGTCTTCAGACTCTGTATTTCACCGCGATGGACGAGCGCGTATGCTACGCGGCGTGCAGCGGATATTTCTACGGATTTAATCAGTCGCTGCTTGAGATGTATAACTGTTCCTGCAATTATGTCCCACATATGTGGGAAAACTTCGATGTCGGCGATATAGGCTCGCTCATTGCGCCCAGACCGTTCGTGATAGAGACGGGGACAGTAGACCCGCTGAACGGCAGAGACGGACTCGACAACGTTATCCCGTATGTCGAGCAGGTAAGATCTGCGTATCGTCTTTTCGGGAAAGAGGATCTTCTGTGTCATGATATTTTCGAAGGCCCTCATATGTGGCACGGAACGAAATCCATGGAAGGTATAGATAAATATCTGTTCGGAAGATAAACAGAAACGTACTGATTAACTGATACTTCTGTCAGAGATTGGAGAAGGCAAATGAACGCAAATAATAAAAAGGTATTATCACTTTTACTTCTCTGTTCCTTCTTTTTTTCAATTTCAGCCTGCGGCCGGCAGGAGGGTTTGACCGCTCCCGCTGACAACGCTGCCGTGAATACGGATGTCGGTTCATCCGAAACCACGACGGAAGAAACGACGGCGGAACCTTCCGAATATGAAACGCCCGGACGGAAATACGACGGAGCCGACTTTACCATAGCTTCGATGCGTCGGGACGACAGCAGTCTCTGGATAGCGTACGGATATCGGGAGATGTTCAGCGAGGAAGAGAACGGCGATCCGATAAACGACGCTCTTTTCATCCGCAACCGTCAGGTGATGGATGAACTGGACATAAACATAAAGCACTACGATCTTTCCTCCGACGCCGGCAAGGATTTTCTTAAGATCGTGATGTCGGGTGACGATATCATAGATATCGGTATAATCAACACCAACAACATCCCGACGGTTATGAATTCGGACACTCTTATAGATCTGAACACGCTGAGCGGAGTAGATTTTTCCCACAGCTGGTGGGATCACAACGAGACCGAATCGCTTACGATCCTCAAGCGCCTTTATGCCGCTACAGGAGATATAACGCTCGGCATAAATCTCGCGCCGATAACGATATTCTTCAACAAGCAGCTTCATGAAAACCTCGGACTCGAAAATCCGTACGCTCTTGTCGAAAACGGATCATGGACTCTTGCCAAATCTATGGAGATGTCATACGCGGCGGCAGCTGATCTGAACGGTGACGGAAAGGCCGATGTCGACGATCAGTACGGGATGATGTTCGAAAACGCCACTCTTTATTCAATGCTTTACGCCGGTGGTGTGCGCCTTACGACGAATGACGCGGAAGGCGTTCCTCAGATAAGCGTCAACATCGATCTCGCTTCTTCGATATTCGATTTGTTCAGTCCCTTTATGGCGGATAAAACGACAAACCTGATCGACGGTCAGTTCCCGGCAAAAAACTGCTTTACCGATATAATGCTTCCCAAATTCAAGGACAATCACGCGCTGTTCTTCAACAATCAGCTTCTGGTCGCTCTAAATCTTCGTTCGATGGATACCGACTTCGGTATACTTCCTCCGCCGAAATATCTTGAGGAATCAGATTCTTACCACGTCCCGATCAATCTTTATTGGGCAATGTTCGCGGTAGTTCCGAAGACGAACACAAGGACTGAATTGTGCTCAGACGTTATGGAAGCGATGGGGTATTACGGTCAGAAGTATCTTACCAAGGCATATGTAGAGACGACTATAATGGACAAGGCCATTCGCGATGAAGATTCTCTGAAAATGCTTGACATCATCTTTTCCAGCCGTGTATATGATTCCGCCACACTTTACGACTGGGGAGGAATGCGTTCCGTCATAGGCGGTCTCGTCGGAAAATACGAAGGAGCCTTCGCGACGGCATTCGCAAAGAACGAGTCAAAGATACAGAAAGGGATCGACAAAACGCTGGCTTCCTTTGAATGATCGGACATGATTGTTATTGTTTTCACGCTGAACGATAATGACAATTCTGAAAATAAAATCTGCTGATTATTAATCAAAAAAAATTGAATAAGCCGCAAAAACATGGTACAATCATAATAATGTACCGTGTTTTTTATAATGGATATGAAAACATTAAAATTATCTGCCTCTCTTGCGCTTATTGCAGTTTTATCCGGATTTGCCGCAGGCTGCGGTAGCGTCAAATCCGCCGATGAAAGCGATACTGTCATAACGGAGATAAGCTCGCTTGCCGACGATTATTCATATGACAGCGAGCTTCCCGACGATTTTGGCATCACCTTTTCAAAAGGGACGGATATAGGCTGCAGGACAAGAGTATCGGGAGACGAGACCGAAATAAGCTTTGAGGGCAGCATCACCGAGGACACCGAGTATATACTCAGCGGAAATCTTAATGGGAATATATTCGTCGACGTCGACAGATCGAACTCACATACATTCACTCTTGTGCTTTCCGGAGCCGTTATACAAAGCACCGAAAAACCGCCGCTTATGTGTCTGTCGGCAGAATGTCTGATCATAAGATCTGACGTCGGAACAGAGAATTACTTATATGACGGACGTGAGAAGAAGGATGGTTCAGACACGCAGTCAAGCGTTTATTCATTGACAGATATTACAATATGCGGCGGAGGCAGGCTCTGGATCAAGTCCGAAAACAACAACGGCGTGCATTCAAAAAGCGATCTTGAGGTGAGAGAGTCAGATATCTTTATCTCATGCGCCGACAACGCTCTAAAAGGCAATGACAGCGCTTATATAAGATCCGGAAAGATCACCCTCGCCGCGCTTGAGGGAGACGGCATAAAGACTTCGAACAGCGGGATTTCAAAGAATAACGTTCAGGAAGGGAATATAACCATTTCTTCCGAAAGCGACACCGAAATCAGCATTTTCGCCGCGAGAGACGGAATTGACGCTGCTTACGGTGTGTTGATAGAAGACAACGGCTTCGATCTGAGTCTGAATATACAGACCGACCGATATTCCGATACCTCGTCTCTGCCGGATATAAAACTAAAGAATGCCGCTGTATCAGCCGGAGGGTTCAGACTCTGGGGCGGCGGCTGGGGATGGTTCGACGGAAACACAGATAAAGGCACCGAATCGACAAAGGGGATAAAGGCGCATGAGCTTATAAAGATTACCGGCGGCGTGATCGATATCAGATCATACGACGACTGTATTCACTCAGGCGCCGGTACCGATCTTGAAAACGGAGAAAAATCGAGCGGCGGAATACTGATCTCCGGAGGCGTCATATCGCTGTATACAAATGACGACGCGATCCATGCCGACGGCACCCTGACGGTGGCAGGCGGTGATATAGTGATCGAAAGCTGCTATGAAGGGCTTGAAGCCAACCATATTGCAGTCTTCGACGGCAATATCAGGATAAACGCCAAAGACGACGGGCTGAACGTCGCTTCAAGCGTCTATGAAACGCCGGATATAACTGTAAGCGGCGGATACATAAATATAACGATGGGCAGCGGCGATGTCGACGGGATAGACAGCAACGGCAGCTATACGCAGACTGGCGGCATCGTGATCTCCCGCGGAGCACCTGGAAGCTCAAGCCCGATGGCATCAGGACTCGATGTGGACAGAAGCGCCGAAATAACCGGAGGCACGCTGATACTTATCGGCGGTATCGAATCAGCGCCGTCAAAAGGGGAAGGCGTCTGTCAGCTGAATTACGGTTCGTCCGGGAGAGGTGGATTCGGCAGAAGGGGAGGCGGCGGGCAGCCGTCGGCTTCCATTTCGCTTGATGCCGGAGAATGGTCAGTCGACGGTATCGGCGTCAGCATTGAGCTGACGTCAAGGTACAAAGCGTGCACCGTTTTCTCCGATCTTCTGACGGCCGGAGAAACGTACACTCTGTCATGCGGCGGGACATCATATTCCGCCGAGGCGGTATCATAAAAACAGCTTCGGATCCGGCGGATAACCGCTGAAGATCCGAAGCTTATTTATCTTATATCTTAGTCTGCGTTTTCTGGAACAGCGCCAGTATATCCTTCCATCTCAGCCTCCGTACTGCGATGTCGGCGAGCAGGACAATTACAAGTATGATCGAAAGCGGGAGAAGAAGCTGTGTAACGATCCTCTCAGAGCTATCCTTTTCCTCTGTCAGGCGCTCGTCAGCGGAGCTTTTGTCTGATATACCCATCGAGAATATCTGACGCAGCATGCTTCTGCCGGGGTTTGTTTCAAGCCACTGGGAAGTCCATCCGCCGAGAAGATCGCTCATGAAAGCTTCGGCTTCACCTATGCCGACAGTCCATCTCGCGAGTATCGGATCCCTGCTTTCGGTCTGGAGTATCAGCTCGGCTCCGTCCTTCATTGTTGTGCCGATGTACGCCGAAACAGCCGGAAGATCGGTCGGGATGCCTCCTTTAAGGGTTATCTCGGCGGCCTCGTCGACAAGAGGATCCGAAACGGCGGTCTCCGTTTCTCCGAGCATGATGTCGGGAAGGTCTGAAACGCTCGATACCTCATAATATCTCCCGTTTCCTTCCTCCGCCATGGACGACAGCTCATATGATGAATATCCTATTGATATGGTGGAGACAGTAATGCCGTCTTTTGCCATATCCTTTACTATATCATCATATCCGTAATCGCTCGGCTCGCCGTCGGAGAGGAATATCACATGCCTGACGTCCATATCGCAGTCGGCGAGCTGCTCCCATGCGAGGGTCAGCGCGTCGCAGTAGAAGGTGCCTCGCGAGGTGTTGAGAGAGGAAACTGTGCGGCTGAGTATCGCCTTCTGTGTCTCGGTCGCCTGAACAAGCTCCGAGCGAAGCGTCGCTCTGCTGTTGAATGACACGATGCCGATCATGTCCTTCTCATTCATATATTCAACGCTTTTTATCGCGCCCTGCTTCGCGAGTGAAAGGTAGTCGGTATATCTGCCGCCCCACCATCCTGAATTCATCGTCATACTGTTGGAGCAGTCGATTACAAGCACGAGGGCGATGCCTTCTCCGCTTTGAGAGGTGTAATCGAAAGAAACGGGAAGAAGGGTCTCATATGTCGTGTTTCTCATATTGCCGAGAGAGAGACTGTGATCGCTCGCCGATACGAGCAGGCTTCCCCCCTGCTGCACATACATGGCAAGCTGACCGGCAAGACGCTCGGGAAGATCGTTAGCTGATACTCCGAGCAGCATGATCTTGTCATATGATGACAGAACGTCTATATTCGTCGGCGTACGGAGAGGATTGACGACGCGGACGGGCGATTCCTCCGGCATCAGGGGAAGAATATCGTCTGCGGAAGCGTTTCTGTCGGCTATGAGCAGTATGCCGCCGGTTTCTTCGGTCTCGTCTTCGGCTGCTTCTTCCTCTTCATTTTCATTAGTGATGTCCCGGGAAGGCATGTATGAGATCGAGAATCCGGCAAGGACAAAAACAAGTACAACTGATATGATTATATGAAAGACAACGGTCGCCGTTCTCCGGAATCCTGACCTGAGAGAGGCGGGGATCCTCAGCCAGGGGACGAGTACCGCGGCGGCAGCGGGGATAAGCAGAAGAAGCAGCCACGGCGAGTCAAAATGAAGCTCAATATTGCTCATATATATAGATTCCCCATTCGGCAAGAAGGATAAGAAGTAATACGGCGGCGATTATCTTCCACAGCCCTGATACGGCTTCAACGGGCTCCGCACCCGTTTCGGCTGTCTCGTGGGAGATGGAAAGAGATTCCGTCGTCTGCCGGTGGCCTTCGCTTTCGGGTATGACGGCAAAGAAACCGGTTTCATAGTCGTCGCATATGAGGCGGTGCGGACCGGCCGATAACGCCTTGTATTCCGCTTCGCTTTCATAATCAAAGACGGTCGTTTCACCCTCCGGGGATATGACGGACAGGTGATTTGCCGTCTGAGGAACGGTCACAGTCAGCTTATCTCCGACTGTGACGATCTTCTTGTCGGCGAGAGGCGGTACTGCAAGATTGAGCAGATTGCGCACGAAACCGACAAAGTCGGCCTTCATCGGCAGATTCGAGTCGTGAAGGTCGAACAGAAGCACGACGGTCGTCTGTCCGATTCCGTTCGATCTTACAAGCAGCACCGGATCTTCGCTGACGGAGCAGACTGTCGTCCAGTCGTCCGAAGCGTTTACCCGCTGATGCTTCGCTATCGATACTCGGTCGAGCGTAAGATCTGACAGCAGCTTGGTCTGATATCCGCTCCCGGCGGCGGATGCCATAAGCTGACCCGGCTGATCGGATTCACCGGCGGATGAAAGACCGTCGGGAAGTGAAGGGGGATTTATAAGTACTATAGTGCCGAGCACCGGGAAGCTTTCGGGGGCGCAGCCGTCAAAGACATACAGATCGAATACACCGGTCTGAAGAGCGATCGGAGCCGCGTTTGACGGTATAACGCTCACCTCGCCTCGATTTACGGCGCTGAAAGCGGATGAGAGATAGATCGGTGTGTCGGATATCAGAGCGGTATCGCAGGTCTGCTCGGTATCGTTGTAATATACTAAGCGGTTGTCGGCGTCAAGAGCGTCGCCGGGATCTATGGATATCTCGATCTTTGAGATACCGCTGATATCGCCGATGGTGAAAGATATGTTTTCGGCCGTCCCGGAAAGACAGTCGTGGTTTTCCGCGTATATCAGCTTGTCGTTGACGGTGAGTCCTACCGAAATCCTTTCGTCTCTGCCCCAGCTTGTAAGCCTGGCGGAGATCTCGAATCCGGCTCCGCTTGACGAAACGGAAAGATCGGTAAGCGCTGCGTTCCATTCTTCGGCGGAGAGATCCACGACACTTAAACCGTCATACTCATTGACAGTCTGGTCAGTGTAAAGTACGACTTCGGCGGAAGGGTGCTCGTAAACGAACAGCTGGGCGAGTGTCATCGCCTCGGGCAATGCAGAGCCTCCCCAGCCGCAGACAAGTCCGCCGAGCGCGTCATTTATCTCAGTTCTCGACGATGAGCCCGATACCGTGTATCCGGCCTTTTCTCCCGCGGTGATAACGCTGAGAGAATGCCCGTCTGAGGTCTCCTTCGCGAGATCCTTTATAAGCTTTACGGCTCTGTCGAATCTTGTCTCGCCGTCTTCGTTTTTTGTTCTCATGCTCGCCGATGAATCAAGGATGACGAGATAATCTACCTTTCCGCCGTGCCCCATAATCAGACCGGCGGCGAGGATCGCGCATCCCGAGACAAGAAGGAACTGGAGCAGAAAAACGAGCCATCTGGTGAGATTGCTGAGAGGGAGGCGGCGTTTCATGAAACGGTCGCTCAGCCTCCAGATATAGCTGCTCGATACTCGGCGGTTTTCATGCTGGGGACGGATCAGCCAGATGACGATAAGTATCGGCACCCCGAGCAGCAGCCACAGCGCGGAAGGTGTCTGGAAGCTCATTGTATCATCTCCGATCGGATAGCTTTGTCGAACAGCATCCGGCTCAGCTTCTCATCGGTGGGAACTGAGAAAAAGCGCACCTGTCTTTTGTTACAGAAGCTTTTTATATCATTTTCCAGCCACTCATATGCCGCTGCGTAGGCGAGCATTCTCTGACGCCCGATGTTCATCCTGCGGTTCCGGCTGTCGTCCTCAGTCTCGGCCTCCGAGTCCATAAGATGCAGCTTACCGCTGAGCGCCGGGGCCATCTCGTCACGGGAGAGCACCTGTATCACGCACACTTCCTGCTTTTTGTACAGCAGCCAGTCAACGGCGGACTTCCAGTCGCTGTCGGTGAGAAGATCCGAGATGATGAAGCTTATCCCGTCATGATATCCGGGTAAAGGCGACGATGCAACCGATGCCTCTATGTCCGTCTCGCCGCCGCACTGAACCTCCCCGAGCCTTTCAAGTCCCGTGAAAAGGGCATCTCTGCTCGATACGGCGTCTGTCACGCTGAGGCAGCCGTTTCCTTCAAGAGCGTACCACGATACCTTATCCATTCCGCTCACCGCCAGATAACCGATGAGAGCCGCAAGTCTGAGCGCAGTCAGATGCTTTTCCGGCTTTCCCCATGCCATCGACGCCGAGCAGTCTATGTATATCCTGTGATGCTGCCGTCTCTCGTCGGTGAACAGCTTGAGATACAGCTTGTCGAGTCTGCCGTAAAGATTCCAGTCTATCCTGCGTATATCGTCGCCCGGAGCGTATTCGCGGAAGTCGGCGAATTCCATAGAGGTGCCGTAATACGCTGAACGGCGTTTTCCGCCGAACATGCCGTCCATAAGGCTTCGGATATTGAGATCCCTGCTCTCGAGCAGGGCGATCATCTCGTCGTCGAGAAGATTGCGTTTGTCCATCGCTGCCTCACGGTCTGCGGAACGGATTTCTGTCCGCTCCCGAAGACGGCTTCGAGAAGCGGCGTATGCCGACCTCCGATATCAGGGCGGCGATGACCTGATCGATGGTACGCTTTTCCATTATGGCGTCATATGTCAGCTTGATGCGGTGACGCAGAACCGGAGCCGCGAATGCCTCGATGTCCTCATATGATACGTTGTATCTGCCGTCAAGCATGGCACGTATCCTCGCCGCTGTGACGAGCGCCTGTACGGATCTGGGGCTGGCGCCGAATCTGATGTTGTTTTTCGTGGTTTCGGGAGCCGTCGGCAGCTCTGGGTGAGTGGCGGTAACTATCCTGACGGCGTACATAAGGACGTCGTCGAGGATAGGTATCTCCTTTGCCGTCTCGCGCATCTGAAGCAGATCGCTGCCTCCGATGACCTGATTTGCGCGTTCCTCATTCGTGTCCTGAGTTATGAGAACGATGTCGCGAAGCTCCTCCTGGCTGGGGAAGGTCATGATGAGCTTGAACATGAACCTGTCCATCTGAGCCTCGGGAAGGGTATAGGTGCCGTCCTGCTCGATAGGGTTCTGCGTGGCGAGAACGAAGAACGGCTCCATTAGCACCCATGTCTTTCCGCCGGCGGTTACACGGTGCTCCTGCATAGCTTCAAGAAGGGCGGACTGTGTTTTCGGCGTTGCACGGTTTATTTCATCGGCAAGGATGATGTTGGCGAATATCGGGCCGGGAACAAAACGCTGAGAGCTTTTGCCGCTGTCGTCCTTTTCTATGATATTCGTGCCGGTGACATCGGCGGGCATAAGATCGGGGGTGAACTGTATGCGTGAGAACTGAAGGTTCAGAGAACGACCTATCGAACGCACCAGTCTGGTCTTTCCGACACCGGGAACACCTTCGAGAAGGACGTTTCCTCCGGCGATTATCGCGGTGAGAGTGCCGTCGACAACGTCGGTCTGACCGATTATGTCCTTTGAGATCTCACGCTTTATCTCAGCGAATCTGCCGCTGAAAAATTTTATGCGGTCGTTGATATTGTTATCCATATTCTTCCTTTTTTATCTGTCAAGGCTGTTGAAATAAGCGTCCGCCGCGTCCTTTAGCTCAAACGGGATTTCTCCGCCTTCTGAGTTTTTAAGGTATTCGGACAGATATACCGAAAATACATCGCCATATTTTACCGAACCCGATATCGGGTCGTATATCAACTCGGTCTTGTTTGACTCTTTTTCTTCCTCATCCGGTCTTTCCTCGGACGAGCCGCGTCCGTTCTGACCGGCGTTGTCAGGCTGCTGCTTACCGTTTTCTCCCTGACCTTCGCCTTCCTCGCCGCCTTCAGCCGGTTCTTCGCCTTGTCCTTCTCCTTCTTCCCCTTCTTCGCCTTCTCCGGGGATCATTATCTCCATCTCACCTTCACCAGCCTGAGCGTTTTCAGCTTCCTCAAGATCGAGAAGCATCCGCTTAGCCTCTTCAAGGACTTCTATCATCTCCCTTGCGGAGCGGGGAGAAGCCTCGCCGTTCAGAACGTCATCGACGGCGTTTTCCTCAGCGGTGTTGATATCTCCTATCGCGTTGAGTATGCTGTCGCTGTTTTCGAGTTTTTCGATAAGATCTTTCATCTCATCAGATAACGCTTCCTCGCCCTGCTGTTCAAGACGCTCCTGTTCTTCTCTCAGCATCTCCAGAACATCCTGCCATACCTCCTCGGCGGATTTTTCCTCCGTCCGCTGAAACCAGGCTGCGGGTATGGCAGAGCATACGGAAGCGAATATAAGCGCCGCTAAGACGAGAATTATGCTCAGCGTACTGATCCTTTCGCGAAGCTGTTTTTTCTCCACGGTACCGAGATGAGCGAGCGCGTCATTGCGCTGAAGGGCGGCTATCTCGGTCGGCGAACCGGCCAGAGCGAGCATCGTCGAGGTGCGTTCCTTAAGACCGAGATCGTCAAGCTTTTTCGCCGTGTAATTGTAGCTCGGGAAAAGAAATATGAGCGCCGCCGCCGCGGCCGCAGCGAAGACCGCCGCGAATATGACGGCGGGGATCACAAAACCGCTTCTGTTGATGATCTTCATGACGAGGACTGCCGCGCCGAACGCGAACAGACCCGCCGTTGCGCCGAATAGAAGCGCTTTCAGAGCGGAGAACATTCCGAGCCGCCGTCGGTATTCCGATATATGAAATGATAGCGTTTCGGAACGGACCATATGGTCAGAACTCCTTTCATTCGGGTGTATCGGATATATATAATTCGGAGAATAATATTTAGTCGGGTTTAAGCGAGCAACTTACGGAATCTCGGGAAGAAGGATGGCTCCGCTTGAGTCAGTTTTTGCCGGAGTTGACGGAGTATCGGTCTCGGATCCGGTATCTCCCGATCCTGAAGACGTGTTGTCACCAGATCCGCCGCTCTGGACATCATCGCCCTGATCATCTGTCGGTGCCGAAGTGTTGGTTTCCGGGTTCTGATCGGAAGCGGCATTGTCGCCGCCGATGGTTCCCGGCTGATTTGTGCCGGAATTGTCGACAGGTATCTCGATCTCCGGAGTTTCGGCGCTGCCGGAAGGGTTCGGAGACGGCTGCAGTATATAAACAGACGTCGGCTGCTCGGGTGCTTGCGGCATCGACGGAACCGGGAGCGTCGGCGCGTCGGAAGGAGCGGCAGATATCTTCTGCTCCGGAGCGCTGACCGGAGCGGAAGCTTTGAGGGCGTTATATGCCATGAGCGCCGCCTGCTGACGGCTTATGGGCTTATCGGTGATCATGGAGCTGTCTCCGTCATACAGTCCGCAGAATGCTCCGTCGTCGCGGACGTATCTGTACCAATCGTCACCGAGACCTGAATAATCGCCGTTTCTCGTGAGTCTGAAGGCGCAGAGAAGCATCTTCGCGAACTGATCCCCGGTGAGAGTGTCTGACGGACCGTATAATCCGCCTCCGTAGCCGAGCAGGATCTTATTCTCAGAGCACCAGAGAATGCAGGGAGCCGACCATCTGTCGGCGGCGACGTCGTTGAACGGAGCGCTCGTGCAGGTAAGGGTGCCGATACTGTCGCCGAGTATCATGTAAGCGGTGATTTTCGCTCCCTGCTCGCGTGTAAGAGTACCGTGCGGCTGAAAGCTGCCGTCGGGGAATCCAGATATCACACCGAGGACCGCCATCTCATCGACTGCCGTGATGTAAGCCTGACCTATACTGCCGCTGTCTGAGAACGAAACGGCAAAGGAAGGGATGAACAGCATCAGCGCGAGAATGACCGAAAGACAATGAAGACGGCTGAGTTTGGACATGATAGACTCCGATCGGTTGTTTTGATTTGAATTGTGCGTTTATATTATACACCATTTCGGCGCGATTTTCAATGATATCATATTAATTACTTTAATAAGGTGTATATTTTTTCGTATAATCTGTATTTTGAGATAAAAAGGAACGCGCGGATTGAAAACGCGCGTTCCACGCTCCGGAAGCTGTGTTCAGCCGTTCACCGCGGCGTCGTAAAGCTCCTGATATTTGGATATGATCTTGCTTTCGTTCTTTGCGTAATATGAGGCGAGATCGGTGGTCTGCTTCTGCATGAAATAACCGTAATAGCCGTAATTCGTCAGCTTGTTTGACGGGTCGATGTTGAAGGAAAGATCATATGTCGCCCTGTCTCTCATCATACGGTATATCGTAACCGAGTCCTCATCCCTGAGTATCTTGTTCTCGATATATTTGTCGATAAAAGCTTCTTTCACATACTTGTTCGAAGCCGCAGAGAGCGCTTCAACGATAAGACCGGTACGTTCTATGTCAGAGCATGACTGCGGGAGCGCCATCATGCCTCCCGAGCTCCAGGCGTAATACTGTTCCTGAGTATCGTCGTACTTCGGATAAACGAGATATCCGATATCCACTTCCTTGTCCCTTAGCAGCAGCGGGTCGGAGCCGTAGCCGAGGAACATGACATTTCCGGCCCAGAACGGGTCATAGTGGCCGTTGTCGTTGTAATAGACATTCTGATTGCTTCTGAATGAAACTATGCTGTCGACGATCTTCTGGATTCGGTCGCTCATCAGGTTGAACTCAAAGCCGTTTTCCTTGGAATATACCTGAAGCTCTCCTGCGTTCCAGACAAACGCCGCCGAATACGCGTGGTTCGTGCCGAGACCGTATCTGTCTTCATCATCTGCCTGACCGTTGCCGTTGAGATCGCCGTACGCGCTGCTGATATAGTCGAGCATCTTGTCGAAGGTCCATGTCCCGTCATGCACAAGCTGATATGGAAGCTCAAGCCCGAGATCAGTTACGAGCCCTTTGTTCATAAGCAGACGGAAGTGCTGATGGACGGGGAAGGTGATATCGCCTACGCCGAAATACTGCCTGCCGCCGATGGTGTAAGCGTCGTTTGCCGTCTGGTTGTACCAGTCTGCCGAAAGATCGACGTACGGGAGCGATTTCCAGTCAAGAACGAGATTATTTGAGATATATCCGGCATAGTTGCCGACGGCCCAGAAGCAGAGCATATCAAAATCTTCGGATCCGGCCTGTATGGCATTCTTGAACTTTCCTTCCGAGTTGCCGTCGCGAAGCTGAGTGATCTTTATATTCAGCAGCTCCTCGACCTCCAGGTTGCGGCGATATGCGGCGTCGTTAAGAACATCGCCGTTTTCCTCCTCGACGTAAAGATAGATCTGCCAGTAACCATTGTCATCGTAGGAGATAAAGTTGAAATTATATCCGCCGAGATCGGCATTATCGACGGCTTCGCGTATACCTGCGTAGTAATCTGTCGTTTCTGGCTCGGTTTCGGCTGCTGTCTCGGCGGCGGTCCCGGCCGCGGCTGTCTGCTGGACCGGAGTTTCCGCTTCGCCGGAAGCCCCGCAGGCGGGCAGCAGCAGCGAGGAAAGAAGCAGGATCGCCGAGATTCGTTTGCTTGCAGTCATTTTATCTTCTCCCTTTCATTGTTATTGTATTTATATTGACCCGGCGATACGCCGGTGTTTTTCATGAATGCACGGTAAAGAGCGGTATATCCGGTGAAGCCGGTGGTATTTATCACCTTTTCGAGGCTGACGCTAGGATCGTCGTCGATCATACGCTTCGCCGCTTCTATCATCGAACGGCTTCTCAGCTCCGTGAGACTGCATCCGTATGTTTTCCTTATCAGACGTTCTATATGTCTGAGCGAATAACCGAGCCTTTCGGCGATCTCTGCCTTTGATACTCTGATATCAAAGACCATATCCTCGAGCTTTATATTTTTCTCATAGGTGAATGAAGTCGGATTGTCCGCCGAAACCTGTGAGCTGAGAAGCATAAAGAGAGCCGATACCATATTGTACAGCTCTGTTTTATATCTGCAGAAAGCCGTCAGCGAAACGTCTTTTCTGAGCTCGGTTATTTCTTTGATGCTTTTAATGATATCGTTTCCGGCCGGCAGCACTGATAAGGCATTCTCCCGTATCAGATCTTTGAAGTAATTAAAACAGTCGGGCTCGCCGGTGATCTGCTTAAGCCGGATATCCAGGCATACACGGCTGTGCTTTGATTCCGGCTCGTCAGTGAAATGCTGAGTCGAGGCCGGAATGATTATCAGCTCTCCTTTTTTGACGGTGATCCTTGACGTATCGGTAACGATAACGACCTTTCCGTCCAAAATGATCTGGATATCGTCAAAGACATGATAGTGATAATTCCCGTAAGGAGTCTCGGTGTTTTTCGGCGTATCGCCGAAATAATTGCCTCCTACGCCGACGTCCATGACGGCGCTTCCGAACTCGATCCTGATTTCGTCGTATATTTCATTGTCCATAATAGATAAATCTCGGTACATCACGCCGCATTAATTATATCATATCGTCAAGACAAAAGCAATACCGAAAACGACATCATGCAGAATATATGTCGCATAATGAAATACGAAAAACAAAAAATCCGCGTCCGAAGGACGCGGATAAAGCCTATTATGATATCAGTCGTGCTTCTTGATCACTACGGCGCAGCCGATGGCGGCGACGGCGGCAAGAACGGCGACAGCAGTCATATCACCGGTCTGAGCGGCCGGGACAGCAGCAGCGGGAGCCGCGGCAGCTACAGGAGCGGCAGCCGGAGCGGGAGAAGCGGCAGGAGCGGCAGCAGGCGCGGCAGCGGGAGCGGCCGGAGCCGGAGCAGCGGTCTCGGGAGCGGCAGTCTCAACTACGATCGGAGGAGCCTCATTGAAGCGGATGTAGGTGAAGGAGCCGGAGCTCTCGTTGGTGAAGACGACATAAACGTCATGCACACCGGGAGATACCATAGCAGCAGACTCGAATTCCTGACCAAAGTCGGCTTCCCAGCCGCCGGTATATCCGCAGGTGTAGGTAGCGACGGGATCGCCGCCGACGCTGTCAATGTAAACAGCGAGGGTAGCGGGATCGCGGTCCTCAGCTCCGAAGCTGAAGTTGATCCACATCTTGTCAGCGCCGTTGGCGCCGAAGTCGACACCGCGGAAGATGACCTGGTCGTTGAGGGAGGAGTAGCCGACGCCATAGCCATCGACGTACTGGATCGGCTGGCCCGAGCCGCCGAGATCGACAGTCTCCGGGTCGTCCCAGAGCTCAACGTCGGGAGTCACTTCGATGTTGCTGAAAGCACTGATACCGCTGGACTCGGTCTCGATGTTGAGGACATCCTCAGCCTTCTTTTCTTCCTCAAGTGTGAGGGTGAGAGCGTAGGAAGCGACGGTAAAATCATTTACATCGCCGTCGGGAAGGACGGTCTTGAAGGCGTTGGTCGTTGAGCCGTCATCGTCACGGTCGAGGAGGCAGATGATGGCGTCCATGGTATATCCGACAGTCGGCTCGAACTTGGTGTCAAGAACGTTGAGCTCAGACCACGGGATGAAGAGCTCGAGCTGCCATCCGTCAGGATTCTGCTTGCCCTTGCCCTTGCAGTTCTCGGTAATCAGTCCGTCTTCATAGTTATGACGCTGAACCTCGACGTTGCCGGTATCGGTAACACCCATCGAAATGAAGATGCCCTGATCTTCGGGAGGAATGAGCTTGCCGGGGTTGATGGCTATCTGGAAGCAGTCAAGGCCGTAAGGGGAATCGCCGTCGGCGCAGAAGAGGACCTCCTGGTCGATAACCTTGGCGGCGCAGTAAAGGCCGTTAGTATCCCAGTAATAATAGAAGGTAACTTTATCGCCGATCTCGCCGGCCCATGCCTGGCAGTTGGACTCGTCCATGACGATATAGTTGTTGCGGTTCCACTCAAGCTCATCGATTTCACCGTCGATGGTAGGAGTGGAGTAGGGAACGCTGACAGGAGTGGTGTCGGCGAAGACACCGATGCTGAAAACAGCCGTCAGAAGCATAGCGGCCGCAGTCAGCCAGATGATTTTTTTCATGATATACCTCACAAAAAGATATAATAATGTACGGCTGCAGCTTTTCTGCAGAACACAATATATTATACAATAATACAGCAAAAAAGTCAACAGATTTGAGAAAAAACGAAATATATTTTTTTGAAATTGAATAAAATGTATGGTCAAAGCGAAAACTATCAATCGGCGGGAGAACAGGGGAGATTAATAAGAATAAAGCCGGATCCGATTGACATACGGATTTTGCCGTGATATATTATTACACGCGGCAGGATTCGAGTATCTGCCGCGGTTTCAGGCGATATAACTGCGATATTCAAATCCGCGTATAAAAACATACTTTCCATCTGAAGGTGAAATACTATGATACTGACTTTGATCGGCGGCGGGGCGCACAGACTTCTCGGTACGGTGAGATCGGCCCTGAGCTCTAACGCATTCATGGACGGCGGTGAGATACGTCTGTATGATCTTGACGCGCACCGCGCCGAGGTCATGGCGGAGATGATAAAAAAATCTCCCGAGTACCAAATCAGCCCTGTTCCGGTTTTGTGGGATCTGACCCTTGAAAAGGCGCTTGAAGGCGCCGATCTTGTCAGCGTCACCCTGCTTGCCGGAGGACGCAGACAGCTGCAGCTCGAGAGCATGATAACGTCGCAGTACGGTTTCATGAGCTCCGACAATATATCATACACCGGCGCATTTCTTGCCCTTCGTGGGATACCGATCGCGCTGAACGTCGCCCGCAATATGGAGAAATACTGTCCCGACGCCGTCATGCTCGATTTCGCCAATCCTGTCGCTGTCCTCTCAGCCGCGGTACGGATGGCGACAAAGATAAAATGCTATGGTATATGTGAAGGGCATATGAACCACGGCTGGGATTACAACCGCATCCTCACCGGAGAGGATGCCTTTGATCCGGACTATGACGTTCTGGTGGCCGGAGTGAACCATATGAGTTTTATCGTAGACGGAACGATTCACGGCAGAAACCTTAAGCAGGCGGTGCTCGAACGCATCAGAAGCTGTCCCGACTGGCTTGACCGTATCGCCTTCACCGAAGAAAAATCACCCGGACAGATCGCTTCTATGCGAGGCGGGATAAAACGCATTGCCGATATACTCACCCGACATGACGCCCTTCTTTTCTCGACCGAGGGGGACGGATTATCGCATCTGTATTACGAAGACGCCATGCGCGGCAGTGCGAAATGCGACCGTCCCGATTATCCAGCGCTTCTTTCGCCGAAGGATATGGAGAAGCTTGATCGAGACTGTGAGGCTGACAAGGCGGGCAGGGCGAAAAACGACACGATATTTGAGATATGGTCTAGCTCGGACGACATCCCGTGGGACGATCCGTTCCATCATGAGCTGTGTTACGCGCCCGGCGACGTGACTGCGAAGATCCTGCAGGGGCTCGCCGGAGCCGGAGATGTTACCGTCGCGATAAGCGATATCAACTGCGGCAGCGTTGAGAATCTCGATCCTTCTCTCGTGCTCGAGTATTCGCACCGGGTATCGAAGAAGGGGATCGAGCGTATCGGCGGTCTGAAAGTGCCGATCGGAGTCTACGGTATGACCGCGTCTATCGCCGCTCATCAGACTCTGCTCGCCAGAGCCGGTGTTGAGGAAGATCCGGCGCTGCTTTACGCCGCTCTCCGCGCCTATCCGATAGGATCTGACACGAGAAACGCGCATGAGCTCTGGAAAAAGCTCATCTTAGCGTCAAAGGATTGTATCTCTCCGTCGTTCCAAAGCATGCCGGATCTGTATGAGATATGAAAACAGTTCTGTAACAGTAAAAAAGACAATAATTGCAGCCGTCCAGTTGAAGGACGGCTGCTGTTTTTACTGCCTTTGTTTTCTTATAAGGTATTGCTGTCAGACTTCTTTTTGATATCTGTCGTTTCGACGGCCTGGAACACCGTTGCGAACGGCTCGATATCCGATCCTTCGGTCAGGGCGTAATGCACGTCGACGCCGAAAATCTCGCCGGAAGCGATTATGCCTTCGCCTTCACCCTCGATAGTCTCAATTAAATGATAATCGGGATCATAGTGCTTTATCGACGTTCCTCCGGTATAGATCAGGTAATCTCCGGCGTTGGCTTCAAATCCGCTGAACCTGAGCACCGGATAGAAGCCGCCCCATCCGTGATGGAAAGCGAGATATGTCATCTTTCCGTTATTGCGTTTCTGACCGACGCGGATGCGGACATTCAGATCTGAAGCCGGGACCGCTCTGTCGATCATGAGCAGCTCAGCGTGATCGGCGGGAGCGCATGGCTTCGCCGTCCTGTAGCCGAAATCATAGGTCTGGAGTCTGAGACGGTAAACCTTCCATCCCGAATCCGTCCCCTCGATGTGCCAGTTCGCGTTTTCGTCCTTCATGTCACGGCGAAGTGCGTCCGGTATCTCGCCGTTGAAGCGCATGTCCTCCCACATCTTTACAAGCCCGAGCAGATAATCCGTAAGCCCGTAGTTTTTCAGCACAGCGGCTCCGACGTCAAGCCCAAGCCCGGCATTGTTCGCGACAGTCTGCGATAGCATGAACTCAAAATTCTCGGGATGAGTGGCCTCGAATTTGTCCGACGACAGGCGTATCGTGTACTGACCGAGCATATGGTTCATCATGTTGTCGGAGAAGTAATCCTGATTGTGGATCCTGTATCGGAACATGCCGCCGCGCCCCTGCCAGTCGTAATACGGCTCACCCCAGTTGAAGTAGGTGTGAGCGTGCCAGCGGTAATGAGACGATGTGCTCGCGTCGCATAAAAGCTCGCTCCCCGCTGTCTCAAATACCTGTCTGACGTATTCCGAGCAGGCGTATTCTCCACGCCCGGTGAAGGTGCATCCCTCCATGCCGTCAAACGACATCCTTCTCACGCCCGTCTTTTTTATCAGCTCGCCTATGCGCTTCGCCATCTCCTTCTGCATGAAAAGATCGGGAAACAGCGTCATATAGCCGTGATCCTGCAGGCGGAAAACCTTCTCCCCGCCTCGGTGACAAGCAGCTTTCGTACCGAAAGCCCCGCGAGTAAGACCGCCTATCAGCCATCCGCCGTCCGTCTCGCTGCAGGATGTGAACTGTATAAGCTCATCTTCGATCCTTATCGCGTTGAGATTAGTTCTGACATGATAGTTCTTCCTCTCGGCGACGATCATTTTGTCGTCATACGCGCCGATATCGGAAACAAGGCTCGTTGTGTCCATAACGAGCAGATGAGGACTGGGTATGGGTGACACGTACGGGTCATATGTGTGTATGAAATTGCTCAGCGTATGGAAGCCGAACGTAAGATCCCTTTCGGCTGCCTGAGAAACGGCTTTTTTGAGTCCTTCGTCGCCGCCCGGGAACCGCGCAGGGTCTATCTCGAAGTGTCCCCAGCTCACGAACGGACACCAGCTGTAGATGCAGTGAAGTCCGGCTTTTTTGACGAGATCAAGAGTTTCCTCATATGAATAGCTGTTTTTGTCTTCCCATATCATCATGTAGGACTCGGACGATCTCGGCGATTTCTTCGCCCATACGCCGTCGATCGTCGGATGGGGAAGACCCTCGGCGATCTCCATATCTCCTATGATATCGAGCAGTTCATCACGCGGGCAGGCGATAAGCGCTATTGCAGCGCCGGGTATATAGGCGTCATCACCGAGAACAACACATGCCTCGGCGCCGTCTTTGTCAGCCGCTCCGCTGAGTACCGAGCTGAACCCGCCGTCATGTATCTCCGGGCGGGACATATCGTGCGCGTAGCACTGCAGAACTACGCCGTCCTCGACCGGCACGGCGGCGCTGCCCGTGATGCTGTCGCGGCTGATCTTCGGAAGCCTGTCCTTTCCGAAATAAGGATGGAGCTCTTTGTCCCTGTCGGGGAAGCCGCCTATCGTCTTCGGATTGAGAGACTGTATGCATACCGAGCATTCATCATCCCACGCCGAGCCGACGAGACCGCCGTATCGTTCCATTTTTGTCAGATACGGACCGAATACAACGGTGTCTGTCCCGTCAGGAATATCGGTGATCTTGATCCTTATGTATTTTTCTTTATCGGCGATCTCCGTCACGACGTTTCCTGTCGGGAAGGTCAGAGTCAGTTGGTTTTCCGATATTTCCGACTTCTCCGGCAGATACATTTTGCCGCCAGCGATGATCCGCAAGACCGGTTGTCTCTCTAACAGATCTCTGTTGCCGGATCGAAGCGTTAATGTCCCGTCGCTGAAAAATTCACAGCTCATCCTGTCTTTCATGCCGATATCTCCTTTGTGTATTTCACTTACGGCATATAGTATATCATGTATTCCCGATAAATTCAAGACGGGTAAAAAAAGCCGTTGTTATATTTTTCTCTTTCTAGATAAAGTCTGATATAAAAGAATAAAATTTACAATTGCAGGCATTAATAATTTACAATCCACTATACAAATTATATAAAATATGGTATAATGATTTTGGGTATAAATCAATTTTGGGAATTATATGGGAGCACAGAAATGGCAAGATTTTGCGAAGCCTGCGGAGCTGAGCTTAAGGACGGCGCGATGATATGCGAATACTGCGGAACGAAGGTTCCTCAGGCCGCAGCGTCGGATGTGAATATCTGTCCTATCTGCGGAAAAGAAGCCTTAGAGGGGGCAAGATACTGCCGTTTCTGCGGGAAACCGCTTTCCGATGACGCTCAATCGGCGGCTTTGAAAGCGGAAGCGAAATCATGTCCTGTCTGCGGAGCTATACTGCCCGACGGTGCGAAATTCTGCAACAAATGCGGTCATCTTCTTTCTGCAGATATATCGCGGAGCGGGATATCATCTGTCACGCGGCAGACAAAAGACCTTGATAATAAAAAGCAGCCATCGCGAAAGCGCGGAAAATCATCTCCTGTAAGAGCTGTCGCTTTAATCCTCGCGGCTGCCGTTTTGGTCACCGGATTGTGGAAGCCGGGATTCATGCTTCCGCTGTTCGACCGCATCGGATGGTTTCAGCCTTCGGCACCGAAGGTGGACTACAATACCGATTCTCTAATCCTCGATATGAAGGAGATAGACAGGATAAAGCCTGTCACCGCTTTTGTCGACACCGATAATACCGTGGCATCGGCAGGCGATATCACGGTCGATCTCGGCGTGCTTGATGAGGAACATACACTTGAGATCAGAGACGCGGGATACAAAATAGACAACGCTGAGGACGCAGAGGTTCGTGTTATAGATTTTCGCATCGACGGCGGAAAGACTCAGCCGGAGGGATATGTCGCCGTAACGGTCCCGTACGATCCCGACAACGACGATCCGCTCGATACGATAACCGCGCGTCACTATGATGAGAAGAGGAAGATATGGACTTATCTTCCAACAGACTTCGATACCGAAGCGAAAACCGTCACATTCTGGACAGATCATTTCTCAGGCAGCGGAGTTTACGATACAAGCAAATCACGCGCCGCCATAGCCGGATATCTGGAAGGAGCGGTATCGGACGGAACGCTCAGTCTTCCTCCCGATTATGAAGAATATAAGGATGACGGGACCGGGTTCGATCTCGGAGGAGCCGGACAGGGAGCCGCGATAGGAGGCGCGATATCATCGGCGATACCGGGCGGGAGTGTCATGGGTGGCGCCGCCGGATTCTACATCGGCGGAAAATACGCCGAATGGAAAAACGATGAGCCGTTTTTATATAATCAAACGGACATTAAGGATGGCAAGGGCGCTCTTTCCCGAGTCTCATTCAATGCGAACCGCCTCGAGCAGATCGCGAAAAGCATAAATACCCAGTTTGACACTCTGCAGATGATCGCGAAAGGCGAGAGGGACTGGCAGGACGACACTTCACTCGCCGGTAAAACCGCCGTCGCGGTCGGCTTCGGAGGAAACGCTGCGACATACGCCGACAACACGCAGCAGGTGTTCGCGTCGATGGGTAAGATCGCGTCTGGCACGTCATCTGCGCTCTCAAAGGTTTTCTTCGTTGCCGGAGCGGTATTGACAGCCGTCAAGTTCTCGGTTACATGGTTCGATAACGGCAGCTTTACAAGCGCGCTGAAGGATAACGCGGCGGATATCGGACTTGTCGCGCTCGGTGCGCTCTCGCTCGCGACGGGAGGAACTGCGGGAGTCGCCATAGGCATCGTAGCCGCCGGGGTGTGGGCTGTTACGGCAGTCGGATCGGCATATAACAATTATGACGCGGATCATATAACAGGTCTACGCAACGGGCATTATGATAACGATACCCAGAAGGCGTATATGGTCTTCACCACCAATTATATCTCCTACTCCGCGCAGGCCGACCGCAGCGGAAAATGGCCGGGAGGACTGACATTTTCTAAATTCCCCGAATCTATGGGGAAGACACGGGATTATATCTTCAATACTTATAAGACCTACGGTTTCAGCGACAGCAGAGCGCTTGGCAATGAAAGATACGACAAGGGTCTTTCTCAGTGGAGAAATTATCTGAAACTGAAAGCATACTCCAATTCAAAGGATACGGCTCAGCTTTCCAAAAATCTCGATGACTGCTTCATTAACGCCGCAAACGTCTTCTGGAAGCTTCCGAAGGAAGTCCGTCAGGAGTTCGCAAAGGATATAAAGGCATACGATTACAGAGAACCTGATTCTAACAGCATCGGGAAATATAAGGAGCAGATGCGGCAGGTGCTGGCCATGCTGAACTCAGGAAATATCGAGTATTTCTACAACCAATATAAGATCAAGGCGAGAGTCGACGCTTTAAACAATATAGACGAGCTGACGAAAGCCATGAACACGGTCACGAGCTTTTCGTTCTATGTGAAGGAAACCGGGGCAGGCGGCAGAGAAAAAAAGATACCTCTCTCCGAGTCGCAGTACAAGGGCTATATCGCCGCATTCTGTGAATCCGAAGGAACCGCGCCTAGAAATGCCGGATACGGAGTAGTCGACGACTGGATATTCAAAACCGGAGATGATGCCGTTCAGTTCCAGTGCACGGCATACAACTGGCTCAAATCCGGAGGAAAGAGCGGTAAAACTCTCGGCTGGGTACGGCTGTTCGAGGACGAAAATGCCTTGAAGCGGAATATCTCGTCGGCGGACGCCTCGTTTGAATTCGCGAACGGCACCGTTGAAGTCATATTCGGCGGGATCGATGATATTGAAGGCGAGTACACGGGTACGATAACCCCCACCGGAATATATCTCGGCGATCTGTGGTACAAGGTCTGGGGCGAACCGCTTGGGCTGTCGAAAGAGGATTGTAATGATTCTGTATCAGTAAGCGAAGGTCTCAGAATAACAGGAGTGATGATCAAAAAAAGCGGGATACTCAACAATGACAAATATAAAATGACATTCCATATGAAAGATGGTGACGGGGATTCCATAGACGCTCCGGTGGACGCTGTACTGCAGAACGGAAAGCTGGTAATCAAAAACGACAACGGAACAACCTCGATATCGGTGATTCAGGAAGCCGGGAAGCCTGTCAGGCTGGAGGGCAGCGGAGTCATCATCAATTATGATCAGACAGCACAGGCGTTCATGCAGATGTACCTGATAATCGATATAAGCGCGCAGAGACAGAGATAATATGCTTCCCGTCATTCATCTTTTCGGGATTTCGGTCCCGACATATCCCGTCATGGGCGGGATTGCCTGCGCGGTGTTCTGGCTGATGTTCGCCAAAGCCCTCAGAAGGGATATCCGGAGACGGATAAGGTTTATTCTGCCTCCCGCTGTGATCATTTCGGCCCTAATCGGCGCGAGGCTCCTTCACGCCGCTGTAAACCCGAACCGATACGGAGCAAATTATCCCATCTGGAAGCTGAGTTACGAGCGCATGTATCTGATGGGCGGCATTATCATCGGGATGGCGGTCCTGTATCTGCTTTGTCACGAACTGGATCTCCCGTTTCTTCGGATATCCGATGATCTCACATTCAGCGCCGGGATGGCTATGGTCATACGTAAGGCAGGATGCTTTCTGAACGGATGCTGCGGAGGAAAGCCTGGCGGAAGATTCGGCATGGTTTTCCCGGCCCGCTCGGCGATATATGATATAATGAATACCCCTTATGAAGCGAGAAGAGTCCTGCCGGTACAGCTATTTGAGTGTATCGCCTATCTTATCGGCGTAATCGTACTTCTGGTTATAGTGAGAAAGTATAAACTCCCCGAAGGCTGCCGGTTTCTTATATACGCCTTTTATGTTTCCATGGTTCGTCTCATCCTGCATCCCTTACGCGAGACGACATACCCGGATATATGGAATTTGGTTTATCCCGTTCTGTATATCATCATTCTGGCATTTTCGGCCGGGCTTGTCATCAGGCTGTTTTACCGGCATAAGAAAGTCTGAGCCCCGGCCGGTCGATCATATGAGAGATTATTTAATATGACTGTAACGGAGGAAATATCATGTTCTGCAAAAAGTGCGCCGCGAAAATACCGGACGACAGCGTTTTCTGCCCTGAATGCGGACAGAAGCTGACGGCGGATGATCCGTCGAACGTACATACGCCAAAGGCTCAGCCTCAATATCGGCAATCGCAGTATTCACAGATTCCGGCTCCCGTTTATGACCCTAAAAGCGCCCCGCTGTCAACCGGAAAATTTTTCTGGCTGCCTGTAATCACGGCAATACCTGTCATCGGGATAATCCTTATCTTTGTATGGGCTTTTTCAAAAAATACCAACATCAACCGAAAGAATTATGCCCGCGCCGTACTGATATGGCTGCTGATAAGTGTGATACTGTTTGTCATATCATATATGACGGTAGGCGGTATAGCGGGGATAATGAACGCTTTGAAATGATATAATTAATGGTAAAACAAAAGCGTCATGCATTGAGGAGGTTTTTGTGATAAATAAAATATGCGTATCAGCCGTGGGTAAGCTGATAACCGCTCTGTTCCTTGCCGCCGATATTGCGCTGGGAATATGGATTTTCAAATCGTACAGGGAAGTTCATGACATTGTCATCGATGAGCCGACGGCGTTGGCGTATGAACTCGATTATTCATCCGGACAGAACGGCGCCGGACGAAATGACACCGGTACGTCGGGAGGAAATTCGTCGTCCGGAGGAAACTCGTCATCCGGAGGCGGTACATCGGGGAAGAAGGAATCGTCTGAGGCGAAGCCGTCAGAGACCAAAGCCGAAACGAAGGCTCAGGAGACCGCGGCGGCTGAGGTGAAATACTCCACCGACAAACGGCCGAAGCCGGAGGACTTTGACTGGTATGTAAATGACGTCTGGGCCAACGACATACCTCAGAACGCTTCGAAGATCAGGGACTACGATTCGCTTACCGGCGGGTGGAAGGCGATGTTCTACTATGATATCGAGAATAAAAACGGCGCCAGGTCTTACGACATCCTGAACATCACGCTCGGCGGCTGGGAGGATAACGCCTCGCTCACCGCCGACTGGTACCGTATGTACTACGAGTTCGAGTATGAGGACGAGGAAAGCTGGGACGATTCTGTGTACAGCGGCAGCTTCAATATGGGTGTTCTTGCCGTACACGGGCCGAACGACATTAATATTTTTCTGAAGACTTTCTATGAGCTTGGCGGGAAGCAGTATGCTGTCGGTTATATGGACACGATCACCGGCATCCCGGCTGTCGTCGCGATGGTAAGACCTTAAGGAATCGGGGGAGATAGATAATGTCAAAAACATGTGAATACTGCGGGACGCCTCTGCCTGAGGGGGCGAAGGTATGTCCGGCATGCGGAGGGCCTGTCAGCGAGAATAAACAGCCTTCAATGGTCATAAAACGTCAGCTGATCACGTCGCAGATCGGGAAAAACGCTCAGAAACCTTCTCAGCCGCAGCAACCGCGTCCGGTCACCCGGCAGTCACAGCCGGTACAGATGCAGGCACCGCAGCAGGCATATGTCCCGGCGGCGGGGAAAAAGAAGAAAAGCTACAAAGGCGTCAGCGTCTTTCTGGCTCTGCTGTTTCTTATAGAGCTCGGCATAGCCGCTTTCAGATATCCCGGCTTTTTGAACAGGGTCAGGACAATTTCGTCGTCCGACAATCCGTATGTAAAGGTGATCGACGTTTCGTCCGAGAGCGCGGAGAAGCAGCTGCTGCGCGCTTCCTCGCCCGGAAATCCCGCAAATCTTACGATTGTGCCGGACGCGAAGAAGATAGCGAAGATCCATCCCGTCACAGGTCAGGTATCGCCGGATAATCCCGTCTGCACGGCAGGAGACATCACGGCGGATTTCGGCAAATGGAACCTCGACGCCGAGGACACTTTCGAGGTGAGATCGCTGGGAACGGCGGTGGATGATGCCTGCGGCTGCAGCTGCGTGTTGTATGATCTGTCGCTGTCGTCCGGCATACACGAGTTTCCCACCGCGGTGACCGTAACTATACCGCGCACGGCGGGCGAGTACGACGGGAAAATCGTGCACTACAACGACGAGCTCGGCATCTGGGAGCCGACCGCGTTCGAGGTGTCGGAGGACGGGAAGTCGTATAAGGTGAGGGTGTATCATTTCTCGCTCCTGCAGGAAGCCGTTTTCCCCGTCGTGAACGGCAAAAGCGGCAAGACCGTGAATATATTTTATACCAAGGACGAGACTAAAAGCGCGGACACCAAATCGAGATGGAGTCATGAGGCTACTATCCGCCATCTGTACGGTAACAGTATATACGATCTTGAGTATCCGATGCTGCAGCAGCTTATATGTCTGGATGAGACAGCACTGAAGGAATATGTGTATAATCAGCCTGGCAGCGACGCGGAGTATATATACAACCTGATAAAGCAGGGCAAGATAAACGAGGGCTTCTATAACGGCAGGATCTTCTCGGCTATGGGCTATATCATCGACAAAGGCGGCGAGATGACGTCGTTTACCGGCGGCTCTGCCGGAGACGCCTTTACAGCCATAGGTCTGGCGCTCACGGCGTACAAGTTGGGACGGTATTTTCAGGACAACTTCGATAAGGGTACCGGCAGCAAGGGCGAAAAAGCCGTAGACACGACGATAAAAGCACTGTCGGACAACTGGAAGGAAGTAAGTCAGGCGCTGCTCTCGGTCGGAGGAATGATGGTGTCGCCGCCGACGGCGTTGGCCTTCGCACTGATCAGCCTTTGCTATACTTATATTCCGAAGGGAATTCAGTATATAGAGGACCATACGCCGAGGGATTATCAGGACGCCGTCTACAGATACTATATGAACAGAAGAAGCGGCGGCGTCATGAACAGGGACGATCTCAAGCTCAACGGAAAGGGGTGGCCGCAGTACTTTGAGTCTCTTGTAGATTATTACAAGGATGATCTCTCAAAGGTCGAGCCGGAAGTCGAACATTCTCTTGACATTTACATAAACGACTTCTGGGACGGTCTGTCGGAGTCTGGGAGGAAGAGTGTCTGTGAGGACTGTGCCGGCGATCTCGCGTATCTTTACCTGTATGAGCCTCTGTCATCACAGTATGCTTCCGAGATAAAGGCGGGATGGACCGAGCCCGCGAAGGCGATGCCGAACGAGTATAAATATGTCGCGCGCGATCTTCTGTATCAGAATACACGCGAGGCGTTCCAGGCTCTGGCGGTGAAATATCTTGACCAGTGCGAGATCAACCTGAAAAACGACATTTATAACAAGCTTCTTCCGGCACTGAACGAATATTATATCTTCTATCTGAAGGACGATGAGTATAAGAGCTTCGCCGATTCGCCCTACGCGAACAAAAAGTTATATACCGTCGGCGGCAAATATATCTTCGAAGGCAAAAAGTATCTTTTCAGCTGCCCTCCGGATGTAAAATACAGCATGACTCTCGATTCGCCGATACGCTTCAGCCACATAAACAGCCGCGATCCGGTATCAGTTCAATTCAAGCCTAAGAATATGGAGAATTATGATTTCACAAAATCGTTTATTCCTCACGCCAATTTCGGGAAGAATAAATTTCTCGCAAAGATTTTCAACGTCAACCTTGAGCTGTTCAAGCCGGAAAACATCATATTCGTCTGCCGGTATTACTATTATCTTATGATAGGCGAACCGGCGAGGATGGTGATGAAAAACCTGAATGAGAGCGAAGAGGAAGACGAGGATATCTTATATGATATAACCCTGACAAATTCTTATATCCATACCTTCGGATACAAAAATTATCTGAATCATCAAGACGACATGATGTCGAGTTCTCCGAGAGCGATAAGGTACAGCTACCTGACCGTAACGCCGGTCAACAGTGAGAAAAAAGAAGAAAAGAAAGACGAAAAACCGGTCACCTACAATATGATTCTCCAAGCTGACAGCAGTATGGATTATGCCGAGCCGGATGAGGATTCCAAAAATTCCGACCGTTTTGAGTACACGAAATATTCTGCCGACAACACCGTCACGGTCACCGGAAAAAAGTGCGAGGTGTCGCTGGCGGCGGTGAATTATGTCTGGCTGCATAAGGCGGCTTACCAGGACGACAGCGTAACCCTGTACGATGTACAGTCCACCTTCAAACGCGGGGCGCTCACCCTGACTGGAACACTGAGCGAGGAGTTTGAAAGCGACGACGGTAAATTCATGAGATTTACCTTTGACAACGGCCCGGCTTTCTCAGGAAGCTGGGAGCTGCAGCGTCTTTACAACAAAAAAGGCCTGGAAAACGGGATGCGCTATCACAAGACCGATACGTGGACTTACGGCTCGTCCGGCGGTTATATCCTGCTTCAGTTCAGCAAAAAAACTGAAGGAAAGCTGCTGAAGGCGAGCATCAGTTATCTGAATGCCGGAGAGCACGGCTGGGACTGGCATGACACGCCGATCGCGGAGGAATTGATAGACCGCCGCGGCACGGAAAAAGCCGGCGCATGGAGTGCGACCCTGAAACCGGAGGGGTATTGAAAGAGAAACGGAGATACATAATGAGAAGAATACTTATATTTGCTCTGTTTGCGCTGTCCGTTGTTTTGCTCTCCTGCGGCACGCCGACAAACGACGCCCCTCCTTGGCCGGACACACCGGAGCCTGATCCGCTCAGCGGTGTTTATTCCGGAGAATACGGGACGCTGACGTTCAACGGGGACGGCAGGACGGTCACAGTCGATCTGAACGGTCAGGCTGAGGCAATCATTCAGGACGGAGACTATAGCTACGTATTTCTTTGGAACAACGGCGGAGAGGTCAGATATGACATAGCTTCGGATTTCAGAATATATAATGGAGATGATTACTGGATGTTCGGCAAATACGGAGGACTGCCGGACCAATTTGAGATATCATACTACTATTCGAATATCTCGCCGTACGAAGACATTGATCTAAATATGACGTTCGAACGTCTGACGGAAGAAGCGCGGACGGAACAGGAGGTACAGTAATGCAGACAACACCCATATCCAACGACGGACAGAAATTCACATGGAGCTATGAGATGAGCCTGTTCAAAAATCCCACCATCTTCATAACGGTGGCGAAGGCGCTTCTCCTGACTGTGATCATCACGACGGTATTCATTTCGCTGATAACTATGATCGCCGACGGATTCTCGCTTGACGGATTGAAATTCACGCTGCAGCTCGGAGGAATATTGCTCGGCATATTCGCCGGACTGCTGATAATCGGATATCTTGTCTACGCGGCCGTAATGAGAGGGAAGTACGCGGTTGATTTCACTATGGATGAGAAAAAGCTGATCCACGCGCAGGCCGAAAGTCAGGCGAAAAAGGCAAAGAAGATCGGCACGGCGGCTGTCGTCGCCGGTGTTCTTACCGGAAGGCCCTCGACTGTCGGCGCAGGACTGACTTCCACGAGAACTGTCTCGACCACCGAGTTTAGTGATGTGAAAAAGGTCATCGTGAACAGGCGCAGGAGCACGATAAAGCTGAAAGAGATAGGCAGCAATCACGTTTATGCTGACGGAGAGGATTTCGACTTTGTGAAAGAATTTATACACGCCCATATAAAACCGGACGCGGTCTGGATCGAGAAATAATGAGAGAAAATGAAAAGGGAGGCTTATTAAGCCTCCCTTTGATTGTTCATTTTTGTTATTGTGATTATATTTTTCCTTCTCTTATCTGATCCTCGACCTGCGGGATCTGAGTGCCTTCGCGGTAGGATCTGATCCCGGCCACTCTTACGTCTGAGATGAACTTTTCAGCCTCCGCCGCGCGGTTCGGATCATCCATCGGCGTGTTGCAGAGTCTTGCGTAGCGTACCGAGAGACGCAGAGTTTTTACCCGTTTAAGCACACAGTCACAGTCGGCGGTGCGCTCGGCTTCGTCAAATATCTTGTCGGCAGCGTCAAGCACCTCGGCGCGCATGTATGACTGATGAGGATTGTCATAGATATGGACATGCACGTCGGGAGTGATCTGATCGTGGATGAGGTCGAAATACGCCCTGACGGACGCCGCCGCCTGACCGTAATAAGCGGATATGAACTCGTTCACAGCCTTTTCCTCATCATAATCCGGATCCCAGAGATACTTGGCGAGGACGTACTGACGGAGCAGATTGAGCTCACCGGTATCGCGGACAGAGTTGTTGCCTTCCTCGAAGATGCCGGTCACGCCGTGATCGATGAAATAGCGTATGTTTGGGCGGAGGACCTTGAAGTTCGGGAAGGGAGAAAGGGTATGAGCGAAGTTAACGACGTAATCCCAGATGTGCAGACGATTGGATATCTTGCCCCATCCGACGAGATCGTCGGTAAACGAGCCCTGTCCGCCCTCAGTGCCGGAAAGTGAGCATTCGTCGAGCGGATGACCGAAGCAGCATTCGATAGAGCAGAGACGCACGATCACGTTCGGACGCGGCACGACATGCTTCGGGGGCTTGCGGGTGTACTGATAGGCGAGCGTGTCTATCGCGACGTTCGGATAATCCTTCTCGATATCCTCGGCGATGGCGTTAACGAAACGGATCAGAGTCCCGGCATGGCTGCCTTCCTCCTCGTCCACCGCCTTGCAGGCGTCACACTGGCAGTATGAGAAGTTGTCGTTCTGCGATACCGACATGATCTGGCAGTCGGGATTGTCGGCAAGGATCTTTCTGACGTTCTTCTTGGCGATCTCAAGCACTTCGGGATTCGTAAGACACGGCTGGCTGTATTTGTGATTCAGTCTTTCGCATGTCCCGTCTTCGTTGTACCTGAGAGCGTAGTACTCGGGATGGCTGTCGCCGTATTCCTTCTGAGGGATGAGCTCATCCATCGTATGAACAAAGCGGTGGTATCTGACCTTGCCGCCCATCAGCTTCGAGATATTGCCAGACTGTGCGTTCATGCGGTTGCGGGCGTACCAGTCGCCGTCGAAATACCCCAGGAAGTACGGGTCGCGGTATTCGAGCTTCGGTATGAATTTCCTGTCAAGCTCGGGAAGCGTGAGCGTTGAGCGCTTCGGGATAAAGGAGACGTCCTCGGTGAACCAGCGGCATCCGAGATATTCGTCGAGCAGCTGATATACACCGTACATCGCGCCGCGGACATCCGATCCGGCGATGACGACGGTATCGCCTACCGTTTTGAGATACAGTCCCTCGTCGCCGAGCTCACAGACGCTGATGCCGGTGTCAAGCGCGTCAAAGTGAGATGACCGACCTACAAGGATCTCCTTTTCGGTCTGTTTGGTCTTGTCGGTGTCGATGATGAAATCGGCGCCCGATATCTCGCCGAGAAAGCGTTTCAGTTCCTCGGCGCCGTGGATAACCGACGGAGCCGCGTCGTCGGCAATAACGATGCGGTAATCCGTCTTTTTGTTTTGAGCAAGAGTCAGCATGATTCATACCTCGTTTATAATATATGTATTTTGTGCCTTCAGAGATCAACAATAAGCGGAACAGAGAACCTTCCGGCTTATTCCAGTTCGTCGAATTTGGCGAGGAATTTGTCGAAGGATTTCTGGATCTTTTCGCTCTGAGATTCGAGTTTAGATGCCATTGTGAAGGATTTCGCCGATACCTGCGAGTTGAGCAGGCTCGATATGCCGTTCGACCAGGAGTAACCGTTCCCCCAGTCGTATTTCTTGCTCGAGAGGATGACGCTCAGCATCTCCTGTGTTTTTTCCTCTCTTACCAGCTTAGCGCCGAGCAGCAGCTCATACAGCACATTGTTCACCGTTCCGACCGAGAAGGCGTTTAGAGCTGAAAGCACCGCTCCCGTTCTCTCCGCATCAGGAGTGGTGACCGGGACCGAGAAGGACGTGCACCATACCGAGTTGATCGAGCTGACGTAAGTCTCCTGCGCCTCGTTCAGCTTCGGGCAGGGAAGAAGGCTGAACGATGATTCCATATCCCGGAACTCGTTTATGCAGCCGAGCAGCTCGTAATAGAACAGAGCGCGGTTCTCCTTCATGATCCCTACGGCGATCCCGTTCGAGCCGTGCCAGAGGGCGGGGCTCTGTATCACACGATTGTAGATAAATTCGGCAGCTTCGACATACCCGGGCTTTGTGCAGTTCACATACGGGATCCCGTCGTCCCCGACATTTGTCATGGTATAGCCGGTGCCTTCCATAAGATGAACCATCTCGCCGGTGTTGTCAAGGTACCCGTAGCTGTCGGAGTCGGTCATTTTGCCGTCGCCGTCTATGTCGGCGGTAACGGCTTCACCCATGGTCATCATGGCGTCTATCGTCCATTTACCGTCGGTGACAAGATCGGCGGGATCGGAAAGCTGATACTGGGTAAGGATATCCCTGCCGTAAAATACAACCGGAACGGCGTAATCGTCGAAAATGTTGCCCGCACCGGTGACGGCGTAGAGTTGCTTTCCCTTGTAGCTGTAATTTTTGACGATCCCCTGGTCGAACCACGACTGCGAGAGATCGAGCGAGCTTATGGTGTGCAGATTTACAAGATATCCGGACGCGGCGAGGTCCATGTTGTACGCGAGCGGACCGAGAGCGGCGTCTGCCGACTGATCCCCGGACATGACGAGCTTTTTCAGCGACGACTGCACATCGTCGACGAACACCGGGCTGATCTTTACGTTCAGCAGCTCCTCGGTCATCTGGTTGCGCCGATATACCGCGTCCTCATAGATATCACCCGTCTGCTCCTCATACCACATCTCGTTCGCCGCGGCGCTGATCTTGCCGTAAAAATGGCCTCCCGGCTTGTAGCCGAGCAGATGGAATTCATATCCTCCGAAATCGGCGTCCTGATATATCTCTCTGATGATATCCTCCTCGGTCGGGACCGCGGCTTCGGTTTCCGCGTCAGCGGCGGCTGTTTCGGCACCCTGCTGCGGAGCCGCTATCGGGGCATCCGACTGCTCACCGCAGGCCGATAACGCCGGTATTATGAACGTCACAGACAGCAGGGCAGCCGATACTTTTCTGATTATTTCGCTTGGCACGACAGACATCCTTTCTTTCTCATACTCAAAGAACGAAATTATCTTTCAGCCTTCGTAGCATGCGTAGAGCTTCGGAAGGTTGGCTTCAACCTTGCCGATGTTCTTTTCATAGTATGTCGCGATATCGGCTTTTTTGGCGGCGAGCCTGTCCCTGAACCAGTATGGGATGCGGTTGAAGTAGCTCTCGCCGAACTGGAAGCTGAAGTCGAACAGACGTCCGTCCATGATTATGTCAACCATGTTGGCCGTGTCCTCATCTTCCGAGTATTTGCCCTTCAGAGCGACGTCGTAATAGGCTGGATATACCGACTTGTAGCTTTCGGCGTTGAGGGCTTCGTAGATTATTCCAACGAACTCGAGATCTTCCGTCGGAACTGACATAGGTACTCCGAACACCGAGAACTGGTCGTAGGCATTCGTGAGATACCTTTGCTGAGCCTCGTCCCACTTCGGATTCGGAAGTATGCCGTAGCTGTCTTCCATGTCTCTGCATTTGTCAAAGCAGTTTATGAACGCGAGCGGAGCGAACGCCATAAGTCCCTGCGGGAAGTATTTCTGCTCATCCCACTGCGCGTTGTATTTACGGCATCCGGGATTGTTGTAATGGAAATCGACGATCTTCTCGAGAGCCTGAACCGTTTTTTCGCTCATCAGCTCGATAGTGATATTGCCGTCTGCGTCACGTCCGGTGAGAGGCTGATCAAATGAAGTGAGCCAGACGTCCGAAGGATTTACGGGATTGTCACCGTAACCGAACAGATCGGTGTCCTTCACCTTTCCGTCACCGTCGACGTCTTCGTATATCCCGGAAACTATCTCGATGAAGTCGTCGATCACCCATGTCCCGTCGTAGACCTTGTCATACAGCGCCCTGTCGTTCCATCCGTACTGCTCGCAGATCCGCTTGTTGAAGAACACCCCGTATGTGTACTGGAGCGCCGTCACCGCAAGATCTCCGGTGACGCAGAATATCTTGCCGTTGATAGTCGCCGAATCGTTTGAATCCTGGCTGTACCACGGCTTTTCAAGATCGACACATGGGATCTCATACCAGTTGTAATACGCACCGGCGGTAATCGGCGTATAGGCTTTGTAGTCGAAATGCCCGCAGATCTCATACGCGTAGTCTCCGGATGACGCGACCTTGACGACAGCAGAGAATGGGTCTACTGTCTCAATTGCCTTGATCTTTACCCCGAATCGATCCTCTATCCGGACATTTCTGTTGTAGATGACGTCGTTTTCAACGGCTCCCGTCTGTTCTTCGGCGAAGATCTCATATACCTTTTCCGTGGTCACCGCGGCGCGGAATGATCGGCCGCCGTAATCCTTGTCCGGCAGATCGTCGCTGATTCTGGCGCGCTTTTCTATATCCGACAGGTTTTCATCGGATTCGGTTTCGGCAGCAGATTCTCCGAGCGCAGCCGTTGTTGAAGCCGGGGAATTCCCGACTGCCTGCTCCCCGCAGGCAGATAATGACGACGCCGTCATAAGGAACGCAAAGGAGAAGGTCAGTATTCTTTTGATTGTCATCTTAGTACCCTCTTTATTCGGTTTTTCAATTGTCAGTTTCCAATGATTAACGCTGTTTTGAGCAGCGCCGTCTGTGTTTTTCCGTCGGTGATTTCACCGTTCATCACCATATCGACAAGCTTTTTCAAAGGCAGCTTTACGACATCTATGAATTCGTCTTCGTCAGGCGACATCTCCCCGAAGCTCAGATCGCGTGCGAGATACATGTATATCCGCTCGTCAAGTATAGCTGGACTTGACCAGTATTCACCGATAAACTCGATCCTGCCTACCAGAGCTCCCGTTTCTTCTTTCAGCTCGCGCTCGGCGCATGATAGCGGAGTTTCCCCGTCTCTCTTATCCAGTTTACCGGCAGGGATCTCAAGAGTCTCGGTAAGAAAAGGATATCTGAACTGCTTCACGCATATCACTTCATTGTCATCGGTCAGCGGGACGACACAGCAGGCTCCGGGATGGCGAATGACATCCCGGAAAGCCTCTTTTCCGTCGGGGAGCTTTACCTTGTCTATCTCAAGATCGAATATATGCGCTTTATAGGAGTATTCGCCGCTTATTTTGGTTTCTGTGTTAGGCATCTGTCATTCTCCGATGGATATCCTGTCGGCTCCGACAGCCTTGAGGACGGCGCGGGCGATCAGCATAGATCCGACCCATCCGGGATGCACGCGGTCCCACATTATATATGAGCTGTGCCGGTAGCGGAGATAATCGCAGAATTCCTTCTGCAGATCCACGACAGGGATGTTTTTGTCTTTGCCTATCTTCTTTATCACCGAGCCGTACTCGTCCATCTTCGCCCTCATGGCATCGTCCGTGTTCGTCTCGATGTAATAGGGTGTCAGCAATATCATGCCCTTTACATTCGGAAGCGTCTTTTCGGCCATCAGGGTCACGTTTTTCTCGAATTCGTCGATATATACATGCTGATCGGTGACGGCGGGAGAATCGAACTGGCGCCATACGTCGTTGAAGCCGATGCAGACCGATACCCAGTCAGGCTTAAGATCTAGCACGTCTCTCTGCCATACGGAGAGAAGATCGCGGCTGGTGAAACCGCTGGATCCGGTATTCATAATATGGAAAAGAGATTCCGGATATGATACGGCCAGAAGCGAATCTATCGCCCTGACATATCCGTTGCCGACACCGTCCCAGAGCCCCTGACCGACCGGACGTCCGCGGCCGGAATCTGTCACCGAATCGCCTGTGAATACGATCCTGTCGTTGTTTTCAAATAACAGCATTTTATTACACCGCCTCATCTCTGCCTGAAATCAGGCTCTTTGAAATAGCGTCCATTATCCTGACGGGCTTTACAAGTTCCTCCGCCGTAGTATCCGTCTTGCCGGTCCTTACCATTTCGGCGAAATGAGCGAATTCAGCCTCATAGATCCCACTGCATGTCGTCGGTACCGCCAGCCATCCCTTTTCTCCGTAGACAACTGCCGTATATGTATGCTCAAAGTTCATTGTCACGTCGAGCTGAGGATAACGGGCGAGCGCGGTGAGCTTTTTGCCGCTGCGGAAGGCGTGCACTGTACGCACATCGCCTCCGAAGAGGGTGATCATCTCCTCTATGAGATGGCTAGAGTAGAAGTAAAGCCCACCGTAAACCGAATCGAGATCAACGGCGAACGTGATCATGGCGGACGTCACATTTCCGATAACTCCGGCTTCGATATCAGCCTTGAGCTTCAGTATTTCCGAGGAATATTTGCACCCTGAACCACCGCAGATCGGAGCGCCGTGTATGCGGGCTTCTTCGATGAGCTGCATCGAGGTCTCGGTCGATACGGTAAATGGCTTGTCGATAAAGGCCGGCATCCCCTCGCGGATGAACGGGAGCGCGAAGTCCTTATGGTACATGCCGTGACGCGCGGTGACCATGACGCAGTCGACAAGCGGCAGCATCTCATCAGGCGAGCTTACTATCTGGATATCGTCTCCCTCATGCTTTGACTGTATCAGCTGGCTCGGGCGCTCATCGAGAGCGTAAAGAGCGGTGACCTTGAACTCTCCGGCGTAAGGCGAGCCGGGATTGTTCACGATGTCGGCGAAGGCGTCGGCATGTGAATTTTCAGTCCCCAGTATTCCTATTCTGTACATATCTTTATTCTCCCAGTCTTGAAAGCGGGTTCTGACGGTGAGCCTCCTCGATGACGGCGATCTGCTGGATGACCTGCTCCGGTTTGACGGTAAGCTCCCTGCCTTCGGTGAAGTGATCGTATATCATCGAATAATAGCTGTTCACGGCGTTGTCGAAAGCCCCGCTTCCGTCATTGTGCCACTTTTCGGTGTGCCATGTCAGCTTTTCGCTGCAATACATCGGATATCCCTTGTCGTTTCTGAGGCTTTCGCGGATCAGCTTCTGATCCGGAGCCTCGTTCAGATCATAGTATTTCCATTCGATATCCTGCATGTCTCCCTTGAGCCCGCCGTTTTCGCCCTGGATGCGGTATGTGAAGCACGGATACGGGTTGCAGCTCGATATCATAAGGTCTATCAGCGGCTTGCCCGGCGCGGTGAGTATAAGCTTGACGTAATCCTCCGCGTCGCCGTAGGTGTTCACTCTGTCCATTTTGCAGAAGACGTTCAGACCGTTCCCCGGCATGGCGTCGCGGATATCGAGAAGATCGAGCGCCTGATCGAGCGGGTGCGGTCCGGTATTGTAAAGGGAGCCGCCGCCGTTCTCCTGCAGCGTCTGCCAGTCCCAGCGCCTTGAGAATCCGTCAAAGGCTATGTCTATCTCGACTATTCTCCCGAGTGCGCCGGAAGCGATTACTTTTTTGACCTGCTGGAAATAAGGAGTGAATCTCGACTGCTGGAAAACGTCATAAAAAACGTTGTTTTCCTTTGCCGCGGCGATCATGGCTCTGACGTCGTCGGCATGCATGGCGGCGGGCTTCTCGGATATCACGTTGTATCCGTTTTTGAGAAGATCGAGAGTGATAGGGAAGTGATCCTTTGAGTAGGTGGAGTTCACTATCAGATCGATATCCCCGCGACCGGTCAGAGCACGATAATCGGAATATACGGATACTTCGCGCCCGTATTCCTGAGCTGCCGTCTCGCGGCGATATTCAAGCTCGTCGACAACGGCAACGACCCTGAACCGCCCCTTGTTGAAGTCGGAGCGGAAGAACGCGCCGTGAATGTCTCGCCCGGAACGCCCCTGACCGATGATCGCTACATTATAGGTTTTCATAATATTCTCCTCTCGGAAATTGGAAGGATTACAATATCATTAATAATTATATCATGAAAAAAACGGAAATGCAATAGAAAATCCAGAATCCTTGTAAATACAAGGCAAAAATGACCTGAAAATAGAATTTACCTAAAGATTTACCTCAAAAACACTATAAATTACGTTATTGTTTAAAAATCGAAAGGGGATCCCGCTGTGCCGCTCCAGCAAAAACGGACAATGACAAAAAGCTTCTATGTGTCATAATACTGCATAGGAGCTTTTGGTTATGAAAGGAGAAAGAAAATGGCAGGGAAGAAAGGGATGAAACATTATACAACTTGAACCATGATTTCCGCACCGATCGTCCGAATCAGAAGCGGGTTACGGATGTCTCCTATATCAAGACGGGACAGGGATTCCTTTACTATCCGTCATCCGGGACCTGTACGATCTGAGCATTATCAGTTATCGTACTTCCCCAAGGCAGACGGTAAATCTTGTTCTGGATACGATCAGGGCAGCGAAGAAAAAAGAAAAGGTCACTGATGGACTCGCACTCCACAGTGATCAATGGTTTCAATACACTTCACAGGAGTGTTTCAACCTGACACAAGCGTATCACATTTCCCCGTCCATGTTAGACGTGGAAACCCGTTTGAAAATGCTTTGGGTGAAAATGTCTTCTGCTTTTTCTTAAAAACGAACATCACATTTAAAAAAATGGTTTTATTAGAATAAGCTAAATTACCACTTACCAGAATTACTGCAAATTATATCACAATGTTTTTGGAGAAGTCTTAAGGTGTATTATTCTACTTTTTTCAAATATAATATACAAATCTCAGCCAATCGCGACCAACGAAGCTTTTCACAGTGTCATTTGTCAAGTTTCTGCTTACATCATACAATTTCACTTAACCACATCATTATTTTCTATTGCATTACTCGGCAATATATGCTATAATATATACAATTTACATCATTAGTATTACGACATTATTTCGAGGTGCTGCCATATGAAAAAAATCATTTCCTTGTTGATTTTGCTCACATTATCCATATCCGCCTGTGGCGAGGCCGCTTCATCGACATCCTCACCAGTTGAAACCAATACCGAGAATAACACAGTGATCACTGAGGCTGAATCGACAGCACCCGAAGCGTCGGACGGACTTCCCGACACAGATTTCGGAGGATACAATTTCCGTATAGCCTCCTGCAATTTCTATGACAAGGAGCTTGCCACATATCTCGTATACGACGAACTGACCGGAAATCCGGTAAATGACGAGCTTTACAACTCAAAGCTTTACATCGAGAACCGCTTCAATGTAAAGATCAGCTGGATCGAGTGCGGCGATACATCGGCGGTAATGAATTATGTCAAGAAGGCTGTGTCAGCCGGCGATGATTCGTTCGATATCCAGATAGGGCATGACACCAATACCGGATCTCTCGCTCAGAATGGATATCTTTACAATATGAACAATGTCGATCAATTCAACTTCAGCCAGCCCTGGTGGCCTAACGATACGATTGAAAACCTGAGCGTATGCGGCAAGCTGTATGTAGCGTCGAACTATATGTCGTACTGTGGTCTGCACTGGACGCGTGTCCTCTGTGTAAATAAGACTATCGCAGACAACTACGGCCGCGATATCCCATACAACACAGTCCGTGACGGTAAATGGACTCTCGACGCGATGTTCGAGTTTATCTCAGACACATCCGCCGACCTCGACGGAAACGGGAAGATTGGGAAAAATGATCAGGTCGGCTTTACATCTGGTAATCAGACAATGTACTGCATGCAGGAGGCGGTCGGCTGCAGCGTGTACAAAAAAGACAAAGATGGAATGCCGGAGATAACGGTTGATGAAAACCAGCTCACTACCATGGTTGAGAAACTGAGATGGCTCTATAAGGAGTCTAATCTGTATTTCTCTGAGGGCGACTTCGGAGTGAACGAATTCAAGGACGGACTTGCGCTCCTCGCCTATACTCAGATAGGCGATGCCTATGATACATACCGCAACAGCGAGGTGATATATGGCTTCCTTCCCTCTCCAAAGCTAAACGAGATGCAGGAAAACTACATCAACTGCTGTACGGATGTCCCGTGGGCGATTCCGGCGACTGTATCAGATACTGACATAGTCGGTACGGTATGTGAAGCTCTGAGCTGCTATAATTATACTAATGTGCTCCCGGCTTACTATGAGGTTGCCATAAAAACACGTCTCGCCGATTCCCCCGATGATACCGAGATGCTGCAGATCATCGCCGACACCAGAACCATCGGCTTCGCCTTCTTCTACCAGTTGCCATTCAACAATATCGTCAGCGACGTTGCCAACAGTAAGAATAAGGAACTGAGCTCGTATATACAGAAGGGTATGAGTAAGGCGCAGACATCGCTCGATAAGCTTGTAGAGGCATTCGAGAATATGGACTGATGATAAGAAAGGATATCTATTAAAGCACATAAAAAGAGACCACCGTTAGAGTAATTATGCTGACTATTAATACGGATAATACGGACAGTAGTATGAAGGCTTGATATTTAGTAAAGAGGTGTATGAGCCTGTATGTAATTCTGGTGGGGTTTGTTCCGGGTTACTGCAGTGTATTCGTAATTATGTTTTTTATATGGTGTATGATTACAATAGACATAATATAGAAACAAAAAGAGATAAAGCATGAAACAATAATAATAAAGAGGCTGCGCAAAGATTTGTGCTCAGCCTCTTTATTTGATACAGTATTTATACTACTTTATTTATTGCTCCTCTGTCAATATTTCGCACAAACTAAAATGAGCAAAAACCGCACGAAAAGGGGAACGGGCTGGACAGGCGGGGTAGCCTGAGAGGACGTGCAGCGTCCTCAGGCGACGTTCGCCTTGAGTTTTTCGAACTGATCGGGCGACATATAGTCGCAGTGGCTGTGGATTCGAACGGTGTTGTAAAAAGCTTCGATGTACTCGAACACAAGTCGGTAAGCGTGAGCGCGGTTTTCGATCCTGAAGCGGCTGAGCCATTCGCGCTTGATGAGAGAGTGAAAAGATTCGATGCAGGCGTTGTCGTAGGGATATCCCTTGTGGCTGTAACTGAGTTGGAACTTTTCGGTGACTTCGCGGTAGGCTTTTGAAACGTACTGGCTGCCCCGGTCCGAATGAAGGATCAGCGGGAGGTCGGTGTCGCGTCTGGCTTTGGCCTGTTTGACGGTTTCTACGACGCAGGAGACCTCCATGGTTTCGGAGAGCGTCCAGGCGATGATTTTGCGGGAGTAAAGGTCCATGATGCTGGTGAGGTAAACGAATCCGTCCGCCGTCCAGATGTAGGTGATGTCCGTGCACCAGACGGCATTGGGACGCTCGGGATTGAACTGTTCATCAAGGATGTTGTGAAGCTCTTTGCTGAAATCGGAATCACGGGTGGTGGCGATCCAGGGCTTGACCCACTGGGCTTTGATCCCCATCTCACGCATATACTTGCCGACGGTGCGCTCCGCGATGACTTCACCGCTCTTGCGAAGCTCGACTGTGATCTTCGGCGCGCCGTAGTTCTGTTTGGACTTGTCGTAGATCTCCCGGATCCGTTTTTTGAGATGTTCTTTCCGGCGTTCTGCTTTGGACGCCTTGTGACGGAGAAACGCGCGGAAACCGGAACGGGAGAAACCGAGTTTTTTCAGCATTCCGGAAACGGAGACGGGCTTTCCCGCAGCCTTTGACGCCTCCGTTTTCGCGGTGACCTCCGTAAAGACGGCGGTCGTCATTCCTTTCCCAGAATGCTGATGGCTTTTTTTAGCACATCGAGGGCGTCCTGCGTGTCGCGGAGCTCGCGTTTCAGGCGCGCGATCTCCTTTTGCTCGTCGGACACGTAGTTCCCGGAACCGCGGACGGGGATGTCGCCGTCGTTGGCCTCGAACTGCTGACGCCAGCGGGACAGGGTGCTGAGACCGATCCCGAGGTTCTTCGCGCACTCTTCGAGCGAGAGATCGGGATGTTCCTTGACGTACTGCACGGCATTCTGTTTGAACTGCTTGTCGTGCTGCTTCGATTTCTTTGACATGATGAAATCCTCCTTGATTTTGATCCCATTATACCATATTTCCCGGCGGATTTCTCAGTTTAGTTTGTACTGGGATTATTCTAGCACCAGCTTGAAAGTGGGTCGGAAACCGAGGATAGAGGGCAGAAGCAGCTTAGTGAGAATAGACGTACAGGGCAGGCAGAAAGCAATATATCATTAGTCGAACCGCCGCTTGCGGGACCGCATGAGCGGTGGTGTGGGATGACGGGGGATAGCCACCCTCTCTTACCCGATTGGAGGCTGTAAAAAGAAACCGGGCTAAAATCAGAAAGCGCCGCATTTGAATAAAAGGCGTGTAATAACAAAATGATTCACGATATTCCTTGACATGATGCTGAGAAAATGGTATACTTATGCTGTCAGCAGGATATCGCATTCCGGTTCAGATTGTTTTCTGATCTTCCTCTGTTGTTTACTGTGATCCAATAATGAAAGCGCAGATTTTTCATGGTATTTTCAAATCTGTTTTTTGTTTACGTATTTTTGCCGCTGCTGTTTCTGGCGTATTTTGTCATCAAAAATGACGCGTATCGGCGCGGCGTCCTGATACTGTTTTCTCTCGCATTTTACGCATGGGGAGAACCGATATGCGTTTTCCTGATGATAGGCCTTGTGTTTGCCGACTATCTGTTCGGAATCATGATAATAAAGTCAAATACCCCGGCTCGGAAGCGGGTCTGGCTGATTCTGGCGATAGTCAGCAATCTCGGCGTGCTGTTTTTCTATAAGTATCTCGGCTTCTTTACCTCGACGCTGAATACGGTATTCAGATCGTCTATTCCGGTTATCTCTGTTTCCATGCCGATCGGCATAAGCTTTTTCACATTCCAGACGATGTCGTATGTGATAGACGTATACCGTGGTGACGCGGAGGTCCAAAAATCTTACTTTCGTCTTCTGCTGTATGTTTCATTCTTCCCGCAGCTTATCGCAGGGCCTATTGTGCGGTATAAGGATATTGAAAAACAGCTTGTTTACAGGTCCGTAGCCGCTGCTGATATAAACGAAGGACTCTTTCGCTTCTCTTGCGGGCTGGCCAAAAAGGTACTGATAGCCGATTGCTGTGAGACAGCGCTTAAGGCGTTTTATGCGCTGGACGGTGCGACACTTTCCTCGCGCTGGCTCGGCGCTGTATTCTTTACTCTTCAGCTATATTTTGATTTCTCAGGATATTCCGATATGGCTATCGGTCTGGGACGAATGTTCGGTTTCCGGTTCATTGAAAACTTCAATTATCCGCTTATAGCCCGGAGCGCGACGGAATTCTGGAGGAGATGGCATATATCTCTCGGAACATTTTTCAGGGATTATGTTTATATTCCGCTTGGAGGAAACCGTCATAACCAGTATCGCAATATTCTGATAGTCTGGATTCTTACCGGGCTCTGGCATGGCGCGTCATGGAATTTTATTCTCTGGGGATTGTATTACGCTGTGATTCTTGTATTTGAGAAGAAGGTATGGTTAAAAGTTCTTGAAGCCATCCCGAAAGCGATCTCGGTTCCGGTCTCTCATCTGTGTACCGCTTTTATAACGGTTTTCGGATTCGCGATCTTTTATTTTGACAAAGACCTGATCATGAATCTCGGCCGATTGTTCGGTATCGGATGCGTATCCCTGTCAGATATATTTACTGAGTCGATTCTTATGGATAATATTCTGCTCCTTTTGTCCGCAGTGATATCAGCCACTCCGGTTTTTCATTTTCTATGGGACAAATTCAAAGATCGGATGCCGTATTCTGCTGAGCGCGTTATAAAGACAGCTGTCATAGTGGTATTGACTGCTGTATCCACGGTGCGGCTGGTAGGGAACACATATAGTCCGTTCCTGTATTTCCGGTTCTGAGATTAGCATTGAGTACATCTGGAGGATTATTTTGAATAACAAGCCTATAGATATCATCTGTCTCAGTGTGACAGCCATACTGTTCGGCGGATGCGCTCTGTGGAATCTGTTTCAGACTGATCGACCGACTTTTTCGGAATCCGAGAAACGTGAGCTTGCTTCCATGCCGGAGTTTTCAATAAGCTCACTCATCGACGGATCATATTTTTCAGGTATTTCCGCGTATATATCAGACACTTTCCCGGAGCGCGATAAACTTGTGGAACTGTCCGGAAAGATGGATCTGCTGAAAGGAATTGATTATACGATAGGAGGAGAAGAAAGCTTCTCTCTGCTTAATAATTCCGCCGATGATCCTAAAGCTGACGAACCTGATGAGGATGAGATCGCAGCGGCCTTCAGTGAGCTCTTTGATGATCCGGACGATCTGGAAGAAGAAAACGGTTCAACCCTCGCCGAATCGGATAATAATCCCCAAACAGCCGATAATACCGAAACAGAAGCTTCAGACGTTATTTCCGATGCTGAAACAAAGACTGAAACTGAATCGCCTGAAACAACCGCGCCTGTTACCGAAGCGGCTGAGCATTCTGCCTATACAGTTAAGGCTATATATCTTTCTCATGCCGAAATAAATATGACTGTCGGCGGCACTGCGCTTGTTTCCGCCACTGTAGATACAGACAATCCCGACGGAGCTGTCGTTTATTGGTCAACATCAGATACAACCGTCGCGACTGTGTCAGTAAATCCGTCCGGAGGAGTCGATGTCACAGCGCATGCCGCAGGGACTTGTATACTTATCTGTACCTATGGCGATAATATCCGTTCAGAGTGCATTGTGAATGTTATCGGAACGCCGAATGATTCTGAATTGTCAGAGGCGCAGCTTGCAGAGATGAATTCGGAAGAGCAGACAGGTTATACAGTTACGGCGATACATCTTTCCAGAAAAACATTGAATCTGACGATAGGCAGCGGAGCTCTTGTGACAGCTGAGGTTGAAACCGAGAATCCTCAGGGAGAGACAGTTTTCTGGACAACATCTGACGTGAATGTCGCGTCTGTTTCGATAAACCCGTCCGGAGGAGTAGATGTACATGCCAACGCTGTGGGAACCTGTACCATTAAATGTTATTATAATGACGAAATATACGCGGAATGTGCTGTGAATGTGACCGAGATCAGTGGGTTCGTCAATCCCGACGATGCGGATCTCAGAGCCGATTTTCTTTCCAACGGTCTGTTTATATACGGTGACGCCGTTTACAATCAGGCGTACTTTTCCAAAACAAACGCAAGTATCTATGCGCAGACAGCGGCATATTATCAAAAGATTTTCGGGTGCAGGGTAAGCATCGTAATCGCGCCGGTATCGTCCATGGTAATCGATAACCCGACGGTTACGAATAAGCTCTCGGATCAGGGCGAGATACTGGATAAAATGAGCGCTCTGACAGATGATTCTGTCAACTTTGTAGATACATATTCAAAGATGTATGCCAACCGCCATGAATATCTGTTCTTTAAGTCGGATCATCACTGGACAGCGCGGGGAGCGTATTACGCTTATGCAGCGTTCGCGGAATCTGCGGGTTTTGAACCGACGCCGATTGACGGATTTGATTACGCTGTGCTGAACGAGCATTATCATGGGAGTATGTACGGTCTGACACGCCATCCGAGCGTCAAAAAATTTGAAGATGTAATAGAAGCTTTTTGCCCGCGAAAACCTCATACGATGACTGTTACAAACGCTTATGGAGCGACGAATGTATACCCGTCATGCATCGTCGAGGCGAATTCTTCATATCTGTCGTTCATCGCCGGAGATAATCCTTATACAGTGATCAATGTGCCGGATAATCCGCAGGACAGGAACGTGCTCGTGCTGAAGGATTCATACGGAGACGCCTTTGTCCCGTTTCTCTGCGAACATTATGGCAATATCATTGTTGCTGACGTCAGATATATCGGGTTTAATCTTTATGAAAAGCTCAAAGACTATGGTCTGACCGATATTATATTCCTGAACAACATCCAGGCGGCAAATTCCTACAGCTGGCCGAAGATGTACATGAGCGCGGTAGGGCAGGTTCTGCCGTAAACGGGAATGTTACACGTTATGATATTCAACTATAACAAAATAGCTGAACTGGAGAGAATCAGCCATGCAGCGGCGAGAAAACGCTCTGAACGGCCCAGAGATAAGCTCATTAGATTTGTTAAAGTTGTTGATAAAACAGTGTTTTGTGCTGAATCGGCATAATATCTTGAAATGATGTATGACAGGTTGACAGGGCGAGAATGATTAAAGAAAATAATACTGTGGATATTAAATCTCGCCGCGGCTCTTACTATATTATTCATTGTTCACTAAGCAGGGCATGCAATCGTTGCCATAGCTTGCGGCGCACCAATCACGCGGTTTTCCCTGTTTTCAGTTGACTGGGGCTATGGTGATTTTACAGCCGTAATACTTGCCATTCTGTACATAAACGGAGTCGGGCTGGTGCTGATCACAAGTCTGACCATGTTCTTCATCCGACCGTATTCGATTCTTGGCAGATTTTCAGCCTGTTTTCTGTTTTCCACCTGGGTGCAGTTATATTCCTGGATGTTGGAGTCCTTTTTCCTTCATGAATGGCAGGATGCAGCGTACTTTATAATGTTTAGCGAGGTTGATGTGAATGTCGTGAGGTGTATTTCAGTTATAGTAGGATTGGCATTTACTGCGGCGGCTATATGGAAATGCAGTTTACAGATATGTAATGAGATAAAATCCTGACCGCCGCTGTTCTTACCTATCAGGTAATGATAATACAAAAAGCGCTTCTAATCATCGAAGCGCTTTTTGTTAATCACTATGCTCTGTTGATAATATTTAAATCCTCCCTTGAAGTATTATGATATTGTAAAGACTGAATAATATACCCGATAATATATAATGGGACTATTACTGACCGATCGGGATGATCTGGCATCTGTTCCTATCCAGTTATCATCACTCATGATCATCAGCGTTACCCTCGGAAAGAAGAGGGGCAACAACTATTTTTGCCGCAGCAGTTTGATCCATTTCCTTTGCCTGTGGGCATAGAATGCGTTT
>CAMJPL010000016.1 GCA_946407735.1 uncultured Clostridia bacterium
CGCACACATCATCTACAACCTCCCAGATATCAGTATCAAGGCAGAGAGGCAGAAATAGTACCGTGTGAGGAAGAGGAACAACAATAGAACGGATGCCGAAAAAGAAGAGAAGCTATGGCAGGAGCTGATCTACCTGCAGGGATGTCTCTTCACCACCAGCAAGGGCCTGGACTTCACATATAAGATTCACGGCGGAGAGATGTTTATAGATCGAAAGGAGAAGAGCATCACACGGGCGACCGTGATGAAGGCGTATGGGAAAGTTGTCGAACTGGAGGGGGAGGTTAAAGGAGCGAAAGTTCTCGGAACGTTCGGAGCAAGTTATCTGTATCTGATCTTCATAAAGATGGGGCTCATTAAAATAGCCGGAGCGTGATCGCTTCAGAGTGCGATTGCTCCGGCATTTCTCCGACTATGATGTTTGGATTGTTACGCTATAATCTTCTCGAATACCATATCCGTCATAGCATTCTTAATGATCTCATCCGGTTTACTGTCCGGATTGATCCATTTCTCGACGGCCTCCCCAGGCAAAATGACCGGCATTCGGTCATGGATGAATCGGATCTCTTCGCTCGGTTCTCTTGTAAGGATCGTGAATACTGGGACCTGAATACCAGATATATCCTCGATTCGGTAAAGTCCCGCAAGCCAAGTGACAGCGGATCCTTTTGGCTGGATCATGTATTTATCGCCGGTCTTGGCTTTCCCAGTGGCCGCATTGATCAGGTGTTCCCATTCAAAATAGTACGATGCCGGGACGATGCAGCGGCGACGTTCCCAGCTTTCTTTGAAGGTGGGCTTTGTGCTAGCCGTTTCCATCCTGGCGTTGACCATGGGAGAAGAGGAGCGGGGAAGGGTGAAGCCCCATATCATAGGGAAGACAGTTCTTGCGCCAGACCGATTCGGTGCTATGACCGGTACAATATTGGTCGGGCGGACTTCTCCCTCTGTGACCATAGGCCTTCCGAGCTTATTAACGATCCGCTCATTCAAGGCAGATCGGTTTGCTTCCTCAATAATCGGTCGCAGCTCCGGCGACATCTCCATGTAGTATCTGCAGCACATGATCCATTCTCCTTACGGCGCTTCCATTTCCCGGTCAGTCTCGAACACACCCGTTTTTTAATGTGATCTCCAGGATATCATCAAATCCGATCACTTTTTTTGTCGTATCTGTTTGGATTGTTATCTCTTTCCTAACCTCTGTATCTACTCTTAGAACCATCCCAGTAACAGTCTCATACAGTCCTGCATTGGCAAAAGCGAAATTGTTCACGTCCTGGCAGGGGACAAAGTATTTCACAGAGACGATCACGTGGTTCACCCTGGCCATCCGTCCATTCCATGTCAGGTTGTGTAGGATTTCCAGTTTTCGGGAAAGATCTGCTTCCGCATCAGCATCCAGCTCTACACGGGAGACGTACTGTACTTCCTTGGAACTGACGGCTTCGCTGAAGCCCTTCAAGGCATCGAAGGGGCTGAAGATCTTGGCCCAGCGTGATGCGGGCATGGGCGGGTGCTTGATAGAGAAGGCATCCCAGCCTTTGTGCTCCGGGCGGCCTCGAAGTGCCACCTCTCTATATCTGAAATTTGCGGGCATGGGCATATATCCCAGAACCATTCTGATCACCTCCGACCATGATATCCACAGCTGGAGGTGAGAGCACGCTATTTTCTGTGCCCGCCTATTTGGCCATTCCGCTCCAGTTGCGTTGCTCCTTCGAGCATGTTTTTACCCGTGAACAGGGCATTGGCTCCGTATTTTGATCGCACTTCACTAAGGGCTCCCTGTAAACGCTTTTCACGCTCAAGGGCCTCGTAGTCAATAAAGAAATTCAGTTGGAAGAATCCGCTGTCTTCATGGACGCCATCGGCGCAGATACCGAGCCTGCGGTAGAGCAGACGGTGATCCGTCTTCTTGTCGAAAGCTTCCAGGATGCGCGGAGCGACAGTTGATACGCTGTTCGTATCCATGGGCATCTTTACTGTTCCATTACTGTGTTTGGGATGGAGCCGTCCGTAGAAGTCGATGGCGACAGGACCATCATAGTTTGGGCTGGCTTCCATGCTTTTATAGTCATAGCTGACCCACCAGGTAAACTTCGGTGCGATAAGCGTCTTAGCAAACATATCGGCGCACAAACCGTCAATCATCTCGGATAGAACGATCCTGGCTTCTTGGTATTTGTAATGCCGGGAAAGTACTTGTCCATTGGAGAGGCTGTGACCTTCGGACTTGTAGTTCTTGATGTCGGCTATCGTGACCGGATCGTAGCCCTAGGCGTGAGCGATCAGAATTTCGCCATCAATTCCGAAGGTCTTGTAGAACCATTCCTCATCCCACTGGGATTTTTGGGCAATGTCTCCCATGGTGAAGAGATATGCCTTCTCCAGCCGATGTGCCTTGCCGGGACCTACCATCCAGAAAGAGGTCAGGGGCTTGTGCTCCCAGAGCAGATACTTGTAGCTGTCCTCGTTCAGCTCGGCGATCCGGACACCGTCCTTATCCGGCGCAGCCTTTTTTGCAACGATGTCCATGGCAACCTTGGCCAGGTAGAGGTTGGTACCGATGCCGACCGTAGCCGTGATTCCGGTTGTCCTCAGGACATCCTGGATGATGGTCATGGTCATCGTATGGGCCGGGTGGACTCCGGCAGCTTTTGCCTCTTTTTCATAGAATCGGAGATAGGGCGTGGCGTCAATGAAGGACTCGTCAATGCTGTATACGTGGACATACATCGGCGCGGCATACCGGAGGATGATGGAGTAGATCAGGGAGCTGACCCGCTCGTACTCCGCCATGCGCGGGACGGCAGTGATGTACTGTATCTTTGTCCGGTGCTCCCGCTCATATTTCTGGATCGCTTGCTTTGCTTCAAACAGGCGGGGCCTGGAAGGAACGCCTATGGCTTTGAGGGAAGGAGAGACGGCCAGACAGATCGTCTGATCTGAGCGACTTTCGTCTGCGACCAGGAGGTTTGTAGTCAAGGGATCGTAGCCTCGGGCGACGCATTCCACGGAGGCATAGAACGATTTCATGTCAATCGCTATATAGCAATGCTCGGTTTCCATGAGCGCCTTCCTCTCGCCCGTTCGCGTTTTTATAGTTTCAGTGTTTCCAAGGCCTCCTGATATAGAGACTGTTCTTCTATGCTGGGGATCATCTCTTTCTCGATCTTGCCAAGCACCCGGCCAATAACGGTAGCACCTTCCTCGTAGGGAAAGATATCATCGTAGTCCGGATTGATAGAGTGCAGGCGGTCGTAAGCCTTCTGCTTGATGACCCCGCCCATGCCGGGAACATAGAAGATACCAATGTCACCATTTCGAAGATCAACACAGTGCTCCACAAGCACACGGTCTCCGTCATGGAACTGTGGCTCCATGCTCTTTCCGGTAACGGTGATGATCTCATCAGCGCGGGCAACCATGGGGCTGTCGAACAGGATGATTTCTTCCTTCTCTGGAAACTCCGGCCAGTCTGTGCCGTCACCGGCAGCGGCGTAACGACCCCAGTCTTCAACACCGTTCATACGGTCATAAGCGGCCAGAAGCTTCCGCTTGTGGGCCTTCTTGTTCATGGCTTCCGCGAAGGTCAGCAGATCCTCTTTGCCTGACTTATCAAGGGACCTGTAATAGTCAACGAGGTCCCGCTCCTCCGTGGTCAGCAGGGTGCCGATACCGGTGAGACCGAAAAACTCGTTCGGCTCTACATTCAGGAAGGTGAACATCCGATAGAGAAACTCTGGATCTGGGCGGGTAAGGCCGCACTCCCAGTTCCGGATGGAACTCTTGGAGATCTGGAGCGCATCGGCCAGCTGCTCGGCGGTCATGCCCGCCCGGTTACGGAAGTTCTTTATCTTGGAGCCATAGGTCTCCAGGTTGCGCTGCTTTATTTCTTCGGGAGAGAGTTTTTCTAACCCTGCGATTGTACTGTAGGGACGATTATCTGTGTATTAGGATCTATATAAGAGTCTCGACAATGTATCCCATGCAGACCACCTCATTTGGGCTTCAGCAGAAGTATTACAATGAATTGGTGGCAAAACATCCTCATTGAAGCCTCGCGAAGATTTATGTGGATGAAGAAAAATTCGGCGTGACCGTGGACATCGTGAACAATTCCAGGAAATGATACAGGAAGCTCTGTATAAGATATATTGTTGGGTGCTTATATCATAAATTTATAATGAGTATATGATTCTAGCTCCAATACTTATTTTTACAACTTTTTCTTCCTATGTATTTTATCTAGCGCATTTTTACTGTGAAATTTACTCTGGAAATATACATTTGCCCAAGCGGTATTTATTTTTTTATTGAAAATAGATTGACTTATGGTTCTCAATGTGATACAATTATACAGTAAATCTTGTTTTGTTCAACCACATGTCTCCATATGGATACATGTGCAGATCTAACATCAGTCATTGTTTATGATTCATTTCTCTGTTTTTTTATTCTGTGTTAATCCTTATTCAATATCGTCTTTATCCGTTAAGCGTAAAGTAATCAAATGACCGGAACCATACTTCTCACCGGCGGGACAGGCTTTATCGGCTCACATACCGCTGTTGAGCTCATTAAAAGAGGCTATGAAATCGTAATAGCCGACAATCTGTCGAACAGCTGTGCCGACGTTATCGGCAAGATCGGCATTATCACCGGCGTGACACCGAGATTTTACAAAGCTGATGTCTGCGACAGGGAATCGCTGAGGGCGATATTCTCCGAGAATGATATCACAGAGGTGATTCATTTCGCAGGGCTGAAAGCGGTCGGTGAATCTGTGATCGTGCCGCTGTCATACTATCGGAACAATATAGACTCAGCTCTTTCGCTGCTTGAGGTTATGGACGAGTTTGGAGTCAAACGGCTGATATTCAGCTCGTCAGCGACGGTATATACCGCCGGCGACGTCTCGCCGATAACCGAGGATATGCCTACCGGAGGGTGTACGAATCCATACGGCTGGACAAAGTACATGATAGAGCAGATCATACGTGACAAATCGGTGGCTGATCCGGAGTTCTCCGCCGTGCTTCTGAGGTATTTCAATCCCATCGGCGCACATGAGAGCGGTCTTATAGGTGAGAAACCGAACGGGATCCCGAGCAATATTATGCCGACGATCACGCAGACGGTTGCCGGAAGGCTGGATATGGTCCACATCTTCGGCGGCGACTGGCCGACGAAGGACGGTACCGGCGTTCGCGATTATATCCATATTTCCGATCTCGCCGCCGGACACGCCGCCGCAATAGATTACGCGAGAACGCATACAGGAGCCGAGCCGATCAATCTCGGTACTGGAACCGGATACAGCGTGCTTGAGCTGATCCGCGCTTTTGAGCGTGTCAACTGCGTGAATGTAAACTACGACATCTCATCGCGCCGCGCCGGTGATCTCGGCGTCTGTTACGCAAGCGCCGAAAAAGCCGAGCGTCTTCTCGGCTGGCATGCCGTAAAGGGAATAGACGACATGGTTCGCGACGCGTGGATGTGGGAGAAAAAGTCTGATATTCCAAAACAAACATAAAATCAAAAATACTGCTTCAAACTGAATCAGCCTCCAATCACAATCTTTTTTGTTGACTTTTCCCCCGTTCTGTGGTATAATTATTTCCACCGAGGCCAGCCCCCGCTGCCCTCTGTTCCACAACGCGGTGTTTCCGTAGCAAATGACAAATCAAGATACCGAAGGATCGCCGCGCCGATCCTTTTTTGTCCTGCAGCCGCTATAATATCATATCCGCCGAAAAGACCATCCCCCCTCCCCCCCACACAACTATGCGCATACTGTACGCCGAGGACGAAGCCTCGCTCGCGCGCGCCGTCAAGGCCGTGCTTGAAAAAAACAACTATTCCGCCGACACCGTCTCAGACGGGCAGGAGGCGCTCGACTGGCTCGACGCCGGGAACTACGACGCCGCGATATTCGACGTCATGATGCCCGTCATGGACGGCGTCACGGCGCTGAGAAAGCTCCGCGCCAGGGGCGACAGGACGCCGGTGCTGCTGCTCACGGCGAAGTCCGAGATCGACGACAAGGTCGAAGGGCTCGATTCGGGCGCCAACGACTATCTCACCAAGCCCTTCGACATGAAGGAGCTGCTCGCCCGCATCCGCGCCATGACGCGCGGCGGCTCGTCCGCCGCAGACTCGCGGCTGACGTACGGCAACATCACCCTCGATCTCGCGACATTCGAGCTGTCGTCGCCGACGGGGAGCTATAAGCTCGCCGGAAGGGAATTCCAGATGATGGAGATGCTTCTCAGGCAGCCGAAGGTCGTCGTCTCTCCCGAGAGGATGATGGACCACATCTGGGGCTACGACACCGAGTCGGACATCAGCATCGTCTGGGTCTACATCTCATACCTCCGCAAAAAGCTGAACGCGCTCGGCGCGAACGTCGCGATCAAGGCGTCGCGCGGCGCTGGGTACTCGCTCGAGATCACCGATGGCGGCAGCGCCGCCGGAGACCGGACGTGATACGGAAGCTCAGAATCAAGCTCGTTGCCGTCTCGATGCTGTCGCTTTTCATCGTGCTCGGCGCGATCGTCGCCGCCGCGAATATCGTCAGCTGGCGGGGCATCGTCAGCGGCGCCGACATGATACTCGACCTGCTCGCCGAGAACGGCGGCGCCTTCCCCGAGCGGATGCGCGCAATCGGCAAAAGCGGCGAGGCGTTCGCCCCGGACTTATCCGACCGCGGCTCGGACGCCGGGAGCGGCGAAGCTCTGTCGGAGTACCGCGAGCCGCGCGATCCCGGACATATCCCCGGCGGGATGCGGGACGGCGATTTCAGCAAGGAGACGGCGTTCGAGAACCGCTATTTCTCGGTCTCGCTCGACCAGTCGGGAGCCGTCCTGACGTGCGACATGTCGTATATCGCCGCCGTGACGGAGGACGAGGCCGTATCCTACGCCGACGAGGCGTACCGGAGCGGCAGCGAGAGGGGCTTCTGCGGCAGCTACCGCTTCCTCCGCTCCGACCGTGACGACGGCACGCTGATGATATTCCTCGACAGGACGAGGGACATAGAGACCTTCCGCGGCTTCCTCCGCTCGAGCGTGCTGATATCGGCGGCGGGGCTCACGGCGGTCTTCCTTCTCATCACGCTGCTCAGCTCGCGCATCGTAAGACCGATCTCCGAAAGCTATGAAAAGCAGAAGCGCTTCATCACCGACGCAGGGCACGAGATAAAGACGCCCATCACCATCATCGACGCCGACGCCGAGGTGCTCGGCATGGATATCGGCGACGACAACGAATGGCTGACCGACATAAGGAAGCAGACGAAGCGCCTCGCCGGACTCACCTCCGATCTCATCTATCTCGCGAAGATGGAGGAGGGCTCGGCTCTGCCGCAGGCGAAGCTGATCGAATTCCCGCTCTCCGACGTCGCGTCCGAGTGCGCCGGATCGTTCTCCGGCATCGCGAAGGCTCAGGGCAAGAGCTTTGACGTCGATATCGCCCCCGGCATCACGATGAAGGGCGAGGAGAAGTCGGTGACGCAGCTGATAAACATACTGCTCGACAACGCGATGAAATACTCGACGGACGGCGGCAGGGTGAGCGCCAAGCTCTCCCGCTCCGGCAGGAGTATCCGCCTTTCCGTCTCGAACGACGCGCCGCCGATGTCAAGGGACGATATCGCCCATATGTTCGACCGCTTCTACCGCGCCGACAAGTCGAGATCGGCGAAGACCGGCGGCTACGGCATCGGACTCTCCGTCGCGAAGGCGGTGGCGGAGTCGCATAAGGGGAAGATATCGGCGAAACAGGACGCCGACGGCGTGCTGACGATAACAGCCGTATTCCCGCAGTGACGTTCCCGCAGTAACTGGAGGACAGAACCATGATTTATTACAATATCGGCGGCATAACCGTCAGGGACCTCGAGCCGGATGACCCGAAGAAGATATTCGACGCGCAGACGGCGCAGGGCTGGCATCCCGATATAAAGGTCTATGAAAAGCGCCTCTCCGACGCGAAGGAGGGGAAGATAACGGCCCTCGCGGCCGATCTCGACGGCTGTTACGCCGGGCATGTGAACATATTCTGGCATCCCAAGTACGGGCCGTTCAGGGATGACGGGATACCTATGATCGTTGATTTCGCCGTGCTTGAAAAATACCAGCGCCGGGGCATCGGCCGCGCGCTGATGGATACCGCGGAGGACATAGCCGCAAACAGAGCCGACGCCGTGTGTCTCGCCGTGGGGATGCATTCCGGATACGGCGCTGCGCAGAGACTCTATATAAAGCGCGGGTATATCCCCGACGGCAGCGGGATCTGGTACGACGGCAGACAGTGGCCCCAGTACGAGGGCGGGATCGTCAACGACGACGAGCTTATGATCTGGCTCAAAAAGGAGTTCAGGAGATGATAAAAGTCATAACCCACAGCTGCATAAGGATAACCGAAGGCGGTGTCGTCATATACGCCGATCCGTTTCATATGCCGGACGATCCGCGCGACGGGGACATCATACTCATAACGCACGATCATTTCGATCATTTTTCGCCGGAGGACATAAAAAAGGCGGCGAAAAGCGGAGCCGTCATCGCCGCGCCTGAGAAGATGGCGAAGAAGGCGGCAGACGAGACCGGGCTGACCGTCACGCCGGTAAAGCCGGGCGGAACATATGAGATATCAGGTCTTTCCGTCGAAACCGTCCCGGCGTACAACATTTTGAAGCCCTTCCACCCGAAAAGCGCCGGATGGGTCGGGTATATCGTCACCGTCGGCGGCAGAAGGATATATATCGCCGGCGACACCGACGTCACGCCGGAAAGTAAAAAGGTGAAATGCGACGTCGCCATGCTGCCGGTCGGCGGAAAGTACACGATGACGGCGAAGGAGGCGGCGGCTCTTGTCGATATCATAAAGCCGGCCGAGGCGATCCCCACCCATTACGGCACCGTCGTCGGGAGCGCCGACGACGGAAAGCTGTTCGCCTCGCTCGTCGGGAGTCAGACTGCCGTCACGTTCGGCTGACAAAAAGGGAGCTCAGAATGAACGTCTACATAATGACCGATATCGAGGGCATCTCCGGCATATACTGCCGCGAGCAGGTGCTGCCGGACATGAGGCGCTTCGGCGAGGGGCGGGAGCTCATGACCGCCGACGTCAACGCCTGCGCCGCCGGGCTGAAGGCGGCCGGAGCGGACAGGATCTACGTCCGGGACTGCCACGGCGGCAGCTACACGATACTTGAGGAAAAGGTATCGGACGACGTCGATTATCTCGTCTGCGGCGCGACCGGGAGCGACAGGTTCCCGGGGCTTGAGGACTGCGGCGCGGTGATACTGCTCGGCTACCACGCGATGGCGGGGACCGCCGGGGCGATACTCGAGCACAGCATGTCGAGCGCGACGGTCCAGAATTACTGGATAAACGGCGTCAAGAGCGGCGAGACCGGCATCGACGCCGGTATCTGCGGCGAGCGCGGCGTGCCGGTGATCATGGTGTCGGGCGACGACAAGCTCTGCGCCGAGGCGAGGCGCTTCATCCCCGGCGTTTACTCAGCCGAGGTGAAAAAGGGGATAACCTGCTTCGGCGGGATGCTCCTTCCTCCCGCGAAGGCGAGGCGGCTGATCGCCGACACGGCGGAGGAAGCGTACAGACACGCCGCGGATATCCGCCCCCTCGTGTGGGACAATCCCGTCAGCTTCAGGGTCGAAGTCACCGAGCGGAGCCAGCTTCCAAGCGCCCTCGGAAAGCCGTACATGACCGTCATAGACGGCCGCACCTACGAGGTGACGGGGGATTCTATGGCCGAGGCCTTCTTCAGATCGCTGTGAATCGCAATTTCTGCCGCTTTTTTCGTCATAAATCGCGCGAAAGCTATTGAAATCCCGATCCAATCGTGCTATAATATAAAAAACGGCGGCGATACGCGCCGCACGGGAACGAGGTATATATAAAATGAAAAAGCTTAAACTGATATCCCTGCTTCTGGCGGGATCCATGATGTGCGCGGCCCTCTTCGCCTGCGGCGATGACGGCGGCGCGGCCGCTCCGGCGGCCGATACCACGGCGGCCGAGGCTGAGACCACTACCGAAGCCGAGACCGAGCCCCCGATCGAGACCGAGCTCAAGACCAACAAGACCCTCAAGGTAGCGGCCGGCTCGACCGCTCCGATCACCATCCGCCTCAAGATGGATCCGTCGAAGGACGCCACCCTTGCCATCTCGTCGTCCGATGAGGCGATAGCGAAGGCCGCCTCCGCCACTGCCACCGTCGGCGATGACGGCAAGACCGAGCTTGAGATCACCGGCGTCGCTTCCGGCTCGGCGACCATCTCCGTCTCCACCTCCGACGGCGTCACCGCCTCGACCGAGGTCACCGTCTACACCGAGCAGATCGTATACGAGATAGCCTTCACCGATCCGTCGGCCAAGTATTTCAAGAACTTCAACAGCATCGACAAGAACCTCGTCGTTGAGAACGGCGTCCTCAAGGGCACCATCACCGGCGGCGACCCCTTCATGAGTTACGCCGACGGCAAGATGGGACTCAACCTCGCCGACATCCAGATCGTCCGCTTCTACATCAAGATCGCGGCCGCTGACGCCAATATGCAGATGTTCTTCACCACCGACTCTGTCGGCGGCTACAATGAGCAGGCTTCGCTGAAGGCCACCGGCACTCCGGACGCCGCCGACTTCGAGATCGTCGACATGGACACCTCCGAGTCCCCCGACTGGACCGGCACCCTCAAGGGCTTCCGTTTCGACCCGTCGTCCGCCGAAAGCGGCACCTTCGAGATCCAGAAGATCCAGTTCATAAAGATGGGCTGATGAACAAAATATGAATCCAATCCCGGAAGGACTTCGGTCTTTCCGGGATTTTTGTAAAAAAATTCGCTCATTCATCCGCCCGGTATTGAAATCCGGCGGAATATGTGGTAATATATTTTCATAATTATACGTTTTCACCAAGGCTGACACAAATGAACGACATAAGCTACCTCACCGACCGTTACGGCGAAAAGATCGAAGAGATAAACGCCTTCGGCGCGCCGCTGAATTTCGTCTTCATCACCGACATGCACAACCGCCTGTCATGCGCTCCGATCCCCGGCGGCGGGGACAGGCTGTACGGCCTCGCGGCCGATCATATCGCGTCGATACAGTATATTTTGGACCGCTGTCCCGGCATAAGCTGCGTCGTCTGCGGCGGGGATATCGGAAACGACTATCTCTCGGACGGCGCGGCGATAAGAGAGACCTACCGCGAGGTGATGGACGCGCTTTACTCCCTCTCGGTCCCGGCGCACTGCGTCGTCGGAAACCACGACGACGCGACCATGATGGCCGAGCAGCAGAAGGACAACTCAATCGCGATACTTCCGCGCGAGATGCACGGCTTCTGCATGAAAAACAACCCGACGGACGAAAACTACTACTATGCCGACATCGACGGCACATGGCGCTTCATCTTCATAAACAGCTGCGACAGGCCGTACAGGATAGGCGACAACGGCCGCTTTGTCCAGGATTACCCGCTCGAGATATCGAACGCGCAGGCCGAATGGCTCGAAAGGGAGGCGCTTGTGACCGACAGGAAGATCATCGTTTTCAGCCATGCCCCGATAAGCAACGAGGGCGTCTTCGGCTCGGTCGGGAAGGGTGGGGGATATGTCCGCTCGCACGACGACACGCTCAATTCCTCGCGGGTATATACCGCGCTGCGCGAATGCGCGAACGTAAAGGTCCAGATCTGCGGGCACGTCCACTACGACAATCTGCTCTACCGCGACCGGATGGTCATCGTCTCGTCGCTCTGCTCGCTCGTGCAGGAATGGGCGCCGAGCTGCCCGAAGCGCGCCTTCGGCACGATATCGGAGACGGCGTTCGATGTATTTTCGATAAAGGGCGAGCTCATGCGGATAACCCGCTTCGGCGCCGGATATGACCGCGCCGCGACCCTGCTCAGATGAAAGGAAAAGGGTGATGAAAATGGGATATAAAGTCGAATACAGGACGTTCGTTTTTGAGACGGACAGATATTTCCCGTCCTGCCACGCCTCCACCGTCTGCCGCACGGCAGAGGGCGGATATCTCTGCGCGTGGTTCGGCGGGAGCGGCGAGAGCAACAGGGACGTCTCGATCTGGGTCGCCCGCTCTGACGACGGGCTCACCTTCGGCGAGCCGCAGAAGATCCGCGCCGTCGACGAGGCGCACTGGAACCCGGTCCTCGACGCAGGGGACGGCGGCGGCTACGCCCTTTATTTCAAGGTAAGCACCTCGCCCCGTGACTGGGCGACGATGGTCTGCTTCTCGGACGACGGCGCAACATGGTCAAAGCCGCGGGAGCTCGTCCCCGGCGATTTTTCCGGCGGGCGGGGACCTGTGAAGAACCCGATCCTTCACTATAACGGCATGCTGATAGCGCCGCGCTCCCTTGAGTCGGATACCGCGTGGACGGTCGAGAACGACGTCAGCTTCGATGGTGGGAAGACATGGCTGCCGACAAAACCGGTGGATTACGTGTATGACGACGTCATGGCGGCGGCCTTCCGGGACAAAAAGCAGAACGGCATAATACAGCCGACGCTCTGGGCGGACGGCGACGGCGTCCATATGCTTATGCGCTCGACGTGGGGAGCTGTCTACCGCTCAGACAGCAATGGCGGACTTGAATGGTCCCCGGCGTACCGCACCGACCTTCCGAACAACAACAGCGGCATATGCGCCGCTGTGAATAAGGGCGCTCTCGCGCTCTGCTACAACCCGGTCGGATCCAACTGGGGAGCGAGGACTCCGCTCGTCACCGAGTTCTCATATGACGGCGGCAGGACCTTCGGCGGGCGGATAACCCTCGAGGACGGACCGGGCGAGTTCTCGTATCCCACGCTCATAGCCGACGGCGAAGGCTTTGCCGTGAGCTATACATGGAAAAGGAAGAACATTGTGTTCGCCCGGATAAAGGCGGAATCAGATGGATAAAAGACAGCTGATCATCATCATAGCTCTCGCGGCGGCTCTGATCACGCTCGCCCTTGTCTTAGCTCTTACCGGTATGTCGGGCGGCAGGACGGGTGCGGAGACGGACGGCACGGAGGATGAGGCGTCAATGACTGTCACTGGTCTTAAATGCGGCTGCGCCGACGCGTATATCATATTGAAGGACGGCCGCGCGGCCGTCATAGACTGCGGGGAAAGCGACGACGGCGGCAAGGTGGTATCGGCGCTCAAGCTCAGAGGCATAGATACCGTCGACATAATGATAATAAGCCATTTCGACCAGGATCACGTCGGCGGAGCCGCCGAGGTGATACGTGAGTGCGACGTGAAGGCGGTCTATGTCACGTATCTGTCGAAGGACAGCGACGAGATCGACGATTTCAGCGCCGCCTGCGAGGCAAAGGGGCTGACGCCGGTCGTCATAAGCGATAACACCGTCCTTACGCTCCCCGGCGCCTCGATGACTGTCTATCCCCCGCAGAAGGACGATTACGGCAGCGACACCTCAAACAACAGCTCCCTCGCCGTCATGCTCGAGGACGAGGCGACGGGGAAGAGGATGTTCTTCACCGGCGACGCCGAGAACAAGCGGATAAAGGAGCTCACGGCGCTCGGAGACATCGCCTGCGACGTGCTCAAGGTGCCGCATCACGGCAGATGGGAATCGAGATTCCCGGAGCTCGTCGCCGCCTGCTCGCCTAAGTACGCCGTGATAAACAGCTCGGACACCAACCCCGAGGACAAGGACACCCTCGATGTCCTCGACCGGAGCGGCGTCAGCGTATATCTCACCCGCAGCGGCACGGTGACGTTCGAGTTCTTTGAGGACAGGATAGACGTAAAACAGTAAAATAAGCGATCTGACCGCATCGGAGACAACACTATGAATCGTATGCTCAAATACTCGCATCCGGCGATGGAATTCAAGAACGGCCTGCCGATAGGCAACGGCCGTCTCGCGGCGATGGTCTGCGGGGACGAAAAGAACGTCCGCCTCGCGCTGAACCACGAATGGCTGTGGCGCGGTGTCAACCGCGGCCGCGACATCGACGACGTCTCGTCACATCTCCCCGAGGTGAGGAAGGCGCTGCTCGACGGCGACTTCATGAAGGGGACGAAGCTGGCGAACGAATATTTCGGCGGCCTCGGCGGCATATCCGGCAAAAAGAACCGCGTCGACCCGTATCAGCCGGCGGGCGATCTTACCGTATCGACGCCGGGCGGGAAATACCGCCGCTCGCTCGACCTTTACAGCGGCGAGTCGGTGACGGTCATCGGCGAGTCCGAGATAAGGGCCTTCGCCAGTTTCAGCGACGGCTTCATCGTGCTTAAGCTGACGGGCGATACGTCTCTCGCCCTTTCGAGGACGGACGACCCGGAGTGCAAACTTTATATCGAAGGTCTTACGATGAAGGGCAGCTTCGATCGGGGCGTGTCGTTCTGCGTCGCGGCGAAGGAATACGACTGCGGCGGGTACAAAACCGTCCTTCTCGACATCGCCACCGACGCCAATAACGGTAAGCTGCTCGATTTCCCGGAAAGCGCCGATTACCGCGAGCTGTTTGAAAGGCATCTCCCCGCCTTCCGCGAGGCGATGGGAAGGGCAACGATCGACGTCGATCTCCCCGAGCCGGACGCCGACACCGACGTGCGCCTCGCCGACTACAAGGCCGGAGGCGACCCGACACTTCCGCTGCTGTATTTCGAGTACGGGCGGTATCTGCTCGTCAGCGGCTCGTCGGGCGAGCTGCCGCTGAACCTGCAGGGCAAGTGGAACGAGGAGATAAATCCGCCGTGGGAGTGCGACTATCACCTCGACGTGAACCTCGAGATGGCCTACTGGGCGGCCGACGCGCTGGGGCTGGAGAGGCAGCAGGATACGCTGTTCAACCTCTGCGAGAAATATCTGCCGCACGGCAGGGAGATGGCAAAGAAGCTGTACGGCTGCCATGGGGCTTATTTCTGCATACAGACCGACGTATGGGGGCGGATGACGCCGGAGTCCTGCGGATGGGCCGTCTGGATCGGCGCCGCGCCGTGGCTGGCGTCGCACTACGCGAAGCACTGGCGCTACACGAAGGACAGGAAGTTCCTCGAAGACCGCGCCTATCCCTTCCTCAAGGAGGCCGCGGCGTTCTATCTCGATTATCTGCTTGACATCGGCGGCACTCTCCACATCGTCCCGTCGCAGTCGCCGGAAAACCGCTTCGAGGGCACCGGCGACTACCCGGTCTCCATCGGCATCGACTCGGCGATGGACATCGAGCTCTGCATGGACACGCTGAAAACCTGCATAGAGATGTCAAAGGAGCTCGGCGAGGACGAGGAGTTGAGAGCCAGATGGCAGGACGCGCTTGACCGTCTGCCGCCGCTCACGACCGACTCCACCGGGCGGCTGAACGAGTTCGACAAAGAAAGAGTCGAGGTAGAGCCGGGGCACCGGCATCTGAGCCACCTGTACGGGCTTTATCCCGGCGAGCTGTTCGCCGATGACAAGGCGCTGAGAGACGCCTGCGAGAGATCGCTCGACGCGCGCCTGTCGCACGGCGGCGGTCATACCGGCTGGAGCCGCTCATGGGTGGCCTGCATCATGGCGAGGCTGGGGCGGAAGGATGAATGCGCCGAGCATCTGCGCGCGCTGATCTGCGATTTCGCCACCGAGACGCTGCTCGATCTCCATCCGCCGCGCATCTTCCAGATCGACGGCAACATGGGCGGGACGGCGGCGATCTGCGAGACGCTGCTCTCCTGCGAGGGGAATACCGTCCGCCTGCTCGGCGCTCTGCCGGACGGCTGGAAGACCGGCTCGCTTAACCACTTCTCGGCGCCGGGAGCTCTCGACGTGTCGTGCAGATGGGAAAACGGGAAGGCGGTATCGGCCGAGCTGTGCGCCTCTGCCGCCGGTGAGTGGGTCATCGCCGTGAACGGGAAGTCTGTCCCGGTCTCTCTCGCCGCTGGCGAGAGAAAGGCGCTCGTCTTCTGAGACGGAAGACTGAAATAAGGGTAAAACAAACAAATATTCAGGGGGGTACGAAAATGAAAAACATCTCAAGGCTTGCCGCGCTGCTGATGTCGGCGCTGCTGCTCGCTTCGTGCGGAGAGGCGGCCGCCTCTCCGAATGCCGGCGGTGAGACCGAGCCGGTGCAGGGCGAAAACGATCAGCCGGCCGAGACGACGACGGAGGATCCGAACGCCGACAGCCTTCCGGCGGCGGATCTTGAAGGCGAGGAGTTCAGGATCTGGTCGAGGATCGGTCAGCTCATGTACATCTACGTCGACGAGATGGACGGAGACGTCATAAACGACGCGGTGTACACCGCGATAAGCAACGTGAAGGAGCGCTTCAACGTCAGCATCACCGGCACCGAGTACGACTGCGAGATCAACACCTCGAACAACAAGATCGGCAACTCGATCCTTGCCGGGGACGACTTCTGCGAGATACTGTCCTGCCACGACCGCACGATGGCGCAGTTCTCCCTCGCCGGGATGCTGTCGAACGTGAACGACCTGCCGTATCTCGACTACTCGAAGCCGTGGTGGCCGGAGCGTTCGCTTCAGACGCTGACGATAAACGGGATAATGTATCTCATCTCGAACTCGATCTCATACGGCAACATCAGGGCGACGAACTGCACATACTTCGACAAGGCGAAGCTTGACGCCTACGGGATCGAGTACCCGTATCAGACGGTGCGTGACGGGGCATGGACGCTGGATCTTATGACCGAGCTTTGCAAGGACGCCTACGAGGACCTCAACGGCGACGGCAAGCGGGACAACGGGGACAACTACGGCTTCGTCGGCTTCCAGTCTGCCTACCGTCTGATCGAGTCGTTCGAGATCGTGCCGTACCGCGCCGACCCGGAGAAGATACTGATCGTCGACGTCGACAACGACAGGACGCGCGAGCTGATAAACAAGTACTACAAGCTCTGCTTCGAGTCTGCCGGCGGTCTGTTCCTTGCCGAGGACGGGAGCTACCGCGAGATGTTCAACAACGGCAGGACGATGTTCACCTTCGGCACCCTTGCCGACGCGGTGACGACGTTCAGGTATTCCGACGTGCAGTACGGCTTCCTTCCGATGCCTAAGCTGAACGACGCCCAGCAGAACTACTGTTCCGGCTCGAACGACGTGCCGTTCGGCGTGCCGATCACGAACTCGAAGCGTGAGATGACCGGCATGCTGATCGAGGCGCTCTCAGCCGAGGGGTACCGTGTGGTGCAGCCCGCCTTCTTCGAGGTTGCGATGAAGCAGAAGTTCGCGAGCGACGAGGATTCGGTCGAGATGCTCGACATCATCGCCGAAAACCGCGTGCTCGATTTCGGATATCTCTACTGCGGGAACCTGCCGCTCTGCCGCTTCATCTCCTTCATGTTCACGCCCAAAAAGGCGAACACCGACTTCGATTCCTTCTACGCGAAGAACATCCAGAAGGAACAGGCGAACGTGGACGCCATCATCGAAGCCTACATGAACCCGGCGTGAGACTTAAAGTTGCTTCATACTTGGGGAAAGGGAAGAAACTTTTTGAAAAAAGTATCTTCCCTTTCCCCAAACCCCTATCCTATTTTCAAAAACTTTGGTACATATAAACTATATTATCGTTGTATCAGTATTCGGAACGGGATGATCCATTCAATATAATAATATATGCACCCGGAATCGGCGCCTGTTTATTGACAGGCGCTTTCTTGTGTGGTATAATATATTCGCAGGCAAACAAACGCGACGAGGTTGATATCATGAAAAAAGCTTTTTCCGCGGCTCTGGCCCTGATAATGCTGCTTTCCCTCATCGCCGCATGCGGGAGCGGCGGCGACGGCGCTGCGGCGCCGACGACATCGTCCGGCGATCCGGCTGATACGGCCGAGCCGGAGGAGACCGGACCTCCGACCGACGATTACGGGCGCGAGATCATCGAAAGCAGTCTGCCGTCCGACCTCGATCTCGGCGGCGTCACGATGAACGTCTTCTACCGCGACGACTACGACAGCAATCTTACCGCCTTCGAGCTCTACGCGCCGGAGGAGAATGGCGAGATCATAAACGACGCCGTTTACAGGCGCAACCGCGCCGTCGAGGAGCGGCTGAACGTTAAGCTGAACATCACGACGCCGAACGCGACCGACTACAACGCCTACTCGGCGGTGCTGAAAAACAGCGTTCAGGCCGGGGACAACGCCTTCGACATCGCGCCGATCCACGGCTATTACGGTCCGTCCCTTATGAGCGGCGGATTCTTCCGCAATCTGCTCGACACGGCTTACATCGACCTTTCAAAGCCGTGGTGGAACGCCGATTTCACCGAGCAGATCACGCTGTTCGACTCCCTTTACGGCGCGACCGGCGACATAGCCCTGACCGCGGCGAAGAGGGTCTTCGGCATGTTCTTCAACAAGAAGCTGCTTGAGGAATATTTCCCCGGCACCGATCTCTACGGTGAGGTACGTGAGGGAAAATGGACTATCGACCGCTTCGGCGATCTTATAAAGGACGCCTACCGCGATCTGAACGGCGATTCGGCGAGGGATTCGTCCGACTTCTACGCCTGGTTCGTGCCGACTGCGTCGATCCCGATAGACACGCTCGAGGAAGCGCTGGAGATACCGATCACGGCGAAGAATTCCGACGGTGTGCCGGAGATAGTCTACAACGGCCAGAAGACGGCCGAGGCGTACAGCAAGGTCTACAACATGATCTTCGGCAACGACGGCGTCTACGCGGGAGCCTACACCTACGCCTCGATCCTTGAGGCGAGGGACGCCTTCGTGCGCGGAAGCGAGATCTTCCTTATCGACATCTTCGAAGCTACCGAGACGATGCGCGAGATGCAGGACGATTACGGCGTGCTGCCGATATTTAAGTGGGACGAGAGTCAGGAGATCTACAAGACCGCCGTTCAGGACGTCTACTCGATATTCGTTATGTCGACGGTGACCCCCGATCCCGACGCGGCGTCCGCCGTGATGGAGGCGATGGCCGAGTGCTCTTACCTCTACGTTACGCCGGAATATTTCGAGATCGCGCTCAAGCAGAAGTACGCGCGCGGCGACAGCGACGCCGAGATGTACGACATCCTTCTTGCCGGACGCGGCTTCAACTTCGGAGTGGTCTACTCCGAGGCCCTCGGCGACCTGATCCATCAGTGGCGCATCCTCCTCGACGGCCGCAAGGACAACTGGCAGTCGACGATCGACAAGAAAATGTCCGGTACCGAGAAAAAACTGACCAAACTCCTCGAAAAACTCGAGAGCGTGGGGCAGTGAGATACGTTTATTAATCCGGGGGCGGAATGCTTCTCTCCTTTGCGGCAAAGCCGCAAAGGTTCGAGAAAAGGGTTTTCCTCCCCCGGACCCCCACTTTTCCCAAAAGCTTTGCTGCAAGTTTTGTTTTTTAATCAGTGTTGATCAGCATAATATTTCTCCCTTATCTTGGGGACGCGGACATCGCGTCCCCCTTCTCGTTTCGCCCGCGTCTCAAAATTTACTTCATCATGTTGACATTCCGCCGGGCGGATGATATAATAATCGGAAGAAAAAACGGGCGGAAGGCCGGATCCGGCGTGAAAATGAACGCTATCCCTGCCTTTTCCGGTGAGATATTCGCGAGGTGAGCATGCGTCTTATATGCCCGATATGCGGCAGACGCCTTGACGGCGGACATGATGAGAGCGGCGGGAGGGTGACGTACCCGCCGATCAGATGCGAAAACGGTCACAGCTTCGATGTGTCGGCGAAGGGGAGCGTCAATCTCCTCCGCTCGGGCGGCGGGCACGGCGATTCGGCCGAAATGCTGGCGGCTCGGCGGCGGTTTCTCTCCGGCGGATATTATATCCCGCTCGCCGACGCGCTGCTCGGTGCGATAAAAGAGTTCTGCCCCCATCCGACGGCGATCCTCGACGCCGGATGCGGCGAGGGATGGTACATAAGCCGCCTCGATCGTGAGCTCGGCTCTGTGGCGGATATCGCCGCCGTCGACGTAAGCCCCAAGGCCGCCGCGCTGACGGCCGGGCTGTTTCCGAGAGAGGAGCGTATGAAAAGGGTCTTCTGCGCCGCCGCCTCGGTCAACGCCCTGCCGCTCGAAGACGCTTCCGTCGATGTGCTTCTGTCGGTGTTTTCGCCGCTCGCGCCGGACGAGTTTTCGCGGGTGGTGACAGGCGGCGGGATCGTCATCCGCGCCGTGCCGACGGCGAGGCATCTCTGGCAGCTCAAGGCCGCCGTCTACGAGCGTCCATATGAAAACGACGAGAGCGTCCGCGACATCCCCGGCTTTGAGCGGATATCCGAGCGGAGGGTGGAATACACGGTGGACATCGAGGACAAAGGCGATCTCGAGGCGCTGTTTTCCATGACGCCGTATTCCCGCACGACGGGGGCGGAGGACGAGAAAAAGCTGCTCATGCTGGGCTCGCTCGAGACCGGGATCGGCTTCATCGTGACGGTTTACCGCCGCCGGAATTAACAGACAATTTACCATTTAGCACAAATATAATCTTCGCTTGTCACCTGATTTTCACACGTTTATCACAATTTGGGTGTAAAATAATACGGGTAATTAAGGAAAGAGCAATAAACCTTTACTCAAGGAGATGACGAAAAATTGATCGAGGTCAAGGGGCTCACCAAGAAATACGGCGATCACTACGCCATAAATCATATAGATTTCAAGGTCGAGCGCGGGCATATATACGGATTTCTGGGCCCGAACGGCGCCGGCAAATCGACGACGATGAACATCATCACCGGCTGTCTGGCGGCGACGGAGGGAACCGTCACCATCGACGGCCACGACATATACGACGAGCCGATAGAGGCGAAGCGCGGCATCGGATATCTGCCCGAGATCCCGCCGCTCTACGTCGAGATGACGCCGTACGAGTATCTCGATTTCGTCGCCCGCGCGAAGGGCGTCGACAAGGGGCTGATAGACGAGAAGATCGAGCTTGTCATGCGCGAGACCGGCATAACCGACATGCAGGACAGGCTGATAAAGAACCTTTCCAAGGGCTACCGCCAGAGGGTCGGCATCGCGCAGGCGATGCTCGGCGACCCGGAGGTCATCATCCTCGACGAGCCGACGGTCGGCCTCGATCCGAAGCAGATCATCGAGATAAGAGACCTGATAAAGCGCCTCGGAGCCGAGCACACCGTCATACTTTCTAGCCACATCCTCTCTGAGATATCCGCCGTCTGCGACTACGTCATCATAATCGCGCGGGGAAGGGTCGTCGCGCAGGATTCGCTCGAGAACCTCGCCCGCCACTACACGTCGAGCGCGACGGTGAAGGTCGAGATAAAGGGCGCAGAGGGCATGGTCAGGATGGCCGTCGACACCGTGAAGGATTCGATCCTCGGCTACGATCTCGGCGCGAACAAGGACGAGCCGCAGTATCTCCAGCTCGATATCAGCGTTCCCCGCGACACCGACATCCGCGAGGCGCTGTCGAAGGCCCTCGTCGAGAACGGCTGCACCATCCTTTCGATGACGACCGAGAGCCTGTCGCTCGAGGACGTATTCCTCGAGCTGACGAAGGACGTCGACGAGGACGAAAGCGCCTCCATCGCGGCCACGGCCGGGAACATCTCCGATGAAGAAGCCTCAGCCGACTCCCTCGCCGGGGACATCAAGGCCGCCGAGGAAGAGACCGAGGAAGAGGTGGAGGATATCGAGGACATCGTCTTCGACGCCGCCGACCTCTCCGGCGTGAGCGCCGCGGAAAACAGTGCCGAGGCGCAGGATGAGCCGCAGGATGAGCCGCATGACGAGTCCGATGCCGAAGGCGGGTACGACGCCGTCGACGAGGCGAAGCTCGAAGCCGCCGAGGCCGCCGAAAAGGCGAAGGCTCTCGCCGAGGCCGACGCGAAGATGAAAAAAAGCGAACAGAAGAAGTCAAACAAAAAGAACGACGGCGAATACCACTCGCTGTTCTCGATCGGAGGCGATGACAAATGAGCGCCGTTTACCGCAAGGAGCTGCGCGGATTTTTCACGAGCATGATCGGCTATGTCTTCATAGCCTTCGTGCTGCTCATCGCCGGCATATTCATCACCCTTACCAACTTCCGCACCGGATACCCCAACTTCGAGTATTCGCTCGGCTCGATCTCGATGATCCTCATCTTCGTCGTGCCGATCCTGACGATGCGCATATTCGCCGAGGAGCGCCGCTCGAAGACCGATCAGCTGCTTTATTCGCTGCCGATGAGCGTCACTGAGATCGTTATCGGCAAGTATCTCGCCGCCGTCACCGTCTTCGCCGTCCCCTGCGCCGTCATGTGCCTCTACCCTGTCATCATGTCTTTCTACGGCAAGGTGAGCTTCACGTCGGCCTACGGCGCGATGCTGGGCTTCTTCCTTCTCGGATGCGCCCTCATCGCCGTCGGCGTCTTCATGTCGAGCCTGACGGAGAGCCAGGTGATATCCGCCGTCATCAGCTTCGGCGCGATGATCGTGATATACATGATGAGCTCTATCTCATCGCTTATCCCGGCGGCCTCGAGCGCGAGCTACATCGCCTTCGCCGTGGTCATACTGCTGATAGCGCTGATCGTCTACTACATGACGAAGAATTACTGGATCGCCTTCTCGGTCGCCGCCGCGCTCGAGCTCGTGCTGGCGATATTCTTCTTCACCGGCAGCTCCCGCTTCGAGGGGCTCTTCTCGAGGGCTCTCGGCTGGCTTTCCTTCTTCGCGAGACTCGACAACTTCATTTACGGTATTTTCGATATAACCAGTCTGGTGTACTATCTCTCCGTCGCCGCGGTATTCGTCTTCCTGACGATGCAGTCGGTCGAGAAGCGCCGCTGGTCCTGACGCGGAAGGAGGAGATGCCTTATGAACAACGAAAAGAACACCCAGAGCGCTCCGTCCGAGCAGCGTCAGTCCGGGACCTCCGCCCGCAGCCTCAAGCTCGGCGGGTATTCCCTCATCATGACCGCCGTGGTCATCGGCGCCGCGATACTGATCAACCTTATAGTCAACCGCCTTCCGACCAAATTCACCAAGCTCGACAACAGTCAGGTCGGACTGTATTCGATATCCGAGCAGTCAGAGGAGATCGCCCGCTCGATCTCCGAGGACGTCACCATCTACATGATCGCCGAGCAGGGAAGCGAGGACACGACGATCGAGGAGCTTGTCGGCCGCTACACCGGTCTCAACTCGAAGATCAAGTTCCGCCTGATCGACCCGGCGCTCTATCCGAGCTTCGTCTCGAACTACACCTCGGCCCAGCTGAGCGGCAGCTCGCTGATAGTCGAGAGCGAGAAGCGCGCGCAGATCATCGACTACAACGACATCTTCGTCACCGAGTACTCGATAAACGAGCAGACCGGGCAGGTGCAGTCCAATTCCAGCTTCGCCGGAGAGGCGAGGGTGACGTCGGCTCTGCAGTACGTCACGACCGACGACATCCCGCGCGTCTATGTGCTCAACGGCCACGGCGAGCAGGAGATCCCCGAGACGATGAAGAACTACCTGCGCGACGACAACTTCGATCTGCGCGACCTGAGCCTTCTAACCGTCGACGCGGTCCCGGCGGACGCCGACTGCGTCATGATCTTCGCGCCGGAGTACGACATCAACGCCGACGAGGCCGAGATGCTGATAAATTACCTAAAGACCGGCGGCAGCGTCGTCGTCATCACCGGCTTCGGCGACAGCACGGTATTCGCCAACCTCTCGAGCGTCGGCGAGTATTACGGCATAACTCCCGACTGGGGCCTCGTGGTGGAGGGAAGCTCCGACCACTATTACACCTATCCCTACTTCCTGCTCCCGCATATCGGGACGCACGCCATCACCGAGAGCATGGAGACGGCGGTGAGATACGTCATGCTGCCGTACGCCATGGGCCTCAAGAAGGCCGAGACCGCTCCCCGCGCGACGGTGAAGCTGACCGACCTGCTCTATACCTCGAACTCGGCCTACTCAAAGCACGGCGAGATCGAGTCGGTCGAAAAGGCCGACGGCGACGGAGCCGGACCGTTCACGATAGCGATGGCCGCCGAGGAAGGGAACGCCAAGCTGGTGTGGTTCACCTCGCCCTATATCATCGACGAGCAGATAGACCAGTACGTCGCCGGCGGCAACAGCAGCTACTTCCTGTCCACGATGGGCTGGATCGGCGGCAAGAGCGACTCTATCTCCATCGCGACGAAGAAGATGCAGGTCCAGGCGCTCACCCTCACCGAGAGCGAGGCGAATATCTGGACGGTGGTTCTTATCGGCGTTGTGCCGCTTGTCACCATCGTCATCGGCGGATCTATCTGGTATAAGAGAAGAAAGAGCTGAACGACGCGTAATAATACTAATTTCAGCATAATTCAAAATATATTTGTAGTAAAGCTTTTGGGAAAGGTGGGGGTCTGGGGGCGGAAACCACTTTTCGCGAACCTTTGCTGCTTTGCCGCAAAGGAGAAGGGTCTTTCCGCCCCCAGATAATGGTTAATCTTTTTATTTGAAATTAGTATAACAGTCCGGGGGAGACCTCTTCAGGCGAAGCGGTTTCCCCCGCCGTATAGAAAAACGATTTCCTTACATTATTATATTATTACCGCAATGAGTGCAAAAGCCAAAAAAACGAACCGGGTAAGAAACATAATAATCGCCGCCGCGGTGATCGCCGTCCTCGCGGCCGCCTACTTCGCCGTCAGCGCTCTGAACAGACCCGAGGCCCCGGCCCCGGTGCAGCAGCAGGGCGACATGATGATCGCCGAATTCGACGCGTCGAAGATAAAGGAGATAAAATACACCTACAACGGCGAGACGATCGACATGGTGTTCAGCGACGTGCTGTACAAGTGGCAGCTCGTCGACGACAAGAGCTATCCGATCAAATTCGAGATCGCCGGCTCGATGGCGTCGGCCATCAGCCAGATAAAGGCCAACCGCGTCGTCGAGGAGAGCAGGGAGCATTTCGCCGACTACGGCCTCGACGAGCCGTATCTCCGTATCGCCGCCACATATGAGGAGGGCGGGGCGGAGTACCTGATCGGCGACTACAACTCGATGCTCGGCGGCTACTACTTCAACATAGTCGGCAGCGACACGGTCTACCTGATCCCGACCGGGCTCAATCCCTTCTTCGAGTACGGGCTGCTCGACATCGCCGACGTCGACGTCCCGCCGGTGCTGACCGACACCTCGGTGACCGAGCTTAAGATCACGGCCGACGGAAAAGAGCTGAGCGAAGAAAAGACGGCCGAGGCCGCCGGATATTTCACGACGATGGTCAAGTCGGGCATGAAGACCGTCGGATATATGAAGGAGGAAGCCGACGCCGCGAAATACGGCCTCGACGGCGGCCGCGTCTTCGATATCAGCTTCAAGCAGGCGCAGACGATGGAAAACACCGACGCCAGCGGAGAGACCGCCAGCTACACCTCGACCGTCTATTCCGATCAGACGGCGAAATTCACGGTGGCACTCTCCGATGACGGAAGTACGGCGTATTTCACCTGCGGCAGCGGTCTCGTCTATACGGTCGACGCCGCGGCGACAGCCTCGGTTATAGCTCTCGCCGACGGACAGTGACGTCTGAGTGAAGATTATGTGAAAAGTATCGTAATATCACATCATTTCGGCGTCTTTTCACATATTGACGAAAAATATTGTGCAATCTGTACATCGTCAAAAAACACATCGGTTTTTTGTGCGTATTCGATAAACGGCGCTCTCCGGCACGCCTCCTGGCGCGCCCCTGGCGGGCTTCACCATGCCGCGCCGAAGGGAACGGCATCGGACGCAGAATACGGCGCCGCGCCTTGAATTTGCTCGAAAAAAAGCGGGTACTTACCTGCGCGGGACACAGCGTTATATATATTTAATGAGGACTCTTATGTCCGGCGCCGCTCTGAAGCGGCGCTTTTCCTTTTCCGGAGCAGGGGCTCCGGGCCGGTCCGAAAAACGCCGAAAAATGTGAAAAATCACCGAAACGAACGCGTTTTCCCTTATTTTATATGACTTTCTGACGATTTTTACACTTGACATCGGAGCCCATATACGATATAATATTATGTAACAAAACAGACAAAGGCATGAAGCGGCTGAGTCTGCGTACAGCGAATGCAGCGGATCTGAGGTCCGCTGTGTCGGTATGCGTTGAGTCCGTATCGCTTTATGCCGCATGTCTGCGCCTTTGCCGAGAATATACCCCGCCGGGACCTGCGAAACGTCCGGGCAGGACCTATCGCAGCTTGGCGGAGGCTGAAATAGACGACGCGCGCTGAGCCCGTGCGGCCGCATGGCGGACGCATAAGGGCAGGCACGCCGCATACACAAGGCGGGAAACGCTTTTGTCTTGCCGTTTTGTGTATGCAGCGTCCGGCGTGACGTCAGAGTGCGGGATCCGCGCGCGCGCCGCGAAGGCGGCTCAATCAGCGGATAAAAGCGACCACTGCTTTCCCCAGCGACCCCAAATTTTGTCAGGAGGAAAAGTCCATGAACAAAGCAAGAGCAAAACGTCTGCTCGCGTTCTGCCTCGGCACGGTCATGATGCTCGGCGTGCTGCCGATATCCGCTTTCGCGGCGGGAACGTCGACAAACGCCAGCTCTTTCACCCGTACCCTGGAGGACGTCAAGGAACTGCTTGACACAGTTTCTTACGAAACATACAGGGAAAGATACGCCGACATGCCGAATGCCACCGCCACCGTCGAGATTAACGGCACGAGCTACGACTCAGCCGGGACCACTCTCGAGGTCAAGACGGAGACCTATGACGGCATAAGCGCTCTCAGACTCTCTGAGGAGACCGGCGAGGTATCCTGGAAGGTGAACATACCGGCCGACGGCAAGTACGCCTTCACGATCGACTACTACCCCGTCTCCGGCAAGGCCACCTCGATCGAGCGTTCGCTCAAGATCGACGGCAAGGTCCCCTTCAGCGAGGCCCGCTCGCTCAGGATGACCAAGGTCTGGATCGATATCTATGAAGGCGAACCGAATGTCTTCAAAAGCGATATCACCGGCAACGACATCCGCCCGACCAAGGAAGAGGCTCCCGAGTGGAGGACCTACACGGCCTGCGACTCCACCGGCTTCATCGTTGAGCCGTTCGAGTTCTACCTCACCCGCGGCGAGCATACGATCACGCTCGAAACGGTCCGTGAGCCGATAGCCATCTCGAAGATGCGCTTCGAGCCCGCGAAGACCCTCCCCACCTATGAGGAATATCTCGCGGCCGCCAAGGCTTCCGGTCTTTCCGAGGTCACCGGCTTCGATCCGATAAAGATCGACGCCGAGCACCCGAACCGCACCTCCGAGCAGGTCATCTACCCGATATACGACCGCAGCTCCCCGATCACCGACGCTCAGGACGCCAGCCGCATCAAGCTGAACACCATCGGCTCCGATAAGTGGCAGACTGTCGGCCAGTGGATCCGTTATACCGTCACCGTTCCTTCGGACGGTCTGTATAACATCGACGTCCGCTACCGTCAGGAGATCCTGACCGGTATGTACGTTTCGAGAGCCATCCGCATCAACGGCGAGACCCCGTTCCAGGAAGCCAACTACCTCCGCTTCCTCTACAATGACGCATGGCAGTCCACCGCTCTCACCGACGGTTATCACGAGGGCTTCGAGTTCGCTCTGAAGGCCGGCGAGAACACCATCGAGTTCGAGGTCAACCTCGGCGAGATGGCCGACATCCTCAGCCGCCTTTCCGACTCGCTTTCCAAGCTCAACGCATCTTACCTCAAGATCCTCATGATCACCGGCGCTTCGCCTGACGAATTCCGTGACTACAACTTCGCCAAGCTGATCCCGGAGACCATCATGACGATGGCCGACGAGTCCAAGAACATAAAGAGCATCGCCGACAGGCTCGCCGAGATCAACGGCGGCCGCGGATCCAACGTCGCGACACTCGACACCGTCGCCAACCTCGTTGAGCGCATGGCCGGAGACGAGGACGAGGTCGCGAAGAACCTCGCCAACCTGAAGAGCTATCTCGGTACTCTCGGTACCTGGATCTACACCGCTCAGAAGCAGTCCCTCGAGCTCGACTACATAACCGTTCAGGAAGTCGGCTCCAAGCCTCCGCGCGCCAAGGCCGCCTGGTATGAGGCCGCGTGGTTCGAGGTCAAGTCCTTCTTCGCATCGTTCTTCTCCGATTACAACACCATCGGCGCCACCTCCGAGGTCAACACCACCGAGGCCGTCACGATGTGGTACACCGCCGGACGTGATCAGGCTCAGATCCTTCGTCAGCTGGTCGACTACGAGTTCACTCCCGAGTCGAACATCAGCGTCGAGCTGAAGCTCGTTGCCGCCGGTTCGCTGCTGCCGTCGATCCTCGCCGGCGTCGGCCCCGACGTAACCTTCCTCGGCTCCGCCGATACGATCAACTACGCCATCCGTTCCGCAGTCCTTCCGCTGAACGATTACGAGGGCTTCAAGGAGGTCACCGAGCGCTTCGCTCCGGCCGCCATGGTTCCTCTGACCCTGTACGGCACGACCTACGGCCTGCCGTCGCAGCAGTCGTTCAACATGATGTTCTACCGTCTGGACGTCTTCGCCGAGCTCGGCATCGAGCTCCCGAACACCTGGTCGGATATGTACAACATCCTGCCGATACTGCAGAACAACAACATGGAGATCGCCTTCCCGTCCAAGCTCGCCGGCACGAACTTCACCCTCTATCAGATGGGCGGAGAGCTCTACGCCGATGAGGGAAAGCGAATAAACCTCGACTCCAACATCGCTCTGACCGCCTTCTCCACGATGTGCGATCTCTTCCAGCAGTACAAGTTCCCGCTGACCTACGACTTCCCGACCCGTTTCCGTACGGGCGAGATGCCGCTCGGCATACTTGACTACACCACCTACAACACGCTGATCGTCTACGCCTCCGAGCTTGCCAACCTCTGGGAGATGGTCCCGGTCCTCGGCTGGGAGATGGAAGACGGCACCGTCAACAACGTATCCACTTCGACCGTTACCGCCATCGTCATGCCGAGAGGCGCCAAGAACCTCGATTCGGCCTGGAAGCTGATGGCATGGTTCACCGACGCGAAGCCGCAGGCTCAGTACGCCAACGAGCTCGTCGCCGTCATGGGCCCCGCCGCCAAGTACAACACCGCCAACATCTCGGCTCTCGCCGAGCTGCCGTGGACGGCGAGCGAGTACCGCGCGCTTGAGGCTCAGATGAACAACCTGGCCGCCGTTCCGGAATATCCCGGCGGATACATCATCGACCGTTACGTAAACTTCGCCTTCATGGACGTTTACAACAACGCCGCCGATCCGGTCGAGTCGATGCTCGACAACATCACCGAGATCAACAAGGAGATCTCGAGAAAGCGCAAGGAGTTCAACCTCGATTACTACGAGATTTCCTACTCCACGAGCTTCGTCGAGTCCGCCGACGGTGAGATCGCCGATGTTTCGCTCGATAACGCAGAATAAAACAAGGAGAGGATCGCAAAATGCCAGAAAAAACGGCTGATACTGCTCAGACCCCGAAAAAGGCGGTCTCCAGAAGCGAGATGAGCAAAGCCGCGTGGACCTGGAAAGAAATGAAGCGCAATAAGGTCGCTTACGCCCTTATCGCCCCCTTCATGATCCTGTTCACGATCTTCACGGTCATCCCCGTGGTGCTTTCGTTCGTACTCAGCTTCACCACATTCAACATGCTTGAGTGGCCGAACTTCATCTTCATGGACAACTACATCCGTCTGTTCCTTGACGATGACATCTTCGTGATCGCGGTAAAGAACACACTGATCTTCTCCGCTATCGTCGGCCCTTCGTCCTACATTCTGTCCTTCGTGCTGGCATGGTTCATCAACGAGCTGCCGCCGAAGATCAGAGCCGTCGTAACGCTCATATTCTACGCTCCCTCGATCTCGGGCGCGGTCTACCTTATCTGGACCGTTCTCTTCTCGGGCGACGCCTACGGATATGTAAACGGTATCCTTATCTACCTGAACCTTATCTCAACGCCTATTCAGTTCTTCCAGAACGCCGACTACGTAATGCCGCTGTGCATCGTGGTCGCGCTCTGGACGAGTCTCGGCACCGCGTTCCTGTCCTTTATCGCCGGACTGCAGACGGTCGACCACTCCCTCTATGAGGCCGGCGCCGTCGACGGCATAAAGAACCGCTGGCAGGAGCTCTGGTACATCACCCTGCCTTCGATGAAGCCGCAGCTGCTCTTCGGCGCCGTCATGTCGATAACCGGTTCCTTCGGTTTCGGCGCCGTCGTTACCGCCCTCGCCGGCTTCCCGAGCGTAGACTACTGCGCATGGACAATCATGCACCATCTTGAGGACTACGGCGGACAGCGTTTCGAGGTCGGTTACGCCTCGGCTATCTCGACGATACTCTTCCTCATCATGATCGGTGCAAACCTGCTCGTCAATAAACTGCTTGCTAAGATAGGTCAATGACATGGCAAAGAAGCTAAGAACAAGAAAACACCAGGTCGTTCTGAACCGCTCCGCGGGAGGAGACGCCGGTATTACGGTCCTGCTCGTTCTATTCGGACTCTTTTCGTTCCTGCCGATGCTTTATGTCATCCTGCAGTCACTGAAACCGTTCGATGAGCTCTTCGTGTACCCGCCCCGCTTCTACGTGGTGCATCCGACCCTTCAGAACTTCTCAGACCTGTTCACTCTCATGAGTGACTCATGGGTCCCCTTCTCGCGCTACATCTTCAATACCGTACTTATCTCCGTCGTAGGAACTCTCGGTAACCTGATCCTCTCCTCGATGTGCGCCTACGCGCTCTCGAAGATCAAGTTCCCGGGCGCCGGATGGATGTTCCAGGTCATAGTAAAGTCCCTGATGTTCAACACCACGGTCGCTTCGATCTCGAACTTCATCACGATGTCCCTCCTTCACTGGATCGACACCTACTTCGCTATCATCGTGCCGACCTTCTGCTCGACTCTCGGTCTCTTCCTGATGAAGCAGTTCATGGACAGCTCGGTCTCCGACGCCGTCCTCGAGTCGGCCCGTCTTGACGGAGCCTCCGAGTTCTACACCTTCCTGCACATAGCGATGCCGATGGTCAAGCCCGCGTGGCTGACGCTCATCGTGTACTCCTTCCAGGGTCTGTGGAACGCCGGCGCTTCCATCTACATTCAGTCCGAGCAGCTGAAGACCTTCAACTACGCCATCAGCCAGATCATCTCCGGCGGCGTGGCGCGTGCCGGCGCTTCCGCGGCTTCGGTCGTTCTGATGATGATAGTGCCGATAGCGGTATTCGTTATCACGCAGTCCAACATCATCGAGACCATGTCGACTTCCGGCATGAAAGACTGAGAGAGGAGCGCTGAAGTATGAATAAAAAGATATCAATTCTCGCGCTTATCCTCTGCGCCGTCATGCTCATGGCGCCGCTCTCGGTGTTCGCCGCCAACTCCTATTCGACCTACACCTACTCGGTCGACGGCTTCGATATGAAGTCCCCGGACGCCTATACGCCCGAGATCGAGATAGACTCGGTCTATATGGGTCTCGTCGATCCCGCCATCCAGGCTCAGATCGACGCCGCTCTGGCAGCCGGCGAGGAAGTGAGCAGCAGCCTTGACGCAGGCGTCGCGATAGACGATCCCCGCGATCTGTTCGTCGACGACGAGCTCAACGTCTACATCGCCGACGGCGCCAACTCCAGAATCGTCGTTCTGGATCAGTATTATAAGAAAAAGATGATCCTCGACCAGTTCACGAACGATCAGGGCGTTCCGGACTCTCTGAACACCCCGTCGGGCGTCTACGTCACCGATGATTCCATCTATGTATGCGACACCGAGAACAACCGTCTCGTCGTTTTCGACAGGGAAGGCGAGTTCCAGCGCATCATCCACGAGCCGAAGTCCGACGTCATGCCGGCGAACAGCATCTATAAGCCTGTCGCCATCGCCGTCGACAACACCGGCCGTATCTACGTCATCTCCTCCACGACCTACATGGGCGTCATCTCGCTGAACTCCGACGGCTCCTTCGTCGGCTTCATCGGTGCTCAGAAGGTCTCGGTCAGCGCGTGGCAGATCCTCTGGAGACGCTTCCAGACCGCCGAGCAGAGAGCTCTCTCGGTCCAGAACGTATCCACCGAGTTCAACAACATCACGATCGACCGCAAGGGTTTCGTGTATGTAACCACCTCCTCCATCGAAGAGAACCAGCAGCAGTCGGCCATCCGCTCCACCTCGGGCGACTACGCCCCGGTAAAGAAGCTCAACAGCTCCGGATCGGACATCATGCGCCGCAACGGCTTCTTCGCTCCCTCCGGTGAGGTACAGGTCCGCTCCATCGCCTTCGATACCAACACCCCGACCGGCGCTTCGAAGATCATCGACGTCGCCATCGGCCCGGAGGACACCTGGTCCATAATCGACGAGAAGCGCTCCCGCGTCTACACCTACGATCAGGACGGCAAGATGCTGTTCGCCTTCGGCGACACCGGCATGCAGCTGGGCAACATCAGCTCGATCGAGGCCGTCGCCTATCAGGGCAACAAGCTCCTCGTCCTCGACAAGACCCGCGACTCCTTCACGGTCTACAACCGCACCGAGTACGGCAACATCCTGATCGCCGCCATCAAGAACAACAACGACCGTAAATACGATCAGTCCGTTTCCGACTGGCAGGCCATCCTCCAGAGAAACTCCAACTTCGACGCCGCCTACGTCGGCATCGGCAAGGCTCTCTACCGCGCCGGTGACTGGGAAGGCGCCATGGACTACTACAAGTACGCCTACGACACCGAGAACTACTCGCTGGCCTTCAAGATGTTCCGCAAGGATCTCATCTCGAAGTACATCTGGCTGATCCCGATCGTGATCGTAGTCATCGTCGTGCTCGTCGTCCAGTTCTTCAAGTTCGCCGGCAAGGTGAACAAGAAGGCCGCCACCGCCGGAGGAAAGAGGACCTTCTGGGAGGAAGTCCTTTACGGATTCCACGTCATCTTCCATCCGTTCGACGGATACTGGGATCTGAAGCACGAGCACCGCGGATCGGTCCGCGCCGCCTTCTTCTGGCTCGGCATCGCCGTCCTGACCTTCACGTATCAGGCTATCGGCCGCTCGTACCTCTACAACCCGCACGGCAGCTACTCCTCGATCTTCATTCAGGTCACGTCGCTTCTGGTTCCGCTCCTGCTCTGGTGCACGGCGAACTGGTGTCTGACGACCCTCTTTGACGGCGAAGGAAGCTTCAAGGACGTCTTCATCGCGGTTTCCTACGCGACGATCCCGCTCCCGCTGCTCATCATCCCGTCGACCATTCTCACCCACATGCTCACCCTCGCTGAGGGCGGCGTCGTCAACCTGCTTATCACCTTCTCCTACATCTGGCTCGGCATCCTTGTCTTCACAGGCATGATGAGCACTCACGACTACACACTCGGCAAGAACATCCTCACCTGCCTCGGCACTATCGTCGGTATGGCGCTGATAATGTTCATTATCCTGCTCTTTACCGGACTTATCTCAAAGATCGTCGGCTTCATCAGCTCGATCGTGACCGAGATATCCTACCGACTGTAAACAGGAGAAGGAGATATAAAATGAAAATAAAGAAAATTATATCCGGACTCCTTTCTGTTGTGTCGGTGATCGGCGTGTTCTCTTCGGTCGGACTTCTCCCGGTCTACGCCGCGGGAAGCAAAACCGAGGAAGAGGAAGTCAAGGTAATCGACTACTACACCGAAAAATTCGCGACTCCGGAAGCGAAGCTCGCCACGATGACCTTAAAGCAGCACAACGACAACTATGAGCTGTACTATGAGGATTATTCGGGCGAAGTCGCGCTCAAGGACACGAGATCGGGACAGATCCTCTTCTCGAACCCTTATGATATAGCCACCACGAAGGGCTCTAACGACACCAAGAGCCAGCTGATGAGCCAGATCATAATCAAGTACACCGACAACGACCAGGAAAAGAACTACTACAGCTACGTCGAAGCCGCTCAGCGCAATCAGATCAAGTGCAAGAACATAAAGAACGGTATCCGCGTCGAATACACCATCGGCCAGGAAGAGACCCGTTCCCTCGTTCCGAGACTTATCAACGCCGACCGCTTCAGAGAGCAGATCCTCGCCAACATCACCGACGAGACGGCTCTCAAGAAGATCAACGCCTTCTACACTCTTAAAGACCCCGCCGACCCGAAGCTGACGGTCCGCGGCGTCAAGGAGCTGCAGGCGACCTTCCCGATCACCACCAAGATGGCTGTGTACGTCTTCGACCCGTACGCCTCCCAGCGTGAGGTCAACCTCATCGAAGGCTACATCAAGACATACTGCACCCAGTACTCCTTCTCAGAGCTCGACTACGACCACCAGCTGACCGAATATTCCGGCTCGGCTCTGGCTCCCGCTCTGTTCAAGATGGCTCTTGAATACCGTCTGCAGGACGACGGCCTTGAGGTCCGTCTGCCCGCCAACGGCATCCGCTTCAACGAGACCAACTATTCGCTCACCTATATCCAGTTCCTGCCTTACATGGGCTGCGGCTCCTACGAGAATACCGGCTACACCTTCATTCCCGACGGCTCCGGCTCGATCGTCCGCTTCGAGGACTTCAAGGGCAAGAATCTCACCATCTCCGGAAAGCTCTACGGTCAGGACTTCGCCTACCATGAGATCTCCGGACAGCATCAGGAAGTCATGAGACTCCCCGTCTACGGCGTCGTTGAGAACGCTACCGGAACCGCCAAGGTGAAGGAAACCGTCAAAACGACCGACGAGACGGGCGCCGAGGTCGAGGAAGAGGTCACCACCGAGGTCGATCTCAACGCCGATCACGGATATCTCGCCATCATCACCGAGGGCGACGCGATGGCCAACATCACGACCGCTCACGGCGGCGCCCTGCACAAGTACGCTACCGTTTACTGCCAGTTCTATCCGAGACCGAAGGACAGCTACAACCTCGCCGAGGCCATCTCGGTAGGTGAGAACGCCACCTGGACCGTCGTCTCCAAGCGTAAGTACACCGGATCCTACAGGATCAAGTACATCATGCTGACCGACGAGAAGAAGGCTCAGGAGAACAAGATCACCGATTACTACGAGGTAAGCTGGGTCGGAATGGCCAAGGCCTACAGAGACTATCTCACCGCTAAGGGCGACATCGCTCCGCTCGAGGCTTCGAAGACCTCCGGCGACATCCCGATGTATCTCGAGACCTACGGCGTCATAGACACTCGGGAGACCATCCTCTCCATCCCGGTAATGCTCAAGACCCCGCTCACCACCTTCGAAGACGTCAAGACGATGACTGAGGACCTCGCCTCCAACGGCATCACCAACCTCGTCTACCGTCTGACCGGCTACTACAACGGCGGTATGGACAACACCGTACCGACCAGAGTCAAGTTCGAGCGCAAGGTCGGCGGCAACAAGGGCTACAACGACATCGTCGAGTACGCCAGATCGAAGAACATCTCGGTTTACCCCGATTTCGACATGGTTTACTTCTCCGGCGGACGTCTCTTCGACGGTTACTCCAACCGCCGCGACGCCGTCAAGACGATCGACAACCGCTACACCACCAAGAGGATCTACGACGCGGTCGAGGAAACCTACCGCCGCTCCAGATTCGTCGCTATCTCCCCGTCCGTTTTCGAGAAGCTGTACGCCAAGTTCAAGGCCTCCTACGACAAGTTCGAGAACATGGGCATCTCGGTATCGACTCTCGGATCGGACCTCAACTCCGACTTCGACAAGAAGGATCCGTACAACCGCGAGGACGCCAAGGGCTACACCATCGAAGTCCTTGACGACATCAAGAACGATTACGGCTCCGTAATGATCGACTCGGGCAACGCCTACGCTCTCAAGTACGCCGATCATATCCTCAATCTCGCGCTCGACAGCTCCCGCTACTACTACTCCAGCCAGTCCGTGCCGTTCATGGGCATGGTGCTGCACGGAAGCAAGCAGTTCGCAGGCACCCCGACGAACGAAGCGGGCGACATCAAGTACGAGCTGCTGAAGATCATCGAAAGCGGCGCTTCTCCCTACTTCCAGCTGAGTTATCAGAACACGGCCAGGATGAAGGAGAACATGTACTACTCCGAGCACTACTCCATCTCTTATGAGATCTGGCACGACGACGTCATCAAGTATTACAACATACTCAACGACGCTCTCAAGGACTGCCAGGCCGCAACCATCGACAACGTTGAGTTCATCTACTCCGAGCGCACTCCTACCGACAGCGAGGTAGCCGCCGACAAGGCCGAGGCTGACGCCATCGCCGCCGAGGAGGCCGAGGCCGCTGCCGACAAGGCCGCCAAGGCCGCCCGCAAGGCCGAGCGCGACTACCGCAAGGCCGTCGAGGCCGCCGAAGCCGCCGGAGAGGCCATCCCGGAGAGACCCGAAGCCGCCGAGGCCGCTGCTTCCGTAAAGAAGGAAGCCGAAGCCGCCGAAGGGTATGTAAAGACCAAGTACACGACCGCTCTCGGAACCGTCGTAAAGGTCACCTACTCCAACGGCGTGGTCTTCTATCTGAACTTCAACAGCTATCAGGTCAAAACCGAAGGTCAGACCATCGAAGCCTTCGATTTCGTAAGGATCGGATGAGGAAGGAGCCAAATTAAATGACAAACGCTACTTCTGTATCCAATGCCGCTCCGAAGAAGAAAAAGCGCGGATCTTCGCTCGACTCGAAAAAAGCCCGCGCCGGATGGGTGTTCGTGCTCCCGTTCGTGATCGGCCTTATAATCATCTATATCCCGATCATCTTCGACTCCATTCGATACAGCTTCAACAAGATAAAGATCCTCCAGGGCGGCGGCTATTCGCTGGAATTCGTCGGCTGGGCCAACTATCAGGAGGCTCTCTTCGTCGACCCGAGCTTCGTGCAGACCCTTTCGCAGGGCATCACGCAGATCCTCTTCGACATTCCCGCCATCGTCGTATTCTCCCTGTTCATGGCCGTGCTTCTGAACCAGAAGATGTTCGGACGCGCCGCCTTCCGCGCCATCTTCTTCATCCCGGTCATCCTCAACACCGGTCTTGTCGCCAGGATCGATGAGGGCAACCAGCTCCTCGAGTACATGGAGGACACCTCCGACTCGATCGAGACCGGTACGGAAAACAGCTCGGTAACCGAGATCGTGTCCCTGACGGATGTAACATGGCTGTTCCAGACGATGAGGTTCGGTACCGGACTCGTCGAGTATGTCACGCAGATGATCAACAACATCTACGGCATAATCAACCGCTCCGGCGTTCAGATGCTCATCTTCCTCTCCGGACTTCAGTCTATCTCCCCCGCCATCTACGAGTCCTGCTCGATAGACGGCGCCACCACATGGGAGACCTTCTGGAAGATCACCTTCCCGATGGTTTCCCCGATGATCCTGACCTGTGCCGTTTATACGGTAATCGACAACTTCACGGCTGCCTCCAACAGGGTCATGACGTACATCTCGGATGTCTACAACCAGGCCGGCGGTAACGTCGTGTCCTCGGCGATGTCCTGGATCTACTTCCTGATCGTTATGGTGCTGGTCGGCGTAGTCGCCGGCGTCGTGTCAGGCTTCGTATTCTACCAGAGACGTGATTGATGGAGGAAATTATAAATGGATAACGCTAAATCCTCCGGGACCAAGGTCTTAAAGGAAACAAAAAACAAGATAAGGGTTGATTTCGAGCGTACCTCGAAGTGGGAGCGCTTCAAGATCAAATACTTCAACGGCGCCTTCTTCGCTCACGTCGTATTCGTGCTCTTCCGCACGGTGTTCCTGATTGGTATCTCATACGTCATCCTTTACCCCTTCTTCGCCAAGATCTCCAGCTCCTTCATGAGCCGCGAGGACTTCGTCGACGTTACGGTCAAGCTGATCCCGAGAAACCCGACCCTCGACACCTACCGCGCGATAATCAGGGACAACTACTACGTCCAGGCGCTGATCAACACAACGATCCTGTCGGTCTTCTGCGGCGTCGTTCAGACGATAATCTGCACGATCATCGGCTACGGATTCGCGAAGTTCAAGTTCAAGGGCAACAGCATCCTGTTCATGATCGTCATTTTCACGCTGATCGTGCCTCATGAGACGCTGCAGCTCTCCATGTTCATGAAGTTCCGTTACTTCGACATCCTCGGTATATTCAAGCTGCTCGGCGGCGGAGTCATCCCGGGACTCAAGGTGATCCCCTTCACGAGCATCAACCTGAACAACAGCTACTGGCCGCTCGCCATCCTCTCGCTCACCGGTCTGGCCTTCAGAAACGGTCTGTACATCTTCATGATGAGACAGTTCTTCAAGGGCTTCCCGAACGAGCTCGAGGAATCGGCCTACATCGACGGCTATTCGGTTTACAAGACCTTCTCGCGCATCATCATCCCGAACTCCTTCACGATGATGATCACCATCTTCCTCTTCGCCTTCTCATGGCAGTGGACCGATGACTTCTACACCGAGGTCTTCTTCACTACCGAAGGCATGAAGCTGATGCCCGACGTGGTCGCCGTGCCGAAATCTCTCGATACTCAGTATGCCGGTCAGAACCTCTACGTTTCGGCTATCCGAAACACCTGCGGTCTGATGATAATCGCTCCGCTGATCGTCGTTTACCTGATCGGGCAGAACTTCCTGGTCCAGGGTATCGAACGCTCCGGCCTGACTGCGGATTGAGTTCTAAAAGTCAATAATAAGGGGGAAGAGGAACCTTTTCTGAAGAAAAGGTTCCTCTTCCCCCTTAAACCCCTATCTCTTCCAAAAGACTTTTGCTACAAAAAAGTTTTTTGGATTTATTTTTACTAATGGCAGAGTTTCAGTGAGGGAACTTATAAAAATGAAAGGTCCTCTTTTCTTATGCTTCGTTTCAAACGACTGTTCTCGAACAAAACTTATACCGAAAAATCCTCATATTCCGATTGACAAAGCCCCTGAAATGTGATATCATATTATCAAACGAAATCACAGAATACATGAGGTGGCAAAATGAATGTTATGCTCCCGCCGATGGGCTTCAACACCTGGAACACCTTCGGAGCGAATATCAATGAGGACGTTATCCTCGAGACGGCCGACGCCATGGTGGAAAATGGCCTGCTTGACGCCGGTTACAAGTATCTCGTCATCGACGACTGTTGGAGCGAGTACGACCGCGATCCGGTGACGAACAAGATCGTCCCCTCCAAGGTCAAATTCCCGCACGGTATGAAGTACGTCTCCGACTATGTCCATTCCAAGGGGCTGCTTTTCGGAATGTACTCCTGCGCCGGTGTCCGCACCTGCGCCGACTATCCCGGCTCATTCGATCATGAGTTCCTCGACGCCGAGACCTTCGCCGAGTACGGAGCCGACTTCCTCAAGTACGACTTCTGCTTCAAGCCGGTGACCGAGAACGGCCCGATGCTCTACCGCCGCATGGGAATGGCTCTGCGCGCCTGCGGACGCGACATCCTCTTCTCGGCCTGCAACTGGGGCTCCGACGACGTCGGACGCTGGATAAGGGCCACCGGCGCTCACATGTACCGCTCGACCGGAGACATCAACGACTCCTTCAAGAGCTTCACCGACATCGCCGACAGCCAGATCGACAACCTCTGCTACAGCGCGCCGAACTGCTTCAACGACATCGACATGCTGACCATCGGCATGTACGGCAAGGGCAACGTCGGAGCCACCGGCTGCGACGACACCGACTACAAGATGCAGTTCACCCTCTGGTGCATGTATTCCGCCCCGCTGATGATCGGCTGCGACGTCCGCAATATGACGCCTGAGACGAAGGCCCTGCTGCTGAACAAGGATCTGATCGCCATCGACCAGGATCCCGACGTCCGTCCGGCCTTCAACGCCACCTCGCATCCGTGGAACGGCAACGCGAAGGTGCTGATCAAGATGCTGGCGAACAACGAGTACGCCTTCGCCTTCCTCAACTATGGCGACGGCGACACCAAGGTGCCGCTCTACTTCATCGACGCCGGCGTCCCGGCCTCATCCGGCTACGGATTCGAGATGACCGACGTCTTCACCGGCGAGAACATCGGCATAAAGCACGACTATATGTGCCCGATCGTCCCGCGTCACGGCACTCTGCTTTACCGCGCGAAGCTCGTAAAGCTCCCGGCGCCTGAGGTGATCCCGGCTCCCATAGCCGAGGATATGCCGAAGGCGGCTCCGGCCGAGCCGAAGAAGGCCGCCCCGAAGAAGGCGGCTCCGAAGAAGACCGCCGCGAAGAAGACTTCCGCCGCGAAGAGGACCGCCGGTACGAAAAGGACCGAAAAGAAGGCCGACTGATGCCTCAGACGGATAAATGCGCCTCATGCGGGAAGGAGCTCTCCCGCGACGAGATCGGGATGACGCGCAAGCTGATCTCCCGCGCCGCGGCCGAGTTCTACTGCTGGGACTGTCTGTCGGCGAAATTCGGCTGCAGCGTCGAAAAGCTGACGGAGATGAAGGAGCATTTCCGCAGGGAAGGGTGCATGCTGTTCAACTGATACTGATGGAGAGAAGACAGGGATTGTTTTCTCTCCATAGCTTTAACGGGGAGTTTCGCTTATTTTTCGCGTATATAAAGAGGTGACAGGGGAGATGAAGGGAAAAGGCGTCGGCACCGTGCTGCTGCTCGCCGCGGCTCTGGCGGCGTTCATCTGGTTCATTTACTACACGAACACATCCGGAAAGTCGGACCCGGGAAAAGCGGATTTTCACTTCGTGCCGGGAGAGCTCGAGATAAACGACGGCGAGGCAAAGGAGATAAGCCTCTGGTTCGCGCTCTCGCCGAGGGAGGTCGAATACTCCGTCAAGGGCGATTCGGTGTCGGTAGAGGAGATCGGGGACAATAAGTTCAATGTCGTGCCGCAGAAGGACGGCAAGACGACGATAACCGCCGTCGACAGCAGCGGCATGAAGGCCGAGTGCGGGATCAACGTCGTGATGCCGCGGGACCTTCTTTCGCTCATCGAAAGCGGTGACGTGACGGTCACGATGAGCAGCTCCAGCATACAGGAGGGAAAGATCGTCGTAAAGAACGAGACCGACCGGAGGATAGCGGTCAGGATATCTCCCGGCACATATATGCAGGCCTCCGGCAGCGGATATCAGAATATGCTGGTGACAGAGCCGGTGTCCGATATCCTGCTTGCGAACACGACGAGGACGTTTGTCGTCTCCACCTGCTGCATGAACATGCACAGGAGCATACCGACGAAAAACGACGAATTCTCGCTCGATATCACCGATAATGAGACGCTTCAGGCACTCGCCGATTATTTCCATAAAAACGAGACGACTTATTCCGTCCGTCAGGCCGCCGTATGGATCGTCACCGACGGCGCGTCCTACTCCGACTGCGGGACGCTCGTGAACTCGGCGGGGACGAGGGTGATACGACAGTCCGACTACGACAAGGCGAAGGAGATCGTATCAGGAATTCTCGCCGATGCGTCTCTCGACAAGGCGGCGTCCGCCGGGGCGGGAGGTGACACGCCCGAACCTGAAAGTCAGGCTCCGCATGAAGCCGAAGGCTCGCTCATAAAATACGACATCTGCGGCGACGTGTACGAGGGAGGATATTATCTTCTCATCCCGGAAGGGTATTACACCGTCGAAAAGAGCAGGGAAACCGGGGAGACCTCCCTTTACCGCGATGAGGACGGCTTCATGATGGGGCAGTCGGCATTCGACACCGCCGACGGCTTGTCTGAGATGATTGACATCTTCGGCTCGTCCGCCGAGCTTCTGACGGAATACACCGACACCTCCATGACCCTCGCCGGGCATGACGCCGTGAGATACGTGTTTTACAGCGGGACGGAAAAGGAATACATCGGGATGTATTTCATCATGACCGACGGCAGATACGCGGCGTGGTGCTTCATCGCCCACGGCCCGACAGCCGATTCGGTGGCAGGGGAGAAAATAACCGGGATCCTCGGCACGCTCAGTCATGATTGACTCGGCAATTTCACATCGGCGCTTGACATTCGGGCGAAATGGGATTATAATATAGGCAAAACCATCCAAGCGGAGGACACTATGATCGATTCACGAACCCTTCCGAAGACGATATACAGCGGCGCCTTCGACGCCGGGCGGAAATACATGTATTACAGCTTCACGCAGCAGCTCGTCAAGACCGACATGCAGGGCAATCTCATCGGCACCTGCGGCGGTCTCACCGGCCATCTCGGCTGCATCGCGTACAACTATGACGACGGCAAGGTCTACGGCTCGCTCGAGTACAAGGCGAAGCTGTCGTTCTACGCCGCGATATTCGACGTCGACAAGATCGACCGCGTCGGGATGGACGCCGAGAAAGACGGAGTCATGACGACGGTGTATCTGCCCGACGTAGTCGACGATTTCACGGCGACGCTCGACGGCAGCGAGTTCGTCTTCAAGGGCGACGTGAACAAAAACTCAACCGATCACCGCTACGGCTGCTCCGGCATCGACGGCACCAGCTTCGGCCCGGTGTTCGGTCAGCCGAAGGACAGCCCGAAGATGCTGATGATAACATACGGCATCTACCGCAACGACGAACGCACAGACAACGACTACCAGATCATCGTGCAGTACGACTGGCGCAAATTCGGCCGATACGCCAGGCCCCTGAATCAGGAGACCCACCACACCAGCGGCCCGAGGGCGGACGAGAAGTACTTCGTCTTCACCGGCAACACCGACTACGGCGTTCAGAACCTCGAGTACGACAGCGTATCGGGAAACTGGCTTATGTGCGTTTACAGGGGCGCGAAGCCGCAGTTCCCGAACAGGTATATGTATATCATAGACGGCTCGAAAACGGCCGTAAAGACGGCGATATGGGGCCAGAAGACGCCCGAGATGCATCCGGTGCTCCAGCTGCTCGAGGACGGCGTGTATGACGAGAAAAGCGGCGTCTGGGGCTGGGATTTCGAGAGGGGAAGCACCGGCATCATCTGCCTCGGCGACGGTTACTGGTATCTCAGCCACGAGAACCACACCGAAAAGGGCAGCGAGACGACGGTCCACATGTATAAATGGACGGGCGAAGCCCCGCTCGGCTTCGAGGAGGTAAAGTGATGAAAGCCTATATCATCCAGCCGCCGTATTCGGCCGATCTGTCGAAGATGGATGAGTATTTTGAGAAAAAGCTCGAACTCCTTGAATCCGTTCCCGGCGACGCCGACATCATCGTCCTGCCGGAGTACAGCGACGTGCCCTGCGCGACGGCTACGCTCGAAGACACCCTCGCGGCGTACGCGAAGTATCACGGAAGGCTGATGGACGCCTGCAGGGAGGCGGCGGTAAAGAAGCAGGCGGTCATCTTCGTCAACGCCTACGACGATACGCCGACGGGGCTTCGCAACACCACCTTCGCCCTCGACAAGGAGGGGAACATCGCCGGAAGGTACTATAAGCGCCATCTGCCGCCGTCCGAGCTCTACACGCTGGGGCTCGACAACAGCTACGCGCTCGAGAGCGAGGAGCCTTACACGGTCACGCTGTACGGTGTGAAATACGCCTTCCTCACCTGCTACGATTTCTATTTCTACGAGCTGTTCCCGAAGATCGCGAAGCAGAAGATCGACGTCATCATCGGCTGCTCGCTCCAGCGAAGCGACACGCATCAGGCGACCGAGATAATGTGCCGCTTCCTCGCCTACAACACGAACGCCTATGTCCTCCGCTCTTCCGTCAGCCTCGACGGCAGCGGCGATATCTGCGGCGCCTCGATGGCGGTCTCGCCCGACGGTACGGTGCTGGCGAACATGAAGTCGGACGTCGGCATCGCCTGCGCCGAGTTCGACCCGGAGGCGAAGTATCTCAAACCCGCCGGCTACGGCAATCCCCCCTCCCCGCACCATGAGTACATCGAGTTCGGACGCCGCCCGTGGCTCTACCGCACGGCCGGGCCTGCCGTGACGCCGACGGACGAGTTCATGCCCTACCCGAGGGTATGCGCGCACAGAGGCTTCTCGACGATAGCGCCGGAGAACAGCCTTCCCGCCTTCGGAGCCGCCGTCGCGATGGGAGCCGAGGAGATCGAGTTCGATCTCTGGTGGACGAAGGACGGCGAGGTCGTCTCGATCCACGACGCCGTGCTCGACCGCGTCTCGGACGGCAGCGGATACGTCTTTGATCACACCTACGCCGAGCTGCTGAAATACGATTTCGGCGTGAAGCACGGCGATAAGTTCAGGGGGATGAGGATCATCACCTTCGAGGAGATACTGAAGAAGCTCGCCTGCCACTGCGTGATGAACGTGCACCTCAAGGCAAAGGACGACATCAACCCGATATCGGAGGAGCATCTCAAAAAGGTGATCGCGCTGATACGCAAGTACGATGCCGAAAAATACTGCTACTTCATGTCGGGCAATCCCGCCATGCTGGAGCAGCTGCAGAGGCTCGCGCCGGACATCCCGCGCTGCGCCGGGGCCGGAGCCGACAAGCACGAGAACCTCGCCGAGAAGGCGATAAGATACAACTGCAAGAAGATCCAGCTCTTCCAGCCGTACTTCTCATCGAACCCGCCGGAGCATGTGCAGATGCAGATCGACATGTGCCACGAGCACGGCATAAAGGTGAACTACTTCTGGGCCGACGATCCGGACGAGGCGATAAGGTATCTCGAAATGGGCGTCGACACCATCCTCTCGAACGACTACAACAGGGTCGCCCGTGCCGTCGAGGAATGGAAGAAGACAAAACAGGGCTGATTTTCGCGAAAAGTGGTTTCCGCCCCCAGACCCCCACCTTCCCCAAAAGCTTTGCTGCAAGTTGTTTTTTATGAGTTATATTAATCCAACGATTCTGTTCGTGCAATATGAAAACTCCGCGTCACCGAAGTGGCGCGGAGGCTTTTTGCTTTATCGGTTAAATGTCCGGCATAATCCCTGATCAGCCGAAGGTGTAGAATTCCTTTATGATCTCGAACTGCTTCGGCACCTTCTTGGCGCTCTTTTCGAGCGTCGAGGCGACCTTCGCGTTGTCGATGAAGCCGAGGACATCGCCGTAGACGTCGCTGCCCCACATGCCGAGGTCGAATATCTTGGTGGTGAAGATCAGCTTGAGCATCTCCTCGGATTCGGTGTCGCGGGTGCCCTTGCCCATGACCGAGCGGTCGATGACGGCCGGGGTGATGGTGTCCTGAGAGTAATATCCCATGACGTCGAGTATGAGCCCGGTGGACTGAAGATCGGTGTTGGTTATCGGCACGGCGTAGCAGGAGCCGGCGGCGGTGGAGAAGAAGGTGTAGTATTTATCCTGGTTCTCGTCGTATTTCGGGGTCGGGATGACGCCGAAATCGTCGACGGTCTTCTGGCGCATGCGGAAGAGCTGGTTCACCTGCTCGTGCATCGAGACGAAGATCTGACCGTTGTCGAACATATCGGTGATCTCCGGGTCGTTGAAGCCGTGGCTGACGATGGCGGAGGTGGTCACCGACTTCGCCGTCAGTCCCTCGCGCACCTTGTCGATGAGATTCACCAGCTTTTCGCTCTGGTTGAGGGTCGCGGTGCCCTCGCTGTCGACCTCGATGACGGTGATGCCGGCGGAGTTGATGAGGCGGTTGATGACGCCCTGATTGTCGCAGAAGCCGAAGGTGTCGGACGTCGTGAGCTTGCCGTCGCCGTCGACGTCGGAGCCGTAGGAATGGGTCATCTCGATCATGCGGTCGAGCGTCCATGTCCCGTCGCGGACCTGCTGATAGGGGTATTCATATCCGATGCTGTCGGCGATCTTCTTGTTGAAGCAGACGATGGCCATGGCGAGGTTGTCGGTGTAGTTGATGTCGCCGGAGACGAAGTACAGGTTCTTCGAGCCGAAGCTGTACATGCCGAGCGTCTCCTTGTCCCACCAGTCGTGCTCGAGTCCGAGGCTGTCGATGGTGTAAAGGTCGTAGAGATAGCCGTTGACCGACGACTGATACATGAACCACGCCGAGGCGCAGACGGCGTCGTAGGGGCAGTCTCCCGACTGCATCATCTTCTGCATCGTAGACAGGATATCGGTCCAGGAGCACATATTCGTGCCGATGATCTTTATCCCGAGCTTGTCCTCGGCGAGGCGGTTGCGCTGATAGACGGCGTCGTCGATGATGTCGCCGGTCTCCTCGTCGAAGTCGACCTCGTTGAAGTCGTACTGGATCGAGTAGCCGATGTTGAAATCGCGCCCGCCGAGGTTCGCCCCGGCTGTGATCTCGTCGATGATCGGCGTAGTGGTCTCGGCCTCGGTCTCGGGAGCGGAAGCCTGCGCGCCGCCGGGATCGCCGCCGGACGGAGCTGACGCCGCTTCGCCGCAGGCGGATACGGCACAGGCTGACATGATCAGAGCGAGAAGTGCCGCTAACAGTCTTTTTTGCATAGGTCTTTTTCCTTTCTGAAATATATATAAAAATGTTTTGCCGTTTTATCGGTTTCAGTTCGGCCCGTACGGATCGTACTTTGCCGATTTTCCGAGGTTGCAGGTACTGCACAGAGTCCTTAAATTGGAGATTTCCGTTTTCCCGCCCTTCGACACGGGGATTATATGATCGACATGCAGCTTCGCCCCGTCTTCGGAGGTTGCTCCGCAGAGAACACATCTGAAATTGTCTCTTTTCATAATTGAGTATCGAAGGGATGGGGTTACTAATTCTCTTTCACGGCTTCGAGTGCTTTTATAAATTTCGGCGTTATTAATACGTGTGTTAGCTTCATCTATGCATTCAATGATTTGAACATCATTGGGATTGATACTATCGTAATAGTATTTTCTGCCCTGAGGGGAAGAGTATTCTTTTGTAATGAGAGTGTTTGCTGTTATCACAGGATGAAGTTTATACGAATCAAATATGCGTTCCTCATATTTTTTGAAATACGGATATTCTCTGTACTGCTCTTCGATCTCTGAGTTGTCTGAAACCATTATTTCATTGAATCGTTTTATGTATTTTTTGTATGCAATACTGTTATAATATACTTTTTTCATGTATTCTATATAGTATTCTATATTGTCAGAAATACAAATTATGAAAAAATCAGTCAGATCCAAACGGTCGAATTCGTGCTTGCTGCTGCATGTTCTGTTTAGTATTATAGGTTCCAGATCATAAAAGATAACACTTTTGTTTAATCTTTTGATTTCAGATATCTTTATGCTGTTATTTTCCGTATTTTCGAGATGTTTTTTCTTCAAATGTTTTGCTACAAATGCTATAATCAGGGCGATGCCGATGATGAGCAACAATAGCAATAAGCATAAATAGAATAATCTATCATCCATATAGGCTGCTATCTCCTATATTTTTATTTACTGTGAACTCGGGTATACAACACAGTTCTGATCCATCAGCGGCTCAATCAGACGATATGTTATCCTCCGCCTCAATCTCCGCCGCGCGGGCGGTTATCCTCGCAAGAAGGCTTTCTCCCTCGTCCCGGTGATCGTCCGCGCCGCCCGGGAGGACGCCATGGGCCGAAAGCTCGCCCTTTATCCTCTCCGTCACGCCGTCCGGGTCGAGATAAAACTCGCTCGCCCTGACGCGGATGAACCGCCAGCCGGTCCGCTCGAGTATCGTCTGCCGCTCCATGTCGAGCCGCGACTCGTATCTCACGGCGTCGGCTCCTGTGAGCTCGGCGGCGCCGGTGCATTCGACGGCGACCGGCGCGGCGTCGGAGACGACGGTCATGTCGAGGCGGTAGCCGCCGACCCTGCGCCCGTTTTCGACCCTGTAGCCCATTTCTGTCAGGCGCGACGATATCTCGCGCTCGAGTTCGGTCGCCTTGCCGGATGCGGCGGAGCCGGGGATGAAGGCGTCGGGATCGGCGGCGTAGTCGAGCAAGGTCTTTCTGATGTCGCCCGATTTCAGGTCTGTCGCCGGATCGAGCGAGCTTATCACAAAGAGCTGATCCTTCGCGCGGCTGGCGGCGACGTTGTAGCGCTTGCGGTAGGCGTCGTCGGGGCCGAAGCCCATGAGCTTGAGAGGACCGTCGCCGTCCGGGCTGTCGACGACGCTGAGGAAGATGACGTCGCGCTCGTCGCCCTGAAAATCGGAGGCGTTGCCGCAGAGGATGCGGCGGCTGTCGATGTCGCGTATATCGACCGTCTCGTAGATCATGCGGTCGATCAGCTTCGCCTGATCGTCGCCGAGGAGCGATATCACGCCGAAGGTCGAGCCCTTGTATTCCGGCGCTTCGAGGCAGGCTCTTAAAAGGCTGACGATCCGCCGCGCCTCGGCGGGGTTCGTCTTCCCCCTGCCGTCGCGCCCGCCGCCTTCGACGCGGATATCCGCCACAGACGGAAGGAGAGAACAGCTTCCCGAATCGCGCAGGGGCATTATCCTGCCGTCGTACGACAGCATGTTCGAGAAGCCGATTATCCTCGGCACGCAGCGGAAATGCTCGCGCAGCATCAGCGGCTGGAAGGTGGTGGCGGCGATGTCGTACAGCGACGTCTTCGCGTCGTATAGCTGCGAGTTCGGTATCACGCCGTTTATGTACATCTGGGCGAGGTTGTTCAGCGTCTCGGTCTCGACGCCGACCGCCATCGGGCTCACCTGCCTGTCGTCGCCGACGATGATGACCTTCTTCGCCATGTAAAGCACCGACAGCGCCGAGATGTCCGACTGGCTCGCCTCGTCTATGATGAGGATGTCGAAGCGGTTCACCGCCGGGTCGAGCGATTCCATGACGCGGCTGACCGGCATTATCCACGCCGGGACGGCCTGCTGGCAGCGCGACATCAGGCGTCTTGCCTCGGCTCTCAGCCTCGCGGCGTTCTTTCCGGTGCCCTTGCCGATCTTCTTTACCGTCTGCTTCCAGCCCTGCAGCGCCTGACGCATGCCGATGTCGAGCTCGGTGCGGGATATCAGGCTCCTCCACGCGCTTTTCTCGGCGTATTCGGAGGTGAGCTCGCGGTAGCGGCGGCTGAGTGAGGCGTTTTTCTTGAGCAGCGGGCTGAGCGGCGTCTTGACGGCGTTTTCGAGTATGCCGCTGAGCTGGCGGTATCTCCACGCCTCGTCGATGTGAGGCGGAACGGCTGTCCCGCCGTGGACGCCGGAGCGCTCGCGCACGGCGTCGGCCCATTTGGGAGCGACGGAGGCGAGCTCGGCGAGAAGGGCGGCGCGGCGGGTCTGGACGTCGTACTTTGTGTAAAGCGCCGCCATGCGGGCGTAAAGCCGCCGGTATTCATCGCCGTCCCTCGCCTCGATAGCGCCGAGCATCGAAAGGCAGAGCGGCGACGCCGCTCTCTTGCCGCTTCTGAGGACATCCCCGGCGGCTTTCAGCTTTTCCTCGGTCCCGCCTATCGACAGCGCCGTCGAGCAGATATTCACGGCGGACGGGAGCTCGGTCTTTACGACAGATATCAGCTTGTCTATCGCCGCTGGTATCGGATCGAGCGGGTCGAGCGAAAGGAACTGTCCGGGATCGAATCCGGCGGCGGACAGCAGCGCCGAGAGCTCGGCTATGTCGGTGTCGAACCAGTCGAGCCAGCGCAGGATAGCCGATTTCCATCTCGCGGCGGCGTTTATCGGCGACTGAGGGTCGAGCTCGCGGAAGGCGGGAGCGCCGCCCTCCTTCATGAGACCGTTCCAGTACCCCTCGCAGACGGATGTCTCCCTGTCGAGCTCCAGCCTGTCGAGTATCAGGCGGCAGTCGTCGGCGCTCTGCGGCTGACGGCCGTCGACGGAGGCGGCTGATATCGCCTGCCTGAGATCGCCGCTCAGCATGAGATCGAGCTTCGACACCTTTCCCTTCTTTTCGAGGTGATCTCTCAGCTTCGATATGAGGGCTGGGATCTCCGTCATCGGTACGTCTGGAGAGAAGGTTATCGTATGCCCGAACAGGCCGAGCGTCACCTTTTCGGAGAGGGCGTGGGTCTTTTCTATCTGTGCCGTCAGCACCGTCCATCTCGCGCGCGACGCGCCGCCCTGACGGCCGTCAGACGCCGCCGATCTCATCCACGAGCTGACCGTCTCGAATCCGGCGAGCCTCTCCGACAGCGCGGCGAGGGCTTCCTTCGTCGGCGATGACACCCGGCAGCTGCGCATCGGCGTCACGATAATGATGTCGCCGGTCCCGAGCCGGTCCGCCTCCCATCCGAGGGCGTCAAGCGTCTCGGCGAGAGCGGCCTTCTGCTCGGCGAGACCCGCCGTGAGGGCGTCGAATCCGGACGGCTCGGGGAGTTCTGATGGCGACGGGAGCCCGCATTCGAGCTCCGGCTCTTCGTCGGACGCAAGCTCGGCATTGGTGCGGTAGAGCTCGGCAAGGCGCTCATAGCCGAGCGGCAGGGGAGAATAAAGCCGCACGGGAGGCGGTATGTAGTCGTATTCGGCCCCCGACGCGACGAATTTCGCCGCCTCGGCGGGGGATATCTTCTCGCCCGACAGCTCTATCGGCTCGTTCTCGCCGCAGATTATCGAAAACAGCCGTCTTCTCGTCTCGGCCTGTCCGGCGATTATGTCGAGCCGTTCGGCGGCGACGGAGGAGGCGATGTTTTCGAGGTCGTGCGAGGTGTATTTCGACATATAGTCGGTTATCCCGTCGACCGACTTTTCCATGTCGCTGTTCGTGTCGTCGAGCACCGAGACGCAGAGGCTGCGCATCCCCTCGGGGAGCTTGTCCTTCAGCACCGAGAGGGCCTTTTTCGTGTGGCTGGTGATCAGCACCGTCTTGCCCTGAGCGAGGAAATGCCCGGTCAGGTTGGCTATCGTATGCGTCTTTCCGGTGCCGGGAGGGCCTTGTACGAGGACGGCGCTGTATTTTTCTATCCGCCTCGCGATCTCGAGCTGCTCGCGGTTCGCCTCCTTCGAAAGGAAGATGTCCCTGTCCTCGCCGCTCGCGTCGGCGAGAAGCCGGTCGACAGAATCCGGCTCGCGATCCTGCATATCAGGCGCTTCGGACGACACTCCGCCCCTCACGATGTCGGCGATGTGCTCGGGGAGATATCCGGTGTTTTCGATGTTCTCGATGACCCTCGCCGTCATCCCAGACGCGCCGCTGACACGGCGGCGGACGATCAGGGCGGGGGCTGTATAGACGGTGAGCTTCCCGCGCGATTCCCATCCCGGCTTGAGGCCGTCGGAATAAAAGACGCTCTCCGGCGTCAGGGTATGGGCGAGGCGCTTCAGAAATTCCGGCGTGTCGTTGCGGTCGAGGGGATGATAGCCGTTCTCCGAGAGGTCGGCGCGCAGCTCGGGGACGCGGTCGAGATTGACGGCGCCGAGGGCGTGGAGTATCGTCGTCTCGAGCACCGTCTCGGCGTCGGTGTCCTCTATCGACACCGAATTGCTCCCGGCGTCGAACACCGTCCGCACGCGCTTGGTGAGCAGCGGATGGCAGACGGCGGGATTCGAGGCGACGCGGACAAAGCCGTTCGAAATGACCATCTCGAGCGATTCGGATTCCCTCTCGAGCCGTGCGTGGAGCTGATAAAGCTCGGTGAAAAGGGAGCGCACCGAGTCTATCTCCTTCTGCCTCGCCGCCCAGACAGTCCGCTTCTCGCTCCATTTCCCGTACGCCGTGACGCGGTCGGGGTCGTCGCCGAAGCGCTCCGGGTTGTCCGATAGATCGTCGGGGAGCGTATCGTATGTCCCGGGCTCGTTTTTATAGCTCTGCCAGCCGTCCTTCAGCCAGTCGGAAAAGACCCCGTCCGGCTCCGGGGCGGCTTCGAGCTCCGGCTTTCTCACGGTGAGGACGGCTGATCCCGCGTCGGTCTCCTGCGTGTCGTCCTGCACCCGGTCGCGGTACCTTATCTCCACGCTGTCTTTGAATGAAGGGAGATCGCCGAGATACCGGCAGAGATCGTAATCCGCCGCGTCATAGACGGCGTTCTGTCTGATGGAGCTCAGCTCCCGAATGTATTTGAACAGCGCGGCCGCCTTCTCGTTTACTGTCAACTCCCGTTTTTCCATCTCTGTCTCCGAATTTTTAGTCATTATATATATAAATTATATCATACGGGTAGGGCTTTGTCAATATAAATCATCCATGCCGCGAAGGTGATGAAAAAAGTCTTGACAAACCGGTCGGGATATGATATAATCAGATATGCCGAAAAGGCGAAATACTGTTAAGACAGGAGGGATCCGTCATGAAAACGCTGATATTCACCGGCTGCCATGATCGCCGCTCCTGTATTTCAACTGACAGATAACCGCGGCATTCTCCGTTCATTGCATCCGGAAGGGGTGCTTTTTTTCGTTGTGATATTAAAAAGCGCCCTGACAGGCGCTTTTTTTACGCCGGCGCCGCCGAATAGAGGCATCCGGGCGTAAGCTGTGATGACGAAAAGGAGAATACCGATTTGAAAAGGCTTTTCAAACTCATGAAGGGGATGCGGGAGGACACGTCGACCTATACCGCCATGTACGACGGGACCGTATTCATCCCGCAGCCGGGGGACAATCCCGACGAGCGCAGCCGCGACACGCTGTATTTCGGCGGGGAGATCGGCTATGACATAACGCCGAGCGGCAGGGGCGAGGCGGACAGGCCGACCGTCGTGATACAGATACCCTGCGATACGCTCGGGATCGACAGGTTCACCGCGTCCTCTGCCGATTTCTGCCTCAGGGCGTTCATACCGTATATCGACGAACTGAATTCCGACCTGTACAACCGGAGCCGCCCAGACAGCGAGAACGGCGCGTATTACATCTTCCGCCCGGGCGGTGAGATTACGGTGAACAACAGCGGGTATTTCGCCCTCTGCCGACAGAAGGACTATACTTTGGTCGGGCTGAGAGAGGTGCCGCTTCTCGACGGCGTGCCGCGCCCGCCGAGGATGTGCCTCTGCCTTCGCCTGCAGGTCCAGCTCCCGCGCGGGAAGCTGAAAAAGGCGATACGGATGCTGTGCTCCGACCTGCCGAAGGCGGCGCAGGGGTATATATCGAATTTCAGCCATAAAGGCTTCGATCTCGCGGCGAAGCTCGAGGACATGAGAGCGGAGATACGGCGTTGGCTTCAGGACAGCGAATACTGCGCCTTCATAGCCGACGGGAGCGTGCTGCCGAGGATAAGCGGGACCGATCTGCCGATGCCGGGGGCGGTGCCGTTCAAGGCGCCGGAGGGGAGCGCCGTCACCGTCGCCGGGGTGCGCGGCATGGGGATACGCCGGGGCGTCACCGTCATCACCGGCGGCGGATATTCGGGGAAATCGACGGTGCTCGAGGCCGTCGCCGCCGGGATATACGATCACTGCGCCGGGGACGGCAGAGAGCTGTGCATCACCGACGATACCGCCGTGTCGGTGTCGGCGGAGGACGGACGGGCGGTGAAAAACGTCAACATAAGCCCGTTCATCAAATATCTTCCGGGCGGCGACATATCCGACTTTTCCACCCTGCGGGCCTCCGGCTCGACATCTCAGGCGGCGAACGTCATGGAGGCTGTCGGCGCGGGAGCCCGGCTGCTCATCATCGACGAGGACCGCAGCGCGGCGAATTTCATGATAAGGGACGGGGCGATGAAGGCGCTGATCGAAAGGGAGCCGATAACGCCGCTCACCGACAGGGTGAGAGAGCTATCCGATATGGGCGTGTCGACACTGCTCGTCATCGGCGGGAGCGGGGAATATCTCGCCGCCGCGGACAAGGTCTGCCGCATGGACGAGTTCGTCATGAGCGACGCGACGGTGCAGGCGGAGGATATCTGCCGATGCTTCGGCATAACGGCCGAAAGGCCGGATAGGGCCGACTGGAGCTATAAACCACGTACCGCCGTCTCCGGCTGGACGTCGTACCCGCCCCGCAGCGGCAGCGAGCGTATGAGCGTGAGCGAGCTAGGCATCATATCGGTCGGAGATGAAGACATCGACGCGCGCGGCATACGGGACATCATAAATACCGAACAGCTCAGGGCCGTCGGCTTCATCATACGGACGCTGATGATAAGGCACGAAAAGGGCGATTTCGACGCCGCCGCGCGGCTGGACGAGCTGTACGATGAGATCGGGAGGGAAGGCCTCGATATCGTTTACAGCGGCCGGTTCACCGGCGAGGGGAGGTTTCTGTCGCTGCCGAGGAAATGCGACGTCATGGCGGCGATAAATCGCATGAGGCACGTCGTATGGAGGCAGTGAGGGCGATTTAATAATAATGTTACATATGCTTTCGGTTCAGCGCTTGCATAACTGCGGCGATGATGGTATAATATACAGATAAAGTATATATAAAATTTGTCGTTATATCGCAGGTTTGGAGCCTCGGAATTGAAAAAGACTAAAAGCAGATTTACCACACTGATCCTTGCCCTTCTGTTCCTCGTCGGGCTCGGGCTGGTGCTTTACCCCACCGTCAGCGACTACTGGAACTCGCTGCACTCGTCGAGAGCCATCGCCAGCTACTCGCAGCAGGTGGCGAACATCGACAACGACATGTACGACCATCTCTGGGAATCGGCGTTTAAATACAACGAGGATCTGGCAAAGAAGGAAAACCAGTACGTCATAGATGATCCCGAGCTCTACCGCTCGATGCTCGACATAGGCGGAGGCGGCGTCATGGGATATATCGAGATTCCCGCCATAGCCGTTTCGCTGCCGATATACCACGGCACCGAGGAAAGCATCCTCCAGGTAGCCGTCGGACACATCGAATGGTCGAGCCTGCCGGTCGGCGGCATCGGATCCCACAGCGTCCTGTCGGGGCACAGAGGCCTTCCGTCGGCCAAGCTGTTCACCGACCTCGACAAGCTCACCGTCGGCGACGAGTTCATGCTCTGCGTGCTCGACGAGGTGCTGACGTACGAGATCGACCAGATCCTCATCGTCCTGCCTCAGGAAACGGGCGCGCTGCTGATCGACCACGATCACGACTACTGCACCCTCGTCACCTGCACCCCATACGCCATAAACTCGCACCGTCTTCTGGTGCGCGGGCACAGGATAGAGACCGAGGAGGCGACGAGAGCCGCCGTCAGGGTCACCGCCGACGCGATGCAGATCCAGCCGTCGCTGATAGCCCCCTTCCTCGCCGTGCCGCTCATCATCATCCTGCTCGTCGTGCTGTTCATCGGCGACAAGAAATCGGCGCCGGGTGTGGAGAACGTGTATGAGAAATACAGGGAAGGCCGCGAAAAAGACAGATAAAGCATAAGAATCGAAAAAATACCGTCCCTCCTGTCGAAGGAGGGACGGTTTTCGTATCCGTCATCGGTCTTTCAGATAAGCGACGCTCCGAGGGCTTTGCAGGCTTCGACAGCGTCGTCGTCGGGGGCCTCGTTGCATATGACGAAGTCGCAGGCGATGACGGCGCCGTCGTCCAGGCAGCGCTGATTCCAGTTCCTCATCCATTCGCCGTCTCCCCAGCCGTAGGAGCCGAAGAGGGCGATCTTTTTCCCGGCGAGCTGCGGCTCGACCGATTCGAACATCGGGAGGAATTCTCCGTCCTCCAGCTCCTCGGAGCCCATCGAGGGGCAGCCGAACGCGAAGGCGTCGAATTCTCCCATTTTGTCGGGGCCGAATGAGGCGGCGGCGATGATCTCGGCCTCTCCGCCGGCTCCTTTGATACCGTCGGCGACGGCGTCTGCCATAGCCTCGGTGTTTCCGGTTCCACTCCAGTAAACGACAGCTATCCTGCTCATTTTTTATTCCTTTCTGTATGTAGGCGGTGGTTTTCGGCGGTGTGTCATGTGCGGACGGTCAGACGCTCGAGAGGGCAGCCGCTCAGATGCATCGAGCGGTAGATCCTCCGGCATTTTCTGAACTTCTCGAACTGCTTTTCTGCGGAGTCGGTGTCACCGTAGACCTTCCAGCAGCCGAAGAGACGGCATCCGTTCGGGCCCTGCTCGATGAAAGCCCTTCACGTCCTGCGGCGGGTAGCCGAGAAAGAGACCGATCTCATGAGGGAAGTCCCGGCTCTCGTTCAGCCGCCGCGTGAGATGCGCGATGCACCTGTTCGGATTTTCCGGCGGATATCCCCGCTCGCGCAGGATCGACGCCGCTCCGTGGCCGCAGAGGTCGCGTCTCAGCATGGCCGGACGCCAGACGTAGAGCAGGGCGTGATCTTCCCTCCGGCGGAGGGGCATTATCACGAGCCCCTTCTGCTTCATCCTGCGGTTGAAGCCGCGGACGAAGGAGTAAAGCTCGTCCTTTCCCGAAAATGAGGAGGAAAACAGGCTGGCGGTCTTTATCGCCGCGAGCGTCGGCGAGCAGTGCTCTATCAGCTGTGAATCCGACATTTCCGCCTCCCGTCCCTGTGCGTCATACCTGTCCGTATTGTAAGTTAGATACAACTAACTCATATATATTATATCACACCCGCGTCATATTGTCAATGAGTGAAAATCCACAAGAATCGGGCGGGCAAAGTGTGTTAGTTATGTTTAACTGATACAACGGCATAAAAACGCCGCCGGGATGAGATCCGGCGGCGTGTCCGCTTATCCGACCAGCTTTTCTATCGCCGACGTTATCTTCGGCTCGATCTTCGCGAAATCGGAGAGGAGATCGGTGTTTTTCAGCACCGTGTTCTGATAGGCGGCGTTCATGTCGCCTAGCGAGCAGACGAGGCCCATGTCGAAGGTGATATTTGACGTCATGATCTCCATCATCCTTATCGAATCCTCGTCGCGGGCGGATTTGGCGTTGATGTTGATCTCGTAGTAGGCAGGCTTGAGGTCGCGGTAGGAGTAGGCGCCGAGCATGTCGAGTATCGGTCCGATATCGGAGGCCCCGGCGTTTACCACCGGCACGAAGAGTATCGCCGAGCCGTTATAGGCCGAGCTTATGTAATCCTTCTGGCTCTCGTCGTATTTCGGCAGCGGCAGGATGCCGTAGTCGGATTCCATCGAGCGGAGGTCGCGCGTCGTGCCGAGCACGTCGATGAGGAACAGCGAGTGATCCTGCGTGAAGGCTCCGATATAGCCGCCGGTCAGCTTTTTCACGCCCGGCGTCGAGTAGCTGACGTAGTTGTCGGTCGTCTGATAGAAGGCCTTGAGCTTGTCGGTGAAGGAATTCAGCTTCTCCGACACTCCCTTCCAGACGAAGCTGCCGTTTTCGCTCTCGGTGAAGCGGCATCCGGCGGAGAGGGGGAGATAGCACATCAAAGTGGAGGATATCGCGGTGCCGATCATGTCCTGATCGGCCGATATCGTGCCGTCGCCGTCGGCGTCGCGGTTGGCCGACTGGGACGCCGAGAGAAGGGCGTCGTACGTCCACGTCCCGGAGTCGGCTGCGCCGTACATGTCAGGCGCGCCGATGTCCGATGCGATCTTTTTGCTGAAGAATATCGCGATCAGCGACTCGTAGTAGTGGAGCTGCATCGGCGAGTGGGTGAAGAACAGTCGGCCGTTCATCTCATACCATCTGTTCGCCTCCTGCTCCCACCACGGCTTTGAAAGATCCATGTCGGGGATCTCCCTGAGGTCGAGCATATAGCCGTCGGCGGCCGACGCCGCCGAGATCCCGGCCTCGCTGAACATTATGTCGTACAGGTCGTCGCCGGAGTTCACCGTCTTTTTCAGCTCGCTCTGGACGTAGTTGTAATCCTCCGGGCTTTTCGTGTTCTCGATCTTTATGTTCAGCTTCTCCTCGACCGCGCGGTCGCGGTTGTAGATCGTGTCCTCTATCAGTTCGCCGCTCAGCGACTCATAGTCGAAATCGGTTATGGCGTAGTTCGAGTAGTTGGTAAGCACGCGGAAGACGCGCCCGCCGTAGTCCTTTGTTTTAAGCGTGTCGTATATGTCGGTTTCGGCCGCCTCTGCGGCCTGCGCCGTCGTGTCGGGCGTCTGGGAGGGTGTGTCTGACGTATCGCCGCCGCATCCGGCTGCCGGGAGGGCGAGCAGAACGGCGGATATGGCGGAGATGATGCGCTTTGCTGTGTATCGTTTCATTTTTTTTACCTCAGGTGCTGTTTCCGTTAAGTGTATTATATCACCAGCCGGAGGGGATGTCAAGTGTCTTGCGGCCGAGAAATTTCACAAAAATCATTGACACGGCAGAAGGAATAATGTATAATATCATTAACGGTATTATACGCTGTGGGAACAAAGGTGAACAGATCATGAAGAAAAGACTATTCGCCGCCCTTTTAGCGGCGGCATCGCTTTCCTCCTTCGCCGCATGCGGCGGGAGCGCCGGGACATCGCCGTCCGGCGGTCAGGAGGGTCAGACGCAGGCTCAGGACACGGCGCAGGAGATCGCCGAGACCGAGACCGGGCGCGAGGACACGCCCGACAACCTCCCCGCCGACCTCGATTTCGGCGGCGAGACGGTGACGATCCACGCCCGAGGCGACACCGACTGCGTGAAGGAATTTCAGGCTCCCGAGCAGACGGGCGACATCATCGACGACGCGCTCTACACCCGCCGCCAGAAGGTGGAGGAGCGGCTGAACGTCGTGATAGACGTCTATGCCGCCAACACATGGGAGAACTACAACGCCAGCATGAACGACCTCAGGAAGTCGGTGCAGGCGGGGGACGACATATACGATTTCGTCTCCGGCTGGTCGGCGAGGATCCCGATCCTCGGCATCGAGGGAATCTTCCTCAACCTGTACGAGGTGCCGTACATCGACCTCGATCAGCCGTGGTGGGTCCAGACGCTGAGAAAGGACCTCACCATCGGCGGCAAGCTGTTCTTCGCCACCGGCGACATCACCCTTACGCTGCTGTCGGCCTCCTGCGTCTTCTATTTCAACAAGAAGCTGATGACCGACTACGGCGTGCCGGACATCTATCAGACGGTGACGGACGGGAAGTGGACGATAGACGCGATGTCCGATTACGCGAAGATGGTGTCCGCCGACCTTGACGGCGACAACAAGCTCGGCGATCTCGATCTTTACGGCTGCGCCATCACGGCGACGAACGACGTCGACGGCTTCCTTCAGGGCTCGGACGTGAAGATGATCTACCGCGGCGACGACGATCTTCCGGTGCTCCGGATGGAGGAGCAGAAGGTCGGGACGATAGTCGAGAAGATATACACCTTCATGTACGAGACGCCTCAGGTGCTGTCGTACACCGCCGAGGGAGGCGACTATACGGCAAAGCAGCAGGCCGCCTTCAAGGAGAGCCGCGCGCTGCTCTATCCGGCGCGCCTTGCGGGAGCATCGTCTACATTGAAGGACATGGACACCGATTACGGCATCATCCCCTACCCGAAATACGACGAGAATCAGGAGAAGTATCTCACCCGCGTTCAGGACGCTCTGGCGCTGATGTGCGTGCCGATCACCTGCGGCAATAAGGAGCGCTCGGGAGCCGTGATGGAGGCTCTCGCCGCCGAGGCCTACCGCGTCGTCACCGCCCCGTATTTCGAGATCGCGATGAAGGTGAAGTACAGCCGCGACGACATCAGCTCGCAGATGCTCGACCTCGTCCACGACGGCGTGAACCTGAACTTCGCCTCGATCTACAACGAGTCCATCGGCAATCCGTGGTTCGTCATGCGCGAGCTCATGGGAGCGAAGAAGTCCGATTTCGCCTCGTGGTACGCGAAAAAACAGCCGAAGATAGAAAAAGCCCTCGCGAAATGCGTCGAGAGCTTCCTCGCGGCGGAGGGGTAAAACAATTCCGATTCAAATAGTTATACTGAAAGGCAGCAAAATACTGCAGATTAAGGCTGAGAATGGTATGGGCCGGGATAAAGCTCATCCACGGGCGAGCGATGCTCGCCCCTACGGAAGATGAGACTGTCAAGGCAGATATATCATAGCATATGATATCACTCATTCAGTATCATTCACAGACTGCGGATAAGACAAAACATTTGTAGGGGCGGGCATTGCCCGCCCGACTCAAAATAAAAGACTGCACAAAACATCCGGGGGACGGCATCAGCCGTCCCCCGAAATCATTTACCCGAATATCCTCAGCTCCGGCCTGCCGTTATCTCCCATCTTCCAGATGTTCTCGAAATCGAACCCCTCGAAGTCGGTGTCGGGCATGGTGCGGAGATCGTAGACGTAATAACATCCGTATTTCAGCCCCTTTTCGCGGCAGTAGTCCACGAAGCTCTCCGGCTCGGGGAAGACCGAGGCGATTTTGTTGCTCATCATATTGTATTCATGCACCGAGGCGTATGGATCGAAGAACCATACCACGTCGCCCTTCGGATCGGAGGTGACGAGCTCGAGCGCGTCGGCGAGCTGGAGATTTTTGTATGTATAGAATGCCAAAAGATATACCGAGTCAATTGTCGCGATATCCCTGTCAAGATATTTGTCATGATTGGGTCCTTCCACTTTCTTGTTGTCGCTGTCACGGTGTGATGTGACCGGCTCGCTGCCGTCGGCGTTCATGCGGTCTACGAGCTCGGTCATGACTTCATTTGTCAGCAGCTTCGGCGGGAAGGTGATGAGGAAGCTGACGGCGTGGCTGTCGGTCAGCCCTTCGCAGTCTATCGTGCCGTCGAAGTACGACGTCACGCAGGCGGAGGCGAGTCCGGCGAGACCGGCTATGTGGTACTCGAAGACATCGGCTTCTTTTTTCACCGTTATCGCGGCGTTCGATGTGCAGCTGTCGATAAGGTACGCCTCGCCGGCGATCCCGCCGACGGAGAGATGCCGGCCCTCCTTCCACTGATCGATCTCCATGTTTTCGGATATCGTGATATCTAACGACGTGTTTTTCACCTGACAGCCGATGAAGTACTCGCCGACAGCGGCTATGCCTCCGGCGTACAGCCTGCTTCCGGAGCAGTCACGGCCGTAATCGCCGATTATGACCGAATCCTCGAGGCTGAGATTCTTTACGTACCCCTTGAGCTCCCAGCGCAGCAGATCGAGGATCGGGTATCCGTCCTCTCCCTCGACTATGCTCTCCTCGTGCACCGACGGCACGCATCTTATATAGCCGAACAGTCCGAGGTAATACCTCAGGCCCGATACCATGTATTCCTCGCCGGTGAAGTCGATGTGCATATTGCGGATGACGTGGCCGTTGCCGTCGAGCGCCCCGATGAAGGGATCGGTCTCGGTGCCTATCGGCTTCCAGCTCTCATATCCCGACAGATCTATATCCTCCATCAGGATATAGCTTCCGGTCAGGTCGTTTCTAATATTGTCAAGGTCCTCGGCGGTATATACGCCGATCCAGCCGTCCGGCACCTCGGTCTTCCTCAGCAGCGGCTCCGATGTGAGAGCGCTCATGTTGAGGCGGCTCATTATCGCCGGAGCGGCGAAGGCGGCGAGAGAGAGCAGGGCGAGAGCCGCCGCTATGAGTATGACGGTCCGCTTTTTTTTCATCTTGGTTTTCTCCTTTCCTTACACCCGGGGGACGGTATCTGCCGTCCCCCGGAAATCATTTACCCGAATATCCTCAGCTCCGGCCTGCCGTTATCTCCCATCTTCCAGATGTTCTCGAAATCGAACCCCTCGAAGTCGGTGTCGGGCATGGTGCGGAGATCGTAGACGTAATACATTCCGTATTTCAGCCCCTTTTCGCGACAGTAGTCCACGAAGCTCTCAGGCTCCGGGAAGGCTGAGGCGATGAGGCCGCTTATCATCTTGTATTCACGGTCCGATGCGTAGGGATCGAAGAACCACACAAGATCGCCCTCAGGTTCCGATGTCACCAGCTCGAGCGCGTCGGAAAACTGCAGGTTTTTGTATGTGTAGAAGGCGTGGAGCTTTACCGAGTCCTTTGTTTTGATATCGACGCTGAGACGGTCGTCGTGATACGGGCCGTCTGTGATATTGTTGTCGCTGTCCCGGTGGGTCGTGACAGGCTCGCTGTCGCCTTCGTTCAATCGGCCGATAAGCTCGGTCAGGATCTCTGTCGTCAGCAGCTTCGGCGGGAAGGTGATGAGGAAGCTGACGGCGTGGCTGTCGGTCA
>CAMJPL010000017.1 GCA_946407735.1 uncultured Clostridia bacterium
AAAAAAGCCTCATGCCGTAATGGCACAAGGCTCTTAGTTTTACTATGTTTTTTAGACTGTCAGACGCTCATTCGAGTTTGTAAGTATCAGGCTCAATGAGTTTGTCAGCGTCACCGGCTATCATTCCCACTCGATCGTTCCGGTCGGCTTCGGGGTCAGATCGTACAGCACCCTGTTCACGCCCTTCACCTCGTGGACGATGCGGTCGACTATCTTGTTCAGGAGCGGATACGGGATCTCCTCGACGGTGGCGGTCATGGCGTCGCGGGTGTTGACGGCACGGATGATGACCGGCCACTCAAAGCTGCGGACGTCGTTCTTCACACCGGTGGACTTGATATCCGGCACGATGGTGAAGTACTGCCACACCTTGCCCTCAAGACCGGCGTTGGCGAACTCCTCGCGGAGGATGGCGTCCGATTCGCGGACAGCCTCGAGACGGTCGCGGGTGATAGCGCCGATGCAGCGGACGCCGAGGCCCGGGCCGGGGAACGGCTGACGGTAGACCATGCCGTCCGGCAGACCGAGGGTCTTGCCGACGACTCTGACCTCATCCTTGAACAGGAACTTGATCGGCTCGACGAGCTCGAAGTCGAATTCCTCCGGCAGACCGCCGACGTTATGATGCGACTTTACCGGTCCGGACTCGAGGATATCGGGATATATCGTGCCCTGGGCGAGGAATTTGATGCCGTCGAGCTTGCGGGCCTCCTCGGCGAAGACGTTGATGAACTCGGCGCCGATGATCTTGCGCTTCTTCTCCGGGTCGGCGACGCCGGCGAGGAGATCGAGGAAGCGGTCGACGGCGTCGACATAGATGAGGTTCGCGTTCATCTCCTGACGGAAGACGCGGACGACCTGCTCTGGCTCGCCCTTGCGGAGAAGGCCGTGGTTTACGTGCACGCAGACGAGCTGCTGGCCGATGGCCTTGATCAGCAGCGCCGCGACGACCGACGAATCGACGCCGCCCGAAAGAGCGAGAATGACCTTTTTATCGCCGATCTGCGCACGCAGAGCCGCGATCTGCTCGTCGATGAAAGCCTGCGCCAGCTCCGGCGTGGTGATGCGCTCCATTGTCTCAGGACGTTTGTTGCTCATAAAGCTTTTCCTTTATAACAGGGGGAGGGAAACATCTCACTGGCGAAAGGCGCTTCCCTCCCCCGGGACCCTGCCTTCCGACAAAGACTGTATAAAAAGTTTTATACCTGATTATATCATTCGGTCTTCTCACCGTCGCCGGGATCTGTATCCTGCGGTCCCTCTCTCGTCAGCAGCGTGCCGACGGAGCCGATCAGCGTCTCGAACAGGCCGGACGTTTTCTCGCCCTTGAGCGCAGCCATGACCGATTTCTTCGTGTCGGAATCGGCCTTGCGGTACAGCTCGACGAGCTTTTTCTCGGTTGCCGTTAGCTTAAGCCCAGCGTCGGACGATTTTTTGGAGGACTCGGTCTTCTTCGCTGTCTCATTCTTTGAGGAAGTCTCCTTCTTCGAAGAAGTTTCCTTCTTTGAAGAAGTTTCTTTCTTCGCGGAAGAAGCGGAGGACATCTTCCCGGCCGCGGCTTCGAGCAGCGATTTCTGGGTGACTCCGGTAGCCTTGGCTATCGCCTTCAGCTGAGCCGTCGTCAGCTCCTTCTGACCGCGCTCGGCGGCGCTGATGTCCTTTGAGCTCGTGCCGTCCACCAGCTCGGCAAGAGCCGCCTGTGTCAGTCCGGCTTTCATACGCGCTTCCTTTATCAGCGCGCCGACAGTGTTAGACATATCATTACCCATTGTTTTATACCGCGTAAACCCCTGTGATGTTTTCCGGCGTCCTCAGACGGCGCTCAGAACACTCTTTCGGCCAGGCCGAGCTCCCTCAGCATCAGGTGGAATATGACTTCATAGCCGGCGTCGTTCGGATGCAGGCCGTCGTCGCAGAGAAGATATTCGATCCTGAGGTTTTTGACGTCGCAGTATTCCGTGAAGGCGGCATACATGCTGATCATCGGGAAGCCGCACTCGGCGGAGGCTTTCATATAAAGATCGTGAACGTCGTTCATATGGAAGATGCGCCAGTAGTCTTCGCCGTCCATCTCGTTTTCCGGGACGGCGGGTATATTGGCGCTGAAGATGACGTCTATGCCGGCGTCCCTGAACATATCGTTCAGCAGAACGATATTATTGTAGAACTCCTCCATATGAGCGCGCTTGGTCGGCCTGTCCCCTTCGCTGAAATACAGATGGCGGTTGTTCGTGCCTATCGTGCAGATGACGATATCGTCCTCCGGGTCGACCAGCTCGTCGAAGTGATTTATGATAAACTCAATGTCCGTAGCGGTGCATCCGTTGTTTATCACTTCGCAGTCGTACTGATCCTCCATGTAGTCCCTGAACAGATTGGCCCAGCACCAGCTGTCGGGGCTGCGCCGGAAATCCTCGACTATGACATCGCCGTTCTGCTCGAAGCCGGTGCCGCCCACCCCGTGGGTGATAGAATCTCCGAGAAGCTTGATGCGCACGGTATGATCCGGCAGTATCAGCTTGGACATTATCTCCTTTACGGTCTTCTGCGGTCTCAGCTGACGTCCGATGATATCCGCGGCGGCCTTCAGAAACATACCGACTGTCGAATGCTAAAATCGTCCGTCAGTTGGTGTAGTTGTCGAAGTATCCCTGCACCAGAACGACAGGCGTTCCCTTGTCGCCGGAGCCGGAGGTCAAATCGCAGAGAGAGCCGATGAGATCGGTGAGCTGTCTCGGCGTCGTGCCCTGACTTGCCATGTTGCCGACGAGGTTCGAGCCCTTCGCCTTGATCGAGGCAGAGATAGCCTCCTTGAGAGCGTCGCCCGAGAGATCCTTATAGTCGTTGTCGGCGAGATACTTCAGCTTGAGCTCGTTCGGCGTGCCGATGAGGCCGTCGGTGAAGGCGGGAGATACGACCGGGTCGGCCAGCTCCCAGATCTTGCCCTTGGGATCCTTGAAGGCGCCGTCGCCGTAGATCATGACCTCGACATGCTTTCCGGTCGCGTCGAAAATGCGCTTCTGGATATCGAGCACGAGCGGCCTGCACTGATGCGGGAAGAGCTTGATCTTGTCCTCGGTCGACTTGTTCGAGCCGAGCAGTCCGTAATCCTCGTTGTATCCGCTGCCGTTCACCGAAGCGTTCAGTATATCGTCGAGACCGCAGACTGTCTTCGCTCCGGCGGCCTTGAGGATGCGCTTTGTGCGTGCGCGGGTATGGATGTCGCAGGTGAGGACGGTGTCGGTGTAGCTGAGGATGGTCTTCGCCTGATTGGCGAAGATGATCTCGCACTCGGCGCCGCATTCGCGGATGAGATCGCCGTAATACTCGACGTAATCGACGCCGGTGAACTCATGCTTGTTGACTCCGAACAGCTCGCGGTATTTTTCGAGCGTCAGAACGTCGGAATAGGGATTGACTCCGGCGGCGTCGATCTTGTCGAGGGACACCAGCTCGTTGCCCACCTCGTCCGACGGGTAGCTGAGCATCAGCACGATCTTCTTCGCGCCCTTCGCGATGCCGCGCAGGCAGATGGCGAAGCGGTTGCGGCTGAGTATCGGGAAGATGACGCCGACCGTGCCGCCGCCGAGCTTGGCTCTGACGTCGTCGGCGATATTCTCGACTGTGGCGTAGTTGCCCTGCGAGCGTGCGACGACCGATTCAGTGATGGAGATGACGTCGCGGTCACGGAGAGCGAAGCCCTCGCTTTCGGCCGCCTGGAGAACGCTGTCTGTTACGATGGCCGCCAGATCGTCGCCTTCGCGGATGATCGGGCAGCGAATGCCGCGCGATACGGTGCCGACGCGGCGTTCTGAATTGGACATGATGATATATATCCTCCTGAAAGGGTATTAGGGCTTGATTTCCATTATATATTATATCTCATAGGTGTGATTTTTTCAAGTGCATATGGGACGTATTAATAAAATTGATACGCCGTCATGCTCCTTCCCCGCCCGACAGCAGAGCCCAGAACTCGGGATATGTCCGCCTGAGGTTGATGATCCTTCCCTCCGCCGACAGAAAGCAGTGCTCGCTCTTCGCCGTGAGTACCGGGGAAGTCTCCCCGGCTTTTCTCATCTCATAGCTGATATACAGTCTGGCGCCTTTGAGCTCGACCGAGACGATGTCTATGACGATATCGTCCGGGAAGGTCGTCGTCGAGAGATAACGGCATTCGACGGCCGTGACGGGCGATACTATCCCCTCGCTCTCGAACCGCTCGAGCCCCCAGCCTATCGACGTGAGGTAAGCGCAGCGCGCCTCCTCGAGCCACCGGACATAATTTGAGTGGTGGACGATCTTCATCCGGTCGGTCTCGTAATACTGTACGCGGTGGGTATATGTGAAAACTGACATTTTTTATCTTTCCTGCCCCGGCTTTGGCGCCGTCATTCGTAATCCTCGATCCTCCACTCGTCCTTCCAGTCGAGATATCCCATCTCTCCGTCCCAGCGGAAGGGGAGCCAGACATAATCGGCCAGCCGCGTCTCGTTTACTATCGGCGGCTCGGCGTTCGCCTCGGCGAGGGCCTTGTTGCCGGAGAAGGCGCCCTCATACCAGGCGGCGTAGCGCTCGTATTTCCTGTCCATATAACCGGGCAGCCAGCGGTCGGCGCAGGCGATGTATAGATCCTTCTTTCCGGGGACCTTGAACACCGACGACACCTGCGAATGATACGACGTGCGGCTCTCGTCATCGGGATGGGGATCGCCGAGCACGGTATAGGGTCCGTGCCAGCTGCCGCCGACGGCGAGCTCGGACGGGTTCGGCTGATAGCCGGTTGTGCCGGAGGTGATGAGATAATGGCGGTGATTTCTTATGAAATGCGCAGTCGCCTCGCGGACGTAGGGCGGGTAGGGGCGCGGGAAATGCGTGCTGTAATAACCGGTCACATTCGTGTAGTCGTCGGTGAGATCGGCGCATATCGTCTCGCTGTGGACGCGCTCAAAGTAGTAGTACGCCTTCCCGTCGTCGGCGACGGCGAGATCGAAATCTCCGGCCGACATGCCGAGAGGCTTAAGATCCCTGCGGACGATCTCATAAGGCCCCTTGAGGCTGTCTGATGTGAGCACCGTCTCTGTCTGCGAGCCGTCCCTCTGCATGATCTTGAGCCAGCAGACGAACTTTTTGGTGTATCTGTTGTAGATTATATGCGGGCGGTCCATCATCGACGTCGGATGGATCGGAGAGTTCTCGTCGGTCTCGTCCGGCGGAATGATGATCCCCTCGTCCTGCCAGTTGTACAGGTCGTCCGAGCTGTAAAGGCGGACGCCCCAGTGCCAGATCTTCGACACGCCGTCTGTCTTTTCCTTGTTCTCGCCGTACCACCAGTACTTTCCGTCGAGATACATGAGCGAGCCGCCGTGAGCCTGGATCCGCCTGCCCTCGGTATCGAGCCATACCTGTCCCGGTCTTATCGAATCGTATTTCATATCCGTCACCTCGGTATTATGATTTGTTATCAATTATACCACCCATCCTTCCGGCTTTCAACATGATAATAGTAAATAATCCGGCGTAAGCCTTTCTGACTTCCGCCGGATATGTATGTTATTTTGTTTATCTTCTTCCGGGGCCGCGCTTTGAGTTCTTCATGATGTTGATGATGTCGTTGAAATCGTCATCAGAGATGAAGGACTCGCCGGTCTGCGGCGTTTCCTGAGCCTGCTGCTGCGGCTGAGGCTGGGCGGTCTGCTGCGCAGGCTGAGCCTGCTCGGCGGGCTTTGTCTCCGGCTTGTAGAAGGGCTGCTTCTCGGAGGACGGGCGGACGGAGCCGATGACCGGAGCGGCCGTTTCCTTCCTGTCGCTGATAGCCTCGATGGTCTCGTCGGTGCGCTGGACGTTGCCGTTGAAGCCGGTGGCGATGACCGTGACGGTCATGCGGTCCTCAAGGGTATTGTCGAACGCGGCGCCGAAGATGATGTTCGCATCGGGATGCGCCTCGTCGGTGATGAATTTCGAAGCGGCGTACACCTCGTCGAGTCCCACGTCGGGAGAGACGGTGATGTTGATGATGATGCCCATCGCGCCTTCGATGGAGGTCTCGAGCAGCGGCGAGCTGATGGCGCCCTTCGCGGCCTCGGTCGCCTTGTCCTTGCCCTCGGCGGAGCCGATGCCCATGTGGGCGAATCCGGCGTTGAGCATGATGGAGGTGACGTCGGCGAAATCGAGGTTGATGACGCCGGGCACGTTGATCAGCTCGGAGATGGACTGAACGCCGCGGCGGAGAACGTCGTCGGCCTCGGCGAAGGCGTTCTTGAGGGTGATGCGTTTCTCGGAGATCTGCATCAGGCGGTCGTTCGGGATGATTATGAGCGAATCGACTATCGAGGAGAATTTCTCGATACCGGCCTCGGCGGTGCGCATGCGGCGCTGTCCCTCGAAGCTGAACGGCTTTGTGACTATGCCTACGGTAAGGATGTCGAGATCCTTCGCGATCTTGGCGACTACCGGAGCGGCTCCGGTGCCGGTGCCGCCGCCCATTCCGGCCGTGATGAAGACCATGTCGGCGCCCTTGAGCGCGTTCACGATCTCGTCGTTGCTTTCCTCGGCAGCTCGGCCTCCGACGTCGGGATTGGCTCCGGCGCCGTGGCCCTTCGTGATCTTCTCGCCTATCGGGATCTTGACCGGCGCGTTGTTCTGGTTGAGAGCCTGCTTGTCGGTATTGATGGCGATGAATTCAACGCCCTGCACGTTGCAGTCTATCATATGGTTTATCGCGTTGCAGCCGCCGCCGCCCACTCCGACAACCTTTATTGTAACTCCGTTTTCCACATTCTCGTCAAGCTCGAATGCCATTAGCGTATCCTCCCGAATATTTGAATGTCCGGCTTCGCGGACGGGAAATTATCAATATCAAAAGCGCGCCTCAAAAAGACCCGGGGCGCCTCGCGGCACCGGTTTTCACAGGACAGACTGCGCTTATTTTAATTTCGCTGATTATACTTATAATATGATACCTTTTTTTTGGCCTTTTTGCAAGAGATTTTAGCAAAATTAAAAAACAATTAACATTTATATGCATTCAGATGTGACAGATACGCTCATTTTCGTCCGCTCAGCTTCACCTTGCTGTCGAATATTACAAATCCGAGAGTGATATCGCTGACGTTGACGGTACCCTTCAGCTTGTCGGAGCTGAACTCGTCGCTGAAGGTGTCGATGATCTTCCTCACCAGCTCGAGCTTGGTCTCGAGATCCTCGTTCTTGCCGAACTCGATGCGGTACTGGTTGTTGTAGATGAAGAACATGTCGAACTTGTCGTTCATGTTGATCGACGAAATCAGCCTCGACATCTCCGACTGATAGAGCGTCCGGCAGACGGAAGAGACGTTCTGGAAATCGCTCTCGCGCATGAAGCGTACATAGCTTCCCGTGACCGCGTAGGCGACGGGAGGGAGCGTGACGTGGCAGAGACCTCTGTAATCGAGCATCGACTCCTCGTCGACGCGCTCGAGCACCCTCAGCTCGTGGGAAAGCACGAAATACTGGTCAGATATCTCGGTGTAGTAAGCCCCGGCGTCGTCCGTGACCGTGATCTCGAGCGACGACGGCCAGACCTTCCTTATCTCGACCGTCTTGAGATAGGGGTAATTGAGCTGCAGCTGCGACGCCATCTCCTGATAGCTGACCCTGAACATGCTCATGCCGGAGTATCCCGCCTGGCAGGCCTCGGTTATGGCCTTGTTCTGGTACTTCTCGCTGCCTGAGACAGTGACCGACTTCACCCTGAAGACGATGAAATAGCCGACCGTCACAAGCGCGAGCACCACCGTCAGGATCAGAGCAGCAATCAGCAGCACGCTTACAAGGCGGCTCCTTCTCCTGCTCCTGCCGACATTCTCGAAATTGTCGCGCAGCACTCTGTCGCTGTGTGATAATGCGTCCATTATAAATGATACAGATACAGATTATCGTATGATAAAGGTCATTTCCCGGATATCTCCTTCAGCCCGGCGTATATCCTCTCGGCGGCGTCGGGAACGGCGAAGCCGGATATCGCGCCGGACATTCTCTCGCGCTCGGAAGGATCGGAGCAGATCCTTTTCACGGCGTCGGTGAGGATGTCGCCGGAGAGCTCCTTTTCCTCGAAGACGACCGCCGCGCCCTTATCCTGAAGCACTCTCGCGTTTTTGTACTGATGGTTGTCGGCGACGTTCGGGGACGGGATGAGGATGCACGGCTTTTTCATCAGCGCGAGCTCGGAAAGCGTCATCGCCCCGGCGCGGCATATGATGAGATCGGCCGCCGCCATCTCCTCCGGCATGTTGTAGATATACTCGACGCATCTGAGATTCGGGAATCTGTCAAGCCCCTTTTCCCTGAACTGGACGGAGGCAATCGGCCACTCTATCGAGCCGGTGGCGTGCATATGGCGTATCTTCGGCCGGGATGAGGTGTATTTCTCCATCACGGCGAGGATCTCGTCGTTCACCCTTTCGGCTCCCATCGAGCCGCCGTAGCTGAGCACGCAGAGGTCGTAATCCTCGGCGCCGAGGCGTTTTCTCGCCTCATCGCGGCTTATGGCCGAAAAGCCGCCGCGAAGGGGATTGCCGACCCGCTCGGCTTTTTCCGGATGCTTTAGCGCCGCCTTCGTCTCCTCGAAGTTGACGAAGATCCTGTCGGCGTCCTTTTCGAGCATCTTCACGGCGAAGCCGGGGATGGCGTTCGACTCATGCAGCGCGCAGGGGATCCCGAGATCGTGTGCGGCCTTGACGACCGGCCAGCAGACATATCCGCCCGAGCCGATCACGACATCGGGCCTGAGCTTTTTCAACAGCTCCTTCGCCTTCGATATCGACGTGGCGGCCATCCACGCCGTCTTGAGATTCGACAGCGAAAGGCTTCTCTTGAGCCCCTGCACCTCGACGTGATAGAGGGTGTATCCCGCCGCCGGGACGAGCTTGTTCTCGATCCCCTTCGACGTGCCGACATATGAGATCTCGGCGTCCGGCTCATGTGCTTTGACGATATCGGCTATGGCGAGGGCCGGATTCACATGACCGCCGGTCCCGCCTCCTGAAACGACTATATTCATTATATACTATATCCGGGGATTTCCGCTGAAGGGAGGAAGGGATGCTCTGAATAAGTCCGCGCCGCGGACTTATTCAGTGACCTTAAAATCCTCTCCTTCAAAGACTTTTACTTAACAGACTATTTTCAGCCGTTCTCCGATGCTTCGGACGCAGGCGGCTTTTTTTCGTATTCGTACGTGAACCGCGACACCGACAGCAAAATGCCCATCTCGGCGATCATTATCATCGTCGACGTGCCGCCGCACGAGAAGAACGGCAGGGCTATGCCGGTATTCGGGAACATATTGGTGACGACCAGCATGTTCAGGCAGGCCTGCATGCCGATGTGCACCGTGATGCCGAGCGCCGTCAGCGACGAGAAGGTGTCCGGCGCCTTGACGGCGATATGGAAGCCGCGCCAGATGAACAGTATAAACAGCAGTATGACGCTCGCCGCGCCGATCAGGCCCAGCTCCTCGCAGATGATGGCGAAGATGAAGTCGTTCTGCGCCTGCGACACATACATGTGCTTCTGACGGCCGTTGCCGAAGCCGACTCCGAAGATGCCGCCCGATCCGACGGCGTTGAGGCCCTGCAGGGTCTGCCACACCTCGTCGAGCGATGAATAATTCTCCGGGTGGAGCCAGATATCGACCCTCTCCCTCGCGTACTCCGAGAAGGTGATGACGCCGATTATGGCGGTGACGCCGGCCGCGCCTCCCATAAGGATCCATATCAGCTCGCATCCGCCGCAGAAGATTATCGACAGGCCGATGACGAAGATGATGGCTGTTCCCGACACATGCTTCTCAAGGATTATGAGGAAGCAGACGAGAACGAGAGCGCCGAATGGAAAGAGCGCTCCGTAGACGAACGAGGTCTTCTTGTCCCGGTAGTCGATGACCTGTTTTCCGAACCTCTCCATATACATGGCGAGGAACAGGATGATCATGACCTTCATGAACTCCGACGGCTGGAAGCTGATGGGACCTATATAGATCCAGCGCTGGGCGCCGCCGTCAGAGATCGACGTGCCGACAAGTGCGACGACGACGAGAAGTCCGGCCGTGACTATCATCCCGGGGATGATCAGCTTGTAATACGACTTGTAGTCGAACAGCGAAAGCACCGTCATGCCCCCGAGACCGATAGCGACGGCGATTATCTGCCGCAGGATGAAATAGTTGCTGTCGTCGGTGCGGGCCAGCGCGTACGGATAGCTCGCGCTGTACGCCATGACGAGGCCGTAGCCGATAAGGACAAGGATTATGACCAGCATCGGCCGGTCGACGCCTCCCCTGACACGGACGGCGTCTCCCGAACGGATGAAGGCGTTCTGAACGGCGAGCGGCTCCTTCGTCCTCGACGCCGCCGCGGTTTGCGAAACTTTTGCCGACGCCCGGCCGCCGGAGCCCCGCGTCGCTCCCGCGGGAGGGGCGGAGACGGATCTTCTCGCCGTGCGAGGCGGCGCTGACTGCGTCGGCGGCTGCTGCGGCGCTGTCCGCGAAGCCGCGTTCTGCCGCGCCGCGCCCTGCCACACCGCACTCTGATGAGCGGCGCTCTCACGAGCGGCACTCTGACGAGCGGCGTGCATACGCGCGCGGTCGACGGGAGTAGTTCTGTCGTTGTTCATTTAAAGACCATGTTATCTCAATCCGAACCACGCGAGAACGCAGGTGAGGGCCGTAAAGGCGGTAAAGGTCAAAACCACTTTTACCTCTCCCCAGCCGCATTTCTCAAAGTGATGGTGTATCGGCGCCATTTTGAACAGGCGCTTTCCGTGTGTCAGCTTGAAATAGCCCACCTGCAGGACGACGGAAAGGCATTCGATGATATATATGAGCCCGCAGATGAGAAGTATGAGTATGTTGTCGAGCAGGAACGCGCAGCCGACCACCATCCCGCCGAGGAACAGCGATCCGGTGTCGCCCATGAACACCCTCGCAGGGTGCCAGTTGTAGACGAGGAATCCGGCGCACGCGCCGGCCATTATCGCGGCGGCAGCTATAACAGAAGGATCTGACGATCTGAATCCGGCGGCGGCGAAGAATATCCCGACCGCGAGGGCAATCGATGAGCAGAGGCCGTCTATGCCGTCGCTGAGATTGACGCCGTTGTCTATGCCGGTCAGCGCGACAAGCGCTATGGGATACCAGAAGATACCGAGATCGATCTCCCGGCCGATGAAGGGGAGCCAGACGGTCGTGTCGATGAAGCCGAATATCCGCATGGCCGCTATGTAGGCTATGGCTATGCCGAACTGCAGGGCGTATTTCTGCGGGGCGGTAAGCCCCTCATTCGTGTGATGGGCGAACTTCGTCCTGTCGTCGAGCGCGCCGGTGAGACCGTAGGCGACGGCCATCAGCCACGTCACGCAGAGCGGCGCGATATACCCGTAGCCGCCGTTGTTCATCAGGATGAAGATGATCGCTATCAGCGCCGGGACGCTGCCGATGATGAAGCTGACGCCGCCCATCGTGGGCGTGCCCTCCTTGCTCTTGTGCCAGCGCGGGCCGATGTCAAGGATCTTCTGCCCCATCTTGATGCTCTTGAGATAAGGTATAAGGAACCTCAGTATTACCGCCGTGATGACGGCGGTGACAAGGAATCCGACAAGAAATACCGCGATGTCCATTTATCTTTCACCGTCCCCGAATACCGCTATCGCACGCTCGAGACCGATCCCGCGGCTGGCCTTGACCAGAACGGCGTCGCCTTCTCTTATCAGCTTTTTCATCATCATTCCGGCTTCTTCGGCGTTTTCCGCCGTGTAAGCCTTTTCGGTCCCGCTTTCGAGCGCGGCTTCGGCGAGCGTCTTTGAATACTCTCCGACAGCTATCAGCAGCTTGACGCCGCTTTCACCGGCCCTCTTTCCGGTCAGCCGGTGAAGCTCCTCCGAGCGGTCGCCGAGCTCGAGCATATCGCCGAGCACGGCGCAGCGGCGAAGCCCGTCCCTGTCGGCGACGGTCTCGAGCACCCTGAGCGCAGCCGCGACAGACTCTGGCGATGCGTTGTAGCAGTCCTCGATCACGACGGCGCCGCCGAGCCTGAATATATGCTGGCGCATGGCGGCGGGACGGAAGGAGAGAAGGCCTTCCCTTATCTCATCCGCGCTCATGCCGCAGGAGAGCCCCGCGGCAAAGGCGTAGGAGGCGTCGAGCGCGGTGTGGATGCCGAGTGTCGGTATGACTATGTCCCTGTATTCCGTACCGTCCTTCGCTTCGAGGGTGAACACTCCGTGCCCTTCCCCGTCAGCGCGGTATCCGGTGATCCGAAGATCGGCGTCCTTGTCGTCCGGGCAGTCGGAGACGTATATCGCGCCTTCGATGCCGGAGAGCAGCGGCTCATGACCGTTCAGGATCAGTCTGCCGCCCTTTTTCAGTCCGTCCCTTATCTCGAGCTTCGCCTTCGCGATATTCTCTCTCGATCCGAGAAGACCTATATGCGATGTGCCTATATTCGTTATGACCGCGACGTCGGGCTGCGCCATCCTGCTGAGATACGATATCTCGCCGAGGCCCTGCATTCCCATCTCCGCGACGAGCGCTTCGTCGCCGGGTCTCAGCCGGAGCAGCACGACGGGAAGCCCTATCTCGCTGTTCAGGTTGTCGGTCGTCGCCGCGACGCGGTATTTGCGCGACAGCACGGCGCTTATATATTCCCGGGTGGTCGTCTTTCCGACCGATCCGGTGACGGCTATCGTAAGCGGGGATATCTCCCTTTTATGAGCCGACGCGAGACGCCCGAAGGCGGCCACCGTGTCATCGGCGACGATGTAATTCCCGCCGTCCGAAGGGTCCGGGGCGCGCGATACCATCGCCGCCGCGGCGCCGCCCTCAAAGGCCTTCGCCGTAAAATCATGGCCGTCGAAGCGCTCGCCCTTCACGGCGACGAACAGCATGCCGGGGCAGGCGTCGCGCGAATCGGTAGAGACGCCGGTTATCACGGCGCCGGGATCGCCGATCCACCCGCAGCCGCAGATCTGCGCCGCGGTCTTAAGGGTCATGCCCTCGGTTTCGACATACATCCGGCTCCTCGCCGGCGAGATATGTGACTCCATGCGATGAAGTCCTTTCAATGCATCAGTTGATTATCTGTTTTTGTCTTTCAGTTCGCGGTGTCGCCGAGATATCTCATCTTGACCGTCACCACCGAGCCGAGTATCGCTTCCTCTCCGGCCGCCGGCTCCTGAGCCACGACTACCGCGGCGTCGCCGATGGTGTAGTCCTGAGTGCCGTCGATCTTGAAGTTGAATCCGGCTCCCGAGACAAGCGAATTCGCCGATACCGACGTCAGTCCGACGACGTTCGGCACCGTGCCGTAGTTGTCAAGCTCGGCGTCGCCGACATAGAACACTATCTTGCCGGTATCGCGTCTGACCGAGCTCCCCGACGACGGCACCTGATACTTGACGACCGCCGAATAGTCGCTTGCCGAGCCGCCGACGACCTCGTACGCGAGGCCGAGGTTCTCGGCCACCTTTATAGCGTCACGGAGCGGCCAGCCCGTGTATTTGCCTATATTGACCGAAAGGGTCCTCAGCTCGGCCTCGGAATAGCTCTTCTCGATGCCGATGATCGGCAGCGTGTCCTCCATTATCTTGGCGACGAAGGGGGCGGCTATATAGCTGCCGTAGATCTCGTTCTCGGTCGGCATGTCGACGAGGAAGAGCACGGCTATCTTCGGATCGTCGGCCGGGGCCCACGCCATCGTCGAGCCGACGTAGTAGATCGAGTCGCCCTTGGCGTCGAGTATGTCGCGGATCTGCGAGGTGCCGGTCTTGGCGGCGATCTTGTAGCCGGCGACATAGGTGTCCTTCGCGCCTCCGTTGCCGGAAACGCCGTCCTCGAGGATATCCGAGATCGTCTTGCAGACGTCCTCAGACAGCACGCGGCGCTTGACCTGAGTGCCGAACTCGCGTACCACGCTGCCGCTGTCGTCTATCATCCTGTCCATGACATGCGGCGTGACGAGATATCCGCCGTTCGCGACGGCGCAGAGCGCGGTAAGATGCTCTATCGGGGTGACCTTGAAGGTCTGTCCGAAGCTGTACACCGCGAGCTCGACCTGGTTGAAGCCGCTGTATGTATGATAGATCGTGTTGGACTCGCCGGGAAGATCTATGCCGGTCTTCTCGGTGTAGCCGAAATCGGCGAAATAGGAGTAGAAGCGGGATTTGCCGATCCTCTGCGCCACCTGCATCATCGTCGGGTTGCAGGACTGCTGCAGCATGTAATAGAACGGGTGAGTCCCGTGGCCCCATTTGTAGTGGCAGGCGATAGGCTGATCGTAGCCCCTTATCATGAGCGAGCCGGTGCAGGTGAAGTACTCGTTTACGTCGATGACCTTCTCCTGCAGCGCCATGGCGGTAGTGATGACCTTCATGGTCGAACCGGGCTCGTATATCTCGGAGACGTTCTTGTTGCGCCAGAGCTGATATATCAGATCCCAGTACATGGCGCTGTATTCGTCCGATGTGGGATCGTAGCCGCTCTTGTCGAGCTTTTTCTGCGAATCCTCGTCAAGGGTGAAGGGATCGTTGAGGTCGTAGTTCGGGTATGTCGCCATGCCGAGCACGGCTCCGGTGTCGACTTCCATTATGATGCCGGACACCCTGTTGAGCGGCTTCGAGTAGTCGTAGGCCTCCTTCACGTACTTCTCGAGCACGTTCTGGATCTTCACATCGATGGTCGTGACTATGTTGTAGCCGTTTTCCGCCTCGACATACGCCGAGTAATCGGACGGTATGCGGACGCCCTGAGCGTTTTTGGCGGTTATAAGACGCCCCGGCTTTCCGGTGAGCTCCTCGTTGTAGTAAAGCTCAAGGCCGCCGAGACCGCCGTCGGTGCCGCAGACGCCGATGACGTGCGACGCGAGCGAGCCGTAAGGATACCAGCGCTTATAGCCCTGCTCGAGATGGATCTGCTGCGACAGGCCGTTCGCGCGTATGAATTCGCGGATCTGATCGGCCTCATCGTCGGACGCCTGCTTTTTTATCGTCTCGTCCATGCGGTCGGACTTGTTCGCCTTCTCCAGCACCTCGCCGTACTCGACGCCGAGAGTCTTTGAAAGGAACTCGACGATCTCGAGCTTCTGGGTCTCGCTCTCGAACATCCTCGGGGCGATGAAGACGCGCCACACCGTGAGGTTCGCCGCCAGCTGTGTCATATTGCGGTCATATATCGCGCCGCGCGCCGAGGTGAGCGTCACCTCGGTCTGCACGTTGTCGATGACCTTCGTGATGTACTCGTCGTACTTGTAAATCTGAAGATAGGCGAGACGCCCGATGACGACCGCCCATATGGCCATGAAGAAGGACATGATCAGCGCGCCGCGCCGTCTCATCCTCGCTCTGCGGCTTTTTATCCTGACGCCGCCGGAAATATTATCTGCCATTTTTCGATATAAGCGCAAAAAGCGAAAAAACGAACATGCCGGGGAATGTCATCCGGCTCCTCCGACCTCGGCCACGTTGACCGGGGCTTCGGTCTCGGCTATATTTACGGGAGCCTCCGTCTCAGCCGGAGGCAATGTCTCGGCGATATTTACCGGAGCTTCGGTCTCGGCCGTCACGTCGGTTTCTCCGTCCGCCGCCGTCTCTTCGGGAGCCCCGGTCTCATCGGCCGCCGCAGTCTCGGGCGCCGGGACCTTCCGGCTCTCGTCGAAGACGACTATGGCGTCCTCCTTGTCGACGGTGATGTATTTCTTCGCCAGCTGATCGATCTTGACCATGCCGAGCACGTTCACCGCGTAATCCTGTATCTCCTGAAGGTTGTTTTTCTGCTCGAGCTGTATCGTGAGCTGGCTCCGGCTGCTTTTCAGCGTATCGAGACGGTCCTGCAGACCCTCGATCTCGACCGTGTACTCGTTTATGCGGACGAACGACCACACCATCATCATGAACATGACGGTGCAGACGAAGATCATCAGTATGGCGCCGATAGGCATCGGCGTCTTCCCGGAGGACGTGACGGTCTGCTTTTCGGAGGCGCTGCCGAGATCGTCGTCGTATTCGACGGGCAGGCGCTTCCCGCTTTCGGCCGGCGCGCCGAGAGAGGTCCCGCCGGCCTTTGTGAGGCCGGTCTCCTTTCTGTTTCTGTAATAACGGCTTCTTCTGCCGCCGTTTTCAGCCATAATCTTTATCTCCGGATCTAATCTGCCGTTCTTTCGGCGTACCTGAGCCTCGCGCTGTGAGCGCGGGGATTCGACGCAAGCTCCCCTTCCGACGGGGTGACGTCTTTAAAGACCTTTATCTTCGGCTTTTTGCCGCATACGCATACCGGGAAATCGGGAGGGCAGGTGCAGCCTTTGGAAAGCGAGGCGAACGCGCGCTTCACCGCCCTGTCCTCGAGCGAATGGAAGGTGATCACGGCGATCCTGCCTCCCGGCTTCAGCCGGTCGACTATCGCCCGTATCGACGGGTCGATTATGTCTATCTCGCCGTTCGTCTCTATCCTGAGGGCCTGAAAAGTCCGCTTCGCGGGATGCCCTCCGGCTTCCCTGTAATTTTTCGGCACAGCCGACGCGATGATGTCGGCGAGGCGCTGCGTGGTTTCGACCGGTGCTTCCGCTCTCGCCTTTACTATCGCGGCGGCGATGACGCGGCTGTATTTTTCCTCGCCCCATCTGAATATGACGTCGGCGAGGCGTCTTTCGTCGTAGCCGTTGACGATATCGGCGGCCGTGAGGGAACGTGAGCGGTCCATCCGCATATCGAGCGGGGCGTTTTGCATATACGAGAAGCCGCGCCCGGCGTCGTCGATCTGGTGCGACGACACGCCGAGATCCATCAGCGCGCCGTCGAGCATGATATCCCTGAATATCTCCCCGACATCGGCGAAGTTGCGGCGTATCGGAGTGAAACGGTCAGAAAACGGCTCAAGCCGCTTCGTGAACGCCTCGACGGCCTCCTCGTCCTGATCGAGGCAGTAAAGATGACCTCCGTCCGTTAGCCTTCTGGCTATCTCGAGCGAATGCCCGCCGCCGCCCGTCGTGCAGTCGGCGTAAACGCCGTCCGGCTTTATATCGAGGGCTTCGATCGCCTCACCGAGCATCACCGGGACATGGGAAAATTCCATCTTTATCCCTCACGCGCCGGTCCACTGCGGAGCCGACCTTATATATTCGGCGACGGCCGCCGGGACCCAGTCCTCAAGAGGCATGCGGTATTTTATCATATCCCTCGCGACGGTCGACGATATCCGGCTGTACGCCGCCTCGGACGGCAGATACAGCGTCTCTGCGCCGGAGCTTATCCGGCGGTTTACGTCGGCGATCATCATCTCGTACTCGATATCGGCGGCACCGCGAAGTCCCTTGACGATGGCGGTATATCCGCCCTTCTCAAAGTATTCCCCGACCGTCATCGAGCTGAAATCGGCCCGGCAGTTCGGGATGTTCCTCACCGCGAGAGCGGCCATCTCCATTCTCTGCTGCGGCGTGAACATGGTCTGCTTCTCGGTGTTTACGAAGACGCAGACGGTGACATCGTCGAAAAGCTTCGCCGCGCGGCGGATTATATCGGCGTGTCCGAGCGTTATCGGGTCGAAAGACCCGGGTATCAGAGCCGAGCTCACTTTTCCGCATCTCCCTTATAAAGGAGCGTTATATACGCCTTGCCGTATCTGGAATGTTTTCTCTGCGTCAGTCCCTCGTGCGAGAAGGGCTCCTTTCTCCCGCTCTCGCAGACGACATATCCGCCGTTTTCTATCATCCCGTTCTCCATCATGAAGGATATGGCCTCGTCTATCTCGTCCCCGTCGTCATACGGCGGATCGAGGAAAACGAGATCGAACCTTTCGTCCTTCGCGGCCGAAAGGTATTTTTTATAGTCGTAGTTCAGAACGACGCACTTCTGATACAGATGCGTCTTTATCGCGTTCTGCTTTATGATCATTACGGCCTCGGCCGACGAGTCGACGAACGTGGCCTTCTCCGCCCCGCGCGACAGGGCCTCGAGCCCCATCTGCCCCGAGCCGGCGAACAGATCGAGGCATCTTCTGCCCTCGATCTCGAACTGTATCATCGAGAACACGGCTTCCTTCGTCATATCCGCCGTCGGTCGGGTGGTCTCCCCCTCCGGCGCCGCGAGCTTAGTCCCCCTCGCGCTGCCTGTGATTATACGCATGTGTTTATTTCCCTTAAACTGGAGAAGGGGAGAACCTTTTCTGAAGAAAAGGTTCTCCCCTTCTCCAGACCTCATCCCTGTTCCAAAAGACTTTTACTACTGAACAGTATATAGCTGAATTATGATATCCGCTGTTTATTTGGCGAAATACGCCCTTACGTTTACCGCGTCGGTCTTCGATATCCCCTTCACCGCGGCTATGTCCTCCTCCGAGGCCTCCCTCAGCTTCGCCATCGTGCCGAAATGCGCGAGCAGCGCCTTCGACTTCGCCGGGCCGATGCCGTTTATCTTTGTGAGCGACGACGTCTTCACGCTCTTGCGCTTGGCGTCGCTCATCCGGCTGATGGTGAAGCGGTGCACCTCCTCCTGGAGCTTGTAAATGAACTGGAACACCGACTGCTCCCTCGCGATGGAGATCTCGTCTTCGTCGGTGGTAAGGGCTCTGGTTTTATGAAAATCGTCCTTCACCATGCCGAAGACTGGTATCTCTATCCCCATCCCATCGAGCAGGCCGCGGATCGTCGAAACGTGTCCCCTGCCGCCGTCGAGAAGGATGAGATCCGGCATGTCCCCGCCGTGATTCATCCGCCTTGACACCGCCTCTCTCATCGAGGCGTAGTCGTCCGGCTTTTCGAGCTTACCGCCGCTGCCGCCGATGCGGAAGTAGCGGTACTCGCTCTTCGCGAGGCGGCCGTCTATCGCAACGATCATTCCCGCCGTGACGTTTTCCGAGCCCATGTTCGAGATATCCCAGCACTCGATGCGCTGCGGCACCACCTCGAGACGGAGCAGCCTCGCGAGATTGATAAGAGTGTCGCTCTCGCGCTCGGTCTGCAGCTGATATTCGGCGGCGTACTGCTTCGCGTTGTCATATACCATCGCCACGAGGGCCTTGTTGTCGCCGCGCTCGGGATGGCGGATATAAACCCTCCGCCCGGCGTGGCTGTCAAGGAAGGATGACAGCGCTGCCTCGTTGTCCTCGCCTTCGCCGTCGGCGTCGAGATCTATGCCGAGCAGAAGCTCGTGCGGGATATACTCGCGCTTCAGGTAATAATCGGTGAGGAAGGCCGTTATCGCGTCGCAGTCGGCGATCTGCTCAGCCGGGAAGATGAAGTTCGTGTTGTCGACCACCCTGCCGGCTCGCACGTTCATCACTGCAAGGCAGGAGCAGGCGTCGTCGGCGTAAAGATTTATGACGTCCTGATCGAGGGCCGCCGATCCGACGACCTTCTGCTTCTCGTCTATCTTGCCGAGCGCCGCTATACGGTCGCGGTACATGGCGGCGGCCTCGAACTGCAGGTTTTCCGCCGCGGCGTTCATTTTTTCCTCGAGCTCGGCAGTTATCCTGCCGTGATCACCGCGCAGGAAGGCTGCGATCTGCCGGAAGGTCTCCCTGTATTCCTCCGGCGTCACCCTGCCGGTGCACGGCGCGCAGCACCGCCCGAGCTGACTGTAAAGGCAGGGACGATCTTTGCCGATGTCCCTCGGGAACTCCCGCTTGCAGGAGGCGACCCTGAACACCCTTTCGGCGGTGCGCATTATGTCGTAGGCGATATTTATCCCGGAATACGGGCCGTAATATCTCGCGCCGTCGTTCTTGCGCTGCCTCGTGACGCTCATCGAGGGATAATCGGCGTTCTGAGTTACGCGGATATACGGATAGCTCTTGTCGTCCTTGAGCTTGATGTTGTACTTCGGCTGATGCAGCTTTATCAGGCTGTTCTCAAGCGAAAGAGCCTCTATCTCGCTGTCGACGAGTATCGTCTCGAAATCCTCGACTCCGGCCGCCATGCGCCTCGTCTTCGGGGAATGGTCGGCGCGCTCGAAGAAGTACTGCGACACGCGCTGACGCAGTACCTTCGATTTCCCGACATATATGATGGCGCCGTTTTTGTCGCGCATCATGTATATCCCCGGCCTCATCGGCAGATCGGCGGCCTTCCGCCTCAGTCTCTCAAGCCTTTCTTCGGTTGCCATTTATGTGTAAATCAGACAAAAAAGGAGCCAGCCTATCCCTTAAAGATAATCCGCTCCCTTTCAAAAGATTCGCTCCGGCGGCTCTTATTCGCCGAATCCACCGCTGATAAGCGCGCAGAGTCCTTCGAGCGCCTCGCTCTCGTCAGGACCGTCGGCGATGAGCGTTATCTCCATGTCCTTGACGATTCCGAGCGACAGCACTCCGAGGAGGCTCTTGGCGTTGACACGGCGGTCTTCCTTTTCGACCCAGACAGAGCTTTTATATGCCATAGCCTTCTGAATGAAAAACGTCGCCGGTCTGGCATGGAGTCCTACGCTGTTCTTTATGGTAACGTTGCGTGAAATCATTTTATCCCAAGCTCCTGTTCATGAGTTATTTCAGATGCGCCCGCGCCGGTTTTATCATCGAGCAGATATGATTGTGTATATTATATCATATATCTTACATAAAATCAAGTACGATATGAAATTTTACACGCAAAACACGGAATTGTAAATTATAATCTTACCGCCGCGGGATTGTCAGAACGGAAAAGCGTCCGTAAGACCGATCTGTGAGGCGTCGATCGGCTCGATGCCGAGCGCTCTCGCCGGGGAATCGTCCGATATGCGGTAGTCCCTGCCCGCGGGATCGGCAAACAAAGGATCGGCTGACACGCTCGACGCGTCGTAGCCGTTCCGGTTCTCGGGGCAGCTTTTCCACTCATCGAGCGTCAGCGTCCTGCCGTTCACCGAGAACAGCGCCATACCTTCGGCGTTATAATAGACGTTACGGTCCATGACGTCGAGCGAATCGAAGGCCGACGTGCCGGTCCCGTTCGAATCGTCGCCGATCGTCAGCATCACCCGGCCGGCGTCTGAATCGCCGTCAGCCGTCCCGTCGTCCCCGATCCCGACGCGGACGGAGGAATAAACGATGTTTTTCTCGAATACCGAATGCCCGCAGGGGCAGATATACGGCCTTATATTCGCCGCGCCGTCCTTCTCGAAGCCGATATCGAAGACGTTGTTCCTGACGACGCATCCGATGCTCTTTATGAATACCGCGGCGTTGACGGCGGGAGCGGAGGTGTCGTAGATGATATTGTTTGTCACGGCCGCGTAATGCGCGGCGTCGTCGAGGAACACGGCGTGTCCGCGCCATCCCTTCATCGCCCTGCCGCGGTAGGCGTTGTAAATGATGTTGCGGTCGATGACGTTGTCCCGTCCGATGCCCCAGCCCTCGACGCCTCCGCCGTCAGCCGAGGCTCTTCCGGTGTCGTGGATGATGTTGTACGAGATGACGTTTTTCGTCGTCTGATTGTACTTCCAGTGATCGGCGAACGGCACGTCTATCCCGTTGTCGGAAAAGACGCCGTATCTTATCCCCTTCATCGAGACGCCGTAGCGCGGGACGCCGGATATCTCGTTGTGGGTGATGAGGTTTTCGCCGCTGTTCATCAGGTATATCCCGGCGCCGTGACCGACGAGCGTCCCGACGTCCCTGATGCGGTTGTCCGACACGGTGTTGCCCCTGCTGCAGAAGTTCAGGCTGCCCGGGTTCTCGCCGAAAAGATATATCCCGGCGTAGCCGGTTTCGGATATGTCGTTTCCGGCGATGATGTTCCCGGAATTGCGTCCTCTCAGCGTGACGGCGGTATATCCCGCCTGCGACATGCGGCAGTTCCTGACCTCGGCCTTTTCGCAGTTTTCGAGCGAGACGAGGGCTTTGAGGTTGAAACCGAACTCGGCGGTGACGTTGCCGGGTCTCGCGTGGGCCGCGAGATTCCCGCCGAAGGCGTTCATCGTAAGGTCGAGACCGCTGATAACGACGTCGGTCACGGGACGCTCACCGTCGCCGCGCAGAGCGAAGATCTCGTCCGCCGTACCGGCGACGATCTCGGCCGACATGAACCCGCCGGGATCCATGGGTCTCAGGTAAAGCCTCGATCCCTCAGCCGCCCATTCGCCCGGCTCACTGATATATTCTCTCGCTCCCTGCAGATACGTGACGGGGCCGCTGAACGGGCAGCTTTCGATCTCCGTCACGGCCTCGCTCCCGTCAAAGGAGGAGACCTTGAGTATCTCGCCGAACCATCCCGTCGGACTTCCGTGCACCGCCTGAAGATGGGAGGGATCGCGCACCGGTTTTCCCTTCCATTCCGTCTCCCTCGCGGGAATGAGGCGGCGGCCGTTCTCATACAGGGCGTATATCCTGTCGGCGCCGGGAAAATCGGCGGAAAAGATCCCGTCCTTGTCGGGGCCGGTCCAGCCGCTCACAGTCACGCCGCCGACGAGACAGGCCCTCTCGCCGGGAGCGCTCATATAGATCACCCGGCGTCCGGCGCGGCAGTCGTCCGGACCGATGACTATCGGCGAGCCGATATAGTACCTTCCTCCGGCAAAGCAGACGCATATGTCGCCGCTGCCGCCGCCCGCGAGGATCTCCCGGACGGCCTCCTGGGCTTCCTTTACCGAGTGGTACGGTCTTTCGCGCGAGCCGTCGCCGACGGCGCTGCTCCCGTCAGGGGCGGCAAATATCATAATATCGTTCATTCGATCATCCCGTCCGCCTTGTCATTCGCCCGACGCCGCCTTCGAGACCGCCGTTATCGTCACGGTCACGGTGATATTCTTCGACTGGAGTATCATCTCCTTGCCGGGGCCGATATACTGCGTCCCGTCGAGCATGAAGCCGTCGTCGGTGAATATCCCGGAGGCGCGTATCACGCCGGTCACGTCGTACCGGCTGTCGTTGACCGCCTTCACCATCTCGAAGTTGGAATTGCGGATCATGACTTCGGAATAGTTGCGGTCCTTGGACTCAAGCGTGCCGACTCTCATCCCGTTCTGCTTCCAGTAAAAGACATCGCCCTTGACGAAGGCCTCTGTCGTCGAGTCGCGGAGCTCGGCGGCGACGAAGGTTATCCGCGCCTCCTCCTTCTGGCTCGTGGCGCCGATCCTGTCGACGACGCTGTATCTGATCATTATGCCCGCCACGGCGCCGAGCAGAAGCACGGCGACGGCGACGTCGAGTATGTTGAATCTGATCTTTCTTCCGGTCTTCTCTTTTCCCGCCATCTCACTCCACCTCCGAAACCGCCGTGCAGAAGCCCGAGCCGGTGTAATTTGGGACTCTCAGGCTGACAAGCGTGCCGACGTTTATCTGATATCCGCCTATCATATACGCCCCGTCGCTGACGGTAGCCATCGCCTCGACCGTGACGTAAACGTCATAGGTGTCCGGCACCGTCGCCGTCACTATGCGCCCGGCGTTGTAATCCTCTATCTGGACAGTGGCGAAGTCTGACCTTACGTCCTTCACCTCACCTATCGGCATGAGCTTGACGGTGTCGGTGACGCTGTCGCCCGGCTGGATGTTCCTTATGAACTGGCTCTTCACGTTCGACAGGAGCACTGTGTATCTGATGCTGCGCTCGGCCGAAGCCTCCTCCGCGCCGAGTCTCCCGCTCCTGAGGATGACGGCGCCGAAAACGGCCGCCGCGGCTATGATCAGGATGAGCAGGACGTCTATTATATTGAATTTAGCCTTTGTTTTCATCGCGCCAAACCTTTCTTTCAAGTCAGGAAACCATTATATCTATCGCCGCGTTGTCGGGCGAGCAGTCCTCGAGCTTTTTGACTGCGCGTATCGGGTTGTCGGAGATCCCGGCGCGTCTCGCCGCCGACGTCAGCCCGACGACGAGCCAGAACATCAGGAAGATGCGGTAGTTGTACCAGACGTAATCCGTCATGCCCTGAGCGAGGACGGCTATGACGCCGCAGAACCCGGCTGCCGACAGATATCTCTTGCCGGTGCGTCTTCCGGCGTGGTGACGGTAGAAGCTGAAATTCGCGCGGGAGAACGACACCATCGCGATGATGAAGGCGATAAGGCCGAATATCCCGCATTCTATCAGGATCTGGAGGAAAAGCTGATGGCTGTGCGGCGCGCTCTCGATGCCGGCGAGCGAATAGCTCGGATAGACCTTGACGAAGGCCTCGTTGCCGGTGCCGATGCCGGAGAAGAAGAAATCACGGGCGATCTTTATGACGCCCCGCCAGATGTTGACGCGGTAGGACGTCGACGTGTCGGCGAGATTCCCTATAGACGCGAAGCGGCTGACTATCTGCTCCGGCAGAAGGAAGGGCAGGAACGGCACGACGAACAGCCCGGCGAAAACGGCGAGCAGCGTCCTGTGATTGAGTATGATCAGATATATCAGGGCCGCGAGGATAAAGCCGAGCCACGCCCCGCGCGAGAAGGTGAGGACAAGGCATCCGGCTCCGGCGGCGAGGCAGGCGAGACACGCCGCCTTGCCCGTCATGTTCTTTGACACAAAGACGAGCGACGCCGTCAGCGGTATGATCAGGAGCAGGTATTCGGCGAGGACGTTCGGATTTCCGAAGGTCGAGACCACCCTTCCCGAGATGTTCTCGAACATCTCGGTGTCCTGCCATGTCGTTTCGGTGAGGCCGAAGAGATACTGATATATCCCGTACAGCGACACGGCCGCTCCGCCGATGCAGGCGGCCGCCGCGCAGCGCTTCACCCATTCGCCGGTCCTGATGAGGTTCACCGTCATGAAATATCCGAGCAGGTAGTCGCAGAAGACGGCCGAATGTCTGAGCGACGCCGCGCCTCCGGCCGAGACAAGGCCTCCCATGGCGTACAGCACGGCGAAGACCAGCACCCACATGTCGAGCGGCTCGGTCTTTATCGTGCGCTTGCCGCAGGCGAGCTTTACCGCCCAGCAGACGAAGCACCAGCTGTTGAGCGCCACCAGCCCCATCGTCGGGACGAACGGCAGACACAAAAGCATCATCACGAGCCCCGATTCGGGGACGGCGGCGATCACGCGCAGGATGATCAGCCCGACAAACACCGTCAGCGCCGTCAGGGGACTGACGAAGAAGGTCGCTATCCCGAGCACCGTACCGACGGCGAAGGCCACGGCGTAGGCGCTGCGGGAGCTCTCGGGCCGCTTTTCCCTGTCGGCCGCTCCGGACGAAAGCGCTCCGCCGAGGCCGAGGAGCCTGAACAGTATCAGATCGGCCAGCAGGCTCCCGCTTATCGCCTGATCGAGCGTCTTCTTCGACGAAAGCAGGATGAGCGACGCCAGAAAGAGCGCCGCGCCGACGGCGAGATCTCCGGGCCCCGCCTCGCGCGACATGGTGTATTTCTTTAAAAGCCAGATTATCGTTATATACGCTCCGGCGCTCATACCGCCGACCGCTATGCCTTTCATCGGCATGGCGAGAGCCGCCGAGCAGAAGGAGTTGAGCGCGCGTATGAGGAAGCTGCCGGACACCCCTTTCATGAAGAACTGCCTCACAGCACGGCTGACGCCGGACAGTCTCGACGAGATGACGCCTGTCCTCTCGGAATATCGCCCCGCCCCCGCGTCATACGAGGAAAAGGCGCTGCCGACGACGCTTTCGCCGAGCTTTGAATGAAGATAATCGGCAAGACGCATAAGACCGCCGACTATCAGCGATCCCTCGGCGAGAGAGTAAAGCCTCCCGCCCTTTCTGTCATTCACCTTGTTTTCTCTCCTTTCGTCTGTGCATAAGATCAGCCGCCACGGCGGCGAGATAAACCGCCGCGCCGGGGACGGCCACGGCCGCGCAGAAAAGAATGTTCCTTAAAGCCCCGTCGTCGTAGGGCGAGGACGGAACAAGCGCGTAAACGGCCGCCATCAGAGCGCCCGAAAGCACGGCTCCGATGATGGCGGGCAGCATCCGGCGGATAAATCCGGAAAACAGCCCCTTCATATGCCGCGCAGCCGCTGTGAGCAGGGTCAGCGCCGCGGCGATCTGCGCCGCGGCACCTCCGGCGGCCACAGCCGCCACACCCGACATGAAGCCGGGCAGGACGAGCGCCGCCGTTACGGCCAGATCGGCGGCTACGCCGACGAGAGCCGCCGTCATCGGGATCCTTCCCAGCCTTCTCGCGTAAAACGCCCGGCTCAGCACCTCGACGACGGTGAACGCCGGTATCGAGACAGACAGGCTCCTCAGCGCCATGGCGGCTCCGGCGGCGTTTTCGGCGGTGAACTCACCGCGAAGATACAGGATGGATATCCCCTGAGGCGAGAGCAGCCATACCGCCGCCGTGAATGGCAGCGATATCATCAGAGCCGAGCCGAGGCCCTTTCTCAGCTCACTTATGAACTCCCCCTCGGGGTCGGAGGCCGACAGCCTCGACAGCTCGGGGAAGAAATAGTTGCATACGGAATACGTCAGTATCCCTGTTATAAGTATGTATGTGTGATACGCGTTCCCGAACACGGTTATGCCGCCGTCCCCCGCTGCTATGACCGAGAAGCGGGTGCCTATCAGCAGCATCATCGGCGTGAGCCACGCCCCGATCATGACCTGTGGGGCGCTTCTTAATGTCGGCAGAAGCTCCGGGTCTCTTAGCCCGGCTGACGGTCTTATACTGAATCTCCTGTCCCCATGCGAGGCGAGAGGCACGGCGAGCGTAAGGAGCTGCGCCAGCCACGACAGAACCGACGCCGCGGCGAGCCCGTACACGGCGGCGTCGCCGAAGCGGTCGTTGAAGACGGCAAGCCAGACGATCATGACGCCGTTCGACACCGATGATATCAGCGCCGGGAGCATGAACCGCCCCTTCGACTGCATGACTCCGGTCAGCGTGTATGCCCCGCCGGTGAAGATTATCATCGGGAACATGATCCTGAGCAGCCTCACCGATAAAGCCTTCGTCCCGGCGTCGAGCTCGGACGCCGCGAGCTCGGTCAGCTGCGGCGCGAAGACGATCCCGAGAAGCGCCAATAGTCCGGTGAAGACGAACACGGCGTTGAGGAACCTGTCGGCGAAAAGGTCGGCGCGGCTTTCGCCGTCCTTTGCCATCATGCGGTTGTACGCCGGAATGAACGCCCCCGGTATCGCCGCGCCGAGAAGGATGTCGAACATCGTCAGCGGGAGCGCCTGAGCGGCGTTGAATGCGTCGGCGGCGCAGCCTGCGCCGTAGTGCGACGCGATGAGCATCTGCCTCGCGACTCCGAGCGCCTTCGCGAGCACCGTCGCCGCCATCATCAGAAAGACGGTGCGGCCTGATCCTTTTTTCGCCGTCATAGCAGATCCGGCCTCAGCTTCCTCGTGAGCTCGAGAGATTCCCTGCGCCGCCATTTCTCGATCTCGGCGTGATTGCCGGAGAGAAGGACGTCGGGGACCTTAAGGCCTCTGAACTCTATCGGCCGCGTGTACTGCGGGTATTCGAGAAGACCGTCGGAAAGGCTCTCTATCTCAAAGCAGCTGTCGTCGGCGAGGACGCCGGGACAGAGGCGCGCGACGCTGTCGACGAGCACGCACGCCGGAAGCTCGCCCCCGGTAAGGACGTAATCGCCGATGGATATCTGCTCGTCGACGCACAGCTCTATCACCCGCTCGTCGACGCCCTCGTAGTGGCCGCAGAGTATTATGAGCCTGTCATACGACGCGAGGCGGGAGGCTGTCTTCTGCGTAAGGAGCTTTCCCTTCGGCGACATGTATATCCTCAGGGCGTTTGACATGTCCCCCATCGAGCAGACGGCCTCCATCGCCCTCGTCAGCGGCGGGGCGGCCATGACCATGCCCTTTCCTCCGCCGCACGGGGTGTCGTCGACGCGCCGGTGCTTATCCTCCGACCAGTCGCGTATCTGGTGGGAGAAGACCTCGATGGCGCCCGCCTTCTGCGCGCGCCCGGTTATGCTCGTCGACAGCACGGTATCGGTAAGCTCCGGGAAAAGGGTAAGAATATCGAATCTCAAGCCTGATTCACCCGTTTATCGAATTGTCGTCGAAAAGACCGGGGATCGGCGTGACATAGACGCCCGACCCGAGGTCGATCCGGTCGATGAACTGCTTTACCGCCGGCATGAGATATGTCCTGCCTTCGCCCTCGATCTCGTAGATGTCCTGTGCGCCGCGGTTGTATATGTCCTTTATCCTGCCGTAGACCCTGCCGCTTTCTGCGTCTATCACATCGAGCCCGATGAGATCGGCGATGAAATTGTCGCCCTCGCCTCTCGGTATGTCGCTGCGGTCGGCGTAGATCACCCTGCCGCGCATGGCGGCGGCCGCGTCCCTGTCGGATACGCCCTCTATACGAAGCAGAGCGAACTGCTTCTGATAGGTCGAATGAAGGACCTTCCGCGCGTCCGAGCCGTTTTCGTCGAGATATACGGTTTTCAGCCCGGTGACGACGGAGACGTCGTCCGCCCAGCACTCCACCTTGAGAGTGCCGTCGAGGCCGTGCACGTTTATTATTTTTCCGGTTTCAAGATATTGTTTCATTGTTGCTCAAAGCTGCTTCATCGCCCGCGTCCGCTGCGCGGGACTTTCCTGTCACGACAATATTATATCACACCAAACCGGGAAAGTCACCTGCTTTTTTATAAATAATTTTCATTCTTGGCCAATAATAGGCGTTATTTATTCTTGAATTACTCACGATTGGGTGTTATAATTATCTCCGCCGCTCATCGGCGGCGAAAATAAATAAAGGTGTTTTCTTGATAACCACCTAAAAAACAAGGAGCAACCGAATAATGAAAAAGGCGTTTTACGAATACCGCCGTCTCACGCGCGACGTGCCTCCGCTCACGTCCGCCATGCTGATCCTCTCAGTCGTTGGGATGAACCTGCTGGCGAACAAGAGCATCGACACAGGCCTAAGCTGGCTCGCGATGGACGGCGGGATACTTTTTTCCTGGCTCGTATTCCTTACGATGGACATAATCACCCACTCCTGCGGGCCGAAGGCGGCCACCGCCATGTCGATGACGGCGCTTTTCGTCAACCTCATGATGGCCGTGATATTCTTCACGGCGAGCGTTCTGCCGGGATCGTGGGGGGAGAGCTATGTCGAGGGCAGCGAGGCGGTGATAAACAACGCACTCGACCGCACCTTCGGCGGGACATGGTATATAATCCTCGGCAGCTCGGTCGCCTTCGCGGTCTCCGCGGCGCTGAACAACTTCCTCAACTACGCCATAGGGAAGGCCTTCAGAAACAAAGAGGGGTTCGGGATATTCGCCTTACGCTCGTATATATCGACATTCATCGCGCAGTTCGCCGACAACCTGATATTCGGGCTTCTGGTCAGCCGTCTCTTCTTCGGCTGGGGAGCCGCCCAGCTCATATCCTGCGCCTTCCTCGGAGCGATACTCGAGCTTCTGACGGAGATACTGTTCTCACCCGTCGGCTACAGGATATCGAGGATGATACTCAGAGACAAACGCGGCACCGCCGCTGAGGCGAAGATATGATGACCGCAGTTGTCAGCGGCTCGTCGAGCGGCATCGGCCGCGCGGCGGCCGAAAAATACCTCAGAGAGGGATTCAGAGTCGAGGGATATGACATATCCGAAAGCGCGATAAGCCATGAAGGCTACCGGCATACCGTCCACGATATCCGAAATGAGCTTCCCGCCGTCCCCGACGCCGATATCGTCGTCTGCTCAGCGGGGACTCTCGATGAAAAGGACGCGATCGCCGTGAACCTCACCGGCACGATACGCTTCATCGAGGCGTTCATCGAAAAGCCGTCGCTGAAATCAGTGCTCATCGTCGCGTCGGCGTCGGCGAGAAACGGTGCCGAATTCCCGATGTACGTCGCGTCGAAGGCGGGGATCGTCGGGTATATGAAAAATCTCGCCCTGAGACTGGCTCCGAGGAAGGTGACCGTCAACAGCGTCTCGCCGGGAGGCGTTATAACCCCGGCGAACCGGCATATCCTCGAAAGCGATAAGCTGTACGCCGCCGTCAGGGCAGAGACACTGCTCGGGAAGTGGGCGGAGCCGGAAGAGATAGCCGACCTTATCTTTTATCTCACGACGGTCAACCGCTCGATCACGGGCGAAGACATCCTGATCGACAACGGCGAGATGCTGAAATCCAATTTCATCTGGTAAAATATATAAAAATAGTTGCAATCCGTTTCGGTCTGATGTATAATATACCGTAAGTGTATTATCACGTCATTCCGGAGGGGAAAACAATGAAAAACAACGCTGTCCGATTTCTGTCGGCTCTTCTCTGCCTTCTCACCGCCGCGTCCGCAGCCGCCGCCTGCGGGGAGGAATCGTCTTCTCCGCCGTCGGGAGCCGGATCGGATGAGACCACGGCCGTGACCGAAGCCGAGACCGAGCCGCCGAGCGATCTCGAGATCCGCGCCATGACGCCGGACGATCTGCCCGAAAGCGATTTCGGCGGCAGGGCCATGCGAATACTCGCCTGCGACTACGCCGGGATAGAATTCACAGCCGAGGAGCAGACGGGCGACGTCATAGAGGACGCCGTCTACGCCCGCAACCGCGACGTGACCGAGCGCTTCAATTTCGGCATCGAGCATATCCTCAAGCCTTACGGCGAGGTGTCTCAGACGCTTGCTAAATCGGTGCAGTCCGGCGACGACGCATACGATCTCGTCTCAAACCACGTCATCGAGATGGGCAACTGCGCCATGAAGGGCTATCTCATCGACTGGGGCGGACTGCCGCACGTCGACGTCTCGAAGCCGTGGTGGAACAGCAGCTCGTTCGAGAATCTAAGCGTGCACGACCGCGCCTTCCTGCTCGTCGGCAGCCTGAACACCCATTTCCTCAAAACGACCTACTGCGTCTATTTCAACAAACGGCTGGTCGACAACTACGGCTTCGGCAATATGTACCGGCTCGTCTGGGACGGGAAATGGACCATCGACCGGCAGGGCGAGATGATCACCGGCACATGGCAGGACCTCAACGGCAACAGCAAGGCCGACGTCGAGGATTTCTTCGGCGCGTCGTCTAACTCCACAAGCTACGCAACGACGTATATCTACTCCTCGGGCCTTACGACGGTGTCGAAGGACGGCGAAGGCATCCCGGTCCTCGACATGGATCAGGACAGATTCGCGCTCCTCACCGAAAAGGTCTACAAGCTGTTCTACGAAAACGGCTCCTTCTACTGCGCCACCGACTGGAGCACGCACGGCGATATATTCAAAGACAAGCGCGGCATATTCTACAACTGCACCTTTTCTCTCGCTCTCGGAGCCCTGCGCGAATTCGACGACGATTTCGGCATGATCCCGTATCCGAAATTCGACGAGGCTCAGGAAAAATACTACTCGATGTCCGACGGCAGCCATACGATATCCGGCGTGCCGAAGACGATCACCGATCCAGAATTTGTCGGCGTCGCAGCAGAGGCTCTCTGCGCCGAGGCGTGGAAGCAGATACTCCCGGCAATGTACGAGGTCGCGCTCAAGACCAAATTCACCCGCGACAGCGAGTCGATCGAGATGATCGACATGATAAACGACAACGTGATCGTCGATTTCGGCTTCGTCTTCGCCGACTACAACGGCATGGGCTTCACTTTGAGCAATCTGATGGGAAGCAAAAAAAGCGACTTCGCGTCATATTACGCGAAGAATTCCGCGAAGTGGGAAAAGCAGCTTGCCAAAGTCGTCGCGTCGTTTGAAGAAAACGGCTGAAAGCACTTGAAAAACGAATAAAAATGTGATAAGATATATACGGCAGGTCATCTGCCGTATATATCTTTATTTAATATGACCAAAACAAGGAGCATCGGCATGAAGCTTGGGATCATACGCGGCTATGGCGCCGCCGATTTCGATTACGTAAAGGATATGGGTCTCGATTTCATCGAGGTCTGCTGCAACTTCGATCCCGACATAGACGGGTTTTTAAAAAGCGTCCCGTCCATCAAGGAGAACATCGCCCGCACCAAAGTGCCGATACAGTCAGTCGGCCGCTGGAACATCGACGTAAACGAGGGCGGGAAGCTGAACGGGGAGAGGTACGACTTCCTCGCCTCCCTTCTCGACGCCGCGATAGAGGTCGGCGCGCCGAATTTCGTCTGCGGCTGCAACTACTCGAAGGACGCCAGCCTGTACAGGAACTACACCGCCGCTATCGAGCTGTTCGGGCGGCTGATCGAGCGCGCCGCCGGAAGGACGAACATCTGCGTCTACAACTGCGACTGGGAGAATTTCGTCTGCTCCGAGCCTCAGTGGCAGGTGGTCCTCGGCGAGCTGCCCGAGCTTAAGATCAAGTTCGACTCCTCCCACGCCTACAACCGCGGCGAGGACTACATCTCCGAGCTTGCCGACTGGTGCGAGCGTATCGCTCACATCCACGTGAAGGGCACCGTACACGCCGGGAAGCGCGGCGTCGACGATCCGCCGGCCGGAATGGACGACATAAAGTGGTCCTCCATCTTCGCCATCCTCTACGCCAGAGGATATGACGGCGGACTTTCGATAGAGCCTCACAGCTCGGCGTGGAGAGGCGACTCGCCGCGCGGGCAGAAGGGCATCGAATTCACGAGGGACTTCATCCGCCGCTTCATGGTGGACTGAAAGCCGTATGAGCGGGAGCATCGTATTCCGTCACCGCCTGCCGGCGATGAACATCGACGGGCGGCATAACGGCACCTACAACAACGAGGAGGGCGGCTGCCCCTGCTGCTACACGACGACCGACAGCCGCCTCGGACAGTTCCTGCATCATCTGCGCGACGCCGTCACCGACGACAGGCGGCTCGTCTTCATCGACGGCAAAGCCCTGTCGTGCTCGAACAACTGGATCCGCGACCATACGCACGAGATGAAGGCGTTCAGGCACTGGGAGCACGATCTGACCTCGTTCCTCGATTTCATCGCAGACACCCAGCAGGAGAGCGGCAGATATTTCGAGCTGATAAAGCAGCTCGACGATTTCCACTGGAAGTTCGTGTCGGAAGACTGCCGCAGGATATACGAGGACGACAACGTCGCGCTCGTCAGGCTCGAGCTTGAGGCAGATATCGAATATCTCGTCGTCGAGGCGGCGGATATGGTCTTCCGGGTAACAAGGGACAGAGACTGGCTCGAAAGGATCCTTCCGAAGCTCGAAAAGGGCATCGAATACATCACGTCGGACGAAAAGCGATGGGACGCCGAAAGAGGCCTCGTGAAGCGTCCCTTCACCATCGACACCTGGGACTTCACGTACGGCAAGCCCGGGAACAACCGCAGGATCGAAGACGGCGACCCGATGGCGATAATGCACGGCGACAACTCCGGCGTATATGACGCGATGAGGATCCTCGCCCGCTTCCGCCGCCTGACGGGCGACGGCGAAAAGGCCGACGAATGGGAGATGCGCGCCGAAGCCCTGAGAGAAGCGATGATCCGGCATCTCTGGAACGGCAGGTTCTTCATCCATCAGCTGCATCTCAATTCCGGCGGCGCCGACGGGCTCGAAAGCGAGAGGCTTTCGCTGTCGAACGTTTACGACATCAACCGCGGCGTCACCGACACCGCGCAGTCGCGCTCGATAATATCGGAATACATTCGCCGCAGGGGGAGAACGTCAGCCTTCGCCGAATGGTTCACCGTCGATCCGCCTTACCCGGAATTCAACGGCTACAAGCCGGGGCAGTACGTCAATGGAGCGATATCCCCGTTCACGGCTGGCGAGCTGGCGAAGGCGGCCTTTGAAAACGGGTATGAGGAATACGGCTGGGACATCATCTCGCGGTTCATGAGCATGATGGAGCGGGACGGGAACATATATTTCGTCTACTCCCCCGACGACGGCAGGCCTCAGGGCGGAGGACCGAGCGCGTGGGGAGCGGCCGCCCTGATATCGGCGGTGGACGAGGGCCTTGCCGGGATCACCGATCCCGACGGCGGGTACGAAACGCTCGGATTCAGCCCCCGCTTCCCCGTCACCGGATACGAAGAACTGAGATACATCACCGGCTACGAAAAGACCTCGGCATATGTTGACGTAAGATATATCCTGACCGACAGGGGAATGAGATACGACGTGATCTCGCCGTCGAAAAAAGCCGCCTGCCGAATAATGCTGCCGAAGGGCAGACGGATGTCCGCCCTCACGGTGAACGGCGGGCCGCATGATGCCTCCGTCTCGTACGTCGGCGATACGGCGTATGCCGTTTTCGGCTGTGAAGGCGGCGGAAGGTACAGCTTCATAATCGAGTTTGAATGATGATATCATGAGCGCTGAAAGATGGACGCCGGAAAAGGCGTTTGAATGGTACGGCTCGCGGCCGTGGCTGCGCGGCTGCAACTTCATGAGCTCCGACTGCGCCAACCGCGTCGACCAGTGGCAGGAGCTCGGGTTTGAAGACAGGCTTAAAACCGCCGACGAGGAGCTGGCGCTCGCCGCCTCGATAGGCTTCAACACGATAAGGGTTATCGGCGAGTTCCACGTCTGGAGACGGCAGCACGACAGCTATCTCGAGCATATCGACCGATACCTCGAGACGGCGTCGAAGCACGGCATATCGACGATGTTCGTCATCGGCAACGACTGCTCACTGCCGAAAAGGCTGTACAAAGAGCCGGTCATGGGCGAGCAGAGCTGTGATATCGGCTATCACGGCGGCAGAAAGGTCTCACAGCACGGATCGCTCCCCGGCGAGACCGGCTGGACGGTGCTGGACGATCCGGTGCTGCATGATGAGTTCATGGACATGACGCGCGAGATAATATCCCTGCACGCGCATGACGACCGTATCTGCGTATGGGACATGTACAACGAGGCGGGAAACAACAACCGCTCGGAGATATGTCAGCCGTATCTGAAGGAGCTGTTCGCCGCCGCGCGGGAGATAGCTCCCGATCAGCCGCTCACCGCCGACATATGGGGCGGCGAGTCGGCTCAGGTTCGCGAGCTGGTGCTCAGCCTAGTCGACATCGTGGATTTCCACAGCTACGGCAGCTTCCAGAACGTCGCCGTGCTGGCGGAAAGACTGAAAAGAACGACAAAGCGCCCGGTGATCTGCACCGAATGGCTGAACAGATGCCTTCACAACGACGTCGCCGAGATCTTCCCGCTGTTCTACGCCATGGATATCGGATGCTGGTGCTGGGGCTTCGTCGCCGGGAAATACCAGACATACGAGCCGTGGGAATCGCTCTGGAAGCAGATCGAGGCAGGGAACAGGGACATCGACGTTACGAAATGGCAGCATGATCTGATGAGGATAAACCACCGCCCGTACGACCCGAAGGAGATCGACGTAATCAGGCGCTTCTCGGCGCTCGCTGACGAAAGATACGAGGAAAAACGCAAAGGAGCAGAGTAAGATGTCATCCGCATTACGTTTCGTTTCTCTTTTGATCGCGCTGATAATTTCAGCCTCCGCCGTCGCCGCCTGCGGAGACGAGGGAGGGAACTCACCCGCATCGACGACTGCGGAGCAAGCAGCCGATCCCATATCGGACGGCTCAGAAGAGACCGAGCCCGAGACCACGCAGATCCCGGACGATCTGCCGGAGACCGATTTCGGCGGCAGAACCTTCAATCTCGCCGTCAGATCGAGCCGCATCTACGACTTCTTCACAGAGGAGCAGACAGGTGAGGCTCAGAACGACGCGCTTTATGAGCGCAACCGCATGATTGAGGAGCGCTTCAACATGAAGTTCGGCTTCACGCAGTTCGACGACGGCAACATGGCGAGCAACATAAACAAATCGCTCAAGGCCGCCGACGGAGCGTTCGACATCGTCGTGCCCGACTACTGGTGGGGCTGCGAGACGCTGAACCTCTACTACGATCTTCTGACCGTGCCGAATCTCGACTTCGACAAGCCGTGGTGGTGGGACGGCTGGAATCAGAACGTAAGGATAATGAACCACCTGTTCACCGCCGTCGGCTACGGCACCCTCGACATGATCCGCAATCAGGAGGTCGTCTTCTTCAACAAGCAGATGGCGGTCGATTTCGGCCTCGGCGATTACTACGAGCTCGTCGACAATCAGGGATGGACCTTCGAGAGGCTGTTCAGGGACATCGAGACCGTGACGAGCGACGTCAACGGCGACGGACAGCTCGTGCCGCAGGACGACGTCTTCGGCGCCTCCTTCGGTCTGCATTCGGGGCGGAACCTGTTCTACTCCGCCGGAGTGCGCCTCGCCTCGGCGGATGAAAACGGCTACTGGTCATTCGACTACATGTCCGAGCGCTTCGAAAAGATATTCGGCGACATCTCGAAGCTGATCAACGCCACCGACGGCGTCGAATACAACAAGATGTCCTATGCGGAGATCTCCAGCGCGATATCCGAAAAGCGCCTGCTCTTCTGGTTCGCCAACATCTCGAACGCCGTCGCCATGCGCTCGCTCGAGCAGGACTTCGGCATCATCCCGACGCCGAAATACGACGATCTCCAGGAGGATTACGTCACCAGCAACCTCGGCACATCGTACTTCGCGATACCGCTGTATGTCGGGCATCCCGAGGAGTCAGCCATAATACTCGAGGCGCTCAACGCCGAGAGCTGGAAGCTTTTAAAGCCCACCTACTACGACGTCGTCCTCAAGGCCAAGGGAGTGCGCGACGAGCAGTCCGAGCGCATGCTCGATCTCATCCTCGACAAGTCCTACATCGACTTCGTATTCGTAAACACCGCCTCTCTCGGAGGCGCGGCCGAGGCCGTCTTCGACGCCGTCGTGAGCAAGAAGGAAAGCTACGCCGCCTCGTACGAGAAGCGCCTCAAGAGCGACACGAAGAAGATGGACAAGCTGATGAGCATCTACGCCGACGCCGAGGGATGACATCGGATGAAGACGGTCATGATACCTCCCTTCCCCTCAGGGCTTTCCCGCGCCGCCGATCCGGCGCGGGAGATGAGGCAGGGAGACGAGCCACACGCCGCCTGCAAAGAAGGGGTAAGGCTGTCGTCGCAGTGGCGGCTTTTTGAAGACGACGGCGGCATCCGGCGCGAGATCCCGGTATATTCGACGCCGGTCACGCGCGGCGGGCCTCATTCCTTCGCCATGATAAGGTACTCAGGTGACGAGCCGGTCACGCTGACGGCACAATGCTCGGAAATGATAAAATCCGCCGAGATCCTTCCGTCGTCATACGGCATAAAGCCGGTCATCTCCGACGACGGGATATCATTCGGCATCGGCTCCGCCGGACACGCGACAGTGCTTATAAACGGCAGAATAGATTTCCCTCTCACCGTCAGCGTCCTGCCGGTAAGGGAAAAGATAAGCGCCGGGAGCGTGAAGGGCCTCTATTTCGGTCCCGGGCTCCACACGATGGATTACTTCGACTTTGAAGACGGGGACACGCTGTATGTCGACGACGGAGCCGTCGTCACGGCTCTGCCGCCGCCCGATGACGAGCGGCCGCTGAATCCGAAGGACTGGGCGGGGCAGAAGATATACCGCGGATGCGTCCTCGCCTCGGGAAAGAAAAACGTGAGGATAGAGGGCGGCGGGATAATCGACTTTTCTCTTCTCGACTGGCACGCGAGAAGCCCGGTGGCCTTCGACCGCTGCAGCGATGTTTCGGTAAGGGACACGGCGCTGGTGAACGCGCCGGCGTGGAATCTTAATATCAGCGGCTGCGACGGCGCGGACGCGGAGTTCGTCAGGATATTCGGCTACCGCGAGAACAGCGACGGGATAGACATCGTCTCATCTCAGGACGTGCGCGTCAGCGGATGCTTCATACGCACCGGGGACGACGCTGTATGCGTGAAGGCGATGGCGCCGCCTCCGAGGGTCGGCGGGAAAAACATCCTCTGTGAGAAGATGGTGATCTGGAACGACAAGGTGCGCTGCATGGGCATCGCCGCCGAGTCGAGAAATGACATCTCATCCGTCACCTTCCGGAACAGCGACGTCATCCGCAGCTACGCCGACTGGACGACCGAGCTCGGCTCGCTCGTCGTCTACATCTGCGACAAAGCGGAGGTATCGGACATCCTGTTCGACGACATACGCATAGAGCACGAGGTCCATCTGGCGACGAACATACTCATAACGAAGGACTTCTGGTCGAAGGACGACGAAGCCGGAAGGATACGCAACATCGTATTCAGAAACATCAAGGTGACGCCGAAGATCGGCAGCCGCATAGCCGGGTATGACGCGCTTCACACCGTAAACGGCGTCGCCTATGAAAACTTCTCGGTCGGCGGCAGGCGCGCCGCCTCTGTCGGCGACGCCGGGATAGAGATACTGCCTTTCGCCGAAAACATTACGGTGACATGAGCATGTAAGCCAATACGGGAGGCAGCGGAATGAAACGGATCGTACTTATGATATTCTGCGGGGTATTGATTATGACGGCATTATTTGGCTGCGGCGGGGAAAAGCACCGCCTGATATATGAAGACGGCGGCTTCAAGTCGTCAAGGACCGAATACGCGGCAGGTCAGCATGTGACCGTTTATTACGACATGATCGGCACCGACACCGATTACCGCTTCTTCTTCGACGGCGTCGACGTGAAGCGGGATTACGACCCGAAAAAAGGCTATATCTTCAAATTCGTCATGCCGGATCATGACGTGAAGATACGCTGTGAATCATACAGCTCGATGATCATGGACCCCGGCGCCCTCGAGCCGTGGCCGGAAATAACAAATGATCCGGAAGCCGAGCTTCCGGAAGGCTTCTGGCGCTGCCCCGAATGCAAGACTGTGAACGACGGCAGATTCTGCTCCGAATGCGGGAGATCAAAGCCGGAGGATCAGCCGTGACGCCCTGCCTGACGATATGAGACAATAATCATCACTCACCATCAATTCTTTGGAGGAAAACACCATGTACAACGGACTCGGAACATCTCTCGACGATCTCGCCCGCCGCTCGTCTGCCGTTACCCGCTCGATCTCGGCGGAAAACTTCACCGGCGAGAAGGGCAAGGCAGGAATGGCTACCGAAGGCACCGGCGCCTCCTGCGCCCGCGATCTCGGCATCGGCTGGAAGGTCTCGCCGAGCGTTTCAATCAAGGCTCACTCCACCTTCACCCTCGCCGACATAAAGGCCGAAGGCGCGATAAAGCACATCTGGCTCACCGGCGGCGCCGAGGTATGGCGCTGGGTGATACTGCGCATCTACTGGGACGGCTCCGACGTTCCGGCGGTCGAGGCCCCGGTATGCGATTTCTTCGCGAATCCCCTGCCCGACACCTATTCGCAGCTCAGCTCCCTCGCCGTCTGCGTGAACCCGCGCATCGGCATGAACTGCTACTGGACGATGCCGTTCAAGAAGGAAGCCCGCGTGACCATCGAGAACATGAACGACAAGGACTGCGTGATCTATTATCAGATAGACTACGTCGAGACCAAACTCGATGAGGAGCCGATGTACTTCTGCGCACACTTCAATCGCACAAATCCCCTGCCCTACAAGGAGGTCTACACCATCCTCGACGGCGTGAAGGGCTCCGGGCAGTTCGTGGGCACCTCGATGCTCTGGGGCGTCAACAACAACGGCTGGTGGGGCGAAGGCGAGATCAAATTCTATCTCGACGGCGACAAAGAATTCCCGACCATCTGCGGCACCGGCACCGAGGACTACTTCTGCGGCGCCTACGACTTCGACTACAACGGCGGCTACGTCGAGTTCACCTCGCCTTACAGCGGCCTGTCGAAGGTGGCCCGCCCGAACGGTCTCTATCAGGCTAACACCCGCTTCGCCCTCTACCGCTGGCACATCACCGACCCGATTTACTTCAAGGAAGACATCAAGGTGACGATCCAGGCCCTCGGCTGGCGTCAGGGCGGACGCTATCTGCCTCTTCAGGACGACATCAGCTCGGTCGCCTACTGGTATCAGGACGCCCCGTACGCCGATCTCGCCCCTCTCCCGGACAGAGACTATCTTGAGCTGAACTGACGGGGAGCTTTTATCATACCCGGGGGAAGGAACCCCTTTTTGAAAAAAGGGGTTCCTTCCCCCGGACCCCTATCTTTACCAAAAACTTCTGTACAGATAATAACGGCAGATAAAATGGATGGCGAAAAACACACGACTATATCGTATCTGCAGGCCTACGTCGCGTCAAAGCCGACGCAGGGAGCGGCGGATCATTACATGCTCAAGCTGATGGAGGAGTGCGGCGAGCTCGCCAAGGCCGTCCGCAAGGATCAGCGCCGCACGGAAGGCGTGAAGGACACCATCGACGAGGAACTCTGGGACGTGATATACTACTGCGTCCGTCTCGCGAACTATTACGGGATCGATCTCGAGAAGACCATCGCCGACAAGGAAAAGATAAACAGGGAGAAATACGGATTCGACGTAATGTTCGAGCCCGGGAAATGACGCTTTCTTTTGAAAGGGTGAGAGAAATGAGTCACAGGAATGTCATCATCATCGCGGTTCTCTGCCTTTTTCTTTTTGTCTCATGCTCCGAAAGACCCGACATCGTCATCACCCCCGCCGCCGAAGCGCAGCCGTCAAGGATGGCGCCGTCCGACGCGTCTGCCGCCGTCACGGACGCCGTGCTGAAAGTCATAGAAAACGACGTCACGTCGGCGGAAGCCGTGACAGAATCCGCTCCAGAAACCTCCGCCGGGCCGGAAACATCGGCGATTCCCGAGACTGAACCCGCGCCGGAGACATCATCGGCTCCCGAGACGACATCGCCGCCGGAAACGACGGCCGCTCCCGAAACATCTGCCCCTCCCGAGACGACAGCAGCTCCCGAGACGACTGCGGCAGCTGCCATCCCGGAAACGACTCCGCCTCCCGAAACCGAGCCGCCGGTGCCGTCCGACGAAGCCGGCGGGATCCATGTCGTGCTCAACACGAATTCCCGCAAGTACCACACCCACGCCGACTGCTCATACGCCGTGCGGATAAGCGCCGAGAACCGTCAGGAGAGAACCCTCACCCCGGCGACGCTTGAGAGAAGCGGATACACGATCTGCTCCTTCTGCAAAAAAGCCGACGAGCGGCCGGAGACTACCGCCGCCGAAAGGACGGTTCCGCTCCCGGCTCCCGAGACGCCTCAGACCGCCGCTCCCGCCCCCGAGACAGAATCACAGAAAAAGACGCCGAGGCAGGCGGCGCTGGACGAGCTTTCCTCCCTCGCCGCGGGAGACATCCATGCCACGGTGAACATAAGCTCGAAGAAATACCACACCTCCGACGGCTGCTCATACGCCGCCATGATGAACGCCGAAAACCGCGCCGACGTGTATATAGCCGATATCTCGGCGCTCGACGCCCTCGGGTATTCGCTCTGCTCCTTCTGCGCGAAGGCCGCCGAAGCGTCCGATTCCCCCGCAAGAGCGATCACGCCAGAACCTGAGCCCGAGACGGTGCCCGAGACCGCCGCTTCGCCTCAGCCGCTCCCCGCCGAAGCCGCCCCGGAGACAGCCGCGCCGGAAGCGCCGTCCCAGACATCCGACGGCATGATAACCGTCGTGATAAACAAGAGCTCAAAGACCTTCCACATCTCGGAGAGCTGTTCCTCCGTCTCGTCGATGAAGGAGGAGAACAAGCTGGTCGTACAGGTCGCCGGCGAGGCCGGGATACTCGAGCTTATCGCTCAGGGATACAAGCCTTGCGGCAGATGCGCGAAGGCGTACGCCGGATGAGAAAAATACTTGAAACGCGTTTGAATTTTTGTGAATACTGCGTAAAAATATAAGCCCGCGCCTTGACTTTTCAGGCGCGGGGTATTATAATTATATGGATATATGTATCGAACGATAAACAAATATGTATCGAACGATAAACAAACCTAACGGAGATATAGATAATGCGCGTTACTAAGGAATCTATCCTCGGCGACATCCTCGATTACGATATCGGGACCGCGAAATACTTCATGGAGATAGGCATGCACTGCCTCGGCTGTCCCGCCTCCCGCGGCGAGAGCATCGAAATGGCCTGCGAGATCCACGGCATCGACGCCGACGAGCTGGTGGAAGTGATCAACAAATATCTTGAATCGCAGGAAACCGCCGAAAACGAATAGGGCACGCGCGGGCATAACTGCCCGCTTTTTTGTGAATCGCGCACACTCTCTCGATCATTATGGGCATCAGCATACGGCTTGACGGCCGTCTCTCGGTCTGCGCGAAATACGTGCGCCGGGGAGCCGTCCTCGCCGACATAGGAACGGATCACGCCTATCTTCCCGCCGTCCTCGCCGCCGAAGGCAGGATCGCCAGGGCGATAGCGGCGGACATCGGCGAAGGCCCCTGCGAGAACGCCGAAAAAACGATAAAAAGCGCCGGTCTCGGCGATATGATCACCGTCATACGGACGGACGGCCTGCGCGGCGTCGAAAGATACTCGCCGACGGACATCGTCATAGCCGGAATGGGCGGCGAGACGATAATGAGCATCCTTTCGGCGGCGGACTGGCTCGATTCCCACGATATCCGCCTCATCCTTCAGCCGATGACGCGGCAGGCAGATCTCTGGCGCTATCTTTGCGAAAACGGATATGAGATAACCGCCACAGACCTCGCCGAGGGTGATTCGTCGGCGCCGGCGGGAAAGATATACGAGATCGTCGTCTGTTCCCCCGGCGGCGGGAAGCGCGAGCTTTCGGATATCGACGCCGCTCTCAGGCTGTACAGATGCGCCGCTCCGGCAAGGCTGCAGCGGCTGTTCGCCGCGAGGACGCTGAGTTATCTCGACGAATCGGCGTCGGGCTTGGCGAAGGGTAAAAACACCGATCCCGAAAGGCTGAGACGCCTCGATTTTATAAGACAGGGCGTCAGGGAAAAACTGGAAAGCTTATAGATGGCATACACAAAAGACGATATCTACGAGACCCTCGACGGGCTCATCCCGTCGTCGCTGTCCTGCGACTGGGACAACGACGGATATATGATAAAGGCTGACGGCGAATGCCATGGGGTGCTCCTCACCCTTGACGTGACGGCCGCCGCGGTCGATTTCGCCATAGAGAGCGGCCTCGACTGCATCGTGAGCCACCACCCGATGATATTCAGACCGCTGAAGGCCGTGACCGACGAAAAGATCATAAAATGCGTCAGAAACGGCATAGCCGTCATGAGCTTCCATACCCGCCTCGACGCGCGTCAGCCGGGCGTGAACGACATGCTCGCGTCTCAGACGGGAGCCATCGGCGATATCGAAGCTCACGGCATGCTTAGGGTCGGCGAGGCATGTGAAAGCGATATCGGGCGTTTCGCCGCCGCGATAAAGGAAGCTCTCGGCGCGCCCGATGTAAAATACGCCGGAAATCGCCCTGTCCGCCGCGCCGCCATGGTCGGAGGCTCGGGAAAGGATTTCATTCCCGACGCGATAGCCCTCGGCTGCGACACGCTCGTCACAGGCGAAGTCGGCTACAACGCCGCCTGCGACGCCGCCGACATGGGACTGAACATCATCGAGGCCGGGCATTATTACACCGAGCGCCCGGTACTTCGCCTGCTGTGCGATCTCATAGCGGAAAACCATCCGGGGATAAACATCGAATACTTCGACTCATGCCCGCATAAGCACATCTGAGCGGCGCGGCGTGAGCGCGATATACGGACATTTACAAAAATATACCACGAGGAAACAGATTTGATAGTAAAACTTGAAGAGGCGAAATACAGCCTGCAGCAACTGAGGGACAAGATAGACGAGCTCGGCGACAGCATGAGCGTGGAGCGTCTGCGCGCCGAGATCGCCGATAAGGAAAAGCTGACGCAGGTGGACAACTTCTGGGCGGACGCCGACAAATCGTCAAAACTGCTGCAGGAGATAAAATCCCTGAAGGACAAGGTCGGCGACTACGACGACCTTCACACCCGCTGCGAGGACACTCTGACCCTCTGCGAGATGGCCATCGAGGAGGAGGACGAGAGCGAGGTCGAGGCTATCGAGAAGGAGCTCGCCTCGATGAGGAAGGACGAGGAGAACATGCGTCTTTCGCTGCTTCTCGCCGGGCCTTACGACAGCCACAACGCCATCCTCAGCTTCCATCCCGGAGCGGGCGGCACCGAGGCTCAGGACTGGGCCCTGATGCTCTACCGCATGTACACCCGCTGGGGCGAGGATCACAAATACAAGGTAAAGATGCTCGACTGGCTCGACGGTGACGAGGCCGGACTCAAATCGGCGACTCTCCGCATCGAGGGCAAGAACGCCTACGGATATCTCAAGGGCGAGAACGGCGTCCACCGTCTGGTGCGCGTATCTCCGTTCGACGCCTCCGGACGCCGCCACACCTCCTTCGCTTCGGTCGAGGTCATGCCCGAGTTCGACGACGAGGACATGAAGTTCGAGATCCGCGACGAGGACCTCGAGATTACAACCCATAAATCCTCAGGAGCCGGCGGACAGCACATCAACAAGACCGAATCGGCCATCCGCATCGTCCACAAGCCCACCGGCATTGTGGTCGGCTGTCAGACAGAGCGCAGCCAGCTCCAGAACAGGGAGACGGCCATGAAGATGCTCAAGGCGAAGCTGATGGAGATAAAGGAGCGCGAAAAGCTCGACCGCATCGAGGACATTCAGGGGAACAAGGCCAACATCGAATGGGGCAGCCAGATCCGCTCATACGTCTTCATGCCGTACACGCTCGTGAAGGACAACCGCACCGACTATGAGGACGGCGACGTTCAGGCGGTCATGGACGGAGACCTTGACGGCTTCATCACGGCTTATTTGAAGCTCGAGGCGTCAAAGAACCTTTGATCCTCACGTGAGCGTCCGGCGGGCACCATATGCCGTGGGGCATACTGCCGGGGCAATCTGCCGGGCGCGGCGGCAAATCAGACACTTTCAGCGGCATTTGCGAGGTACAGATAATGAATTTCAACGATATCAAGCTCCCGATCGGGAGAGCGCTGGGAGCGGCGGCGGTGACTCTCGCCGCCGTGTCGGCGGTAGAGCGTTTCAGAAAGCGCACCGGCGCGTTCGGATACTTTATCGCCGCGGCAGTGAGCGGAGCTGCGGCGCTGCTCCTGCTCATCGACAAGCTCGGCTGGGACAGCCAGGTGGCCGATCTGAAAAAGTTCGCCGTCGAGAGCGGCGCGACTCCGCTCGATCATCTCCGCAGCACCTTTATGCGCGGCAAGACCGAGGGCAAGTTCACCGATGACGGCACCGCCAGCTACGACGGTTACGACGAGAGCCAGGAAGACGAGCCGGCCGAGGCTTCGGACGAAGAAGAGCCGACTCAGGACGCGGAGGAATGATTCATGGACGGATGCCTTTTCTGCAAGATAATCGCCGGCGAGATCCCGTCGGCCAAGGTGTATGAGGACGACTGCATGTACGCCTTCCGCGACATCAATCCTCAGGCCCCGACGCACATCCTTGTCGTCCCGAAGGAGCACATCCCATCGATGGACGGCGTCACGGCCGAAAATTCCGCCGTCGTCGCGAAGATATTCGAGATGATCCCGAAAATCGCCGCGGATGAAGGCCTTACCGGCGGCTACCGCGTGATATCCAACTGCGGCCCCGACGCCTGCCAGACAGTGAAGCATCTTCACTTCCACATCCTCGGCGGCAGACAGATGGCCGACAGGATGGCGTAAACAGCTAAAGAAAAAACTTATAAACCGGGGGAAGGGAGACCTTTTTCTGAAGAAAAAGGTCTCCCTTCCCCCGGACCCCCAACCTTTCCAAAAAGACTTTTACTACACTTTTTTTCGGAGGAATCGTCATGAAAGGTATCTATTCAGCGCTCATCGGCTGCTTTGACGAATGCGGACGCCCGAATCTCAAGGCCTTCGGCGACGCGGTCGACTACAACATCAATGTCAGCGGCGTCGACGGTCTGTACGTGAACGGCAGCACCGGCGAGAGCTTCAACATGCCGCTCGAGGACCGCAAGCGCGTGCTTTCCGCCGTCGCCGAGAGGAATAACGGCCGGATAAGCCTGATCGCTCAGGTCGGCTGCAACGTGGTAGAGGAGATATACGAGCTTGCCGACGAAGCCGCCCGCTGCGGCTACGACGCCATCTCCGCCGTCGCTCCCTTCTACTATGTCTACACTAAAGACGAGATCAAGGCGCATTACCGCCGCATCGCCGAGAGATCCAAGCTCCCGCTCGTGATCTACAACATCCCGGTAAGGACCAACGTCGTCCTCAATCAAGCCGATTTCCGCGAGCTTCTTTCGATACCGAACATCGCCGGAGTCAAGTTCACCTCTCAGGACATGTTCCTGCTCGAGCAGATTCGCTCCGATTTCCCGAACGCCACCATCTTCAACGGCTTCGACGAATTCCTTCTCGCCGGTCTCACCACCGGCGCTGACGGAGCCATCGGCACCACATACAACATCAGCGGCAGGTTCGCCAAAGAGGTCTACGCGGCCGTTCAGGCGTCCGACATCGCCGCCGGGCGCAAGGCTCAGCGCAAGGAGAACGAGGTCGTGAAGATGCTTCTCGACGCCGGTATCTTCCAGACGATCAAGGCCGCCATGGAGCTCGAGGGAGTAGCCTGCGGCTCGCCGAGACTTCCCCAGTCGCCGATAAACGAGACTCATATCGAAGCGGCGAAGAAGATACTCGAGTACATCAAAAACAACTGACAGGACAGTAACAGCTAAAAACGGGAAGGGAGAACAAAGCCGCCCTTCCCTGTTTTAAATAAAAGGTACGACAAATGAAAAAGATCCTTTCCGCCGTGATGGCGTCCGCGCTTCTTGCATCGGTTATCACAGCCTGCGGCGAAGCCGCGGACACACCGGCTTCTCAGGGCACTTCCGCCGACGGCGGAGCCGGCGATACGAATCTCACCGTCGCCGAGGAGACCGAGCCTTCCCGCGAAAACACCCCGGACAACCTTCCCGACGATCTCGACTTCGGCGGAGCGACGGTAAACATCATCTACATGGGAAGCGAGGATTCGACGCACTACGACGCGCTCGGCGAGGCCTCCGGCGACATCGTCTACGACGCCGTCTACAACCGCAACATCTCGGTCGAGGAGCGCCTGAACGTCAAGCTGAACTGGATCGCCGGAAGCGGCGACTGGGACGGCTATCCGTCAGACATAAAGAAGGCCATGACGGCCGGAGTCTCCGACTACGACATCGTCATGATGGAGAACTCCCGTCTGTTCGAGCAGTCGCTGTCCGGATACTGGCGCGATCTCATCGACGCCGAATATCTCGACTACGATCAGCCGTGGTGGTACTCCGCGATGATGAGCGACGGCGCGATCGACAACAACCACCGTTACTTCATCACCGGCGACGTCGGCCTGACGACTCTGCAGGGCGCGTCGGCGATATACTTCAACAAGGGCATGTTCGAGAACTATTTCGGCGATTACAACGCACTCTACACCACCGTCACCGACGGCAAATGGACTCACGACGTCCTCGCCGAGTACTGCCGCGCCGTTTACAGCGATCTCGACGGCAGCACCACCGTGAACGCCGCCGACCAGTTCGGCTTCGCCTATCCGCAGTGGGGCGTGCCGAATTACCTGTCGATGTCGACCGGTCTCTCCTTCATCACCCGCGACGCCGACGGACTGCCGGTGCTCGATCTCAACAACGAGCTGACGATAAAATGGGCCGAGACGCTGGCGAACCTGCTCTACGCCGACAATATGGCGTGGGACACGACCGGCGGCGACGATCAGCATACGATGTTCAAGAAGAATCAGACGCTGTTCGACATCGGCATGCTCAGCACGGCTAACGGCCTGCGCGATCTCACCTTCGAGTACGGCCTGATCCCGCATCCGAAGCTGACCGAAAGCCTCGACTACATGTCGGGCGCCGGAGTCGTCAACGGCGAGGGAGCCGCGATCCCGGTATCGGCGCTGACCGACAACTTCGAGCGCTCCTGCGCCGTCCTTGAGGCGCTCTGCGCCGAGAGCTACCGCACCGTCGCTCCGACATGGTACGAGACGGCGCTCAAGATAAAGTATGTCGCCACCGACACCGACGCGCAGATGGTCGACCTGATCTACTCGCGCATCACCGGCCCGTTCATCATGATGGCCGATAAGGCCATCGGCATCGGTTCGATCTTCACGAACGTATGCTACGGCAACGGCGGAAAGGCCGACTTCGCCTCATACTGGGGGAAGAACGAAAAGAGCATCACAAAGAAATGGGACAAGATGATAGCGAATTATCAGGAGATCTCGGGGTAAGAAAGGCAGATACAGATTTCCCGCCGCTCATTGAGAGCGGCGGGAAGTTTTATATGCAGCGGAAGCTAAAACGTAAATCTCATCCGAGATCGACGCCTCTGTACGCTTCAATGAGCCCTCCGACCTGATCAGCCGCACCGTTCAGGATCACCCGGCACACTCCTTTATCCCAATCATAAGTAAACGACGCGTCGGAAGCCTCACGCATCTTTTCGCAGAAGAACGCCGATATTCTGTTTCCCTTTCCCATCGAAGCCGGGATATCCAGAATGACACAGATACGCTCAGTCTTCTTTGCCCTGTCGGCCAGAAAATCAAAGACGGCGGCGCTCCGTTTTACGCGAAGGCTCTCCTTCACGAACGGTTCGCTGAAAAAGGCGTCGAGATCATCAGCCGTAAAACGCCATACGCCGTTTATCTTCTCTCCCTTGAGAAACCCCTGACTCATATAGTTCCGCAGTGTCCGTGTCGTGAATCCGGTCATCATCGCAATATCGCTGAGATCATATCTTTCATCCATTTTCCAATCCTCCTTTGTATCGCATAACTCATCCGATGATGATATTATATCAGATACTGGCGGAAAAATCAATTTGAAACAGACCGACTTTTTCATATCGGCCAGAGAGACTGCCGATAAAAAAAAGGATCACCGATATTACGGTGATCCTTTTGGCGGAGAAGTGGAGATTCGAACTCCAGAGGACATCTCTGCCCTACGCGATTTCCAGTCGCGCGCCCTCGACCAGCTAGGCGACTTCTCCGTGTCCGCTGCTCATTGCAACGGGTATATTATACCACAATCACAGGCAGTTGTCAAGGATTTTTAGAAATTTAACTTTTTCGCATTCTTTTATGTTATGAGGTTGAATTGGCGGCGCAGATGTGCTATAATATCATAAACCGTCAAAACCGAAAATCAGAGGATATATAAAATGAAGATCGGCATACACAAGGGCACGATGTGGAAAAGATTCGGCGAGGACGCGAAGTACGCCCGTCTCGCCGAGCTCGGATATGACACAGTCGACGAGGACCTCGCCGACATAAAGCAGCCGTGGTATTCGGACAGAGCCGTCATGGAGGCCGAGTGCGGCGTCAGGCGCAGGGCCGCCGAGCGCCACGGGATAGAGATATATCAGGTGCACGGCCCGTGGCCGACCGATGACACGTCGGAGGAGAAGCGCGTCACCGCGTGGGACATGATGAAGAGAGCCGTTTACGGGGCTTACTGCCTCGGCTCGCCGAATCTCGTCATCCATCCGCAGATGCCGTTCGGATGGGGCGGACCGGAGGATGCCGACGAGGCCGAGCGCATCACCGTCGAAATGCTTCGCTCCATCATGCCGGACGCCGAAAAATACGGCGTGACGGTATGCCTCGAAAACATGCCGTTCAAGGCCCAGCGCATATCGACGATGGACTATATCCTCCGCGCGGTCGAGCAGGTGGACAGCCCGAATATCGGCATATGCTTCGACACAGGGCACGCCAACCTTTACAGCCATGATCTCGGCGAACCGGCGCGCATCGCCGGAAAGTATCTCAAAGCTCTGCACGTCCACGACAACGACGGAACCCGCGACTCCCACCAGATGCCGTACACCGGCACGGCCGACTGGGACAGTTTCATCCGCGGCGTCGCCTCAACCGGCTATGACGGCCCGATGTCGCTTGAAACCGGCGGCTATGCAAGAGGCGAGCTCCCCGACGAGCTGTTCGACGAAGCCGAGCGGCTGAACGCCATGGCGGCTCGACACCTCGCCGACGCGATAGAAGCCGTCCGCCGCGGATAAATCCGCGCATATCAGAGTCCGCTCAAACTCCATATCCTCCCGTCTGTCAATCTGCCTACATAATCAAATCCGTGAAAGCGATAATTGTTGCAGTATTGCGAGTTGACAGGCGGGAGATTTTTATGGTATAATATTACAAATATGGGCTTGTAAGGCCCGAAAAATCACACATCAATACGCTGTTCCGCATCATCTCGCTTCCGGTTGCTGCCATAAGGCTGAGCCAAGTGGCAGAGAGTGCGGTTTTTTTATGGAATATGCCCGAAACTGAAAGGACGGCAGACACCAATGAACCTTGTTTTCGACGTTAAAGACAAGCCGAAGTTCGGTCAGCTGATCGTTTTCGCGCTCCAGCAGATGCTGGCTATCCTCGCCGCGACGATCGCCGTGCCGATGATAATCGGCAACGGCCTCACCCCCGCCGCCGCCATGTTCGGCGCCGGCTGCGGCACACTGATCTACCAGCTCTTCACCCACCGCAAGAGTCCTGTTTTCCTCGGCTCGTCCTTCGCGTTCATAGGCTCGATGTTCGCCGCCTTCGCCGGAGCGAGCTCGATGTATATGGGCTGGCTCGGTATTATCATCGGAGCGGTATTCGCGGGTCTTGTCTATGTGATCATCGCCGTCGTCATAAAAGCCGTCGGTGTTGAATGGCTCAACAAGCTCATGCCGCCGGTAGTCATCGGTCCGACCGTCGCCATCATCGGTCTCGGTCTCGCCGGCAACGCCATCGGCGACCTTACCACCTCCGACGCGATAAACGCCGCCGAGACTCCTGGCGCGACGTATGTAGCTCTCATCTGCGGTCTCTTCACACTCGCCGTGACCATGCTCGCCTCTACATACGGCAAGGGCATGATCAAGCTCATCCCCTTCATCTGCGGCATTGCCTGCGGATATATTCTGGCCGCCCTCTTCACCATTATCGGCAACGCCGCAGGGATAGACGCTCTCAAGATCGTTGATTTCTCCGTCTTCGCCGCCTACATGATGCCGGAAGGCTCGATAGGACTTTCGACCTTCCTCAGCCTGCCCGATCTCACCGTCATCGGCGCAGTCAAAGGCTTCTCCGAGCTCAACGGCGCCTATATCGCCACCATCTTCGTGGCCTATGTCCCGGTAGCCTTCGTCGTCTTCGCCGAGCATGTCGCCGACCACCGCAATCTTTCCTCCATCATCGGCCATGACCTGCTCGACGATCCCGGCCTTTCCAACACCCTCCTCGGCGACGGCGTAGGCTCTATGGTAGGCGCCCTCTTCGGCGGCTGCCCGAACACCACCTACGGCGAGTCCATCGCCTGCGTCGCCATCACCCGCAACGCCTCCGTCGCCTCGATCACCGCCGCTGCCGTCGGATGCATCATCTTCTCCTTCATCACGCCTCTTGTGGCTATCGTCGATTCGATCCCCGCCTGCGTTATGGGCGGCGTCTGCATGGCCCTTTACGGCTTCATCGCCGTCTCCGGTCTCAAGATGCTCCAGCAGGTCGATCTGAACAAGAACCGCAACCTCTTCGTGACCTCCGCCATCCTCATCGCCGGTATCGGAGGACTCTCCATCAGCTTCGGCGCCGTCACCCTGACCGCCGTCGCCACCGCCCTCATCCTCGGCATCCTGACGAACGTCATGCTGTCGAAGGAAAAGGACGAGACCCAGAAGAAATAACAGTTTAATTTAATCTTATCTAAGCAGGGGGAAAGGAACCTTTTCTGAGGAAAAGGTTCCTTTCCCCCTGCACCCCCTTTTCTCCAAAAGACTTTTTGTACCTCTTTGATCAAATAAGCAACCGCCGCATCGTTCAATAATATTCCTTTTATGTCTTCCAAACGCAAGATCAGATTCCCGTCAGAGCTTCTTTACGTACTCGCCATCGTCCTCATCGCCTTTTCGGTAGCCATGGTGACGTGCGCCGACCTCGGCGTGTCGATGGTCGTGGCTCCGGCGTATATACTCAGCCTCAGGCTGTCATTTCTCACCTTCGGCCAGTGCGAATACATCGTGCAGGGGATAGTCTTCATCCTATTCTGCTTCCTCATGGGCAGATTCAGGGTGCGCTATCTCGGCTCGTTCCTGTCATGCGTCATTTACGGCGCCGTCCTCGACGCCTGGCGAAAGGTCGTGCCGCTGTTCAATCCCGACGTTACCCCGCCCGGGAGCATGCCGATGCCGGCGAGGATCACTCTGCTGGCGGTCGGGATGACGCTCACCTCCTTCGCCGTAGCCATGTTCATGAAGACCTATCTGCCGCCGCAGGTGATAGATTTCTTCGTCAAGGGCGTAGCGGCGCATTACAGGCTGAATTACACGAAATTCAAGATATCCTGCGACGTGTCGCTTTTAGTTATCGCCTTCGCCATGACGCTGATATTCTTCGGCGGGATACGCGGCATTGGCGTCGGCACACTCGTGATGACGGCGCTCAACGGAGCGCTGATAGGGATGTTCCTAAAGCTGCTGGACAGATTCTTTGAATTTACTCCGATCTGGCCGAGGCTCGAGGAAAAGCTGAGGATAGAATGAACAAAACCTCCCGTGAAACCGATTCACGGGAGGTTTTATATCGCTCTTTCAGTCCCCGTCGCCGGAAACTATCGCGTAATAGCTCCTCGACGTTACCTTGTACATGATAAGATACCCAAGCGCGAAGACTCCTACCGATATCGCCGCCACGGCGAGCAGCTGTCCCCGGCTGTTTACGCCGAACAGATAGATCATCCGGCTCAGCATCGGGTATGCGAAGCAGAGATGCAGCACCGCCGCGGCGAGCGGTGCGAAGAAGACAGTCAGCACCTGCGAGTTCACCGAGCGTCGTATATCCCTGTCGGTCATGCCGACCTTGCGCATGATGCCGAAGCGGGTCTGATCCTCATACCCCTCGCTTATCTGCTTGTAGTACATTATAAGCACGGCCGCCATCAGGAATATGGCGCTGAAGAATATGCCGAGGAAGAACAGTGTGCCGTAGGCCGAGTAGAAGTCATTTCTGTCGACAGCGAGCGATCTTTCATTCGTGTAGACAAACGGATGCTCGCTTACCCTGTCATCCTCCTTCGTCACGCTTATGTTGTTGTACTTTGCCCACAGCTCATCCGTCTTGTTCTTTGACAGCCACAGCGCGTCCGCCTGAGCCTCATCCGGCGCGTCGGTGTCTATGCCGATGTAACGGTAGACAGCGGTATGCGAGAAGGTGAGCGTGTTTGGGATCAGACAAGTCGTTTCGACGAGCTCACGGAAATCGGGGACGATTATATACAGTACATATCCCGCGTCGACGGCGTCGCCTGTCCAGATCGTGATCCCCGGCTCGCTGAGTATTGTTTTTACCGCGTATTCCCTCTCTCCGATCCTGAGGGTGTCACGGTTATACCCGGCGCCTCTCACGTACAAAGCCGCCTCGCCGTCCGACAGCGACAGATCGATCCCGGTTTCCTTCATATAGTCATCTGCCGATATCAGATACGCCTGCTCCATCTTCGGAATCCAATCAGCAGCTTCATCGAGGTCGTCGCTGATTATATTTCCGTCAAGGATGAACTGATTCTCCTCGACAGGGACATTCATGACGGTGAAGGTGAATTCGCTGGTTTTCTTCGGCGTCAGGCCGCATTCGTTCCAGCTATCCGTATATGCCTGACGGAGAAAGGCGTAGTTTTCGTCCGAGGCGTCATCGAAATTCCTGAAAACGATATAGCTCGCCATATCGTTGTTGTAGCGGTCTCTCAGCCGCTCCTCCATGCCGCTGTAAAGGCAGGTGGTCGTGACTATCGTGACCAGCACCATCGTGCAGAGTATGCATATCGCGGCGAGCCCGGCGCCGCTGCGCTTCATGCGCCATGACATCTGCGAGACCGAAACGAAATGATTCGGCTTGTAATAGTATCTTTTGCTGCTCTTCATCAGGCGGCATATCATCACCGATCCGGCGATGAACAGTATGAAGGTGGCGGCTATGACCATCAGCACGCAGAAGAAGAACATATTCAATGCGTCTATCGGGTCTTCGATGGTGACCGCCATCCAGTAGGCCGCACCGAGCAGGATAAATCCCCCGATACCGAGCAGCCAGTTGACCTTCGGCGGCTTCTCGCCTCCGGCCTCGGCGCGCATCATCCCGACAGGGTCGGAAAGCCTGAGTCTGACGGCGGAGATGATGAATATCAGCGTGAATATCACAAAGCAGTATATCACGGTGATGGCAGCCGATATCGGCGAGAGGCTGAAATCATATCCCACGTCAAGATGAACGATATTGCCCAGCAGCAGCTCGGCGAGCTTTGACAGCGCGGCGCCGATGAGTACTCCCGAAACCGAAACGACGGCAGCCGTGATAGCGTTCTCCCATAAAAGTACGGCGCAGACGCTCAGCTTTCCCATTCCGAGTATGTTGTACATGCCGAATTCCTTCATCCTGCGGCGGATAAGAAAGGTATGCGTATAGAACATGATGATCGCCGAGAATATGCCGATAACGGCCCAGCCGAGCGAGATAAGTACGCCCATCGACCCGCCGCCCATCGAAACGAACGCCGTCGAGAAATTCAGAAAGCCCAATATGTAGAACATCGCCGCCATCATCGAGCCTGTGATGAGATACGGCAGATAAAGCCGCGCGTTTTTCGCCATGCCGCTTACGGCGAGCTTCGGATACAGCTTCATCCCGCTCACCTCGCTTCGTTTTCGGGCGCGGACGAAAGCACCGTCAGCGTGTCCGATATCCGCCGGTAGAACTCGTCCTGAGTGCAGCCGCCGCGGTAGAGCTGATGGAATATCTCGCCGTCGCGGATGAACAGCACCCTTCCGGCACGGCTTGCCGCCCTGAGCGAATGCGTGACCATGACGATGGTCTGGCCCTTTTCATTCACGTCGGAAAAGACCTTGAGCAGCTCGTCCGTCGAGCGGGAATCGAGCGCGCCGGTCGGCTCGTCGGCAAGGATCAGCTTCGGATCGGTTATCAGCGCTCTCGCCGCCGCTGTGCGCTGCTTCTGCCCGCCCGATATCTCATACGGGTATTTTTTCAGTATCGGCGTTATGCCGAGCGCCCCGGCAAGAGGGATAAGGCGGGAGCTCATCTCGCCGTGGCTTTTCCCGGCGAGGACGAGGGGAAGATAGATGTTGTCCTCGACCGTGAAAGTATCGAGAAGGTTGAATTCCTGAAACACGAAGCCGAGATTGTCGCGCCTGAACGCCGCGAGATCCGATTCCCTGACCGATGTGATATCGAGTCCGTCCAGCCGCACGCTCCCGGCCGTCGGGCGGTCGAGCGCCGCAAGGATGTTGAGCAGCGTAGTCTTACCCGAGCCGGACTCTCCCATCACGGCGACGAATTCGCCGTTTTCAACGCTGAAGGTGACGTTTTTCAGCGCCTCCACCTTTGTCCGCCCGAACCTCGTGACATACGTTTTTTTAAGACCGTTTACTTCGAGTATGCTCATATCTGTATTCTCCTTTCCGTCTGACAATATTATACCCGAAAAACGGCTTTCATTCCATAGATATTCCTTACACTGAAAAGGGCAAATCTAACATTTGCGTAAGATTTGCCCTTTCTTTTTTTATTCATGCTCGGTATGACACCGTGAAAGATCGATCTTCACCGCCGTTCCTTCGCCGGATGGTCCGGGCGAATCTATGCTTATCCCGTGCCCGAGATCGCCGCATATCCTGCGGCAGAGCCACAGCCCTATACCGCTTGAATGGCGGTCGGTACGGCCGGAGACGCCCGTATAGCCCCTCTCGAAGACAAGCGGCAGATCCTCCTTCGGTATGCCGATGCCGGTATCGGATATGACGAGCGTCTGCCCGTCCGGCTGATACGATATCGTCACCCCGCCGCGCTCGGTATATTTCAGCGAGTTTGAAAGCAGCTGCTCGATGACGAGCGACAGCCATTTGCCGTCGGTCAGTATCACGGCGGACGTCGGCTCGAAGGAGAGCGTCAGCCCGCGCAGTATGAACTCGGAAGCGAACCGCTTCACGGCGCCGCGGATTATCGGGTCGAGCTCATATTCGGCGATACGCAGATCCCTCGTCTCCGATCCGAGCCTGATGTACGCCATCACCATGTCGACGTACTGCTCGGTGCGGACGAGCTCGGCCGAGATCAGGCGCGAAAGGCGGCTGTCTTCCGCCGCGAGATTCAGCCTCATCGAGGCGAGCGGCGTCTTTATCTGGTGAGCCCACATCGTGAAATACTCGTTCTCGGCCTCGATATGCCGGGCGGCATCCGATTTTGCCGCGCGGATCTCATCAGCCGCGGCGTCCATCACCTGCCGGCAGGCCGATTCGATGACTCCCTCCGGCTTCGGCAGAAGCGTCAGGGCCTCGCTCCCCTGCCCGGCTATGTCAGATATAAGCTTATATCTTCTTCTCACCCGGAGGAAATCGACTGCGGTATATGCCGCCGATATCGCCGCGCAGAGGAAGGCGGGGTATATCACCGCCCGCAGATCCATGCCGTACAGGGCGAATACTGCCGCGAATATGCCGACCGACAGTATCGAGATGACGATACGCGGCAGACGCTCTTTCAGATACAAAAGAAACAGCCGGAAATCGCTCACTTGTCGTCCCTCACGAGATATCCGACGCCGAATTTCGTCTCTATGAAATCATAAAGCCCGGCGCCGTCCAGCTTTTTTCTCAGGCGGTTCACGTTCACGGTCAGAGTGTTGTCGTCGATGTAGCTGTCGGTCTGCCACAGCGCCTCCATCAGCTTCTCGCGGCTGACCGTCTTTCCGGCGCTCCGCATAAGGACGGAGAGGATGCGGTACTCATTTTTGCTGAGCTCGATCCTCTGGCTGTCATACTCGAGGCAGCCGCCGTCCTCCGGCAGGGATGCGCCCCTGACGCTGAGCGTCGGACGTGTGTCGGCGAAGTCATATGTCCTTCTGAGCATAGCCTGTATCTTTGCGATAAGGACGCTCATATCGAAGGGCTTGGCGATAAAATCGTCGCCGCCCATATTCATCGCCATGACGATGTTGAGGCTGTCTGACGCCGAAGAGATGAATATCACCGGCACATTCGACGTCTTTCTGAGCTCGGAGCACCATTTGTAGCCGTCAAAGAACGGCAGACCGATATCGAGAAGGACTATATGAGGATCGAAACCGGCAATCCCGGCGATGACGTTTTTGTAATCGTCGCACCGCTTCGCCTCATATCCCCACATCTCGAGCTGGGATCTTACCGCCTCGGCGATGCCGTCGTCATCCTCAACGATATATATGCGGTACATCAATGCGCCGCTGAGGCAGCCGAGGTCGCCGCGACGGAGCTTATGACGGCGCACATGGCGGCGGCCTGGATGCAGGCGATCACGGATATCGTGCCGACGAATACGGCTTCGCCCTTCGTTCTGTCACTCCCTATGCCGAGCAGCATGGCGGCGTGCATCAGGCGGGTCTTTCTGTCGATGCCGAGCACACCGTAGCCCTTCTGCTGCGACAGGAACCCGTCTATCGCGATCAGATCATCGGCGATATCTGAGACGCTTCCGTCGAGCATGGCGATAGGACCGATCGCAGCGAGCTCGATCCCTGAGCTCCATTTGACGTCTCTCCCGGCGAGCTCTGTATAAAGCTCCATCGTCCTGACGCATTTTTTCTCAGCCGGAGCGTCATAAAGCGCCAGCGCGAAGGCGAGAGCCTGCGCCGAGTTGTTCCTGAAATCGGGATAGAGGATCGAATAGCACGCCTCCGTCTCGTCGGCGGCCTTTTCCGCCGTCATGCCGGACAGAGCCAGCGTAAGACAGGCTACGACATCCTCGTTCGACGTAAGCAGTCTGTGGCGGCGGTTCATTATGTCGAATATATCCTTCGACAGTGCGGCGAGCCTTGCGAATTCGGCTTCTTCGGCGGAATCGGCGAGCAGCATGGCGGCGGACGGAAGGTAGATCGACCCGGAGAAGTCCTTTTTCAGCGCGTCATAAGCCGCAAGCACCTTTTTGAGATACGCTTCCGGATCCTCGGCGAGCGACATCTCGGACATAAGAAGCAGCTCGGCAGTCCCACGGAAATACGATCCGATCCCGGTGTTCTGCTTTATAAGCTTCCTGCACTCCCGCATCCTGTCGGCGTCGGGCGTTCTGCCGCGCGTGACGAATATCACGGCCGCCGCCGGATGGATATACGGATCGTCCCATACGAAGGCTTCCCTGATCGTATCCCGTACCGATATAAAGCTTTCGCAGAGCCGGGCTGATTCTGAACGCATATTTATTCCTCTCCTGTATGTTTATTTGTTGTTTTTTCCGTTGTAAACAGCTTCCTCTATTTTGATGACCACGGCGTAAAGCACCGCGGCTATCGGCCAGATGATCCAGCTGCGGTCCCATCTGAACGTAACGAAGCTGTATCCGAGATACAAAGCGACCACTACCGCCCAGTATATCCCGGAGACGAGCCCTTTGCGGACACGCTTGCTGCCGCGGGAGTAATCGCCTTCCTCAAGCAGCTTCTGGAAGCCGCCCCAGACGACGGATACCTTGACGATCTGCCATACGCCGACGGCGATCATGACGAGCGCGGCAGAAACACCGACGGAGGCAAGAACCGGATCCTCTCTCACCAGCACACAGGCAAAGATCGGCACCGCGCTGAGCACGCACAGCATGACGCCGATGGTCATGCTCAGATTATACCGCCCCTCGTACGCCTGTCTCAGTTCCTTTACCAGTCCCGTGACGCCGTATTCGGTATCGATATACGATTCCTCGAGATAGCTGTATTTCGACATCATAAAGGCTGAGTTTGTGCCTATTGTCGTGTCGGTTGTGGCAAGTACGATTCTCGTTATTGTGGTTACGGGATGGTCGCACCACATAACGCGCATTTTTCAGGACAAGA